>JAYREA010000062.1:0-1520 GCA_041909135.1 Azonexus sp. | reverse complement strand
CTTGATCGGGGTCACCGCGATCTTGCCCGGCTTGGGCTGGCGGTGATAGTAGAGGGCGGCTTCGCGTAGCTGTCGAGGGTCCATTTTTGTCTCCGTTTTGTATCGTGAAACATCATCTCAAATCGCGAGATATGGTAACACGTGAAATATGAAATTTTTCAGCCAAGGACATCACATGACAAGGCCAGTCAAGTGGATGTTTACCCTAATTTGATGCATAATTATGCGCTTCCCAGCCGACGGCCTCCAGCCGCTCGAAGTCTTGGTGGCAGCTCCCGGCGACTGGCGTAAACCCTAGCTATTTCAGTTACTTACAGAGAGACCGATCGCCATGACCGCACCGCTGAACGCGCCTGATTACGTCAAACATGAAGGCCTGAAGAAATGGGTCGCCGAAATCGCCGCCCTGACCCAGCCCGACCGTATCCATTGGGCTGACGGCACCCAGGAAGAGTATGACCGCCTGTGCGCCGAAATGGTCGAGGCCGGCACCCTGATCAAGCTGAACGAGCAGAAGCGCCCGAACTCCTACCTGGCTTTCTCCGACCCGTCCGACGTTGCCCGCGTCGAAGACCGCACCTACATCTGCTCCGAGAAGAAGGAAGACGCCGGCCCGACCAACAACTGGGAAGAGCCCGCCAAGATGCGCGAGACCCTCAACGGCCTGTTCAAGGGCTGCATGAAGGGCCGCACCATGTACGTCATCCCGTTCTCGATGGGCCCGCTCGGTTCGCCGATCGCCCACATCGGCTTCGAGATCACCGACTCCGCCTACGTCGTCGTCAACATGAAGACCATGACCCGCATGGGCAAGGCCGTGTTCGACGTGCTTGGCACCAATGGCGAATTCGTTCCCTGCATCCACACCGTCGGCGCTCCGCTCGAACCGGGCCAGCAGGATGCCAAGTGGCCGTGCAACCCGACCGTCAAGTACATCGTGCACTACCCGGAAACCCGCGAAATCTGGTCCTACGGTTCCGGCTACGGCGGCAACGCCCTGCTCGGCAAGAAGTGCTTCGCCCTGCGCATCGCCTCCAACATGGCGCGCGACCAGGGCTGGCTGGCCGAACACATGCTCATCCTCGGCGTCGAATCGCCGGAAGGCGAAAAGTCCTACGTCGCCGCCGCCTTCCCGTCGGCCTGCGGCAAGACCAACTTCGCCATGCTGATCCCGCCGAAGACCCTCGACGGCTGGAAGATCACCACCATCGGCGACGACATTGCCTGGATCAAGCCGCGCGTGGACAAGGATGGTGTCACCCGCTTCTACGCGATCAACCCGGAAGCCGGCTTCTTCGGCGTCGCCCCGGGCACCTCGGAAAAGACCAACTACAACGCCCTGGCCACCCTGAAGGAAAACATCATCTTCACCAACGTCGCACTGACCGACGACGGCGACGTGTGGTGGGAAGGCCTGACCAAGCAGGCGCCGGATCACCTGATCGACTGGCAAGGCAACGACTGGACGCCGGAAGACGGCAAGGCCGGCAAGAAGGCCGCCCACGCCAACTCCCGCTTCA
>JAYREA010000061.1:0-1661 GCA_041909135.1 Azonexus sp. | reverse complement strand
CCGGATGGCGGCAGCCCGGAACATTCCGGTCATTGGCCACTGCCTGGGCGGCCAGCTGATGAGCAAGGCGATGGGTGGCGAGATCACCCGCAACCCGGTCAAGGAAATCGGCTGGGGCGAGGTTTTTGGCGAAGCGGATGCGACCGCCCGGCACTGGTTAGGCGATTTCGCCGGTGGTAGCGGCACCGTCTTTCACTGGCATGGCGAAACCTTCAGCATCCCGCCCGGCGCCAGCCGCCTGTGTTCCAACGCCTATTGCGCCAACCAGATGTTTGCGCTCGGCCCGCACCTCGGCATGCAATGCCATGTCGAAATGACACCGGAAATGATCACCAGCTGGAGCGCTCACTGGGCCGATGAAACCACCGGGCTAGCCAAGCAACCCAGCATTCAGACGCCGGAACAAATGATCGGCGAAGCGGCCAGCCGCGTGGCTGCGATGCGCAAGCTATCGGATCAGCTCTACACAGTCTGGATCGCGGGTCTCGCCCGCTGAACCAACACCAAGGGCAGCCGTAGCTGCCCTTGTCGTTCTGCTGGTGCCGAAAAATCGGCTGCCAATCAGTCGCGGAAGTTACCGGCCTTGATCGGGAAGTCGGTGACTTCCTTGCGGATCAGCGCAATGCAATCCTGCAGGTCGTCACGCTTGGCACCCTGGACGCGCACCGCATCGCCCTGGATCGAAGCCTGCACCTTGAGCTTGGCATCCTTGATGATCTTGACGAGCTTCTTGGCCAGTTCGGTCTCGATGCCCATCTTGATCTTCAGTTCCTGCTTGACCTTGTTGCCGGAGACTTTCTGCACCGTCTGGTGATCGAGGCGCTTGGTGCTCTCGACCTCCTTCTTTTCCATGGCCGGAAAGAGGATGTCCTTGATCTGGTCGAGCTGAAAATCGGAATCGCCGTGCAGGGTGATGACCTTGTCCTTCTCGTTGAACTCGACCTTGGCCGAGGTTCCCTTGAAGTCATAGCGGTTGTCGATCTGGCGGGCGGCGACGTCGATGGCGTTCTTCAACGCCACCATGTCGGCTTCGGATGTGAAGTCAAAACTGGGCATGGAATCTCCTGAAGTCAAAAGCCCGGCACGACGGCCGGGCTGGATGGGTCACCGGCGGCTTAGCCGAAGTGGCAAACGTAGTGATACGGCTCGTCGCAGGCAATCTCGAAGCTGGAGTTACCCGGCACATTGAAGGACTGGCCATCACCGTAGGTCGTCCATTCGCTCTCGCCCTTCAGCTTGACGCGGCAGGAACCGCCGACACCTTCCATGATTTCCGGCGCACCGGTATTGAAGGTCAGGCTGGACGGCAGGATCACGCCGACCGTCTTCTTGGTGCCGTCGGCCAGCACCACCGTGTGGCTCACGCACTTGCCATCAAAATAGACATTGGCTTTCTTGACCACCGAAACATTGTCGTATTGCGACATTTAAATACCCCAGATTTTCTGAATGATTCCCTTGGCGATAAAACCGACCATGCCAAACGCCAGCACGAAGAACAGCACGAAGGTGCCCGTCTTGCCGGCCTTGGACTTCCAGGCGATCTCGCCGATGATGAACAGCATGAAGAGGATGAAGGCACCGACACCCCAGGTCGAGAAGAAATCCGCGATCTGTTCTTCGTTGAACCCGAATACGGTACCTTCCATCACTTAGCCCTT
>JAYREA010000060.1:0-1688 GCA_041909135.1 Azonexus sp. | reverse complement strand
GCGCTGGGGGGCGCCCAGGAGGCGGCTGAGGGCGGGGTCCATGCGCTTGCTGACCTGAATGCCAAGGCCAGCGATATCCAGTCGTTGACCACGCGGATCGACGGTGTTGCCAAGCAGACCAACCTGTTGGCCCTCAATGCCGCCATCGAGGCGGCACGGGCCGGTGAGGCGGGGCGTGGTTTTGCCGTGGTGGCCGACGAGGTCCGCAAGCTGGCCGATCAGGCCCAGCGCTCGGCGGAGGAAATTACCGATGCCGTGTCGGCAATCGGCCTGTCCATGGCTTCGGCAACCCGTCGAATGCAGGCGCTGCAGGGGTCTGTGGCTGAGGCGCGCCAGACAGCACAGGAATTCAGTGGCGAGCTGGCCAATTCGGCATCGTCAGCCGATCAGGTGTGTGATCTGGTGTCGACCATCGAAAGTGGTGCCCAGTCGATGGAATCGTCCATGCGGCTGGTCGCCACGGCGCAGCGTGCCAGAGCCGATGCCACCTCGATCCTGCACGGGCAGGAAGTCAATGTAACGTCGCTATCTGAAATGGAGCGGGAGGCCGCCAGGATTGCCCGCTCGCGCAAATGGATCAAGGGCAGCGGCGATCGCGAGGCTCTGGTCGCGATCTACGACCGGTTGTTCGCCAATATCGAGAGTCAGATGCGCTGAGGCTTGTCAGGCGGCCTTGGCCGTCTTGGCATCCATCTTGGCCAGGGCTTCGCGGCCCGACAGGAGGTGGTCGTGCATCAGCTTCTCTGCCTTGCCGGCATCGCTGGCAGCCAGCGCCGACATGATCAGCCGGTGCTCGTCCAGCGACTGCTGCAGGCGGCCTTCGAGGGACAGCGAATGCAGGCGGGAGAGCTTGAGTACCTTGCGCAGGTCCTGAATGACGGAAAGCAGCCAGCGGTTGCCGGAAAGCTCCTGGATTTTCTTGTGGAATTCCTGGTTGGCTTCAAAAAAGGCATCGATGCGACCATCGCGGGCAGCTGCTTCGAGCCGGGCGTGAATGTCCTGCAGAAGGGCAATATCCGTAGTCTTGGCATTCCTCACTGCTTCGGCAGCACAGCGCCCCTCGAGCATGGCCATCAGGGGAAAGATATCGTCCAGATCCTGGCGGGATATTTCGGTGACGTAGCAACCACGGCGCGGCCGCAACTCGACCAGTCCCTCGGAGGCGAGCACCTTGAGCGCTTCGCGCAACGGGGTCCGCGAGATGCCATACTGCTCGGCGAGTTTCTGCTCATCGATCCAGGTACCTGGTGTGAGTTCATGCGCGAAGATGCGCTGGCGCAGTCGTTCGGCGACTTCCTGGTAAAGCGCGGTGGGTGCGATACGGTTCATTGTATGGTGTGGTCTCGGCGGGCAATGTCAGTGCTTTGCTGACTTGCTTCCATAATTATGGATACAGTATTATGTGGGGCTTGGTATGTCAAGCTGGGCCCAAAAGCGTAGAATTTTGAATTCTGCATCATAAGCCCGAAAAAATCGAATCAGCGAGGGGTGTGTCATGTCTGAAAAGTTCTTTGATTCCAATAACCTGGATGCCTGGGAAAAGGCCGCCGCGAAGCAGTCGCCGGGCGGTGACGTCAATAACCTGGTCTGGAACACCCCCGAAGGTCTGGCCGTCAAGGCGCTGTATACGAAAAAGGATGTCGAGAACCTCGAGTTTGCCGACACCCTGCCTGGCGTTGCGCCCTACC
>JAYREA010000059.1:0-1749 GCA_041909135.1 Azonexus sp. | reverse complement strand
GGCGCCGTTTACGCCTGGTCCAGACCGAAGGTCTTGTGCAGGATGCGCACGGCCAGTTCCAGATACTTCTCGTCGATGACGACGGAAATCTTGATCTCGGAGGTGGAGATCATCTGGATGTTGATGCCTTCCTCGGCCAGGGTGCGGAACATCTGGCTGGCCACGCCCGGGTGGGAGCGCATGCCGACGCCGACGGCGGAAACCTTGCAGGTCTTGTTGTCGCCGACGATCTCGCGGGCACCGACGTGCTGCTTGACCTGCTCCAGCACGGCCATGGCCTTGGTGTATTCGCTGCGATTGACGGTGAAGGAGAAGTCGGTGGTGCCGTCCACGCCGACGTTCTGGATGATCATGTCCACGTCGATGTTGGCGTCGGCGATGGGGCCGAGGATCTGGTAGGCGATGCCGGGACGGTCAGGCACGCCCAGCACGGTCAGCTTGGCTTCGTCGCGATTGAAGGCGATGCCGGAAATGATCGGTTGTTCCATGTTCTTGTCTTCCTCAACAGTGATCAGCGTACCTTCCCCTTCATCCTGGAAGCTGGAGAGGACGCGCAGTTTTACCTTGTACTTGCCGGCGAACTCGACGGAGCGGATCTGCAGCACCTTGGAGCCGAGGCTGGCCATTTCCAGCATTTCCTCGAAGGTGATGGTGTCCAGCTTGCGGGCTTCCGGCACGACGCGGGGGTCGGTGGTGTACACGCCGTCCACGTCGGTATAGATCTGGCATTCGTCGGCCTTGAGGGCGGCGGCCAGGGCGACGGCGGAAGTATCGGAGCCGCCGCGGCCCAGGGTGGTGATGTTGCCGTTCTCATCGGCGCCCTGGAAACCGGCGACCACGACCACGTTGCCTTCGGCCAGGTCCTTGCGCATGCGCTCGTCGTCGATCTGCAGGATGCGGGCCTTGGTGAAGGTGCTGTCGGTCAGCACGCGCACCTGGGAGCCGGTGTAGCTCTTGGCCTTGAGGCCTTCTTCCTGGATGGCCATGGCCAGCAGGCCGATGGTCACCTGTTCGCCGGTGGAGGCGATCACATCCAGTTCCCGGGGGGAGGGGGTGGCGGAGATTTCCTTGGCCAGGCCGATCAGGCGATTGGTTTCGCCGGACATGGCCGAGGGCACCACCACCACATCGTGGCCCATTGCCTTCCAGCGGGCCACGCGCTTGGCCACATTCTTGATGCGCTCCGTCGAGCCCACCGACGTGCCGCCGTACTTCTGAACTATCAGCGCCATTCGTTATCCAATTGAGCGGAGTAAGAAAACCCGTGATTCTATCTGAACCGCGTGCCTAACAGTAGGGTGTTCGGTTAGGCCAACTAAGTGAAATCCCTTAGTGATTTTTTGATTCATGCCACTTGCAAATATATGTGAATGGCCTATACTTACGTACTATGACTTTGGTGATATGTTTTGGGTGTCCCAGAACATGGCCTTCGGCAAGCGATTTGGCGCCGAAACGGCTCTGCCAGAGCAGATTGACACCCCAATATTCGAGAGGAACACACCATGAGCAACGTCAAACTGGTTGAAAAGATCGACCCCCGCGAAATCCGCCGCAAGCTGGGCCTGAACCAGCAGCAATTCTGGTCCAAGATCGGCGTCACCCAGAGCGGCGGTTCCCGCTACGAGAGCGGCCGCAACATGCCCAAGCCCGTGCGCGAACTGCTGCGCCTGGTGCACGTGGAGCAGGTGGATATTCAGCGCATCAAGCGCGAGGACATCGAAGTGGTCGAGTACCTGAAGGCTTTCG
>JAYREA010000058.1:0-2214 GCA_041909135.1 Azonexus sp. | reverse complement strand
GCGGTCGTCGCAAGAACGTATATCGTATCGCCAAGCAGGCGGTGATGAAGGCTGGTCAGTACCAGTATCGTGACCGTCGTCAGCGCAAGCGTCAGTTCCGTTCCCTGTGGATCGCCCGTATCAATGCTGCAGCTCGTGAGCTGGGCATGAAGTACAGCACCTTCATGAACGGTCTGAAGAAGGCCAATATCGAAGTTGACCGCAAGGTTCTGGCCGATCTGGCCGTCTTCGACCAGCCGGCATTTGCCGCTCTGGCCGCACAGGCCAAGGCCAAGCTCGGCGCCTGAGCTTAAGCTCTTGAAGAAAAAGGAGGCGCAAGCCTCCTTTTTTGTTTATCGGTAGTTTTGTTGGTACTAGTCCATGGACAATCTCGATCAGATCGTTAGCGAAGCCAAGGCGGCTTTCGCTGCCATTTCCGACCCGGACGCGCTGGAACAGGTCAAGGCCCGTTTCCTCGGCAAGAGCGGCCAGATTACCGAACTCCTGAAGGGCTTGGGCAAGTTGCCGCCCGAGGAGAAGAAAACCGCCGGTGCTGCGATCAACGTCGCCAAGACCGCCGTTGAGAATGCACTCAACGAGCGTCGCGAAGATATCCGCAAGGCTGCACTGCAAGCGCGCTTGGCTGAAGAGGCACTGGACGTTACGCTGCCTGGTCGTGCCGAAGCCCGTGGTGGCCTGCACCCGGTGACGCGCACGTTGGAGCGCATCGAATCACTGTTCGCCTCGATCGGTTTCGAAGTCGCCGATGGCCCGGAAATCGAAGAGGATTTCCACAATTTCACAGCACTGAATACGCCCGAGGATCACCCGGCGCGTTCGATGCACGACACTTTCTACCTGAAGAATCCGGATGGCACGTTGGCCGACAAGGTTCTGTTGCGTACTCACACGAGCCCGATCCAGGCGCGCTACATGCAGGCCCATGTGGCCAAGTACGCCCAGCTAGAGAGCATGCCCGAGATTCGCATCATTGCGCCGGGACGCGTCTATCGCGTTGATTCCGACGCGACTCACTCACCGATGTTTCATCAGGTGGAAGGTCTGTGGGTTGGCGAAAATGTGTCCTTCGCTGACCTCAAGGGCGTCATTGCCGATTTCCTGAAGCGCTTCTTCGAAACCGACGATCTGACGGTACGTTTCCGCCCGTCCTTCTTCCCGTTTACCGAGCCGTCGGCCGAAATCGACGTCGCTTTCATGAGCGGTGCGCTGAAGGGCCGCTGGCTCGAGATCGCCGGCTGCGGCATGGTCCATCCGAATGTGTTGAAGATCGCCGGTATCGATCCGGAAAAATATACCGGCTTCGCCTTCGGCTTTGGCCCGGACCGCCTGACCATGCTGCGCTATGGCGTCAATGACCTGCGCCTGTTCTTCGAAGGCGATCTGCGTTTCCTGCGGCAGTTCGCCTGATACCCTTTTCGAGACTCATCCATGAAATTCTCTGAATCCTGGCTGCGTAAGCTCGTCGATCCCAAGCTGACGAGTGAGGAACTTTCCCATTTGCTGACCATGGCCGGCCTTGAGGTCGAGGCGCTTGATCCGGTTGCGCCGGCCTTCGACAGCGTCGTTGTGGCGCATGTCCTGGAAGTGGTCAAGCACCCCGACGCTGATCGTCTGAATGTTTGTCAGGTCGATACTGGCAGCGGTACGCCGACTACCATCGTTTGCGGTGCGCCGAACGTAGCCGTCGGTCTCAACGTGCCGTGTGCTTTGCCTGGCGCCAAGCTGCCGGGGGATTTCACCATCAAGGTTGCCAAGGTGCGCGGCATCGAATCCTCGGGCATGCTGTGCTCGGCCAAGGAATTGGGGATCGATGAGGATGCCTCAGGTTTGCTCGTTCTGCCGGCCGATGCGCCTGTCGGACAGAGCATTCGGGAATACCTCGATCTCGACGATAACCAGTTCGAGCTCAAGCTGACGCCGAATCGCGCCGATTGCTTGTCGCTGCTTGGTATTGCGCGTGAGGTTGGGGCCATCACCGGTGCTACGACCAATCTGCCGGTCGTGCCGGAAGTCCCTGCCAGCATCGCCGATCAGCGCAACATCGTGCTGGATGCGCCGGAGGCTTGCCCGCTTTATTGTGGTCGCGTCATCAAGGGGGTCGATGCCAAGGCGTCAACGCCGGAGTGGATGAAGCGTCGTCTGGAACGTAGCGGTATCCGCGCCATTTCTGCGCTGGTCGATGTCACCAATTATGTGATGCTCGAATTGGGCCAG
>JAYREA010000057.1:0-2299 GCA_041909135.1 Azonexus sp. | reverse complement strand
AAGCCTGGCGCCCTTCTGCAGAAGCAGCACCGCGTACGGTTTCCACAACGCGCGCTTCAGCAACCGGGCGTGCAGTTTGTTTTGCGGCAATTTCCGGCGGATCGAGCAGGAAAGTATATTCACGCACCAAGCGCCCGGCCGGCCAATTGAGTTCAACGAGAAAATCGAGGAACGGTTCATTGATCGGCCTGGACGAGGTCACCTTGACCACCGCGTTTCCACCCGGGCGCTTTTCTACGGCAAAACGCAAATCGAGAAGGACGCTGGCGAAATCCACGCCGGCTTGCCTGAACACATCCTGCGGCGCCAAACGGGCTGACATTCCGGCCAACTCATCCTTGGTTGCGCCGATATCGAGTTCGGCGCGCAAAGGCTGTCCCAGACCGGAGAGCACAGTCAACTTGCCAAGACCGGCTGCCTCTGCAAACAACGGCGTAAGCGACATGCAGGAGGCCACCGCCAAAGCTGCTGCACGCTTTTTGAATTTGGTGTGTTTAGTTTCGGTCACAGCGAAACCCTGAGTATGGAATTTAGGACTTTCAAATTAACATCATGGACTTAGCAATGCAAGCTAAACCCGCTTCTAATTTACCGCCCTTTGGCATATTCCCAACAAATAAAAAACCGGGGACTCGCCCCGGCTTTTCTGTACTCAATTTGCAAATCAGGCATCAAGCAGGATGCGCAGCATGCGACGCAGGGGTTCGGCAGCCCCCCACAGCAACTGGTCACCACAAGTAAAGGCTGCCAGATATTCCGGACCCATCGCCATTTTGTGCAAACGGCCGACCGGCACAGTCAGCGTACCGGTCACGGCAGCGGGCGTCAGCTCACGCTCGGAGATTTCGCGATCGTTCGGTACCACCTTGGCCCACGGATTGGCCTTGGCCAGCATGTCGCTGATCTCATCCAGCGGGACGTCCTTCTTCAGCTTGATGGTCAGCGCCTGGCTGTGGCAGCGCATGGCACCGATGCGGACGCACAAACCGTCAATGGGAATCGAACCCGCCGAGCGGAAAGCCGGCTTGCCCAGAATCTTGTTGCACTCGGCACCACCCTTCCACTCTTCCTTGGACTGGCCATTTTCATAAGGTACGTCGATCCAGGGGATCAGCGAACCCGCCAGCGGGGTGTTGCGGAAGTTCTTCTTCGGGAAGGCATCAGAACGGATCGTCTCGGCCACCTTGCGGTCGATATCGAGGATGGCCGAGGCGGGGTCAGCCAGCAAATCCTTGACGGAGTCGTGAATAACGCCCATCTGCGAGATCAACTCGCGCATATTCTGGGCGCCGGCGCCGGAGGCGGCCTGGTAGGTCATCGACGTCGCCCATTCGACCAGATCGTTCTGGAACAGGCCACCCAAGCCCATCAGCATCAGGGAAACGGTGCAGTTGCCGCCGATCCAGTTCTTGCCGCCATTAGCCAGCGAGTCCTTGATCACGTTCATATTGACCGGATCAAGGATGATCACCGCATCATTGGCCATGCGCAGCGACGAGGCGGCATCGATCCAGTGGCCATTCCAACCGGCAGCGCGCAGCTTGGGGAAGACTTCCTTGGTGTAGTCGCCACCTTGGCAGGTGATGATGATTTCGCAAGCCTTCAGCGCTTCGATATTGGAGGCATCCTGCAGTGGCAGCGACGCTTCCTTGCCACCAAAAGCCGGGGCCTTGCCACCAGCCGCCGAGGTGGAGAAATACACCGGATCTATGTAGGCGAAATCACCCTCTTCGACCATGCGCTGCATCAGCACGGAACCCACCATGCCACGCCAACCGACCAGACCAACCTTCTTCATGACTTTTCTCCCATTCAATCCTGTATTAACGCACGAACGCCACGATCCGCTTACAGCAGCGCAGCGAGAACAGCATCGCCCATTTCCTTCGTGCCGACCTTGTTGGTCCCGCGCTCGTAAATGTCCCCGGTACGATAACCTTGGGCCAGCACCTTCTTGACTGCATTTTCGATACGAACAGCCTGCTCTTCGAGGCCGAAGGTGTAGCGCAGCATCATTGCGGCCGACAGAATGGTGGCCAACGGGTTGGCCACGCCCTTGCCGGCAATGTCCGGCGCCGAACCGTGCGACGGCTCGTAGAGGCCCTTGTTCTTGTCGTCCAGCGAGGCCGACGGCAGCATGCCGATGGAACCAGTGAGCATTGAAGCTTCATCGGACAGGATGTCACCGAACATGTTGCCGGTGACCATCACGTCGAACTGCTTCGGCGCCTTGACGAGTTGCATTGCGGCATTGTCGACCAGCATGTGGCTCAGTTCGACATCCGGGTAGTCGTGGGCG
>JAYREA010000056.1:0-2384 GCA_041909135.1 Azonexus sp. | reverse complement strand
GGCCAAGCAACAGGTTGCCGCTCAGGCCAAGGCGGGTGAGGGCGAGAAGGGTACCCTGCACAAGAAGCCGGAAACGGGTGTCAAGAAGGGTGAAAAGGGCGGCCGTGCGGCCGATGACGGCAAGAAAAAGGGCGGTATCAAGACGCGCGGCTCCGATGGTGCTGGCGGCTGGAAGGACAATCGCCACGGCCACAAGAAGTCGAACAAGACAGATGACGGCCAGGGCAGTTTCCAGGCACCGACCGAGCCGGTCGCTCGCGAGGTGCATATCCCTGAAACCATCTCCGTTTCCGATCTGGCCCACAAGATGGCCGTGAAGGCGACGGAAGTCATCAAGGCGATGATGAAGATGGGTTCGATGGTCACCATCAACCAGGTGCTGGATCAGGAAACGGCGATGATCGTTGTCGAGGAAATGGGCCATAAGGCGCTTGCCGCCAAACTGGACGATCCCGATGCCTTCCTCGAGGAAAGTGCCGAACACAAGGATATTCCGCTCGAACCGCGGGCACCGGTGGTTACCGTGATGGGTCACGTCGACCACGGCAAGACCTCCTTGCTCGACTTTATCCGCCGCGCCAAGGTGGCGGCGGGCGAATTTGGCGGCATTACCCAGCACATCGGTGCCTACCACGTCGAGACCGATCGCGGCATGATCACCTTCCTCGATACCCCGGGTCACGAGGCATTTACCGCCATGCGTGCGCGCGGCGCCAAGGCCACCGATATCGTCATCCTGGTGGTGGCGGCTGATGACGGCGTGATGCCGCAGACCAAGGAAGCGATCCACCATGCCAAGGCGGCCGGTGTGCCGTTGGTGGTTGCGGTGAACAAGATCGACAAGCCCGATGCCAATCCGGACCGTGTCAAGCAGGAGCTGGTTGCCGAAGGCGTCATTCCGGAAGAGTACGGCGGTGACTCGCCGTTCTGCCCGGTGTCCGCCAAGAAAGGTACGGGTATCGACGAACTGCTGGAGCAGGTTTTGCTGCAGGCAGAAATTCTTGAACTGACGGCACAAAAAGATGCACCGGCCAAGGGTTTGATCATTGAAGCCCGTCTCGACAAGGGGCGTGGCGCCGTGGCGACCATGCTGGTTCAGTCTGGCACCCTGAAGCGCGGCGATGTCGTGCTGGCTGGTCAGGTATTCGGCAGGGTACGCGCCATGCTGGATGAGAACGGCAAGCCGATCAATGAAGCGGGTCCGTCCATTCCGGTCGAAATCCTGGGCCTGGCCGATGTGCCGGCTGCCGGCGAGGAGGCGATTGTCCTCAATGATGAAAAGAAGGCGCGTGAAATCGCCTTGTTCCGTCAGGGCAAGTTCCGAGACGTCAAGCTGGCCAAGCAGCAGGCTGCCAAGCTGGAGAATATGTTCCAGCAAATGGAAGAGGGCGAGGTCAAAACCTTGCCGCTCATCGTCAAGGCCGACGTGCAGGGTTCCCAGGAAGCACTGGTCCAGACGCTGCAGAAGCTGTCTACCAATGAAGTTCGTGTGCAGGTGGTGCACGGTGCCGTCGGTGCGATCAGTGAATCCGACGTCAACCTGGCGCAGGCTTCGGGTGCCGTCATCATTGGTTTCAACATTCGTGCCGACGCGGGTGCGCGCAAGCTGGCCGAGAACTTCGGTGTCGATCTCCGTTACTACAACGTGATCTACGACGCAGTCGACGAGGTCAAGGCAGCTCTGTCCGGCATGCTGGCGCCCGAGAAGCGCGAGCAGGTCACCGGTATGGTCGAGATCCGCCAGGTCTTCCACATCTCCAAGGTGGGGGCGATTGCCGGTTGCTACGTGCTGGAAGGTATTATCAAGCGTGCCTCCCGCGTGCGTCTGTTGCGTAACCATGTGGTCCAGTGGGATGGCGAGCTGGACTCGCTCAAGCGCTTCAAGGATGACGTCAAGGAAGTCCGTTCGAACTTCGAGTGCGGCCTCTCCCTGCGTGGTAATAACGACATCCAGGAAGGCGACCAGCTTGAAGTTTACGAAATCCAGGAAGTGGCGCGCTCGCTGTAATGAAGAAAAAGGGTTTCCAGCGTAGCGAAAGGGTCGCGGAGCAGGTGCGCCGCGACCTGGCCGAACTGATTCGTACCGAACTGAAGGATCCACGTGTCGGCATGATCAGCCTGACCGATGTCGAACTGACACCGGATTACGCCCATGCCAAGGTGTTCTTCACCACGCTCAATGCTGAACATCTCGATGAAATCCAGCGTGGCCTGAAGCGGGCATCCGGCTTCCTGCGCCGCGAACTGGGGCGACGTATTCATATCCACACCTTGCCCGAGTTGCATTTTGTCTACGATAGTTCGCTCGAGCGCGGCTCCAGTCTCTCGCAACTGATCGATCAGGCCAACGCAATATCCGATCAGACGCCGGAAGAATAGGCGTT
>JAYREA010000055.1:0-2426 GCA_041909135.1 Azonexus sp. | reverse complement strand
TTTGCGTGACGGTGCGGCCCGTCTGTTCACCTGATCCTCTGGCAACTCGACTTTCGAGGAACACGGTCCATGGAAAAAAAGAATCAATGGAATACCGGCTACTGGATCGTTGCCCTCCTGCTGTTGCTGAGTTTGCAGAGCTACTGGCAGACGGCGAAAACCGTCGAGCCGGTGCCCTACAGCGAGTTCGAGAAGGCGCTGGCCGAGGGGCGCGTGGCCGAAGTGCTGGTGTCGGATCGTACGGTGACCGGGCGCCTGAAGTCGCCGGACAGCCGGGGCAAGACGACGATCGTGGCAACGAGGGTCGAACCCGATCTTGCCGATCGCCTGTCGAAGTACGACGTACCCTATGCCCGCGTGTTGGAGAGCACCTGGCTGAGCGATGTGCTGTCGTGGATCCTGCCAGCGGTATCCTTCTTTGGCGTCTGGTTCTTCCTGTTCCGCCGCTTCGCCGAGAAGCAGGGCATGGGCGGGTTTCTCAACATCGGTAAGAGCCGCGCCAAGGTGTTCGTGGAAAAGAACACCGGTGTGACGTTCGCCGATGTCGCGGGGGGGGATGAGGCCAAGGCGGAGCTGGTCGAGATCGTCGATTTCCTGAAGAATCCGCAGGACTATGGCCGTCTCGGGGCGCGCATTCCCAAGGGCGTGTTGCTGGTCGGCCCACCGGGCACCGGCAAGACATTGCTGGCCAAGGCTGTTGCCGGGTGGCCGAATCGACCCAGGCGCGCATCGATCAGGCTATCCGCGACATCGTGATGGGCGTGTTCGAGCGCGCCTACCGGATTCTCGACATCAACCGCGCGGTGCTGGAGCGCTGTGCGCGCGAGCTGCTGGCGCGGGAAACGCTCGACGAAAGCGATATCCGTCAATTGACTCAAGGACTTGTTCGGAACTGAAAACAGTAGTAGGTGCCATTCAGAGTAAACCGACGGCTCTGTTCAGTGCGTCATCCAATTCGTCGGCATTGTTCAAGGAGAACCGATATGTCTGCATTGACTCCGTGGGACCCCTTCCGGGAACTGGATGAATTGCAAAACCGCCTGGCGACGATGTTCGGACGAATACCCCAGCGACAGGGCGCCCGTACCGGCAACGAAGCCATGACCACGGCGGACTGGGCACCAATGGCGGACATCAGCGAGGATGAGAACGCATTCCTCCTCAAGCTGGATCTGCCGGAGGTCCCCAAGGATGCCGTGCGCGTCAGCGCGGAAAACGGTGTGCTCACCATCAGCGGCGAGCGCAAACTGGAAAAAGAGGAGCAGGGCAAGAAGTTCCACCGCATCGAACGTGCGTATGGCCGCTTTGTGCGCAGCTTTGTCTTGCCTGACAACGTTGATCCGACCAAGGTGACGGCTTCCATGAAAGACGGCGTACTGGAAGTGCGGCTTGTCAAGGCCGAGCAAGCCAAACCGAAACAGATTGAAATCTCAGTCAACTAACTTCAATCAGGAGCCCAAGATCATGAATATCAAACAGCCACAATACACCTTCTCCGCACTTGCCCTGGCGGTCGTCGTCGGACTGAGCGGACCGGCTCTGGCCCAATCGGCGGCAGGTTCTAGCCCAGGTGCTGCAGCACCCTCTGCCGCATCCAAGGCGGCACAGCCACAGGTAGATGACAAGGCCGCCCGGGAAGCCGATAAAAAGCGTGCCGAGCTCACTCAAGACGCCATCACGGCGCTCACCAAGACCCAGGAGGCTTTGACCCTCCTTGATGCAAACAAGACCAAGGAGGCGCTTGCTGCGCTGGAACTGGCCAGCGGAAAGCTGGAACTGGTATTGGCACGCGATGCCAAACTTGCTTTGGCGCCGGTCGATGTACGCGTCATCACCCACGATATCCACGCCAACGTGGAATCGGTAAAGAAAGCGGTCAAGTTGTCTCGGGAGTTGTTGGGTGATGGCGAGGTGCAAAAGGCCCGGCCCATCGTTGCCAATCTGGCCAGCGAAATCGTAATCCAAACCGACAACCTTCCGATGGCAACGTACCCGGCAGCGATCAAGTCGGCCGCACGGCTCATCGACAGCGGCAAGATCGACAACGCCAAAGCGGAACTCGCCCGAGCACTGAACACGCTGGTGGTGACCTCGGTCGCCTTTCCTCTGCCCGTGCTACGGGCCGAAGCCGCGATGGCAAAAGCTGAAAAGCTGGCCGAGACCGACAGGCGCGATGCCAGGCAGAACGAGGAGCTCAGCACCTTGCTGTCGTCCGTGCGCACGGAGATCGAGATGGCGCAGATCCTGGGTTATGGCAAGAAGGCGGACTTCAAACCCATCTTCGATCAGGTGAAGTCCATTGAGCAAAAGTCGGCTGGTGGCAAAAGCGGCAAGGGATGGTTCGACGAGTTGAAGACGCGCATCCAAAAGCTGTTTTGAGGTGATGAAGGGGCTGACTGCTCTGTCGGTCATTCTCGCGATGTTCG
>JAYREA010000054.1:0-2447 GCA_041909135.1 Azonexus sp. | reverse complement strand
CCCTCCAGCCGTTCCAGGCTGTAGTCGAGCTGAACCGGCTTGTTGCCCGGCTGATGCACCTCGGTACGAACCAGCACATCGGTATCGGTGGGCGCCATCTTGAATGCCTTGTAAACCACTTTCTGGTTCTTGTAGCTGGTCAGGGCATTGGAGTAGGTGCGAACCAACAGGGTCTTGAATTCGGCAGTCAGTTGCTGCTGCTGTTGCGGGCTGGCCTTGCGCCATTCCTTACCCATGGCCAGGGCAGTCATGTGCTGAAAATTGAAATGCGGCAAAACCTTCTTGTCCACCAGGTCAATGACCTTGTTGGTGCTGCCGTTCTGGATTTCCCTGTCGTTGCGGATGATCTCCAGCACTTCTTCAGTAACCCGCTGCACCAGCACATCCGGCGCCTCCTGAGCGAAAGCGGCAGAAGCAACGAATCCGGCAACCAACAGGGCAAATAGCTTTTTCATCATGGTCGAATCAAACAATCAATCATCCAGCCGCGGCGGGCGGCCATCAAAAATCTGGTTACGGCGACGCTGCAGGTAGGCATCGCGAATATAGGCATACTTGTCGAGCGCAGCCTCTTCCACAACCTTGTCAGCAGGGAGCAGGCTGGCACGGATATCGACGATGCGCAGGCCGCGCAGGCTGTTGCGTACGGGGATCGAATCGACGTAGCCAACCGGATCGCCCATGATGTCGACGCCCCAACCCAAGGTGTCGCGCACCGTGCGCGAGCCGATCACAGGCCAGAACAGGTAACCACCACTGCCTGCCCCCCACACCGCCATGGTCTGCCCGAAATCCTCGTCGTGGCGCTCAAGACCGAGTTCGCTGGCAACATCGAACAAGCCGAAAATACCGACCGTCGAATTGATCAGCAACCGCCCCAAGTCGACGCCGGCGTCACTGAACTTGCCTTGCAGCGCGCTATTGACCCCCACCCACAGTTCCCCTACGTTGCCGAAGAAGTTGCCAACACCAGCCTTCACCGGCAAAGGCACTGCGTTGTCGTACACCTGGGCAACCGGTTTGGCAGCGTACTTGTCAATCGCCTCATGCACTGCGAACATCGAGCGATTGAAGCCCTCGTAGGGGTCATGCGGATTCTCTTCGGCAATCGTATTGCCAATGCCGGCCAAGGCGAGCAAGCCACCCAGGGCCCAGGCTCTTCCCTTGCGCATGCCAGATAAGCCGAGACTTTTCGTCATTTCTTGTCCTGTCCGTCTGCTGCCTTGCTGAATAAAAACTGACTGATCAACTTCTCGAGAACGACTGCCGACTGCGTCTTGGCGATGGTATCGCCAGCCTTCAGCATCTTCTCGTCACCACCGGCGTCGAAACCGACATACTGCTCCCCGAGCAGGCCTGCCGTATAAATCGAGGCAAAGGTATCCTTCGGGAAACGATATCGGCCGTCGATCGTCATGCTGACCACGGCCTCGTAGGTCGCGGGATCGAACTGGATATCGGTGATTCGCCCCACCAGCACGCCGGCACTCTTCACCGGGCCACGCACCTTGAGACCCCCAATGTTATCAAACTTGGCCTGCAGCACATAAGACTCGGACAGGTGGGCCGAAGACAGATTCCCCACCTTGAGGGCCAGGAACATAACGGCAGTGATGCCAAGAGCGACGAAAAAACCGACCCACAGGTCGAGAACGGTACGGTTCATGAAGTTCCCCGGAACATGAACGATGTCAGTACGAAATCGAGGGCCAGCACAGCCAGCACCGACGTCACGACAGTGCGCGTAATTGCCCGCGACACCCCCTCGGCAGTCGGCACCGAATCGTAGCCCTCGAAAACGGCGATCAGCGAGACCGCGACACCAAAAACAAAACTCTTCACGATGCCATTCCAGACATCGAAACGAAAATCGACGCTGGACTGCATCTGCGACCAGTAGGAGCCGTCATCGACACCAATGAAGACGACGCCGATCAACCAGCCACCGAGCACGCCCATCGCCGAAAATATCGCGGCCAGCAGCGGCATCGAGATAACCCCGCCCCAGAAGCGCGGAGCGACGACGCGGGCGATCGGATTGACGGCCATCATGTCCATGGCCTTCAGCTGCTCGGTCGCCTTCATCAGGCCGATTTCAGCGGTCACCGACGACCCGGCGCGCGATGCGAAGAAAATGGCGGCCAGCACCGGCCCCAGTTCGCGGGTCAGCGACAGGGCGACCAGTGTTCCCAGCGCCTCGGTCGAACCGAAGCGCTGCAGGATTTCATAGCCCTGCAAGCCAAGCACCAGACCGACGAACAGACCCGAAACCAGAATGATCAGCAGGGAAAGGACGCCGCTGAAGTAGATTTCGCGCAGGGTCAGTGGCAGGCGACGGAACGAGGCGCCGGAATACAGCAACACGACCCACAGGAAGCGGGCAGCAAAACCCAGCCGCCAGACGCGCTCGACCGTCGCATGGCCCAACTGGCGGATCAACTCGACAG
>JAYREA010000053.1:0-2555 GCA_041909135.1 Azonexus sp. | reverse complement strand
CCGGGCCGCGGACAATCTCAACCCGCTCGATTTGCGCCAGTGGAATGCGCGACCAGCTGACATCACCGGCCGTGGCCGAGCCAACGCGCATGCCGTCGACCAGCAGTAGTACGTGCTTGCTGTTGGTGCCACGGAAAAACAGACTGGTCGTTGCGCCCTGGCTGCCGTTCGACATGAATTCGATCCCTGGCTGGCGGGCCAGGACTTCCTCGAGGGTCGATTGCCCGGCACGCTCCAGATCCTCGCGTTCGAGGACAGTGATGTCCGAAAGCACTTCCGAGGCCTTCATGGCCTGCCGCGTGGCAGTGACGACGACTGGGTCGAGGGCCGCAAGGCGTTCGGCTGCATTGGCCTCGACGATGAACAAAAGAGGAAGGATGGCCGCGAGCGGCTTCAGGTGAGATGTCATGACTTTCCTTTTCCCGGCAGGCGTCCCCGCATGCCGGAACAACGTTGGCAAGAAAGCGCAGGGGGAATGGTCTGATCAGGGAACAGGCGCCACTACCCCGTGGCACTTCCGATGGGTGTTCCAGGCCGGTATCCGGGCTTGCAAGTCTTGACGTATCGCCTTCCCAGGTTGTCACCCAGTGGCTGTGTGATACGCCCGCACTTGCTTACCGTTGCGGGGGCAGCAGCGGAATGGTCTGTGGGACAGACGCACCGCTTTCCCGTTTAACTGCGTTTGGAGAATCCGTACGCAGCACCTGAGACGGCGTGCATTCTACATACATTCATGCTGCACTGCATCAGGCTGGTGCCGGGAAAGTGCTATAAACCACTTTGAGAATAAAGGCTTAGTCCTTGACCACGCGACATTTTTGCCTCTATAGTGCGCGCCATGAATGTCGAACTCGAAGCCCTTGAAACCAAGATCGAACAGGCGGTCGCGCTGATTCATCAGTTGCGTGCCGAAAACGAGGTTTTGAGAAACCAGATGGTCGCGGCCGAGGCTGAACGACTGCATCTGCGCCAGACGATGACCGCCGCCCGCGAGCGTCTCGAAGGCCTGATGGACAAGATCCCCGAGGATGCCTGAGATGTCTGCCGAGCCGAATTTCCTCGACGTCAAGATCATGGGCCGCGAATACCGCGTGGCCTGCTCGCCGGAAGAGCGCGAGGCGCTGTTGGCTGCCGTCGACCTGGTCGATGGCAAGATGCGCGATATTGCCCAGCGCACCAAGAACACCATTGCCGAACGTGTTGCCGTCATGGCCGCGCTGAACATCGCGCACGAGCACCTTTCGGCAGCCGGAGATGGCTCACAAAAAGAGTTCGTCGAGGCAGTTGATACTTCCGAAACGAAGCGTAGAATCGGTGACATGGGAGCGCGGCTGGATGCCGTGCTGGCGCCCCAGCAACGACTGGATATCTGACCGGAAGTTGTTGGCCGGCGTAACCCGACCAGTGTTCCCTGCGGTGTTTGTTAAGGCCATATATTCCTTGAACCAATGCTGATTGGCATCGGTTGCGGACCGTTGAAACCGCTGTTGTGCGTGCTCCTCGTTGAGCGTGCCTGATGCGGGAGGAAAGCAACCACTCTGGACCCAGGTTCAGGATGCCGGCCTGACGGCACTCGCGGGGGCCAAACTCAACGGGTGGCAGATTCGTCTGCCACCCGTTGCCATTTTTCGGGACTGCGCATGCAATACTGGCTGATGAAATCGGAGCCTGTCGAGGTGTCGATCGACGACCTTGAAAAGTTGGGTGGCGTGCCCTGGTTCGGGGTGCGCAACTACCAGGCGCGCAATTTCATGCGCGATGCGATGCAGGTCGGCGATCTGGCCTTCTTCTATCATTCCGGCTGCGCCACGCCCGGTATAGCCGGGGTGTGCGAGATTGCCTCCGAGCCCTATCCGGATGCCACGCAGTTCGACCCGTCCAGCCCCTACCATGATCCCAGATCGGCGCCGGATAGCCCGCGCTGGCTGCTGCGCGACGTGCGTTTCGTCCGCAAGTCACGCCATGTGCCGCTGTCTGAACTGCGCAGCCATGCGGAACTTGCTAACATGCGCCTCCTCGCGCGCGGCAACCGGCTGTCGATCACCCCGGTCAGTCCCGGGGAATGGACATTCATTACCAACCAATTGATGGATTTGCGATGACGATCTGGTGGCTGGCCTATCTTGCCCTTGGTGCTTTTGTCGGTTTTTTTGCCGGCCTGCTTGGTATCGGTGGCGGTTCGTTGATGGTGCCGGTCCTCGTCATGATGTTCACCGCCCAGGCTTTTCCGGCCGGAGAGGTGATGCATCTGGCTCTCGGTACCTCGATGGCGACCATCTTCTTTACGTCGATTTCCAGTGTGCGTACCCATCATGCCCATGGTGCGGTGCTCTGGCCGGTGGTTGCCCGCATCACCCCGGGGATTATTCTGGGGACGCTGATTGGCACCCATGTCGCGAGCCTGGTGCCGACCAGGATGCTGGCCCTCATCTTTACCCTGTTCATCTGCTACGTGTCGGTGCAGATGATCATCAACCTCAAGCCGCAAGCACATCGTGACCTGCCCGGTATTTTCGGTACCGGTCTGGTTGGCACCGGGATCGGCTTCATCTCCT
>JAYREA010000052.1:0-2570 GCA_041909135.1 Azonexus sp. | reverse complement strand
TGCTGGATGCTTCAGTCCGCGGCAAACTCGATGCCATGGCCGTGGCACTGAACAACTAGGAGAATTTCATGCAGTTGAATCCTTCCGAAATTTCTGAACTGATCAAGAGCAAGATCCAGAACCTGCAGGGCGCATCGGAAGTGCGTACGCAGGGCACCGTGGTTTCCGTCACCGACGGTATCTGCCGCGTGCATGGCTTGCAGGATGTCATGCAGGGTGAAATGCTCGAATTCCCGGGCAACACCTTCGGCATGGCGCTCAACCTCGAACGCGACTCCGTCGGCGCTGTGGTTCTCGGTGAATACGAGCACATCTCCGAAGGCGACACCGTCAAGACCACCGGCCGCATTCTCGAAGTGCCGGTCGGCCCGGAACTGCTCGGCCGCGTCGTTAACTCCCTGGGCCAGCCGATCGACGGCAAGGGTCCGATCAATGCCAAGCTGACCGACAAGATCGAAAAGGTCGCTCCGGGCGTTATCTGGCGTCAATCCGTTTCTCAGCCCGTCCAAACCGGTCTGAAGTGCGTTGACTCCATGGTTCCGGTCGGCCGCGGCCAGCGCGAACTGATCATTGGCGACCGTCAGACCGGCAAGACCGCCGTCGCTGTCGACGCCATCATCAACCAGAAGGGCAAGAACCTCTTCTGCGTCTATGTTGCTGTCGGCCAGAAGGCTTCCACCATCGCCAACGTTGTTCGCAAGCTGGAAGAACATGGCGCAATGGAATACACCATCGTCGTCGCCGCTTCGGCTTCCGAATCCGCTGCGCTGCAGTACCTGGCTCCGTACGCCGGCTGCACGATGGGCGAGTACTTCCGCGATCGCGGCCAAGACGCCCTGATCATTTATGACGACTTGACCAAGCAGGCTTGGGGCTACCGTCAGGTTTCCCTGCTGCTGCGCCGTCCACCGGGCCGCGAAGCCTATCCGGGCGACGTCTTCTATCTCCACTCCCGTCTGCTGGAGCGCGCCGCACGCGTTTCCGCTGCCTGGGTCGAGAAGCTGACCAATGGCGAAGTTCAAGGCAAGACTGGCTCGCTGACCGCTCTGCCGGTTATCGAAACCCAGGCAGGCGACGTTTCCGCTTTCGTGCCGACCAACGTGATCTCCATCACCGACGGTCAGATCTTCCTGGAAACCGACCTCTTCAACGCTGGTATCCGTCCCGCGATCAACGCCGGTATCTCGGTGTCCCGCGTCGGTGGTGCTGCCCAGACCAAGCTGATCAAGAAACTCGGTGGCGGTGTACGTCTGGCCCTGGCCCAGTACCGCGAACTCGCTGCATTTGCCCAGTTTGCCTCCGACCTTGACGAAGCGACCCGCAAGCAGCTGGAGCGTGGCCGTCTGGTTACCGAGCTGATGAAGCAGCCGCAGTACGCTCCGATGAGCATCTCCGAAATGGCCGTCACCCTCTACGCAGCCGACAAGGGCTACTTCGACGACGTCGAAGTCAAGCGCGCGCTGGAATGCGAAAAGGCGATGATCAGCTATCTCAAGTCCAACTGTGGCGACGTCATGAATACCATGGAGTCCACGGCTGACCTGAGCGCTGACACCGAAAAGGCGCTGGCTGCCGGCATCCAGGCTTTCAAGAACACCTGGGCCTGATCTTAGGAGAACGCCATGCCTAGCGGCAAGGAAATTCGCAACAAGATCAAGAGCGTCGAGAACACGCGCAAGATCACCAAGGCCATGGAGATGGTGGCCGCATCCAAAATGCGCAAAGCGCAGGACCGGATGCGGGCTGCCCGCCCCTATGGCGAAAAGATCCGGCGCGTTGCCAGTAATCTCGCTAATGCTCTGACCGAGTACAAGCATCCGTTCCTCGACAAGCGCGAGCAGAAGTCGATCGGTCTGGTACTGGTCACTTCGGACAAAGGTCTTTGCGGCGGTCTGAACTCCAACGTACTTCGCCTGGTTCTGGGCAAGATGAAGGAATTCGATGCTGCAGGCAAGAAGCTCCAGGCGACCTGTATCGGCAACAAGGGTTTCGGCTTCATGCAGCGTGCGGGTGCGAAGGTTGTTTCGCACGTCATCGGTCTCGGCGACACCCCGCATCTGGAAAAGCTGATCGGTCCGGTCAAGCTTCAGCTCGACGCCTACATGAAGGGCGAAATCGACGCGCTGTACATTGGCTATACCCGCTTCATCAACACCATGAAGCAGGAGCCGGTGTTCGAACAACTGCTCCCGCTGGCCGACGAGACCGTTAAATCGGATCACCAGGCTGGCTGGGATTATGTTTACGAGCCGGAAGCCAAGGCCGTTATCGACGATCTGCTGATTCGTTACGTCGAAGCGCTGATCTACCAGGCAGTTGCTGAAAACATGGCCTCCGAGCAGTCCGCTCGCATGGTTGCCATGAAGTCTGCCTCCGACAACGCCAAGAACGTCATCGGCGAACTCAAGCTGGTCTATAACAAGGCCCGTCAGGCTGCGATTACGAAGGAACTTTCGGAAATCGTGAGCGGCGCCGCCGCTGTCTGACGCTAGCGCGAAGATTTTATTTTTGGGGATTTGAATATGAGTCAAGGTTCAATCGTTCAGTGCATCGGCGCCGTTGTGGACATC
>JAYREA010000051.1:0-2697 GCA_041909135.1 Azonexus sp. | reverse complement strand
CGAAGTCGCGACGCCGCCGCTCGCCATCAAGGAAAAAATCGCCTCCCGCATCAAGGTTATTTCGCGCCTGAATATTGCCGAGAAACGCGTCCCCCAGGACGGCCGGATGAAGCTGGTGCTGTCGAAAACGCGCGCCATCGATTTCCGGGTCAGCACACTGCCTACGCTACAGGGCGAAAAAATCGTCATGCGTATTCTCGACCCGACATCGGCAACTCTGGGTATCGAAGCGCTGGGCTATGAGCCCGAGCAGAAAGCCACGCTGCTCGACGCCATCAGCCGTCCCTACGGCATGGTGCTGGTCACCGGCCCGACCGGCTCCGGCAAGACGGTATCGCTCTACACCTGCCTGAACATCCTCAACAAGGATGGCATCAACATTTCCACGGCAGAAGACCCGGCTGAAATCAACCTGGCGGGCATCAACCAGGTCAACGTCGACGACCGTGCCGGCCTGACCTTCCCGGTCGCACTGAAGGCTTTTTTGCGTCAGGATCCGGACATCATCATGGTCGGTGAAATTCGTGACCTGGAAACCGCTGAAATTTCCATCAAGGCTGCCCAGACCGGCCACTTGGTGCTATCCACCCTGCACACCAACGATGCACCGCAGACGCTGACCCGCCTGATGAACATGGGCGTCCCGACCTTCAACATCGCCTCCAGCGTGCTGTTGATTACCGCACAGCGCCTGGCACGCCGCCTGTGCAACTGCAAAAAACCGATGGAAGTCCCCCGCCAGGCCCTGCTTGATGCCGGCTATACCGAGAGCGATCTCGACGGCTCGTGGACACTGTACGGGCCCGGCGGCTGCGAACGTTGCAAGGGAACAGGTTACAAGGGGCGGGTCGGCATCTATCAGGTCATGCCGATTTCCGAGGCCATGCAACGCATGATCATGAGCGGCGCCTCTTCGCTCGACCTGGCGGCGCAGGCGCAACAGGAAGGCGTGAAGAACCTGCGCGAATCCGGGCTGTTGAAGGTTAAACAAGGTGTTACCTCGCTTGACGAGGTTCTCAGCACCACTAACGCATAACAAAGGGAACTTGTATGGCTACCGCACGACCGAGGGCCTCGGCAGTCAAGGAAAGCACCTTCCAGTGGGAAGGCAGGAACAAGGATGGCAAGACTGTCCGCGGAGAAATGCGTGCCGCTACCGAATCAGTTGTCCAGACCACGTTGCGCCGGCAGGGCATTACCAACACCAAGGTCAAGAAGCTGCGCTTCAAGACCGGCGGCAAGATCACCGACAAGGACATCACGCTGTTCACCCGCCAGTTGGCGACCATGATGAAATCAGGCGTGCCGCTCCTGCAGTCCTTCGATATTGTCGGTCGCGGCCATGCCAACCCGGCAGTTGGCAAATTGCTGCTCGATATCAAGGCCGACGTGGAGACTGGCAGTTCGTTATCGCAGGCCTTCCGCAAATTCCCGCTGTATTTCGATGCCCTGTTCTGCAACCTGGTCGCCGCCGGCGAACAGGCCGGCATTCTGGATACGCTGCTTGACCGTCTGGCCACCTACAAGGAAAAGATCCTTGCCATCAAGAGCAAGATCAAATCCGCACTGTTCTACCCAATCGCGGTGATCGTCGTTGCCTTCATCATCACGGCGGTGATCATGATTTTCGTCATCCCGGCCTTCAAGGACGTATTCAAGAGCTTCGGCGCCGACCTTCCGGCGCCCACCCTGCTGGTAATCGCCATATCCGACTTCTTTGTCGCTTACTGGTGGGCGATCTTTGGCATCATCGGTGGCGGCCTGTACGCCTTCCTGGAATCCTGGAAACGCTCGGAGAAGGTGCAGATGGCCATGGATCGCCTGCTGCTGCGGGCACCGGTGTTCGGAAATATCGTACGCAAGTCGGTCATTGCCCGCTGGACACGCACGCTATCGACCATGTTCGCGGCCGGCGTGCCGCTAGTCGAATCGCTGGACTCCGTAGGTGGCGCCTCAGGAAACCACGTATATAAGGTCGCCACCAAACAGATTCAAAGCGAGGTATCCACCGGCACCAGCCTGACCACCTCCATGCAGAACACCAACCTGTTTCCCAACATGGTTACGCAAATGGTGGCTATCGGCGAGGAATCCGGCGCGCTCGACTCGATGCTCGGCAAGGTGGCCGACTTCTTCGAGCAGGAAGTCGACGATGCAGTGGAAGCCATGTCCAGCCTGATGGAACCGATGATCATGGTTGTCCTGGGCACCCTGATCGGCGGCATGGTCGTTGCCATGTACCTGCCCATCTTCAAGCTCGGATCGGTGGTTTGATGCTCCCCGAAACACTGGGCGGCCTGGCCGTCGCCGCCGGGCTGCTCGGTTTGTGCGTCGGCAGCTTTTTGAACGTGGTGATACACCGCCTGCCGAAAATGATGGAGCAGGACTGGCAAGCTCAATGTGCCGAACTGCGCGGTGAGTCCCCCCCCGACCAGGGCGAAGCCCTGTCTCTGGCCAAGCCCCGTTCGCGCTGCCCGAACTGCGGCCATCAGATAACGCCCCTGGAAAACATTCCTCTGGTCAGTTATTTGCTGATTCTGAAGGGAAAGTGTTCTGGCTGTGGCACGCGTATTTCGCCTCGCTACCCGATCACCGAACTATTGACCGGGCTGCTTTCCGCTTTTGCCGCCTGGCACTTCGGCCCGACCATTCAGACCGTCGGGGCCCTGGCCTTGCTCTGGGCCTTGATCGCGCTCT
>JAYREA010000050.1:0-2829 GCA_041909135.1 Azonexus sp. | reverse complement strand
GCATCAACCGTGAGAAGGTCATCGTCACTGTTGACCGCCATGGCAACACCTCTGCTGCTTCCGTTCCCCTGGCACTTGACGAGGCAGTGCGCGATGGGCGTATCCAGCGTGGCCAGAAGGTTCTGGTCGAGGGGGTTGGCGGTGGCTTCACTTGGGGCGCGGCCCTTTTCGAATTCTGATATCAGGAGACTGGACAATGTCTTTTGCTTTCGTATTTCCCGGCCAGGGCTCGCAGAGCGTTGGCATGATGGCAGCCTATGGCGATGCGGCCGTAGTTCGTGCCACTTTTGATGAAGCCTCCGCTGCCTTGGGCGATGATCTGTGGCAGATGGTAGCCGAAGGTCCGGCCGAAGCGCTGACCCAGACTGTGAATACCCAGCCGGTCATGCTGACTGCCGGTATCGCCGCCTGGCGTTTGTGGTCCGAAAAGGGCGGCAAGATGCCGGCCGTCCTTGCCGGTCATAGCCTTGGTGAGTATTCAGCACTGGTTGCTGCCGGCGTTATCGAGTTCAAGGATGCCGTGCCATTGGTTCGTCTGCGCGCAGCCGCCATGCAGGAAGCGGTACCACTTGGTACTGGCGCGATGGCAGCCGTGCTGGGCCTCGACAATGCCGGTATCGCGGCCGCCTGTGCCGAAGCGGCGCAGGGCGAAATCGTCGAACCGGTCAATTTTAATGCCAATGGACAAACTGTCATCGCCGGCCACAAGGCAGCCGTTGAGCGTGCCATGGAAGCCTGCAAGGCGCGTGGCGCGAAGATGGCGAAGGCCCTGCCGGTATCGGCGCCATTCCATTCGTCGCTGATCCGTCCAGCCGCCGATAAACTGGCAGCCCGTCTGGCTGAATTGACCTTCAAGGCGCCGCTTATCCCTGTTATCAATAACGTTGACGTCGAAATCGAGAGCGAGCCGGCACGCATCAAGGATGCGCTGATTCGCCAAGCATACAACCCGGTGCGCTGGGTTGAAACGATCCAGAAGATGGCAGCCATGGGGATTACTACGGTTGCCGAATGCGGGCCGGGGAAGGTGCTGGCTGGCTTGACCAAGCGCTGTGCCGATGGCATTTCCGGTGTGGCACTAGCCGATGCGGCTTCAATTGAAGCCAATCTCGGCCTGGAGTAAAAAATGCTGAATGACAAGATTGCACTGGTCACAGGAGCTACTCGTGGTATCGGTCGTGCCATCGCACTGGAACTGGGCAGGCAAGGTGCTACCGTCATTGGCACGGCGACCAGTGAGGACGGGGCTGGGAAGATTTCCGGATACTTGTCCGGGGCGGGTGTCAAGGGCAAGGGTATTGTTCTGAACGTTACCGATGTTGCTCAAACGGATGCGGCGCTGGCCGAGTTGGCCAAGGAATTCGGCGCCATTGCGGTCCTCGTCAATAATGCCGGTATTACTCGTGACAACCTGACGATGCGCATGAGTGACGACGAGTGGGATGCCGTCATTGATACCAACCTGAAAGCCGTTTTCCGTCTGTCACGTGGTGTCATGCGGGGCATGATGAAGGCCCGTTTCGGTCGCATCGTCAATATTTCGTCGGTGGTCGGCTATTCCGGCAATGCCGGGCAGGCCAACTACTGCGCAGCAAAGGCCGGTGTCGCTGGCCTGAGTCGCTCGCTGGCCCGTGAATTGGGCAGCCGAAACATTACGGTCAACTGTGTCGCCCCGGGTTTTATCGCTACGGACATGACGCATGCCTTGACCGAAGAGCAGAAGGCCGCCATGCTGGCGAGCATTCCGCTGGGCCGTGCCGGTACGCCGGAAGATGTTGCTGGCGCTGTCGGTTTTCTGGTTTCTCCCGCCGCCTCATATGTCACGGGTACCACCGTGCATGTGAATGGCGGTATGTTTATGGATTGATTTCCCGAAGCTCCGGCTTTTGGTAAAATCTCAGTGTTTTTTTTCGTACCCCTGAGGGGAAGGAGTTTTTCGAATGGATAACATCGTAGAGCGCGTCAAGAAGATCGTCGCCGAACAACTGGGCGTGAACGAAGCGGACATCAAGAACGAGTCCTCCTTTGTGGACGATCTGGGCGCTGACTCCCTGGACACCGTCGAGCTGGTCATGGCTCTGGAAGAGGAATTCGAGTGCGAAATTCCGGACGACCAGGCTGAAAAGATCACCACGGTTCAGCAGGCTGTCGATTACATCCTCGCCAACAAGAAGTAAGCCAATTCCGGTTTGATCCAGGCAAGGCCGGCCACCATGGCCGGCCTTGCCACTTTAGCTTTCGGAGTGCATATCTTGGCACGTCGCAGAGTCGTCATCACTGGCCTGGGCCTGATTTCCCCGGTCGGCAACAGCGTCGAAGAGGGCTGGCAAAACATCATTGCCGGCGTTTCGGGTATCGCTCCCGTCACCCGTTTCGATACGTCCACCTTTCCGGTCCAGTTTGCCGGTGAGGTCAAGAATTTCGATATCACCCAGTACATATCCGCCAAGGATGCACGTCGCATGGATAGATTTATCCATTACGGCCTGGCAGCCGGCATGCAGGCCGTGCGCGATGCCGGTCTGGACCAGGAGGGTGCAGCCGATCCGGAGCGCGTTGGTGTTGCCATCGGTTCAGGTATTGGCGGTCTGCCGCTGATTGAGGAAACCAAGGACGAGTACAACGCCGCCGGTGTACGCAAGGTATCCCCGTTCTTCGTTCCCGGCTCGATCATCAATATGATTTCCGGCAATCTGTCGATCGAGTTCGGCTTCAAGGGGCCGAACTTGTCCATCGTGACGGCCTGCACGACCGGTACGCATTCGATCGGTGAAGCAGCGCGTATCATCGAATATGGTGACGCTGATGTGATGGTGGCCGGTGGCGCTG
>JAYREA010000049.1:0-2849 GCA_041909135.1 Azonexus sp. | reverse complement strand
GTGGATGGCCATCGCCGTCTGGCCATCCTTGAAGGTGGTGAATTCCTGGGCGCGGGCCGTTGGAATGGTCGAATTGCGCGGAATCACCTTCTCGGTCAAGCCACCCATGGTTTCCAGGCCGAGCGACAGCGGGATCACGTCGAGCAGCAGCCAGTCGTCCTTGCCGGTCTTGTTGCCGGCCAGCAGGTTGGCCTGGGTTGCCGCACCGAGCGCCACGACCTTGTCCGGGTCGAGATTGGTCAGCGGCTCCTGGCGGAAGAAATCGCCTACCGCCTTCTGTACCTGCGGCATGCGGGTGGCGCCCCCCACCATGACCACGCCCTTGACCTCGTCGGCACGCAGCCCGGCATCGCGCAAGGCCTTCTTGACCGGCTGCAGGGTCTTGGAAATCAAGGTCTGGGTGATTGCCGCAAAGGTGGCCACATCGAGTTTTACATCCACCATTTCATCGGTGGCCAGGTGCAAGGAAATAGGGGCTTCCGGATTGTGGGTCAGAAACTCCTTGGCTTCCCGGCAGCGCATCATCAAACGCCGGGAATCCTCCGGCGAGAGCGGTTGCAGCTTGGCCTGCTCGATAACCCAGCAGTAGATCCGGTGATCGAAATCGTCACCGCCCAGGGCCGAATCGCCACCGGTCGCCATGACTTCGAAAACACCTTTGGTCAGTTTCAGGATGGAGATGTCGAAGGTGCCGCCACCCAGATCGTAAACGGCGTAGACACCCTCGGCAGCATTATCGAGGCCGTAGGCAATAGCCGCTGCGGTCGGCTCGTTGAGCAGACGCAAGACGTTGAGGCCGGCCAGGCGGGCAGCATCCTTGGTGGCCTGGCGTTGGGCATCGTCGAAATAGGCCGGCACGGTGATCACGGCGCCCACCAGATCACCGCCGAGCGCCGCTTCGGCGCGGGCTTTCAAGGCTTTCAGAATTTCGGCCGAGGTTTCGACCGGGCTCTTGATGCCGGCATGGGTCTTCAGCTTGACCATGCCCGGTGCTTCGACGAAGTCGTAGGGCATCGATTCGATGTGGGCGATGTCCTTGGTGCCCCGACCCATGAAACGCTTAACCGACACGATCGTATTCTTGGGATCGACCGCCTGGTTCTTCTGGGCGTCGTAGCCCACTTCGGTCGTTCCGTCGGCGTGGTAACGCACTACGGAAGGCAGCAAGGGGCGACCCTGATCGTCGTTCAGGCAGACGGCAATACCACTGCGCACCGTGGCAACCAGCGAATTGGTCGTGCCGAGGTCAATACCGATGGCGAGCTTGTGCTCGTGCGGAGCCGCCGACTCACCGGGTTCGGCAATTTGAAACAAAGCCATTTTTTATTCTTCCAGCGACGCCAGTGCGTCATCGATTTCGTGCAAAAGTTTTTCCAGGAACATCAGGCGGCGAACGCGATCCGTCGCCAGAGCGAAGTCACCCGCATCGTCGAGCAACTGACTGAGTTCGTCATAGCGGCCCTTGATATCAGCACGCAGGCGATTGTGCAGGTGTTCGAGTTCGTGGTGATCCCCGCCATTGCGCGCGTCCATGACCGCCTCACGCCATTCCATCTGCTCCATGAGGAAGTCGGCCGGCATCGCCGTGTTGCTCTCGGCCTGGATGTCATGCCCGGTCAGATGCAACAGGTACTTGGCCCGCTCCAGTGGCTTCTTCAGTGTCTGGTAGGCCTCATTGGCATGCGTTGCCCACTGCATGGACAAACGGCGTTCCGCCTCGCCAGCATGGGCGAAGCGATCCGGATGCACCTGCGCCTGGATGTCGCGATAACGCGAGTCGAGATCGGTCAGGTCAAGCCGGAAGGCCTGCTTCAATCCGAACAGCGTGAAATGATCGGCCCTGAAATCCATCAGACGTTGAAAGACTCGCCACAGCCGCACTGGTCCTTGACGTTCGGGTTGTTGAACTTGAAGCCTTCGTTCAAACCCTCGCGAGCGTAATCCAGTTCCATTCCGTCCAGGTAAGGCAGGCTCTTGGCGTCGATGATGACCTTGACGCCATTGCTTTCGAAAACCTGGTCATCGCCGTTCACCTCGTCGACAAATTCCAGCTTGTACGCCATGCCGGAACAGCCGCTGGTACGCACGCCGAGGCGCAGGCCGATACCCTTGCCGCGCTTGGTCAGGAAGTTGGCGACGTGCTTCGCCGCCTTGTCGCTCAAGGTGACTGCCATGCTTATTCTCCGTGCTTCTTCTTGTAATCGGCCACGGCTGCCTTGATGGCATCCTCGGCCAGGATGGAACAATGGATTTTAACCGGCGGCAGCGCCAATTCTTCGGCGATTTCGGTGTTCTTGATCGACAACGCCTGATCGACCGTCTTGCCCTTGACCCATTCGGTCACCAGCGAAGAGGATGCGATGGCGGATCCGCAACCATAGGTCTTGAACTTGGCGTCCTCGATCACGCCAGACTTGTTGACCTTGATCTGCAGCTTCATCACGTCACCGCAAGCCGGGGCGCCAACCATGCCGGTGCCGACCCCTTCATCTTCCTTGCCGAAGGAACCGACGTTACGCGGATTCTCATAGTGATCAATGACTTTTACGCTATAGCTCATGTTATTTCTCCTAAATTCAGTTATTGGTGGCCGGTAGTTGACGCTTTAGTGAGCAGCCCACTGCACAGTACTCAGGTCAACGCCATCCTGTACCATTTCCCACAGCGGTGAAAGCTCACGCAGTTTGCCAACTTTCGCATGCAATAATTTGATTGCGTAGTCTATTTCTTCTTCTGTCGTGAAGCGGCCGATGGAAAAACGGATCGAGCTATGGGCCAATTCGTCGTCGCGGCCCAGGGCACGCAGCACGTACGATGGCTCCAGGCTGGCCGAGGTGCAGGCAGAGCCT
>JAYREA010000048.1:0-2877 GCA_041909135.1 Azonexus sp. | reverse complement strand
TGGGCATCTACCCGGCCGTCGATCCGCTCGACTCCACCTCCCGCCAGCTCGACCCGCAGATCGTTGGTGAAGAGCACTACGGTGTTGCCCGTGCCGTGCAGATGACCCTGCAGCGCTACAAGGAACTGCGTGACATCATCGCGATTCTGGGTATGGACGAACTGTCGCCGGAAGACAAGCTGGCCGTGTCCCGTGCTCGCAAGATCCAGCGTTTCCTGTCCCAGCCGTTCCACGTTGCTGAAGTCTTTACCGGTTCCCCGGGCAAGTTCGTTCCGCTCAAGGAAACCATCAAGGGCTTCAAGGGCATTTGTGCTGGCGAATACGATCACCTGCCGGAACAAGCCTTCTACATGGTCGGCGGTATCGAGGAAGTCATCGAAAAGGCCAAGACCCTGCAGTAATGCAGAGTCTGCATAGGAGCCATTAATGGTTATGACCGTTCATTGTGATGTCGTCAGTGCCGAAGAATCCATTTTCTCCGGCTTGGTCGAGATCGCGGTGTTCCCCGGCGAAGCCGGGGAACTTGGCATCCTGCCGAAGCACACCCCGCTGCTGACTCGCATCAAGCCGGGCACCATTCGTCTGAAGGTGCCTGAGCAGGCCGAGTTTGAGTTGGTGTATGTCTCTGGCGGCATGCTGGAAGTCCAGCCTGACATGATCACCGTGTTGGCTGATACCGCGATTCGTGCCCACGACCTGGACGAAGCCAAGGCACTCGAAGCCAAGAAGCGCGCCGAAGAAGCTCTAGCCAATCGTCAAGCTGAAATGGACTACGCTGCTGCCGAGGTCGAACTGGCGCAAGCCATCGCCCAGCTGCAAGCAATTCAGCGTCTGCGCAAGCACACGCATTGATCCGGTAGTCACGGACAAAAAAGGCAGCCCGCAAGGCTGCCTTTTTTATTTCCCAAGCGCGCTATCGGGTTTGATCAGAGCTTTACCAAACGCTTTTCCAGGCGAGCCACATCATCGCGCAGCCGATTGACTGCCTCGCCGAATGACGCCATATCTGCCGGTACGACGAGCATTGCCGATTCTTCGACCGCATATTCACGAATATTCTCAGCTGTATTACGTGCGGCGACCTGCAAACTGTCGGCGAGCGAGCGCCCGATTTTCACCAGACGATGGGCCGGAATATCGCCGATGACCGCTGCCAGGTCAGCCTCGGCATCCCATTTGAGATTACGGAAAACGAAGGCAAGTGTTTCGGCGACGTCCACCGAACCGCCCAGCTTGACCGATGAAAACAGCTTGCTACGATCGAACAGCGCCCGGACGAGAATGTCGGAGGGCAGGGTCAGCGTAACGTCAGGTTCGCCCTGATGGCCATTAAGATCGAACAACCCCTGCGCATTGATGCTCAGGCAGATGTCCAGCAAGCCGGCATCAATCCGTAAGCGCCTTCCGGCATGCCGGGACAGTCGCTCGACGGCCCAGCTCTCCGAGCGGAGCAGATGGTTCAGACCCCGCACGCCGAGTTGCTTGATCGTATCCATCATCGCCTGAAACTGTTCAGAACTTGTAGCCGCGATGCAGGGCAACCACGCCCATGGCCATGTTGAAGTACTCGACCTTCTCCAGGCCAACCCCTTCCATCATCGCCTTCAGCTCCTCCTGACCCGGGTGCACGCGAATCGACTCGGACAGATAGCGATAGCTGTCTGAATCGTTGGTGACCAGTTTGCCGACACGCGGAATGACCTGGAAGGAATAGAAGTCGTAGAAAGGTGCCAGCGGCTTCCAGATTTGGGAGAACTCCAGCACCAGCAGACGGCCGCCCGGACGCAACACGCGCCGCATTTCAGCCAGGGCAACATCCTTGTGGGTCATGTTGCGCAGGCCGAAGGCCACCGTCACGCAATCGAACCAGTCATCCGGGAAGGGCAGTTTCTCGGCATCGCACTGGGCGACCGGCAGCATGTAGCCCTTGTCGAGCAGGCGATCACGACCGTGCGCCAGCATGGCGTTGTTGATATCGGTCAGCCAGACCTGGCCGCTTTTACCGACCTTCTTGGCGAAGGCCAGGGAAAGATCGCCCGTGCCGCCGGCCACATCGAGGACACGCGAGCCTTCGCGAACACCGCTGCGCTGAATGGTGAACGCTTTCCACAGTCGATGCATACCGCCGGACATCAGGTCGTTCATCAAGTCGTAACGGCTGGCGACGGAATCGAAGACGTCGGCGACCCGGCGGGCCTTTTCCTGCTCGGCGACGGTTTCGTAGCCGAAATGGGTTTTGTCGTTGCTCATGGCTTCAATGGTGAGTACCGCAGCCGCCGCTGACTGCGGGGCGCGAGGTGGTGTCGATATCGCGGGACAGGCCTTGTTCCTCGATCTGCTTCAGGTATTCCTGCCACAGTTCGTCGTGGTGCTTGCCCAGATTGTGGAGCATGTCCCAGGAATAGAGGCCGCTGTCGTGCCCGTCCGAGAAAACCAGGCGCAGCGCATAGGTGCCGACCGGTTCGATACGTTCGATATCGACATTGCGCTTGCCGGTCTGCAGGGTTTCCTGACCCGGGCCATGACCACGGGCTTCAGCCGACGGCGTGTAGACGCGCAGATATTCGAAGTCGAGGGAATAGGCCTCGCCCCCTTCATAAATCAGCTCCAGGCGTCGGGATTTCTGGTGCAGTTTGATTTCGCTCGGTATCGGCGTATCGCGATCTATACCCGCCATGGTGTCCTCCGGGATGAAGGACCGTAGTTTAACGCACCCGGTCCTGGAGCGGACCAAGATAGGTCAAAGTCGCTGGTAGCTGATGCGGTCGAAATCGGTGCCCCGCTGCAGGATGTGGTTCATGCGCAGTTGTCCCGGCTCCTCGTCAGCGACGAAGAAATCGAGAATCCGGCTGGCCTGGTAGAGGCCCACCGGAATGA
>JAYREA010000047.1:0-2882 GCA_041909135.1 Azonexus sp. | reverse complement strand
GACCTGATTCAGCTTCTGCTCGATGCGAGCCAGAGGAACAGCCCCCGGCACACGCTCGCCGTCACCGAAGAACATGGTCGGTGTTCCGGAGATATTCAGCTTGCGACCGAACTCCTGGTTTTTGGTCACTGCCGAGGTATCGCAATCCTCACGCCCCGCCGGGGCCTTGCCGTCGATCATCCAGTCATTCCACGCCTTGGACCGGTCGGCAGCGCACCAGATCTGCTTGGACTTGCGCACCGAGTCTTCAGAAAGAATCGGATAAAGGAAGACATAAACGGTGACGTTATCCAGCTTCAGCAGTTCCTTGGCCAGGCGCTTGCAATAACCGCAATTGGGATCTTCAAAGGTCGCCAATACGCGTTTGCCATCGCCCCGCACCTGCTTGATGGCGCGATCCAGCGGCAGATCGCTGAAGCGAATGGCCGTCAGCTTCTTCATGCGCTCGTCGGTCACGTTCTTCATGCTCTTGGCGTCAATCATCTGACCACCAACAACAATGGCCGACACCTTGTCGTCGGTGTAGAAAATCGCGCCGTCGGCATAGACCTCGTACAAACCTAGATAACCGGACTTGCTGACAGACTCGACCTTGGCCCCCAGCCTGGCTTCCATGGCTTTCTTGATATCGGCCTCGTCAGCCACGGCAAGCGAAGCGAAGGCTGCAGCCAACGTCAAGGACAACATCTTTTTAAGCATGGATTTCTCCTAAAGCGCCCCAAGTGCGTAGCGCACCAGGACATTCTTAACAAAAGGCAGCGCATTGGTCAGACTCAGGCCCCAATTGCGCAACGGTCGCAAACCGGGGGGCGACTCGCGAAACAGGCGACGCAGGCTATCGGTAGTTATCTGCAGCAGGGCCGTCTCTTCACGCCGCGCCCGCTGATAACGCTGCAGCAAGCGCTCGTCGCCGATGTCCTGCCAGGGTTGGGTTTCCGCCAGCAAGGCGGCCAGCACCTTGGCGTCCTGGAACCCCAGGTTGATACCGTGCCCCGACAACGGATGAATGCCATGCGCCGCATCGCCCACCAGGGCCAGGCGCGGCGCAACAGTCTGCGGCACACGCATCAGGCGCAAGGGAAAGGCCGCCGGTGGCGTCAAGCACGTCAGACGTCCAAGCACCTGGTCGCCGGCTTCGCCAACCCGGTCGCAAAACAACTCGGCGGGAAGCGCGCACAAGGCGTCGGCGTGGGCATCGGGCGTCGACCACACGATGGAGATTCGATTCCCCGGCAGCGGCAGGTAGGCCAGCACGCCATCATCCCGGAACCACTGGAAGGCACGGTTCCGGTGCGGTCTTTCGGTAGCAAAGTTGGCCACGACCCCCTTCTCGCCGTACGGAGTATTGACCGCCGCAAGACCAGCCGACTCACGCACCCAGGAATCGCGCCCGTCCGCACCAACGAGTAATGGTGCAGTCAGCACCCCACCATCGTCGAGGCGCAGTACGGCTGCATCATGGCGAAACTCTAGCGCTGCCGGCCGAGCCGGACAAAACAGGGTGAGGTTGCTCTGACGCTTGGCGCTCTCCCAGAATTCGCAAGCCATCAGCGAGGATTCGAGGATATACCCCAGTTCGGGCACCCCGGTTTCATAAGCGGAAAACGCCAGCTTGCCGCCGCTATCGCCATGAACCTCCATGGCCCGAATCGGCACCATCCGCTCGGCATCGAGGTGGCGCCAGGCACCTATGCTGTCGAGGAACTCAATATTTGCCGGGCTGATGGCATAAATGCGCGCATCCCAGCCCTCAGGGCGACGGGGGGGCTGGCTTTCCACCAAGGCAATCCGCAACCGGGTGTTGCGTAGCGCCAACGCCAGACTGGCGCCGGCCAGACCGCCGCCAACGATGATCAGATCAAACTGCTGCATATCGGCAATTATGCCGGTTCGCGAGACTGAAACAAACCGTCAGGCCTGATTGCCGCCACCACCGGACTGCGGCTTGTTCTGACGCGGCCGGCGATTGTTGTTGGTGCGCGGCCGATGCTTTTTCTGTTGTTGCCCGCCGCCGCCACCACTACCCGGCTTGCCATGCTGCTGGCCGCTGCGTCCCTGGTTGGCGCTACCGGGCTGCTCGTTACCGGAGACACGGTTGCCTGGTGCGAGCTGGATTTCCAGCTCGATGATTTCGTCCCACTGCTCGTCGGTACGGTCACGTTCGGGCGTTGACAGCAATTCACGCAAGCGGCGCCGTGCATCGAACTGCGGCGCAGGCGCGGGTTGGCTCTCAACAGGAGTCTCGGGGATGTTTTCTGGAGTGGAATCGTTCATTGGAAACTAAAAAGCGGAGCCCGCCATAGGCGAACCCCGCATGCAATAAATCGCCGAAATTACTTTTTCTTGGCAGTGGTCTTTTTGGCGGCAACAGACGCCTTGAAAGCCGTACCAGCGGTAAATTTCGGCACCGTAGTAGCGGGAATCTTGAGCGTGGCGCCGGTCTTGGGATTCTTGCCGGTGCGCGCTGCGCGCTTTGCGGACTTGAAAGTTCCGAAACCCACGAGAGTGACGGACTCACCCTTGGTTACGGTCTTGACTACCGCGCCGATGATGGCAGACAACGCCTTGTCAGCAGCGGCCTTGGTGATACCAGCTTCTTTTGCAGCAACTTCGACCAGCTCGGATTTATTCATCTAAGTGCCTCCTGTTACCTTCTAACGTTTAAGAAAACTGGCCGTATTGACGGCAGCGCAATAAAAGTAGCATACCTTTTCCATAAAGTGTTGGCCCAGCGCGGCTTTTCACCGGTTTCCACACGAAATTTTGCATATAACACAGCAATATTTCGGGGCTATCAAAACAGAACCCCGGCACAAGACCGGGGTTCATTTTTCGACTGATCAAGCAGGCTTACTTTTTCTCGGCGTTTTCTTCTGCAGCCT
>JAYREA010000046.1:0-3085 GCA_041909135.1 Azonexus sp. | reverse complement strand
TATCATGCACCAAGTTGTTCGGAGCATCTTTGATGAAAGTCGACTGGCCTGTCGTTGCGATTTCTTATCGCTGATGCTCTTTCATCGCGCGCTGGGCTTCGCGTTTCGAATCCTTCTCCAGTTCTGAGGCACGCTTGTCATGCTGCTTCTTGCCCTTGGCCAGTCCGATTTCCAGCTTGATCCGGCCGCGCAGGAAGTGGAGGTCGAGCGGCACCAGCGCATAGCCGGCACGCTCCACCTTGCCGATCAGCTTGCTGATCTCGCGCCCATGCAGCAGGAGTTTGCGCGTGCGGGTCGGGTCGTGTTTATTGTGGGTTGAGGCAGTGGTCAGTGGCGAGATATGCATGCCGATCAGGAACAGTTCTCCGCCCTTGATGATGACGTAGGATTCCTTGATGTTCATTCGGCCAGCGCGAATGGCCTTGACCTCCCAGCCTTCGAGAACGATGCCGGCCTCGTATTTTTCTTCGACGAAGTAGTCGTGAAAGGCTTTTTTATTGACCGTAATGCTCATGCTGCTTGGTGATCCTTTAAAATTGCGATTCTACAGGATTCAGGAATGTTGCCGCCGCATGGCACTTGTTGAAAAGACCGTCTTGATCGAGCAATCGGCCGAACGCATGTTCGAGCTCGTTGATCGCTGCGAGGATTACCCCGCCTTTCTGCCGTGGTGCAGTCACACGGAAGTCAAGTTTCGCGATGCGACCCGCACTGTGGGTACCTTGCATATCAACTACCACGCGGTGAAATCGTCGTTTACCACTGAAAACGACAAGGAATTTCCGAGCTTGATGCATATCAGACTGGTCGACGGCCCGTTCCGCCGCCTGGAGGGAGCGTGGCACTTCAAGCCCCTGGCTGAAAATGCCTGCAAGATCGAGTTCAAGCTGCACTACGAATTTTCCAGCAAGCTGTTTGAAAAGGTTATCGGCCCGGTGTTCAGCCATATTGCCAACACCTTTGTCGATGCCTTCGTGCGCCGGGCAAACCAGGTTTATGGAGCCACCCATGGCTGAATTGATGAGTGTCGAAGTTTGTTACGCCATGAGTGACAAGCAGGAAGTGGTGCGCCTCAAGTTGCCGGCTGGGGCAACGCTGCAGCAGGGCTTGGAAGCCTCGGGCTTGCTCGGCAAGCATCCGGAAATCGACGTCAAGAAAAACAAGTTCGGCATCTGGAACAAGTTGTCGAAGCTCGATGCTGTGTTGCGCGACAAGGATCGCATCGAAATCTACCGGCCTTTGATCGCCGACCCCAAGGAAGTACGCAAGCAGCGAGCGGCAGAAGGCAAGGTCATGAAAAAAGGCGCCGGGGATTCCGACGCCTCGGAGACCTGACTCGGTAACCGGTTAGCGCGGTTGTCCGGCCTACTTGCAGGACTCGGCCATGAAGCGGCGTGCGCGCTCCATTTCCTGCTCCCGCTGGGTGGTATCCATCACCTTCCGCTGACCGTTCTCGTCGAGCGTGACCATGGGCTGGTTGTTTTCCAGGGCGGCCAGGTTTCGCTTGGCACGCTCGCAGTTATCGCGCTTTTCGGCTTCGGCAGCTTGCTCCTTGGCTTGCTTGTCGGCCTTTTCCTTGGCTTCCTGCTGCCGTTTCTTGAACTCCAGGTCTTTCTCGGCTGTGGTTTTGGGGCCTTCCGGTGCCTTGGTGCTGTCGGCCACCTTTTCTGCCGGTTTTTCGCTGACCACCGAGGGCTGGTTGCCGCCAATGGAACGGCGGCTCTTGACTGTGGCCGGTGGTGGGGTATCCGAGATGACGGTCTGGCCGCTGCTGTCCTTCCATTGGTAGGTTTCGGCAAGGGCGGAACCGCTGGCGTTCAGGGCAGTTGCAGCGAAGGCAAGTGCGAGGAGTGATTTCGAGGTCATCTGGGTTTCCTTGGCTTTTCTGTATAATACGATTTTGTGACCTTGGATTAAAGGCCATGCGACTGCTGCAAAAAGCCCTTACTTTCGACGACGTCCTGCTCGTCCCTGCACATTCTCAAATCCTGCCGCGCGATGTTAGCCTGGCGACGCGGTTGACCCGCAACATTACCCTGAACCTGCCGCTGCTTTCGGCCGCCATGGATACCGTGACGGAAGGACGTCTCGCCATTGCGCTGGCCCAGGAAGGCGGGATCGGCATCATCCACAAGAATCTCACCGCCAAGGCCCAGGCCGCTGAAGTGGCCAAGGTGAAGCGTTTCGAGTCCGGCATCCTGCGCGACCCGATCACGGTATCGCCGCTGATGACCGTTCGCGATGTCATCGAGATCACCCGCCAACATCGTATTTCCGGGCTGCCGGTGATCGACAAGGCGGGCAAGGTGGTGGGTATCGTTACCAACCGCGATCTGCGTTTTGAAACCAATCTCGACCAGCCGGTGAAACTGATCATGACGCCGCGCAAGCGTCTGGTCACGGTCAACGAGGAAGCCAGCGTCGACGATGCCAAGGAACTGATCCGCAAACATCGCCTGGAGCGGGTGCTGGTCATCGATGACGAATATCATCTGCGCGGCCTGATCACGGTCAAGGATATCCTGAAGTCCACCGAACATCCGCTGGCCAACAAGGATGCTTCCGGTCGTCTGCGCGCCGGTGCGGCCGTTGGCGTCGGTGCCGGCACCGAGGAGCGCGTCGAACTGCTGGCCGAGGCCGGGGTCGATGTGATCGTCGTCGATACGGCACACGGCCATTCGCAAGGCGTTCTCGACCGCGTCCAGTGGGTCAAGAAGAACTTTCCGCAGATCGAAGTGATCGGCGGCAACATCGCCACCGCCGATGCAGCGCGGGCGCTGGTCGACATGGGTGCCGATGGCGTCAAGGTCGGCATCGGTCCGGGTTCCATCTGTACCACCCGTATCGTGGCTGGTGTCGGCGTGCCACAAATCACGGCTATCCAGAATGTGTCGGAATCCCTCAAGGGTACTGGCGTGCCGATGATCGCCGACGGCGGCATTCGTTATTCCGGTGATATCGCCAAGGCCATCGCGGCCGGCGCCGACACGGTCATGCTCGGCGGCCTGTTCGCCGGTACCGAAGAGGCACCCGGCGAGGTTGAACTATTCCAGGGGCGTTCGTACAAGTCGTATCGCGGCATGGG
>JAYREA010000045.1:0-3287 GCA_041909135.1 Azonexus sp. | reverse complement strand
ACCAGGTGCTGGTGGATGGCGGAGGTTGCCAGAAGTGCAGGAATGGCAACCTGCTCGGCGCTGACCTTGCGGTCGGACACGATCAGGATATTGGCGCCAGAACGCACGGCATCCTCGGCATCGGCCGCCAGCGAAGCGAGGCGGGCTTCGATGCCGTCCTTGCCCCAGGCTACCGGGTAGCAAATGTCCAGCTCGAAGGAGCGGAACTTGCCCGAGGTGTACTTCTCGATGTTGCGCAGCTTTTCAATCTCGGCACAGGTCAGCACCGGCTGCGACACTTCGAGACGGATCGGCGGGTTGATGTCGTTGGTGTTGAGCAGGTTCGGCTTGGGACCAATGAAGGACACCAGCGACATGACCAGTTCCTCGCGGATCGGGTCGATCGGCGGGTTGGTCACCTGGGCGAACAGCTGCTTGAAGTAGGCGTACAGCGTCTTGTTCTTGGCCGACAGCACCGGCAAGGCGGAGTCGGTACCCATGGAGCCCGTTGCTTCCTCGCCGTTCTGGACCATCGGCTCGAGGATGACCTTGACGTCTTCCTGGGTGAAACCGAAAGCCTGCTGGCGATCAAGCAGCGACGCCTGGGCGGCGACACACTGTTCGTCGGCGGACGGCACTTCGTCGAGCTTGATGCGGATCTTCTCGATCCACTCGCGATACGGCTTGGCGTTGGCCAGGGAATCCTTGAGTTCCTTGTCGTCGATGATGCGGCCCTGCTCCATGTCGATCAGGAACATCTTGCCCGGCTGCAAACGCCATTTCTTGACGATCTTCTTGTCCGGAATCGGCAGCACGCCGGATTCGGAGGCCATGACCACGAGGTCGTCGTCGGTCACCAGGTAGCGGGCCGGACGCAAGCCGTTACGGTCCAGCGTGGCACCGATCTGACGGCCATCGGTAAAGGCCACGGCGGCGGGGCCGTCCCACGGCTCCATCATCGCAGCATGGTATTCGTAGAAGGCGCGACGGTTTTCGTCCATCTGCGTGTGCTTTTCCCAGGCTTCCGGGATCATCAGCATGACAGCCTGGGCCAGCGAGTAGCCACCGCCCATGACCAGCAGTTCGAGCGCATTGTCGAACGAAGCCGAGTCGGACTGGCCGGGATAGTGGAGCGGCCAAACCTTCTTCAGATCGTCGCCGAGGATCGGTGACGAAATCGCCTGCTCGCGGGCCTTGAACCAGTTCACGTTGCCGCGCACGGTATTGATTTCACCGTTGTGGGCAATGTAGCGGAACGGGTGGGCCAGATCCCAGGTCGGGAAGGTGTTGGTCGAGAAGCGCTGGTGCACCAGGGCGAGCGCGGAAACCGTGCGCTTGTCCTGCAGGTCGAGGTAATACTGGCCAACCTGATCGGCCAGCAGCAAGCCCTTGTAGTTCACGGTACGTGCCGAGAAGGACGGCACGTAGAATTCCTGGCCATGCTTCAGCTTCAGCGACTTGATCGCATTGGCGGCACGGCGGCGAATGATGTACAGCTTGCGCTCGAGGGCATCGGTGACGAAAACGTCCGGGCCACGACCGACGAAGATCTGCTTGATCACCGGCTCCTTGGCCTTGACCGTCGGCGACATCGGCATATCACGGTTAACCGGCACATCGCGCCAACCGAGGATGACCTGGCCTTCGGCCTTGACTGAGCGCTCGATCTCTTCGATACAGGCGTGGCGGGAAGCGCCCTCCTGAGGCAGAAACACCATGCCGACGCCGTATTCGCCATTCGGCGGCAATTCGACGCCCTGTTTCGCCATTTCCTCGCGATAGAACTGATCCGGAATCTGGATCAGGATACCGGCACCGTCACCCTGCAACGGGTCGGCGCCGACCGCGCCACGGTGATCGATATTTTTGAGGATCAACAAACCCTGCTCGACGATATTGTGGGTCTTCTGGCCCTTAACGTGAGCGACAAAGCCCACGCCGCAAGCGTCGTGCTCGTTGGCTGGGTCGTACAAACCCTGCCGTTCAGGTACTGCCGGTTCCATCACACGTATTCCTTCAAAGTACTTGGCCCGCCTGCATCAGGGCCAATGATGAAAAAAGCCGAACGTCATGTCTGACGCATCGGCCTGTACGAAAATTTGAGGCAACCATCGAATATACTGGCAAACCCCTGTCAAATCAAGATGCTGCAACGCACCAATCCCGAGCGTTTTACGTTCAAAAACTCCCCATTTTGGTGCATCGAACCTCGATTGCCGCGACGATCTGCTCATCCGTCGCCACATCCGAAACAACTGCCTGACCAAGCCCGCGCAACAGTACCAAACGCAACTTGCCGTCCTGCACCTTCTTGTCGTGGCTCATCAGTTCGAGATAACGCGCTGCGCCCAACCGAGGCGCCATGACCGGCAGACCGGCCCGCACAAACAGTCTCTCGATTCGAGCCACCATATCGACATCAATCCACCCCAGACGGCATGACAACTCGGCAGCAATTAGCGTGCCGGCGGCGACCGCCTCTCCATGCAGCCACTCACCGTATCCCATGCCGGTTTCGATAGCATGGCCAAAGGTGTGTCCGAGATTGAGCAAGGCACGCTCACCGCTCTCGCGTTCGTCGGCAGCAACCACTTCCGCCTTGTTGGTGCACGACCGATGCACCGCATGGATCAGCGATGCCTGATCACGCGCCAGCAATTTGTCGAGATTGATTTCCAGCCATGCAAAGAACTCGGGGTCACGAATCAGGCCATATTTGATCACCTCAGCCAGGCCGGCCTTCAATTCGCGGTCAGGCAAGGTATCGAGCGTCGCGATGTCGGCCAGCACCAGCTTCGGCTGATAGAACGCACCAATCATGTTCTTGCCGAGCGGATGATTGATTGCCGTCTTGCCGCCAACCGAGGAATCCACCTGCGAGAGCAGCGTCGTGGGAACCTGGATGAATGGCATGCCACGCTGATAGCAGGCCGCCGCGAAACCGCCCATGTCGCCGATCACACCGCCGCCCAAAGCAATCAGAATGGTACTGCGTTCACAGCGCGCACCGAGCAGAGCATCGAATATCTGGTTGAGGGTTTCCCAGGTTTTGAATTGTTCGCCATCCGGCAAAACAACCGGCAACACCTCAACCCCTCCCGTAGAAAGCGCTGAACTCAGACGAGCAAGGTAAAGGGGGGCGACGGTTTCATTGGTCACCACCACCACCCTCTTCTGCTTGATGTGCGGGAGGATCAATTCCGGCCGGTCCAGCAAGCCTGAACCGATATGAATCGGATAAGAACGCTCATCCAGAGCGACATGGAGCGTTTCGATCAGATTTTGCATAGACGGTTGAACTCTCTCAG
>JAYREA010000044.1:0-3303 GCA_041909135.1 Azonexus sp. | reverse complement strand
CGACACCGGCCTCGACCAGGCCAATGTAGCTTTCCAGCGCCATGACACGCTTGCCGGCGTGCATGACGAATTCGCACCCACCGCCCAGGGCCATGCCCTGCACGGCCGCGACGACCGGTACTTGGGCGTATTTCAATGTTTGCGAAGCGCGCTGGAACTTCTCGACCGTCGCTTCCAGGATATCAAACTGGCCGGCGGCACAGGCTTCACCGACCTGCTGCAGGTTGGCACCGACGGCAAACGGCGCTTCGTGCCAGACCACCACGCCATCCAGCGTGCCTTCGGCCTGCTTGACGGCAGCGATCACGCCATCCAGTACCTCGTTGCCGATGGTGTGCATCTTGGACTTGACCGACAGGATGCCGATACCGGCGTCGAGCGACGGCAAGCGCCACAGGCGGACGCCCTCGTTCTCGTACAGCGTTTCGCCGGATTTTTCCGGAGTGGCGGCCACTTCGCCCAGCACGCGCTCGGGGAAGAGCTGGCGCTGATAGACTGGCAGCGACGAGCGCGGCACATAGGCGTTCTTGCTGGCCGAGTAGGAACCCTCCGCGGCATGCACGCCGGTACGGCCGGCTTCCAGCGCCCAGGCCGGTAGCGGCACGCTGGCCATGGTCTTGCCAGCGGCGATGTCGGCGGCGACGGCTTGGGCGATGTCGCTCCAGCCGGCAGCCTGCCAGGTTTCGAACGGACCTTGCGCCCAGCCGAAGCCCCAGCGCATGGCGAGATCGAGATCGCGGGCATTGTCGGCGACGCTTTCCAGTTGCACGGCGGCGTAATGGAAGATGTCGCGGAAGATGGCCCACAGGAACTGGGCTTGCGGGTGGCTGGAAGCGCGCAGCGCGGCGAATTTCTCGGCCGGACTCTTGATTCTCAGGATGGCAGCGACTTCCTCGGCGATCTCGCCGGCCGACTTGCGGTAATCCTGCGCCGCCAGGTCAAGCACATGGATTTCCTTGCCCTGCTTGCGGAAGATGCCGCAACGGGTCTTCTGGCCAAGGGCACCCTTCTCGATCAGCAGCTTGAGCCAGGCCGGGGTGGTGAAATGGGCGTGCCACGGGTCGTTGGGCAGGGTGTCCTGCATGGTCTTGACGACGTGCGCCAGGGTATCGAGGCCAACGACATCGGCCGTGCGATAGGTGGCGCTCTTCGGGCGACCGATCTTCGGACCGGTCAGCGCATCGACTTCGTCGAAACCGAGGCCGAAGGCCTGGGTGTGGTGCATGACGGCGAGAATCGAGAAGACACCGATGCGGTTGGCGACGAAGTTCGGCGTATCGAGGGCGCGGATGACGCCCTTGCCGAGGCGCGAGGTCAGCCAGGTTTCTAGCGCATCCAGCGTGCTGCCATCGGTCGTCTGGGTACCGATGATCTCGACCAGATGCATGTAGCGCGGCGGGTTGAAGAAGTGAATGCCGCAGAAGCGCGGCCGGATCGACTCAGGCAGCCCCTGGGCCAGCGCGTTCATCGACAGGCCTGAGGTGTTGGAGGCGACGATGGCATTGGCGCCAATATGCGGCGCGATCTTGGCATACAGGTCGTTCTTCCAGTCCATACGCTCGGCGATGGCCTCGATGACGAGATCGCACTCGGCGAGCAGCGGCAGATGCTCGTCGTAGTTGGCGGCATCAATGAACTTCAGTTTGGACTTGCTGGCCAGCGGCGCCGGTTCCAGCTTCTTCAGGCCATCGAGGGCCTTCTTCACGATGCCGTTCTTGTCACCGTCCTTGGCCGGCAAATCGAACAACACGACCGGCACATTGGCGTTGGCGAGATGAGCCGCAATCTGCGCCCCCATCACACCAGCGCCCAGCACGGCAGCTTTCTTCACGATCAGCTTGTTCAAGCGCGTCTCCTTTTGGTCTGTTATCGGGCTTCGTTAAAAACTAAAACGAACGTTTGAATTATAGATAAGGTGACCCAGTGGTCAACGGTTTTTTGTAGGTCGGTTCAAAAAAATCCCCGGACTAGCCGGGGATCAAATTCACGCAAGGTTCTTCCGCAATCAGAAGGAATAGTTCAACTGGAGCGACAAATAATCGACCGAGGTTTCGAACTTGCCGCGGACAGTCTGAACAACTGTCGTTTCAGCCGCACTGCTGTAAACATTACGAGCGGTGCGAGCTTCCTTCACAAAAATATGGGCATAACCAACATCAAGGGAGGCCTTCGGTGTGATCTTCCATTTCGCACCGAGCGCTAGCCAAGTACGATCCTGATCCGGTACCGTCATCGTACGCGAGGCATCGTCAGGGACAGCCCCCTTGTCAAAGGCAACACCCAAACGCAGCATCCACTGGTCATTCAGTTGATATGTAGTACCCAGACCGACGCGGTAGGTATCCTTGAAGTTGTAGCGTAGCGGTGCTACAGCACGGCTTCCATCCGAATAGACCGGCTCAAGTTTCTGCAGCTTGCTCCAGCCCGTCCATGTGTAGTCGGCCAAAATAGCCCACTTTGGGTTCAACTGATGGTGGACCGCGAGAGATGCTGTATCTGGCGTTGTCAAATCAGTTGTAATGCTGCGAGTTGCTTGCCCTGTTTGAGTCTTCTCTCCTTCGAGGTCAAATTCGATCTTCGAGCGATAGCTCAAGCCAACGCGCGTCTCCTTCGTAGGTTGGTACATCAAGCCCAGGTTGTATCCCCAGCCAGTTCCATCACCTTTAAGGGTGCCACTACCATCCGGCAGAGTCGGGCCAGCCAGATTCGGCACTGCCTGATTAAATTCAACATCGGCCTTGGCAAAATTGATACCAAACGCCAACGACAACGCATCATTTACCTTATACGCGACAGAGGGATTGATATTGACAATCCGGATTTTTGTTTTCAAACCGGAATAACGGCCAGCGAAATTCTTGTCGTACTCGGTTTCATCCGCGAAGGTCGGATTGACCGCCAAACCAAGACGCCACTGCGGTGCAAGGGCATAGGAGTAATACAGAGCGGGAACTGCATTCAATCCACCACCATTACCACCATCCCCACCAACTGGTTTGCCAAATGCCGAGTTAAGGAGACCGCTAGTTCCTTGATCTGTGTAGTTAGTACTACGATCGAGCAGCGTCGTAGCGAAGCTGATGTTGTGCCCCTCGGACAGATAGGTCATCCCGGCCGGGTTGTAATACAGGGTGCTGGTGTCCTCCGCTGCGGCAGCAGCACCGGCGTTGGCGATACCGACGCCCGAAGCGCTCTGCCCGGTCAGCTGGAAAGCTGCAGCAAACGCGCCACCGGAAAACGTGACGGCGAGCAAGGCCGGAATCAGGCGCAGGGTGATTTTTTTGTGCATCAATATGTCTCCTT
>JAYREA010000043.1:0-3533 GCA_041909135.1 Azonexus sp. | reverse complement strand
TGGCCGAGCATGGTGCCATCGGCCTCGGTGTAGGACCAGCCTTCCATCTTCTGCCGCTCATGGTAGGCCCTGATACGGCCGGCAGCGGCCTCCAGTGCGCTACGCCGGTCAGCCGGCAGGCCGTCCAGAGCCTTCTGCATTTCGGCTTTGGACAACTCCAGGTCAGCCATCGAGGTGGCCGTCAGGCGGTCGAACTTGTTGGTGTAGTCCACAACAGCGGCATCGCCACGCTGCTTCACGTCGGCCAGGATATTGGCAACAGTACGTTCGATACCCTCATCCGCTGCCGCCTCGAAGGCAAGCAGCGCATCCATTTTTGCCGTGAAATCGGCGTCGACCGTTGACAGGCGCTTGATGGCGACCATAAGGCTTACCTCTCCACCGCCTGTGCAAAGGCGTCGATAATCGGTTGCAGGGTTTCGCGCTTGACCTTCAGCGAGGCCTGATTGACGACCAGACGCGAAGAGATATCCATGATGTGCTCGCAGGCGACCAGCTTGTTCGCCTTCAGCGTACCGCCGGTCGACACCAGATCGACGATGGCATCGGCCAGGCCGGCCAGGGGCGCCAACTCCATCGAACCATAGAGCTTGATCAGATCGATATGCACACCCTTGGCGGCGAAATGCTCGCGCGCCGTCTTGGTGTATTTGGAGGCGACTTTCAGACGCGCCCCCTGGCGGACAGCCTTGTCGTAATCGAAACCCTCGGGAATGGCGACCATCATGCGGCACTTGGCGATCTTCAGATCAAGTGGCGCGTAAAGACCTTCGCCACCATGCTCGATCAGCACATCCTTGCCAGCCACGCCGATATCGGCGGCGCCGTACTGGACATAGGTCGGCACGTCGGTGGCACGCACGATGACGACGCGCACGTTTGGCTGATTCGTCTCGATGATCAGCTTGCGCGAGGTTTCCGGGTTCTCGGTCGGCACGATGCCAGCCGCCGCCAGCAGCGGCAGGGTTTCGTCGAAAATGCGGCCCTTGGACAGGGCAATGGTGATGGTCGTCACGGGCAAACAGCCTGAAAGCAAAGCCCGTATTTTAGCGCATGCACCGCCAACCCCGGTTGCATCCGCCGCTATCGACCCGATTGAGGGCGACTACCGATGCGTATGAGCCGCGAGACCCAAGCAGGAACACATGACCGGTAGACGCAAAAAAGCCCGGCGAACCGGGCTTTATGCGATCAAAAAGGCGACTTAGTCAGCCTTGTTGATGTTCGCAGCTTGCTTGCCCTTCGGGCCGGTAACGATGTCGAAGGTGACCTTCTGGTTTTCGACCAGGGTCTTGAAACCGTTGCCTTGAATAGCGGAGAAGTGAGCGAAGAGGTCTTCACCGCCGCCGTCCGGAGAGATGAAACCAAAACCCTTAGCGTCGTTGAACCACTTGACGGTACCAGTTGCCATTTGTAGCTTCCTTGGAAAAGATTGAAAAAAATACGAGAGCCAAGACCGAGGAGCTGACAAACCGAATACGGTGCAGGAACAACACACTGCCTGGAAATCCCGAGCTGAGAAGTATGGATCAGCATCTCGAATACGCCAAGCATTTTTTTCATTTTCTCTTTGCCCGCACCCACGAAAGCGAAATTTCAGCGGAGAAACAACACTAAGCACCTAAAGTGAGGTAGTGGAGTTTCCCTGTCTCGCCAGGCGCGGGCCCAAAAACCAAAAACGCTGCACAGGGCAGCGTTTCCGGTTTGCTCGACGAATGACAGGATCAGAGCATCAATTGACCCGTTTGACCGATGCCCCCAGTTTCGCCAGCTTTTCCTCGATTCGCTCATAGCCGCGATCCAGGTGGTAGATGCGGTCGATCAGCGTCTCTCCTTCGGCGACCAGACCGGCGATGACCAGCGAGGCCGAGGCACGCAGATCGGTGGCCATGACGGTCGCCCCTTCCAGCCGCTCGACGCCGCGCACGATGGCGTTGTTGCCTTCGATCTGAATATTAGCGCCCAGGCGCATCAGTTCGTTGACGTGCATGAAACGGTTTTCGAAGATGGTTTCGCGGATGGTCGCCACCCCGTCGGCAATGCAGTTGATGGCCATGAACTGGGCCTGCATGTCGGTCGGGAAAGCCGGATAAGGCGCAGTACGCAGGCTGACCGCTTTCAGTCGCCTGGGCGCCACCAGACGGATCGCGTCACGCTCGACGGTAATTTCACATCCTGCATCCATCAGCTTGTCGACCACCGTGTCGAGGTAGGCTGCGGACGTCTTGAGCAGGCGGATATCGCCCCCCGTTGCCGCCGCCGCACACAAATAGGTGCCGGTCTCGATACGGTCCGGCATGATGGCGTGCGTAGCGCCGTGCAGCTTGTCTACGCCTTGGATGCGAATGACGTCGGTGCCAGCGCCAGAAATGCGGGCGCCCATGGAAACCAGGCAGTTGGCCAGATCGACGACCTCCGGCTCACGCGCCGCGTTCTCGATGATGGTCTCCCCCTCGGCCAGGCAGGCGGCCATCATCAGGTTCTCGGTACCGGTCACGGTAACCATGTCGGTACAGATTCGCGCCCCCTTCAGGCGGGTCGCCTTGGCATGGACATAGCCCTGCTCGACCTTGACCTCGGCACCCATGGCCTGCAGGCCCTTGATGTGCTGGTCGACCGGCCGGGCGCCGATAGCACAACCGCCCGGCAGCGACACGCGGGCTTCGCCGCCGCGCGCGACCAGGGGGCCAAGCACCAGAATGGAGGCGCGCATGGTCTTGACCATCTCGTAGGAGGCGACCGGATTGTTCAGCCCCCCCCCATTGAGCACCAGTCCGTCAACGCCATCCATCGTCACCCCGACCCCCATGTCGCCAAGCAGGCGCAGCATGGTCGAGATGTCGTTGAGGTGCGGGACATTGGTGAAATGCACCGGCTCTGCCGTCAGCAATGACGCACAGAGGATAGGCAAAGCGGCATTCTTGGCGCCGGACATCGCCACCTCGCCGGAGAGGGCCTTGCCCCCTTCAATCAACAGCTTATCCACGCTGGGCGCTCCATTCTTCCGGGGTCAGGGTTTTGAAGGAAAGGGCGTGCAGTTCCCCGGTCGCCAGTTTTTCCTGCAGGGTTTGGTACACCCGCTGCTGGCGCTGGACGCGATTCTTGCCAACAAATTCGCTGCTCACGATGATGGCCTGAAAATGCTGGCCGTCACCGTCCAGTTCGAGATAGTCGCAGGCCATGCCGGCCAGGATGAGTTGCTTGATATGTTCGGGGTGCATCGTGATCTCAGGCTCTGAGCTTCCAGCCCCGCTTCAACAGGTTCAGCGTCCCCCAGGACACGACCGCAAAGCAGGCGACGACGACCATCAGGCTCTGCTCAGGCGCCACATCGGAGACGCCAAAAAAGCCATAACGGAAGCCGTCGATCATGTAAAAGACGGGATTGTAATGCGATACACCCTGCCAGAACGCAGGCAAGGTGTAAATCGAATAGAACACGCCGGACAACATGGTCAGCGGCATGATCAGGAAATTCTGGAAGGAGGCCAACTGGTCGAACTTTTCGGACCAGATACCGGCGATCATTCCCA
>JAYREA010000042.1:0-3629 GCA_041909135.1 Azonexus sp. | reverse complement strand
GGCCGCCCGCCCTAGCGAACCCCGCCGCACCAAACGTAGCTTCCAGGGCTGATCAACGCAGCCCCCTATCGCTCCACACCACCAGCCACAGGCCCAGCAAACTCTGCACAAGATAGAGGATGCTGGAAATTCCGTGCCAGGCAACAAAGCGGTCACGCATCACGCTTTCCATCACGTCGCGCGGAAACGCATCGGCCTTGAGCTGCACCATCAGCGGCTGAATGCCGAACTGGCCAGCGGCAACCAGAAGGGCTGCGCACACCACCAGCCAGAATACGCTGCGCCTGAAGGCCTGAGCCCCCCAGCGCACCAACAGGAACACCACGACGTACGTTGCGGCACCAAGACCGATCCAGCCCATCAGGGCAAACAGCTTGCCAGCTACCACCCCTGCCTGTTGCCGGTCACCCAGGCTGGCAAACAGTACCGGTGCCACAATATATCCGACAGCCCACATCCCGCCGATCCATAAGGTGATCGAAAACAGGTAAAGACCTTCGGACAACTTGCGCACGAGAGTTACTCGTAGCGGACGTCGATGATTTCGTACTCGCGAATCCCACCCGGGGCCTGAACCTGGGCGATATCACCGGCGTATTTTCCGATCAAGGCCCGCGCCACCGGAGAATTGACGGATATCTTTCCATTCTTGATATCGGCCTCGTCTTCTCCGACGATCTGATAGGTCACGCCATCACCAGAATCCTGATCCTCCATCTCGACCGTGGCTCCGAAAACACAGCGGCCATCGGCATCGAGCAACTTGGGATCGATGATCTGGGCGTTCGACAGCTTGCCTTCGACCTCCTGGATACGACCTTCAATGAAACCCTGGCGCTCCTTGGCTGCGTCATATTCAGCATTTTCGGACAGGTCGCCATGCGAGCGAGCCTCGGCAATGGCGGCCACTACGCTTGGACGATCGACGGTCTTCAGGCGATGAAGTTCTTCGCGCAGCTTTTCTGCCCCGGTCACGGTCAACGGTACTTTGCTCATCTCTTCTTCCAGCAAAAGCAAAACCGCCGGCGCCCGGAAACAGGGGCTACCCGGCGGTTCAGGTTGGTCTTAGTGAAGCTGCGAATGCAGCGACTGAATCGGATACACCACGAGTTCGCCCAGATGGCGAATGCCTTCGGCCGCGGCCTCGGCTCCCCAGATGGTCGTGTACATCGTTACCCGGGCCTGCAGGCCCGACGTGCGGATAGAACGGGAATCATTGATTGCGCCGCGCTTTTCTTCCACCGTGTTGATGATCAGCGCGATTTCATCGTTCTTGATCATATCGACGATATGCGGACGCCCCTCGGTCACCTTGTTCACCGACTGTACCGGCAAGCCGGCCGCCTCGATGGCATGCGCCGTACCACGCGTCGCCACCAACTGGAAGCCAGCCTGGTGGAGATGCTTGGCGATTTCGATAGCCTTGGCCTTGTCGCTATCCTTGACCGACAGGAAGACCCGGCCGGACTTCGGCAGTTTCACCCCGGCGGCCAACTGCGACTTGACGAAGGCTTCGGCAAAGGTTGTTCCAACCCCCATGACTTCGCCGGTGGACTTCATTTCCGGACCGAGGATGGTGTCGACGCCCGGGAACTTGACGAAGGGGAAGACAGCCTCCTTCACCGAGTAGTACGGCGGAATCACTTCCTTGGTGATGCCCTGATCCTGCAGGCTGCGCCCGGCCATGCAACGGGCGGCAATCTTCGCCAGCTGCAGGCCGGTCGCCTTGGAGACGTAGGGTACGGTGCGCGAGGCGCGCGGATTGACTTCGAGCACATAGACGTCGTTGTCCTTGATCGCGAACTGCACGTTCATCAGGCCGCAGACATTCAGCGCCCTGGCCATCAGCTTGGTTTGGCGGCGCAGTTCGTCCTGCACGGCGGCTGACAACGAGTACGGCGGCAGCGAGCAGGCTGAGTCACCGGAGTGGACGCCAGCCTGTTCAATGTGCTCCATGACGCCGCCGATGATCACTTCCTCACCATCGGAGAGAGCATCGACGTCGCACTCGACAGCGTCGTTCAGGAAGCGGTCGAGCAACACTGGGGAATCATTGGAAACCTTGACCGCTTCGCGCATGTAACGCTCGAGGTCTTTCTGCTCGTGGACGATTTCCATGGCGCGGCCACCCAGCACGTAGGACGGGCGGACGACCAGCGGATAGCCAATTTCCTGTGCCAGACGCAGGGCGTCCTCTTCAGTGCGGGCGGTGCGATTGGGCGGCTGCTTCAGGCCGAGATCGTGCAGCAGCTTCTGGAAGCGCTCGCGATCCTCGGCGATATCGATCGATTCCGGCGTCGTGCCGATGATGGGCACGCCGTTGGCTTCCAGCGCCAGCGCCAGCTTGAGCGGGGTTTGGCCACCGTACTGAACAATGACGCCTTCCGGCTTCTCGATGGCGCAGATTTCCAGTACATCTTCCAGCGTCAGCGGCTCGAAGTAGAGACGGTCGGAGGTGTCGTAGTCGGTGGACACGGTTTCCGGGTTGCAGTTGACCATGATGGTTTCGTAACCATCCTCGCGCATGGCCATGGCGGCATGCACGCAGCAATAGTCGAACTCGATGCCCTGGCCGATGCGGTTCGGGCCGCCGCCAAGGACCATGATCTTCTTCTTGTCGGTCGGCATGGCCTCGCACTCGTCCTCGTAGGTCGAGTACATGTAGGCGGTACCTGTGGCAAATTCGGCAGCGCAGGTGTCGACGCGCTTGTAGACCGGGCGGACACCCAGTTCGTGGCGACGCTTGCGGAATTCGGATTCGCTGGTTTTCAGCAAATAGGCCAGACGACGATCGGCAAAGCCCTTGCGCTTCAGGAAACGCAGCTCTTCGGCGGTAATCGAGGCGAAATCACGTTTCTCGACCTGCAATTCGAGATCGACGATTTCCTTGATCTGCACCAGGAACCACGGATCGATCTTGGTCAGTTCAAAAACTTTCTCGATCGACATGCCGATACCGAAAGCGTCCGCAACGTACCACAGACGATCCGGCGTCGGCCGGGCCAGCTGCTCGTCGATGGTTTCCGGATCGACGGTCTTCAGATTGAAGCCGTCAACGCCAACTTCCAGGCCGCGCAGGGCTTTTTGCAGCGACTCCTGGAAAGTACGGCCGATGGCCATCACTTCGCCGACCGACTTCATCTGCGTGGTCAGCGTCGAATCGGCCTGCGGGAACTTCTCGAAGGCGAAACGCGGCACCTTGGTCACCACGTAGTCGATCGACGGCTCGAAGGAGGCCGGGGTCTTGCCGCCGGTGATGTCGTTGGACAATTCATCCAGCGTGTAACCCACCGACAGCTTGGCGGCGATCTTGGCGATCGGGAAGCCGGTGGCCTTGGAGGCCAGCGCCGACGAACGCGAGACGCGCGGGTTCATTTCGATGACGATGCAGCGACCATCCTTCGGGTTGATCGAGAACTGCACGTTGGAGCCGCCGGTATCGACGCCGATTTCGCGCAGCACGGCGATGGAGGCGTTGCGCAGCAGCTGGTATTCCTTGTCGGTCAGCGTCTGGGCCGGGGCGACGGTGATCGAATCACCGGTATGCACACCCATCGGATCGAGGTTCTCGATCGAGCAGATGATGATGCAGTTGTCCGCCTTGTCGCGAACAACTTCCATCTCGTATT
>JAYREA010000041.1:2847-3642 GCA_041909135.1 Azonexus sp. | reverse complement strand
GCCCGTTTCGTCCGCTTCTGCGATGCTTTCAACATTCCGGTCGTCACCTTCGTCGACGTCCCGGGCTTCATGCCGGGAACGCAGCAGGAGTACGGCGGCATCATCAAGCACGGTGCCAAGCTGCTCTATGCTTATGCCGAATGCACCGTGCCGAAGGTTACCGTCATTACCCGCAAGGCCTACGGCGGTGCTTACGACGTGATGTCCTCCAAGCACCTGCGCGGCGACGTGAACCTCGCCTGGCCGTCGGCTGAAATTGCCGTCATGGGACCGAAGGGTGCTGTGGAAATCATCTTCCGCGAGGAAAAGAACGATCCGGAAAAGCTCGCCCAGCGCGAAGCCGAGTACAAGGAAAAGTTCGCCAACCCGTTCGTGGCCGGTGCTCGCGGCTTTATCGACGACGTCATCATGCCGCACGCCACCCGCAAGCGCATCGCCCGTTCGCTGGCCATGCTGCGCGACAAGAAACTGGAAAACCCGTGGCGCAAGCACGGCAACATTCCGCTCTGATCAAAATGAATAACATCCACCGCCAAGGCGCAAAGACGCCAAGGTTGCGCCAAGAAATTCTTTGCGTTCCCTTTGCGACTTGGCGTCTTTGCGGTGAAAGGGTTTGAATCCATGTTCAATAAAATTCTGATTGCTAACCGCGGCGAAATCGCCTGCCGCGTCATCAAGACCGCCCGCAAGATGGGCATCAAGACGGTTGCCGTCTATTCCGAAGCCGACAAGGACGCCTTGTTTGTCGATATGGCCGACGAAGCCGTCTGCATCGGCCCGGCTGCCTCGAAAGAG
>JAYREA010000041.1:0-2837 GCA_041909135.1 Azonexus sp. | reverse complement strand
TGCCGACAAGATCATCGCTGCCTGCAAGCAGACCGGTGCTCAGGCCGTCCATCCGGGCTACGGCTTCCTGTCGGAAAATGCCGAGTTCTCGCGTCGTCTGGAAGAAGAAGGCATCAAGTTCATTGGTCCGAAGCACTACTCCATCGCCAAGATGGGGGACAAGATCGAGTCCAAGAAGCTGGCCATCGAAGCCAAGGTCAACACCATCCCCGGTTACAACGACGCCATCTCCGGTCCTGACGAAGCGGTCAAGATCGCCCAGGGCATCGGCTATCCGGTGATGATCAAGGCCTCCGCCGGCGGCGGCGGCAAGGGCCTGCGCGTTGCCTACAACGATGCGGAAGCCCACGAAGGCTTCTCGTCCTGCGTCAACGAAGCCCGCAATTCCTTCGGCGACGACCGCGTCTTCATCGAAAAGTACGTGCTGGAACCGCGCCACATCGAAATCCAGCTGCTCGGCGACAGCCATGGCAACTACGTGTACCTGAACGAGCGCGATTGCTCGATCCAGCGCCGTCACCAGAAGGTCATCGAAGAAGCGCCGAGCCCCTTCGTTGATGCCGAGATGCGCAAGGCGATGGGCGAACAGGCCGTGGCCCTGGCCCGTGCAGTGAATTACGAGTCGGCCGGTACGGTCGAATTCGTGGTCTCCGGCGCAACCAAGGAGTTCTACTTCTTGGAAATGAACACCCGCCTGCAGGTCGAACATCCGGTCACCGAACTGATCACCGGCCTCGACCTGGTCGAGCAGATGATCCGCGTTGCCTACGGCGAAAAGCTGCCGCTGACCCAGGCCGATGTGCAGATCAACGGCTGGGCCATGGAATGCCGGATCAACGCCGAGGACCCGTTCCGCGGCTTCCTGCCCTCCACCGGCCGTCTGGTCAAATTCCAGCCGCCCAAGGAAATCCCGGGCCATGTGCGCGTCGATACCGGCGTTTACGATGGCGGCGAGATCTCGATGTTCTACGACTCGATGATCGCCAAGCTGATTGTGCACGGTGCCACCCGCGAGCAGGCCATTGCCCGCATGCGCGATGCGCTGAACGGCTTCGTCATCCGCGGCATCTCCTCGAACATCCCGTTCCAGGCCGCGCTGATGCAGCATCCGGTTTTCCATTCCGGCATCTTCGACACCGGCTTCATCCCCAAGCACTACCCGACGGGCTTCGACGCCTCGATGGTGCCGCACGACGATCCGGCCCTGCTGGTTTCCGTTGCCGCCTATGTCTACCGTGCCTACACTGACCGTTCCGCCTCGGTCACCGGCCAGTTGCAGGGTCACGAGCGTCTGGTGAGCGACAACTGGTGCGTGGTTCGCCTGAATCCGAACGGCAACGAGCAGCACTCGGTCGTTGCCCGTCCGATTCCAGGCGGCTATCACGTCGAGTACAAGGGCGAGGAATACGAAATCCTGTCCGACTGGAAGCTGGGCGAGTCGCTGTTCAACGGAACCTGCAATGGCGAGGAATTCACGCTGCAGGTCGAGCGTCACAAGACCAGGTACAGCCTGTTCCACTGGGGAACGCGCGCCGATTTCATGGTGATGAGTGCTCGCGCTGCCGAACTGCTGGCATTGATGCCCGAGAAGCCGGCGCCCGACCTTTCCAAGTTCCTGCTCTCCCCGATGCCGGGCCTGCTGCGTGAAATCGCTGTCCAGGTCGGTCAGGACGTGAAGGCTGGCGAGAAGCTGGCGGTCATCGAAGCGATGAAGATGGAAAATATCCTCAAGGCCGAGCAGGACTGCAAGGTCAAGAAGATCTCGGCAGCCGTCGGCGAAAGCCTGTCGGTGGATCAGGTCATCATCGAATTCGAATGATGGCTTGAGTAGCTGCTATCGGCAGCTATCCGGCATGACCCAGGAACCCGCCACCTTGGCGGGTTCTTTATTGCCAGTTGACGGCATAGCGTACGAAGTCGACACCCCGTTCGAGCACCTCGGTGGGCAGCAAGTGGCTTACGCTACTCCCCTGAAAGCTGAGTCCGACGTTCAGGCGCACCCCGGCGGTGGCCGGAACGAGCAAGGAGTAGTGGTCGCCATCATGCATCAGGAAGCCCGGTGTGATTGGCTGCCGGCTTTGCTGGGCAGCAGAGCCAACCAGGCGACCGGCTTCGACCGGGCCCGCGTACCACCGAAGATCGGCGGTCAGAGCACCGCTGGCCGAGGTGAGCAGCCCGTCAAGGACGCCGAGGATCGGTTGCTCCTTTCTGATCGAAGCGACCAGGCAGGGAGAGAGGCGACGGGCTCCATCGCTATCTTGCGGGCGCACGGCCTTTCCGTCGACCAGAGTCCACTTTTCGCTCGGCACGGTCAGCTTCTTGACACTGGTCGGCATCGCCGACACCCGGTCGAAGCCGAACAGCGCAACCCGCTGGTGGGACAGCGAGGCGCTGCCCGCGTCCAGGCTGCTGTTTGGATTGAGGGCTTCCCCGGTCAGTACGTTGAACGCATGCTCGGGGCCAAAGGCTAGTTCGATTTCGCCAATTTCGGTCGATGCGCTGGTCTGCTGTGGTTGCAGGCTGTCTTCCAGTTGGCGGAGCAGCCGAACGCAGGCCGCTCCGGACAGCTCGCGACCGAGCTTGAGCGATTCCGGGCTTTCGCCGGCAAGCAGGGCCTCAATGCGCTGGTCAATCTTGCGCTCGACCTTGCGCACCTCCAGCCAGCGCGGAATACCGGCTGGCAACGGAGCGCCGAACAGCGGTGCCAGATCGACCGAGTGGGCCTTCGGATCATCGTCGGGCATGACCTGAAAACCGGTCAGTTCGCGCCAGCGGCTGATGGCCCGGTTGGCCACGCTGAGTTGCGCGGCCGACAGGCGATAGGGGTCGATCAGGCG
>JAYREA010000040.1:0-3842 GCA_041909135.1 Azonexus sp. | reverse complement strand
TTGGTCTTCACCACATCCATGCCGACCCCGCGCCCGGAGACGTCGGAAATCTGCGTCTTGGTCGAGAAACCGGGCAGGAAGATCAGGTTCAGGCTCTGCCGCTCATCCAGCGTATTGGCTTCCTCTTCTGATATCAGGCCCTTTTCGATGGCCTTGGCGCGAATCCGTTCGGCGCTCATGCCCTTGCCGTCATCGGCAATGATCAGGACGATGTGATCGCCCTCCTGGCGTGCTTCAAGACGCACCAAGCTCTTCGTCGGCTTGCCGGCAGCCTGGCGCTCCATCGGCATTTCGACACCATGATCGACGGCATTGCGGATGAGGTGGATCAACGGGTCGGCCAGATCTTCGATCATGGTCTTGTCGACTTCGGTTTCCTCACCCGCCAGCACCAGTTCGACATCCTTGCCCAACTGGCGGGCCAGATCGCGGGCGATGCGCGGATATTTCTGGAACAGACGGCCAATCGGCTGCATCCGGGTCTTCATCACCGAGTTCTGCAAATCGGAAACCAGCAGGTCAAGCTGGCTCACCGCCTGATCCAGTGCATGCAGCGTTTCGGAATCGTTCTTGCCGGCCAGGATATCGGCCCGCAGGCTGGTCAAACGGTTCTTGGTCAGTCCGATTTCACCCGACAGGTTCAAGACCTGATCAAGACGCGAGGTATCGACCCGGATGGTATTTTCACGCACACGCTCCTCGGCTCGGCGCGCATTCACCGGCTGGCCACCCGGCCGGTCGCTGGACCGACGCCCGTACGGGGAGGGTGCAGCAGGCTGGGAAGCAGCCTGAGCTGGCACGCCGGCAGCCGGCGTCACGGCAATACCAGCGGCTGACGCCTCGGCCTTGGTAATCAATTCACTGGCCGCTGGCGCAACAGGTGCAGGCTGCCCGGCTACTGCGGCGTGCAACGCCGTCCAGTCCGGCTCGCCGGAGACCGCCGCGGAGGTCGATGGCGCTGCTTCCTGGGCAGGCGACTCAATGGCAACGACTGCAACCGGGGCCTCGCCCGAGAGCGCACTCTGCAAGCCAGCGATCACGCCCGGGTCGGCCGGTTGGGGCTGAACCATCTGCCCCAACTCGCCAAACATCTCACGCACCCCCTTGGTGGCGGCCATGATGATGTCCATCAACTCGGGCGTCAGTTCCAGTTCACCGTTGCGCAAACGATCGAACAGGTTTTCAGTCAAGTGGCACAGGGTGACCAATTCCGTCGCATTGAGGAAACCGGCACCGCCCTTGACGGTATGAAACCCCCGGAAAATATCGTTGAGCAAGCCCCGGTCATCCGGCATCTTCTCAAGATCAACCAGTTTGTTATCGACATCGGATAACAGGTCGCTCGCTTCCTGCAGAAAATCCTGCAGGAGATCTTCCATACCGCTAAAGTCACTCATAGTGCCCCTCCTCAGAATCCGAGGCTATCGAGCAGATCATCGACCTGCTCCTGGTTAACCACGACATCGGTACGCCCTTCGGCATTGACCACCGGACCGTTCATCAGGCTGGCCACTTCTTCGGTACGCCTGGTTTCCGGCAGAACATCGAGCAAGGCGCCCATCAGTCCTGCCTCAAGATCCTGCGCCAGCGCCACGACCTTCTTGATGACCTGCCCAGTCAGATCCTGGAAATCCTGCGCCATCATGATCTCGGTAAGCTGAGCATGGGTTGCGCGGGTCTTGGCTGGCACCTGATCCTTCAGGTAAGCACGCGTTTCCTCAGCCAGCTGCTTGAATTCGGCGACGCCCAGCTGGTTGGCGAACGCCTTGTCCCAGCGCTCGCCGAGGGCGGTCGCAGCATTTTCGATGTCGTCGACCAGGGGGCCGGCGATATCGGTGGCGTTGAGCACGCGACAGGCGGCCTGCTCGGTCAGATTGGCCACATAGGCCAGCCTGTCCTTGGCATCCGGCAGGGCGGTGACCGTTTGTTCGACCAGCTTGTCGTAACCCAGCTGGCCAAGCGTATCGTGCAGGGTTCTGGCCATATGGCCAATACGGTTGAAAACCGCTTCCTGCTTTGGCCAGTTGTCGGCGGCAGCCCCCTCCATCGTGCCACCTTCCTGCACCTGAACGGCGGGCGTGGCGGCGGGTGCCTGAACAGCGACGGTTTCGGCCGCGATGCTGTCGAACAGCGCTTGCAGGTCGTCGGAATCAGCACCGGCCGTAGGCGACGGTGATGTAACAGGTGCCGGCGCAGGCGCAGCAACCGGCGTGAAATCGGAGGCAATCGAGTCGAACAGAGCTTCCAGATCGGCGGAATCGTTATTGGCAGCCATCATCGTTCCTTAAGCCTGACCCATCTTCTCGAAAATCTTGTTCAGCTTTTCGGAAAGCGTGCCGGCAGTGAATGGCTTGACGATGTATCCGCTGGCACCGGCCTGGGCTGCCGCGATGATGTTTTCCTTCTTGGCTTCTGCCGTAATCATCAGGACGGGCAGATGCTTCAAATTCGGCGTCGCACGGATGGTCTGCAGCAAGGTCAGGCCATCCATGTTGGGCATGTTCCAGTCCGTCACCACGAACTCGAAGCCGCCTGCCTGCAATTTCTGCAAGGCGATGGCGCCATCTTCAGCCTCATCGACGTTGGTGTAACCGAGTTCTTTCAGAAGGTTACGGACGATACGGCGCATCGTGGAAAAATCATCCACCACCAGAAATCTCATTTTGGGATCAGCCATCAACTACTCCAGAAACTCTTGATTATTAGCGTTCGATCAGCGGACGCAGGGTATCGGCCAGCGCTTCAGCGTCAAACTTGGCAACATAGGTATCCACCCCTACCGATTTGCCCATGGCGCGATTGGCCTCGGACGACAGTGACGAGTGCATGACCACCGGCACCCCTTCGAAACGAGGGTCCGACTTGATGTTCTTGGTCAGCACGTAGCCGTCCATTTCGGGCATTTCGGCGTCGACGAGAATCAGGCGGACATCGTCGCGAATATCCCGCCCCATCTGCATGGCATGTGCAGCAATGCCCTGCAGCCGGGTCCAGGCTTCCAGGCCATTGGTGGCGTGCTTGTGCCGAACGCCCAGTTTGTCGAGCACCTCGGAAATCTTGCGCCGCGCCACAACGGAGTCATCTACGAAAAAGACGCTGGTATCCGGATCGACACGCGCCGGCGGAATATCGATGATCATCGCCTCACCAAAGGCATTGGCGAGAATTTGCTCGACATCGAGAATCGACACCAAACCGCCCCCCTCCAGCTCGATGACGGCGGTGATCAGTCCCTGGTTAGCCGACAACACGCTTTCGGGTGCCTTCACGCGCTCCCAATCCACACGGATGATGCGGTCGACATCGTGCACCAAAAACCCGAGCGTACGCTTCGAGTATTCTGCAACCATCATGGTCTTGCCCCGGCCCGGCTGCGTATCGAGCTGCAGGAAAGGGGCCAGCGACAGCACCGGAATCACGTTGCCGCGCAGCGAGATAAGGCCCTCGACCCCGCGTGGCATGTTGGGCGTCTTGGTGATGTGAGGCGTACGTCCCACCTCGCGCACCTTGAAAACGTTAATGCCGAATATCTCGCGGGTACCCAGCGAGAACAACAGGACTTCCATCTTGTTGGAGCCCGCCAGACGGGTTCGCGCATCGACGCTGTCGAGAAGATTCTTGTTTTCTACGAGATTCATTGCCAGCTCCCGCTCTATCAAGCCACGCTAACCGCGTTGGTGTCGACACCCAGGCGACGCGCCAAGGTTTCCGACAAGCGTTGTGGTTCAAATTTGGGCACATACTCATCGACACCGACCGACATGCCCAGTTTCTGATTCGACATACCCGACAGGGAGGAATGCATCACGACCGCAACACCATTGAAACGGGGATCGGACTTG
>JAYREA010000039.1:0-3969 GCA_041909135.1 Azonexus sp. | reverse complement strand
CGATCATCTATACCGGTGGCGGCGTGATCCTCTCTGACGCAGCGGACAAACTGACCGAACTGGCTCGCAAGCTCAATTTCCCGGTGACCAACACCCTGATGGGCTTGGGCGGCTATCCGGCAACCGACAAGCAGTTCGTCGGGATGCTGGGCATGCATGGCACCTTCGAAGCCAATAACGCGATGCACTACGCCGATGTGATCCTGGCCGTGGGCGCTCGTTTCGATGACCGCGTGATCGGTAATCCGGAACATTTCAGTGAAGAGAAGCGTCGCGTCATTCACATCGACATCGATCCGTCGTCGATCTCCAAGCGCGTCAAGGTCGATGTGCCTATTGTCGGCAATGTGACCGACGTGATCGACGAAATCCTCAAACTGATCGACGGCGGTTTCAAGGCCGACCCGGAAGTGGCTGACTGGTGGAAGCAGATCGACGAATGGCGTGGTCGGAATTCGCTGGCCTATCGTCAGAGCGAGCACATCATGCCGCAATACGTGGTCGAAAAGCTGTACGAAGTGACTGGGGGTGACGCGTTCATTACCTCGGATGTCGGCCAGCACCAGATGTTCGCTGCCCAGTACTACAAGTTCGACAAGCCGCGTCGCTGGATCAATTCCGGTGGCCTTGGCACCATGGGCGTCGGTTTGCCCTACGGTATGGGTGTCCTGCTCGCCAATCCGGGGTCGCAGGTGGCCTGCGTGACGGGTGAAGGCTCGATCCAGATGTGTATCCAGGAGTTGTCGACCTGCAAGCAGTACGAACTGCCGGTCAAGATCATCAACCTGAACAACGGCATGCTCGGCATGGTCCGCCAGTGGCAGGAGATGTTCTACTCCAAGCGTTATTCGCAGTCCTACGTCACCTCGCTGCCCGATTTCGTCAAGCTGGCCGAGTCCTATGGCCACGTCGGCATGCGCATTGAGAAGCCGGAAGATGTCGAGCCGGCGCTGCGCAAGGCCTTTACGGAGTACAAGGATCGCCTGGTATTCATGGATTTCATCATCGATCCGGGTGCCAACGTGTTTCCGATGGTGGCGGCAGGCAAGGGCCTGACCGAAATGATCCTCGCTGAAGATTTGTAAGCGGGGGAGGAAAACAAAAATGCGTCATATCATTTCCATTCTGATCGAAAACGAATCGGGTGCATTGTCCCGTGTCGCCGGCCTGTTCTCGGCCCGTGGCTACAATATCGAATCGCTGACCGTGGCACCGACCGAAGACCCGTCGCTGTCGCGGATGACCATCCTGACCTGGGGCTCCGACGAGGTGCTCGAGCAGATCACCAAGCAGCTCAACAAGCTGGTTGATGTCGTCAAAGTGGTCGATCTCTCCGAGGCCGCTCACGTCGAGCGCGAACTGATGCTGATCAAGGTTCGCGCTACCGGCAAGGACCGCGAAGAGATGAAGCGTATGGCCGATATTTTCCGTGGTCGCATCATCGACGTGACGGAATCGACCTATGTGATCGAGTTGACCGGGGCCAGCTCCAAGCTCGACTCCTTCATTGCCGCACTCGATGCCGGCCTGATTCTCGAAACCGTCCGTACCGGTGTCTGCGGCATCGGTCGTGGCGATCGCATTCTCAAAGTCTGACTTACTGTTTAATCAAGAGGATTTCATGAAAGTTTATTACGACAAGGACGCCGATCTCTCCCTGATCAAGGGCAAGAAGGTCACCATCGTTGGTTATGGTTCGCAGGGTCACGCTCACGCCCAGAACCTGAAGGACTCCGGCGTCAAGGTTACCGTTGGCCTGCGCAAGGACGGTGCCTCCTGGGCCAAGGCCGAAGCGGCCGGCCTGAAGGTCGAAGAGATCGCCAAGGCTGTCAAGGGCGCCGACGTGGTCATGATCCTCCTGCCGGACGAGAATATTCCGCAGGTTTACAACGAGGAAGTCGCTCCGAACCTGAAGAAGGGCGCTGCCCTGGCTTTCGCCCACGGCTTCAATGTGCATTACAACCAGGTTGTGCCGCGCGCTGACGTGGATGTCATCATGGTTGCGCCGAAGGGCCCGGGCCACACCGTGCGTTCCGAATACCTGAAGGGTGGCGGCGTGCCGTCCCTGATCGCTGTGTATCAGGACAAGTCCGGCAAGGCCAAGGACATCGCCCTCTCTTATGCGGCCGCCAACGGCGGTACCAAGGGCGGCGTCATCGAGACCAACTTCCGCGAAGAAACCGAAACCGATCTGTTCGGCGAACAGGCCGTTCTGTGCGGTGGTGCCGTTGAACTGGTCAAGATGGGCTTCGAAACCCTGGTTGAAGCCGGCTACGCTCCGGAAATGGCCTACTTCGAGTGCCTGCACGAACTGAAGCTGATCGTCGACCTGATGTACGAGGGCGGCATCGCCAACATGAACTACTCGATCTCGAACAACGCCGAGTACGGCGAGTACGTGACCGGTCCGGAAGTCATCAACGCCCAGTCCCGTGAAGCCATGCGCAATGCCCTGAAGCGCATCCAGACCGGCGAATACGCCAAGATGTTCATCCTCGAAGGCCGTACCAACTATCCTTCAATGACCGCCCGTCGTCGTTTGAACGCTGTGCACCAGATCGAAACGGTCGGTGGCCAGCTGCGCGACATGATGCCGTGGATCAAGAAGAACAAGCTGGTTGACCAGACCAAGAACTAAGTCGGTCGCCGGCTCGGTAGTCAGCCTGCGTCCGCGCAGCTAGTTCTACCTTCGTGTTGGGCGGTGTGGGAAACTGCACCGCCCTTGTTGTTTGCGGATTTTGATGCTTTCCGGGTGTATCCTTTTCGGGTTGCCCGTCGATATGTGACCCATGACTGAACTCAAACCCCGTAAATCGTTGTTCAATCCGGAAGTGAAGCGGCGCGGTATTTACGTGCTGCCCAACCTGTTTACCACGGCTGCGTTGTTTGCCGGATTTTTCGCCATCGTACAGGCCATGCAGGGTGATTTTGCCCGGGCGGCGATGGCCATCTTCATTGCCATGGTGCTCGATGGGCTGGATGGGCGGGTGGCACGTCTGACCAATACCCAGTCGGCTTTCGGGGCCGAGTATGACTCACTTTCCGATATGGTCAGTTTTGGTGCGGCACCTGCCCTGGTCATGTACGAGTGGGCGCTGCGCGATCTTGGCCGGCTGGGCTGGATTGCCGCCTTCATCTACTGCGCCGGAGCAGCGCTGCGTCTGGCGCGCTTCAATACGACACTGGAGGTGATGGACAAGCGCTACTTCCAGGGCTTGCCATCGCCGGCTGCTGCTGCGCTGGTGGCCGGACTGGTCTGGGTGTGCATCGAAACCGGGGTAGCCGGCAGCGATGTGCGCTGGCTGGCTTGCGGGTTGACCGTCTTTGCCGGTGTGACCATGGTGTCGAACATTCGTTTCTACAGTTTCAAAGACATCAATCTGAAGAAGAGCGTGCCTTTCTTCGTGATTGCAGCGATCGCCCTTGGTTTTGCGTTGGTGGCCTATAGTCCGGAAATCGCCCTGTTCGGTTTCTTTGTTTTATATGGTCTCTCCGGCTACGTCCAGGCCACCATCGGCTTGCTCAAGCGCAAAGCACCGTAATTCGGAGTATTTATGAAACAGCATCTCGTCATTTTCGATACGACCCTGCGCGACGGAGAACAAAGCCCGGGCGCCTCAATGACCAGGGAAGAGAAGATTCGCGTCGCTCGCCAACTGGAAAAGATGCGGGTCGATGTGATCGAGGCAGGCTTTGCTGCGGCTTCGCAGGGCGATTTCGATTCCATTCATGCCATCGCCCAGGCCATCAAGGATTCGACCGTCTGTTCCCTGGCGCGAGCCAACGAGAACGACATCAATCGGGCTGGCGAGGCGGTCCGGCCGGCCAAATCCGGGCGTATCCACACCTTTATTGCCACTTCGCCCATCCATATGGAGAAGAAGCTGCGCATGACGCCCGACCAAGTCGTCGAGCAGGCCGTCAAGGCCATTGGTTGGGCGCGGCAATTTACGGACGACGTCGAGTTTT
>JAYREA010000038.1:0-3990 GCA_041909135.1 Azonexus sp. | reverse complement strand
CAGGGTTTCCGCCATGCGCAGCAAACCCTCGACATAATGCTTGAACAGTTTGTGGAGGACCAGAACGCCAATCACAAAGCCGAACAGGGTCATCAAGGTGCCGACCGGCAGGCGCGACAGCAGCAACTCGGTCAACATGTTGCGCTCGGCCTCCCTCATGTCCAGCCAGACCAGGGCGGAGGTCACGACAAAGGGACCGGTCATCAGCAGACCGAGAACGATCACCGCAATGATGAAACGATGTTTTGCCTTCATGGCATGCATCCCGAAATTCTATTTAGTAATGAGTAGCCGCGACGGCCACCGGTTGGCTTCTGCCCGGCAGGCGGTGCCTGCTCAGACGCCGAGCATGCCCTTGACCCGGGTTACCAGATCCTTGGTCGAGAAAGGCTTGGTCACATAGGCATCGGCACCGATGGCCAGACCTTTGGCGACCTCGGTTTCACGCCCCTTGGCAGTCAGCATGACGACGAGCAGGCCGGCCCGGGCCGGATCGGCACGCAGGGCTTCGCACACTTCGAAGCCGGATTTCTTCGGCATCATGACGTCGAGCAAAACCAGATCGGGTTCAAAGCTGGCCACCTTGGCTAGGGCTTCTTCGCCGTCACTGGCAACAGCAACATCGAACCCCTCTTTTTTCATCAGGAATTCGAGCGAGATGACGATATTGGGTTCGTCATCGACGATGAGAATCTTCTTGGTCATGCTTTTGTCTCCTTATTATTCCTCCGATGCCGGCAACGGCACCGTGAAAATGAAATTCGCACCCTCTCCCGGGCGACTTTCAACCCAGAGCTTACCACCGAAATATTCGATGATCTGCCGGCTGATGGGCAGTCCCAAGCCGGTACCTTTCGGCTTGTCGGTCAGCGTGTTTCCACCCTGACGGAATTTTTCGAAAATGACGCCGCACTCCTCGGCCGTCAAGCCGGGACCGTTGTCCGCAACCTCGACACGAACGCTGCCGCCATCGATCCCGACCCGCACATGGACCTTGCCGCTGCCGCCAGGAACAAATTTGACCGCGTTGGACAGCAGGTTGATAAGCACCTGCGTCAGACGGTCATGATCCGCCTGTACCACCGGGCCGCGGGCCGGAATATCGCTGCTCAACGCGACGCCCTTGTCGCGGAACAACTGGCCCAGGGAATCCATCGTCTCGCGCGCCACTTCGCCAAGATCGACCGCACCGGACGTCCATTCCGCACGCCCTGATTCGAGCTTGGCCATGTCGAGAATCTGGTTGATCAGGCGAGTCAGGCGCTCCGCTTCGCTGACGATGATGCCGAGAAACCGCGTGCGCGACGCCAGTTCGATACGCGGGTCTTCGTGCAGCATTTCGGACAACGCCCGGATGGAAGTCAGCGGCGTACGCAATTCGTGCGTCACGGTTGAAATGAAATCGTCCTTCATGCGGTCGACTTCGCGCAGACGCTCGTTCGCCTCGCGCAACTCGCTGGTCGCCGCTTCAAGTTCCTGGCGCTTGGCTTCGAGCTCGCGACTATAGGCGCGGATCTGCGTCGCTTCATCCAGGATGTCGAGCACCTCCTCCAGGCCCAGGTCTTCTTCCTGGGCCACCGATGCCACCATGACCCGGGCACTGGCCGAGCCGATCGCCCCCGCCAGTTCGGCTTCGGCAAAGTGAACGAATTCGGCATCCGCCGGCAGTTTGCGCCAATCGGCCAGCCCCTTGCCCTGTGCATAGGCGGCCAATTGTTGGCGTGCCCGGGCCGTGCCGAGAAAGCGTTCGAGCAAACTCACCAGCGCATCGAGCGACGCCTTGCCGCGCCACAAGCGTGTTTCGGCCTTGTGCCGATCAAACCGGAAGACATCGACAAATCGCTCGGCCTGGCTGGCCTCGACAGCATCCGGCCGGGAGTTCAACGACACCGCGATGTAGGCCCCCAGATTGGCCAGCATGCTCCACCACAGGCAGTGCGAAATCTCGTCCAGCCCGCTCAGACCGAACAAGGCCTGGGCCTTGAGCCAGGGCAGCCCGAACAATCCCTGCTCGACGAAACCACTGGAGATCCAGCCAGATTTGGCGAACGACGGCAGCAACAGGGTATATAGCCAGACGAGAAAACCTGCCGACAGACCGGCGACCGCTCCGGCCCGCGTGGCCTGCTTCCAGTACATGCCGCCGAACATCGCCGGGGCGAATTGGGCCACCGCGGCAAAGGAAATGAGGCCGATGCCGACCAGCGCATAGGCCTCCCCAGCCGCCCGAAAATAGACATAGCCGAGCAGGACGATCATGGCGATGGCGACGCGCCGGATGCCAATGAGCAGGCCGGACAAATCCTGCCGGTGCTGGGCGCGCAACCAGGCAGAACGCAGCAGCAAGGGCATGACCAGATCGTTGCAAACCATGGTCGACAAGGCGATGGTTTCAACGATTACCATGCCGGTCGCCGCCGACAAACCACCAATGAATGCCAGCAGGGCCAGCGCTTCGGCACCATGCGCCAGCGGCAGCGTCAGCACGAAGGTATCGGGATTGACGCCCTCACCGCCAAAATGCAGCAGGCCGCCCAAGGCCAGCGGCAATACGAAGATGTTGATCAACAGCAAATAGAGCGGAAAGAGCCAAACCGCCCGTTTGACATGGGACTCATCCACGTTTTCGACCACGATGATCTGAAACTGGCGGGGCAGGAAAACAATCGCCAGTCCGGAGAGCAGAATCAGCGAAGTCCAGGTACCGGCGCGCCCGGATTCGAGTTCAAGGAGTCGGCCAAGATCAGCTTCGGTAGCAGCCCGCTGGAAGAGGTCACCCAAGCCGCCAAACAAGCCGTAGGTCACAAAAATGCCGACCGCCATGAAGGCAATCAACTTGACCACCGATTCAAAGGCGACGGCGGCCACCATGCCTTCGTGCCGCTCGGTTGCATCAAGATGGCGGGTGCCGAACAGGATGGAAAACAGGGCGAGGATGACTGCGATCAGGAAGGTCGAATCCAGGCCCAGCCACTCCCCCTTGCTGCCGGAGTGATTGAGCAGGACATCCACACTGGCTGCCATCGCTTTCAATTGCAGGGCAATGTAAGGCACCACGCCAATCACCGCGATCACCGTCACCATACCGGCCAGCAACTGGCTCTTGCCGTAACGCGAGGCAATGAAATCGGCAATCGAGGTAATCCGTTGCGCCTTGCTGATGCGGATCATCTTGACGATGACACCGACGAACAACAGCATCAGCGTCGGCCCGAGGTAAATGGTCAGAAAGGACAGGCCGCCGGAGGTCGCCCGGCCGACGCTGCCGTAGAACGTCCAGGACGTGCAATACACGGCCAGCGACAGGGCATACACATTGGCCGAAATGATCGACTTGCCAGCATCGGCACGCGCGTCGCCAAAACGGGCGACAGCAAACAGCACGGCGAGATAGGCGGCCGACAGCAGGGCAATGAGCCAACCGGAGAGCACCACCTTAAGTCCCCCGTCGTTCGGCCACCCAAGCGGCAAGAAAGATCAGTCCGGCCCATACGCCGAACAGGTAGAGATAGCTAGCCGGGATGCCCCACAGGCTGCCCGCCGGCAGGCTTAGCAAAGGATAGGTCAGCAAGGGGGCACCCAACAGGCCGAGTGCCGCCAGGCGCTGACGGGTCGGACTCGCCCGCTTCATGGCGCTGCTCCATAAAATAAAAACGGCTGACACGCCAAGCGTGCCAGCCGTCCGGGAATGCAGTCTGGTGCGACCACACGGGAGGCCACCTTATGGGCGACCATTGTCTCCTCCTTGCCCCTTATTCGTTAAGGGTGGCGTGGCAAGCGCGCCATCCCTGTTGTTCGTTTCGAACGGACAATCCACAAATTGTCCGCAGGCGACCGGGTTTCACCATCGGTAAAACCCGGCACGTTCGCCTTAGCCCTTCAACTGTTCCAGAATGGCCGGGTTCTCGAGGGTCGAGGTGTCTTGCGTGAGTTCCTCACCCTTGGCCAAGCCACGGAGCAGACGGCGCATGATCTTGCCGGAACGGGTCT
>JAYREA010000037.1:0-4020 GCA_041909135.1 Azonexus sp. | reverse complement strand
TTCTCGTCATCGGTCAGCATCAAGGCTTCCTTGAGCACCTTGTTGCGCTCGCTGCCACGATAACCGATCTCGATAGTCCGTACGCCAGTCAGGTTCACCAGTTCGTGCGACTGGATCGGATAGGGCATGCGCCAGCGCAGACCCGGTTCGGTCGTTTCCTTGAAGCTGCCGAACTGCAGCACAAGACCACGCTGCGAGGCATCGACAATATAAAAACCCGAGGCCAGCCAGACGACGGCAACCAAACCGATCAGAAGACCGATGCCGCCACTCAGGAACTTGGGATTGAAGTCAATCTGAGGCATGCGCGGTCCATCACCACCGCCATTGCCACCACCGGCGCCCCGCTTGTTGCCGAACATGCCGTTCAGCTTGCGATTGAAATCACGCCACAGATCTTCCAGATCAGGTGGCCCATCGTTGGGGCGACGCGGGCCGTTGTTGCCTGGCTTGTCGCCGTCATCGCCACCGCGGTTTCCCCACTGGGGGTCATTGAGTGACATGAATATACCTAGGGTCGGGATCATGAATGTCGGGGATTCAGTTGATATAGTCGTTTTGAGCTTCGCGCGCGGCTTCGACCAACGCCTTCTGGCGGGCCTCGGCTTTGGCACGGGCATATTCGGCCAGGGATTCGCGCAAAAGATCGAGTCCTTCACCAGAGCGCGCACTGACACGAACGCGCGCGATATTACCATACTCGTCCCGCTCGACTCCCGGCGAGGCTTCGGTCAGGTCGATCTTGTTCCAGACAACCACCTGACGAACCTGCTCGGCATCGATCTCGGCGAGCACCTTGTTAACTTCGGCGATCTGCTCATCGCGTGCATGGCTGGCACTATCGACAACATGCAGCAGCACATCGGCATCGGTCGCCGCTTCCAGCGTGGCATGGAAGGCATCCACCAGCGAGTGCGGCAGGTCGCGGATGAAACCGACGGTATCGGAAATGACAATATTGCCCGCCCCTTCGATCCACAGCTTGCGCGAGGTGGTGTCGAGAGTGGCAAATAACTGGTCGGCAGCATAAACACCGGCGTGCGTCAGCGCGTTGAACAGCGTCGACTTGCCCGCATTGGTGTAGCCAACCAGCGAAACGCTGAGCACATCGCCACGCATCCGCGCCTTGCGCTGCACGCCACGCTGGCGCGTCAACTTGGCCAAGCGTTCCTTCAGCAGCTTGACCCGATTGCCAAGCAGGCGGCGGTCGGTCTCCAGTTGCTTTTCACCCGGCCCCCGCATGCCGATGCCACCGCGTTGCCGCTCCAGGTGAGTCCAGCCACGAACCAGCCGGGTCGACAAATGCTCCAACTGCGCCAGTTCGACCTGCAATTTGCCCTCGGCGCTAGAGGCCCGCAAGGCAAAAATATCGAGAATAAGACTGGTGCGGTCGATGACGCGGCATTTCAACAAGCGTTCCAGATTGCGCTGCTGGGCAGGCGACAGATCATGGTTGAAAATTACCAGATCAGCCTCACCCGCCGCCACCATGGCACCGATCTCGTCGACCTTGCCTTTGCCAGCGTAGGTTTTCGGATCGGGGCTCTGGCGCCGGCCGAAAACTTCGGCTGCAACGACGCCACCGGCCGACTCGGCGAGCAGGCGAACCTCTTCCAACTGATCCTCGATATCGGGCTGACCGAAGTCGAGTTGAACGATCACCGCACGTTCACCGGCGGCGGGTCGTTCAATCATGGGCGTTTCCGGGAGAAAGAAGAAGCGTTAGCCCGTCCTTGCGGCGGGCTACTGAACAAGGGCAGATTATTCGGCCGCCTGTTCCTGCTGGAGGTTAACCGGGCGAGCCGGAACCACCGTGGAGATGGCGTGCTTGTAGACCATCTGGGTAACCGTGTTCTTGAGGAGCACGACATACTGGTCGAAAGACTCGACCTGCCCCTGCAACTTGATGCCATTTACCAGATAGATCGAGACGGGGACATGCTCGCGACGAAGAGCATTGAGGAAGGGGTCTTGTAAAAGTTGCCCTTTGTTGCTCATGGTGTGGACTCCATGTAGTTGTTATGAGGGTCCTAATGTACCCAAATTTGAGGGGTGGTGCCAAAGAATTTGCAGTTTATTTCTTGTCTTTGTCGGCAAACGGGTTCTTTGCTGTCACAAACTGAATACGCAGTGGCGTTCCCTGCAGTTTGAACGCTTCGCGGAAGGTGTGCTCCAGATAGCGCCGGTAACTGTCGGTAATATGGTCCACCGCGTTGCCGTGGATGACGATGATCGGCGGATTGGAACCACCCTGGTGGGCGTAGCGCGGCTTCGGTCGGAAAACGTTGTGCTTGGCCGGTGCCTGCTTGGCCACGGCATCGATCAGAACACGTGTCAGGCGCGGCGTCGTCATCTTGGACATCGCTGCCGCATAGGCGGCATCGACCGACTTGAACAGGTTTTCCAGGCCGATATTCTCGCGCGCGGAAATGAAGTGGAACTTGGCGAAATCAAGGAATTTCAACTTGCGCTGCAGCACCTGCCTCGTCTGTTCGCGGGTGTAGGCATCGAGGCCATCCCATTTATTGACGGCAACGACCAGCGCCCGACCCGACTGCACGATGAAATCGGCGATGTGGGCGTCCTGGTCGGAAACATCGGCCTGGGCATCGACCATCAGGATCACCACGTTGGCGTCCTCGATGGATTGCAGGGTCTTCACCACCGAAAATTTCTCGATCGCCTCGAAAACCTTCCCCCGTTTGCGCATGCCCGCCGTATCGACGAGCACATACTTGCGACCGCCGCGTTCGAAATCGATCTCGATGGAATCGCGCGTGGTACCCGGTGCGTCGAAGGCAATGACCCGCTCTTCACCGAGCAGGGTGTTGATCAGCGTTGATTTGCCGACGTTCGGCCGCCCGACAATGGCGACGCGCACGGCATCCGAATGCCACTCGTCCTCTTCCGGCTCCGGAAAGCTCTCCAGGGCCATTTCGACCAGTCCGCGCACACCTTCGCCGTGCGCAGCTGAAATCGCATTGGGTTCGCCCAGCCCGAGTTCATGGAAATCAGCCTCGACCATGCCGGAATTCATGCCCTCCGCCTTGTTGACGGCAACGAAGACCGGACGATCGATGCGGCGCAGCTTGTTGGCGATCTCCTTGTCATGCGGCGTCAGGCCGGTACGGCCGTCGACCACGAAAATGACGGCGTCAGCTTCGGCAATTGCCTGCTCGGTCTGCCGGGCCATTTCATGCAGGATGCCATCCTTGACCAGCGGTTCGAAACCTCCGGTATCGACAACCAGATAGGGCTTCTTGCCCAGCTTGCCGTGACCGTAATGGCGGTCGCGGGTCAAACCCGGCATGTCGGCAACAATGGCGTCACGTGACTTGGTCAGGCGGTTGAATAGCGTGGACTTGCCGACATTGGGACGGCCAACCAGGACGAGCGTAGGTTTCATTGCACCTCGATTGCGCTGACTTCGCCGCCGGTCGTCTGGACCAGCACGGCCGAGCCGAGCGTCTGCAGCGGCGCGCGAACCGGCGTGCCATCGGTTTTCTGGCGGGCGGCAAAACTGCCATCCTCGCGCGACAGGAAATGGACAATGCCTTCACCATCAGCCACCACCACCAGGCCACGCCGAATTACCGGCGCCGACAGGCGGCGATTCTTCAGCTTGTCCTGCTTCCACAGGCTGCTGCCGGACAAACGGTCCAGCCCGTAGACCATACCTTTGTCATCGGTCACGAACAGGTAGCGACCATCCATGACCAGACCACTGACCGAAGAGATATCGCGTGACCAGACCATCGCGCCGCCCTGCCCCATGTCGAAACAGGCGATACGCCCCTGGAAGGCGACGGCGCAAATCTGGCGACCGTCGACCACGGGCGAAGCGACAACATCGGCGACCCGATCAAGTTCGGTCGCCCCCTTCGGCGAGGCGACCGTGCCCTCCCAGACCGGCGCGCCGTTCTGCAGTGCCAGGACGACCAGCTTGCCCCCCGGGTAGCCGACGAACAGATAGCGGTCGGCAAAGACCGGCGACCCCGCACAGCGCACGGAAAGCGGTGG
>JAYREA010000036.1:0-4208 GCA_041909135.1 Azonexus sp. | reverse complement strand
GAGCCCGCTGTTCAGCACGCACATATCCACTGGGCCTATGAAGGCATGGGGGGGCCGGAAAACTGGAGCAAGCTCGACCCGCAGAACAAGGCCTGCGCCATCGGCGAGCGCCAGTCGCCGATCGACATCAAGGATGGCATCAAGGTTGACCTCGAACCGATCAAGTTCAATTACCAGCCGTCGACCTTCCGCATCATCGACAACGGCCATACGGTGCAGGTCGAGGTGGGTGAAGGGTCGATCTCATTGACCGGCAAGACCTACGAACTGGTTCAGTTCCACTTCCATCGCCCGTCGGAAGAGAAGATCAATGGCCAGCGTTTCGACATGGTCGTACATCTCGTTCATAAATCCGATGAAGGCCAGCTTGCCGTGGTCGCTGTCCTGCTCGAGCGCGGCAACGAAAACCCGTTCATCCAGACTTTGTGGAACCACATGCCGCTGGAAAAGAACATGCCGGTTTCTCCGCCGAGCGCCACGCTCGACCTGAACACCCTGTTGCCGACCTCGCGCAACTACTACACCTACATGGGCTCGCTGACCACGCCGCCCTGCTCGGAAGGTGTGCTGTGGCTGGTCATGAAGCAGCCGGCACAAGTCTCGGCCGACCAGATCAACATCTTCGGCCGCCTGTATCGCAACAATGCCCGGCCGATCCAGCCTTCCGGCGGCCGCCTGATCAAGGAAGGTCGTTGACCTGAGCGGAAACGCGATGGTAACTTAATGACCATAAAGTCATTAAGTTACCAATGTCCTCCGCTCCGCCTCTCCGCAAACGCCGCAAGGAAGCCCGCCCCTCAGAACTGCTAGCCGCAGCGCTTGAGCTTTTTGTCGAAAAGGGCTTCGCTGCCACACGCCTGGAAGATGTCGCTTCCCGCGCCGGCGTGGCCAAGGGCACGCTCTATCTCTATTACGAGAACAAGGAAGCACTCTTCAAGGCGGTGATCCAGGAAGGCGTCATCCCGGTCATCGTCGAAAACGAGGCCATAGCCGCCCAGCACCGCGGCAGCAACTTCGACCTGATGCAGATACTGCTCGCCAACTGGTGGACCAAGATCGGCCAGACCGCATATGCCGGCATCCCAAAACTGATGGTTGCCGAAGCACGCAACTTTCCCGACCTCGCGCGCTTCTACTACCAGAACGTCATCAACCGGGGCCGCGCCCTGGTCGGCAGCGCACTGCTGCGCGGCATGGAGAGCGGCGAATTTCGCAAAATGGACGTCGAAACAACCATCGATGTGGTCATTGCCCCCATCCTGATGCTGTTGATCTGGCGATATTCGATGAATTGCTGCGAAAACAGCGAGGTCCATCCGGAAACTTACCTGCAGATACACATGGATCTGCTGCGCCATGGTTTGCGCGGGACGGAAAAGGAGACTCGGGTATAATTTCCTTTTGTCGGAATCAATATATTAGCTTGTGCTAATATTATGCCTGCGGAGACCCACATGAACATCGAGCAAGCACGCTTCAACATGATCGAACAACAGATCCGACCCTGGGAGGTTCTGGATCAGCAGGTTCTTGACCTGCTCTTTGTCGTCAAGCGCGAAGACTTCGCACCCGCCGCCTACCGCAACCTGGCATTCGCCGACATGGAAATCCCGATCGGTAGCGGCCAGATCATGCTGGCACCGAAAATCGAAGCAAAAATGATGCAGGAACTCGGCATCAAGAAAACCGACAAGGTTCTCGAAATCGGCACGGGTAGCGGCTACATGGCTGCCCTGCTGGCAGCCCGGGCCGAGCACGTGATCAGCATCGAAATTCGCCCGGAAATTGCCGCCTTCGCCAAGGAAAACCTGGAGCGCGCCGGCGTTTCCAACGTCACGCTCGAAGTGGGTAATGGCGTCGACGGCTGGTCCGCCCGCGGCCCTTACGATGCCATCGTCGTTTCCGGCTCCGTGCCAACCGTTTCCCCCTCGCTGCTCAAGCAACTGCGCGTCGGCGGTCGCATGACCGTCATCGTCGGCGAAGCGCCGGTCATGGAAGCGCAGTTGATCACCTGCACGGCCGAGGGCACCTACAACACCGTCAACCTCTTCGAGACCGTCATTCCGGCGCTGGATGGGGTTGGCGCCAAAGACAACTTCACCTTCTGATGCAACAGATTCGCGTACAACAACTTGCCGCCTGGCTGGCCGACGATACACGGGCCAAACCTGTTCTGCTTGATGTACGCGAGCCTTGGGAGCTGGAGCTGTGCCAGCTGGCAGGCTCCCAACACATCCCCATGCATCTGGTACCGATGCGCTGCGAAGAGATCGATGCCGACCGCGATGTTGTGGTGATTTGCCACCATGGCGGTCGCAGCATGCAGGTCGCGATGTTCCTCGAGCGCAAGGGCTTTGGCTTCGTCCACAACCTGATGGGTGGCCTCGAAGCCTGGGCTGGTGAAGTCGATCCGAATATGCGTCGTTACTGAGGATGGCATGAAAAAACTCGCCTGGCTGCTGATTTCGCCCCTGATCGCCACCCCGCTTTGTGCTGCCGACCTGATGCAGGTCTATCGGGATGCCCAGAGCAACGACCCGACTTTCGCCGCCGCCCGCGCCACGCTCGAAGCCGGCCAGGAAAAGCAGCCGCAAGCCCGTGCCGGCCTGTTACCCAGCCTTAGCCTGTCGGGCAATACGGTGTGGAACGAGAACCAGATTTCTGCCCAGGGCAGTCCGACGTTTTCCCCAAACTACAACTCGAACGGCTATCAGCTGACCCTATCGCAACCGCTGTTCCGCTGGCAGAACTGGGTGGCCTATGACCAGTCGAAGATGCAGGTTGCGCAGACCGAGGCGAATTTTGGCCTGGCCCGCCAGGACTTGATCCTGCGTGTCGCGCAAGCCTATTTCGATGTGCTCTACGCTCAGGAAAGCCTGTCTGCAGTGAAGGCCAACAAACAGGCCATTTCACAGCAACTGGAACTTGCCAGGAAGAGCTTCGAGGTGGGCACCGCCACCATCACCGATACACATGAAGCGCAGGCCCGTTTCGATCTGGCCAGCGCCCAGGAAATTGCTGCCGAGAGCGATCTCGAAGTCAGGCAGCGCGCGCTGCAAGCCATCGTTGGCCAGGAGCCCGGACCGCTCGCCCAACTGCGCAAGACGGCCGAACTGACCCCGCCACAGCCAAGCAGCATGAACGACTGGGTGGCGGCAGCAGAAAGCGGCAGCCTGAACGTGCAGGTCCAGCAATACAACGCCAGCATTGCTGCGCGCGAAGTGGACAAGCAACGCGCCGGCCACTACCCGACCATCGACGTGGTGGCCAACTATGGCCACTCCAAGGCCTACAACAGTTTCTCGCGCAGCAATGTGGAGACCGATTACCAGAATGCCGGCCTGCAACTGAACATCCCGCTCTTCTCCGGCGGATTGACCGCATCCCGCCAGCGCGAAGCCAGCGCCAACCGGGCCGCCGCCGAATCCGGCCTGGAAGCCGCCAAGCGCAGTGCCGCCCTTGGCGCCCGCCAGTACTACCTGGGCGTAGCCAATGGCCTGGCCCAGGTCAAGGCCCTGAAGGCAGCGCTGGTTTCGTCGCAATCCGCGCTGGAGTCGAACAAGCTGGGCTATGAAGTTGGCGTACGCATCAATATCGACGTGCTGAACGCCGAGAATCAGGTCTACGTTACCCGCCGCGATCTGGCCAAGGCCACGCTCGATACCCTGATGGCGCAACTGCGCCTGAAATCGGTCACCGGCGCACTGGGTGACGAGGATATCGCCCAGATCAACGCGCTGCTCGACCCGTCCACCGTTCGATAAGATCCAGCATCCGCTCCGCTGCGCCCTGATGCGCCAGAGCGAATTGATTCGCTGCGGCACGCATGACGGCCAGATGCTCGCCATCTCGCAACAAGGTATCGACACACCCACCCAGTTCATCGGCATTGGCCACGCGCCGCGCCGCGCCGGCGGCAATCGCATCCTCGGTTGCCTGCAGGAAATTGAAGGTATGCGGCCCGACGAGCACCGGGCAGCCACAGGCTGCGGCCTCGATCAGGTTTTGCCCGCCCAGCGGCAGCAAGCTGCCGCCAACAAAAGCAAGATCGGCAAGGCTGAAATAAGCGGCCATTTCGCCCATGCTGTCACCCAGCCAGACCTCGGTTTCGCCGTCCGGCAAGGACTGGCTGCGCCGCGCCACACGCAAGCCGCGCTGCTCCAGCAGGCCTGCCACCTCATCGAAGCGCTGTGGATGGCGCGGCACCA
>JAYREA010000035.1:0-4352 GCA_041909135.1 Azonexus sp. | reverse complement strand
AGAACACGGCCTTGATGCCAATGGTCAGGACGACAATCGCCCAGCCCCAGTTGCCGACCAGCTTGTGGATGGCTTCCAGCGCCCAGAAGATCGGTGCGGCGACGACGGTCAGCCAGCCGTAGTCGACCACCAGGTCGAGGCCGGAGGCTACCTGCTTGAGCGCGGACTGTTCCTGCGGGCCGGCGTAGAGGCCGACAGCCGTCTCGCCCTTGGCGCCCGGCGCAATGTCGGCGACCGGCACGATCACGCCAGCCTGGAAGATGTTGCTGCCTTCCAGCTTGCGCATGTAGAACTCGCGCGGGGTATTGTCCTTGGGTACCACGGCGGCGACGAAGTAATGCTGGACCATGGCCAGCCAGCCGTTGTCGGCCGTCTTGGCGAACTTGGCCTTGTTGTCGGCAATGGCGCTGAAATCGACCTTCTGGTACTTCTCGGTCTCGGTAAATACGGCCGGACCGGTGAAGGTCGATACCATCGCTGTCTCGCCTGCCGGCGCCACGTCATTGCGTTGCAACTGGAAGTAAGCGTGCGGAGCAATCGCCTTGTCGCTGCCGTTGGCGATTTCCCAGTTCACATCGATCAGGTAGGAACCACGCTTGAAGGTCAGCACCTTGGCCACCTTGATGCCGTTCTGCTCGGCGGTTTCCAGGCGAACCTTCAGTTCTTCGGCTCCTTCAGCCAGTTCGGAAGCGCCTGCGACGCGGGTGAAGGTCGAACGATGGGTCGGCAAACCTTCGCCGATCAGGCCGCCCTGCGCCATGTATTGATGCTTGGCATCGAACAGGACGAAGTTTCGTGCCTTGTCGTCGTGTTCCTTGTATTTCAGCAGTTCCAGGCTGACCAGATCGCCGCCTTGCGTGGAAATGGTCGCCTTCAGCAGATCGGTGCTGACGGTAAAGGTTTCGGCTGTTGAAGCCGGAAGGGAGGCAGTCGGTGAAACCGGGGCGGCCTTGCCCTGCAGGCTGGCCGACGGAACCGGTGCACTGCCGGCAGCCTGGCCGGCCGCTGCTGTTTCCACGGCGGGTTTTGGCTGGTTGTACTTCTGCCAGTTTTCCCACAGCATGAAGCTGGAGAACGTGAAGATCAAAACCAGGATCAGGCGTCGAGTATCCATGAACGGCCTACGAAAATATTCTTGAGTCAGGGTACAGGATCATACCCGCCAGGATGCCAGGGGTGGCAGCGGCAGATGCGTTTGGCACCCAGCCAGCCACCTTTGCAGGCACCGTATTTCTGTACTGCTTCAACGGCATATTCCGAACAACTGGGAAAATACCGGCATCGGCGTCCGAGAAATGGGCTGATCGCATACTGATAGACGCGAACCAGGCCGATCAACAGGCGCTTCATCAATTCTCCCGCTTCGGCCGGGGCCTTTGCAGCTTGTCGAACAGGGCGACGATGTCGTCGGCAATCTGCTTGCCGTCGAGTGGCTTGGGCTTCACAGCCAGCCGGACAACAAGGTCTACACCCGGCAGACTGGCCCGCCGCAACCTGAACTGCTCGCGCACGATGCGCTTGAGCCGGTTGCGATCGACCGCATGCTTGAGCAACTTCTTGCCGACGACCAGGCCGAGCCTGGGTTCAGTCATGCCTTCGGGACGCGGCTGATAATGCAGCATCAGCAACTTGCCACGAATCGCCCTCCTGAAACCAAAAACGGATGAAAATTCATCCGTTTTGGTCAGGCGATAGCGTCTGGCGAAGCATTGATTCACCTCGCCGGATTCCGGCTTAAACAGCCAGACGCTTGCGGCCCTTGGCGCGGCGAGCGGCGAGAACGGCACGGCCGCCCTTGGTGCGCGAACGGACCAGGAAGCCATGGGTGCGCTTGCGGCGCACGACCGACGGTTGATACGTGCGTTTCATGTTGTAATCCCTTGATGTGCTAAGAAAAACACGCGATTAGACGCGCTATCGACCTGCTTTGTCAAGACTAATTATTTTCCAAAGCTGTGGATAACTTTTTGGATGGGGGGTAAAATCGACTGTTCGCCAGCCCGTGTCCGGCTTCAGGCGAGACCAAAAATATCAGATAAATCAAATATCTAATAACCGCCATCGAGCCTTGTATCGACTGCGCGGGGAGGAGTGTTTTCGTCGATGGCCGGTTTCTGGGAATCCTGTTTGCAACGCTTCGAGCAGGAATTGCCCGCGCAGCAATTCAACACCTGGATCAAGCCGCTGCGCCTGGAAGGCGAAGCCTCGGCGCTTGAAAATGGGCTGCGCCTGATCGCACCCAATGGCTTCATCCTGAAATGGGTTCGTGACCGCTATCTGTCGCGCATCGAGGACTACAGCCGCAATTTTTTTTCCGGTCCGGTCACCATTGCCCTGGTCATTGGTAGCGGCAAGGCGGCGCCGGCCCGTGTCGAGACCAACACGGCAACGGTCGAGACCGTAGCGGCCAAACCCGGCACCCCGGTCGAACGGAAGGGTAGTGCCCAGGAAAAACCGGGTGCTCGCAAGAGTAATTACGAAAAATCCCGTCTCTTTCCGACCTTCACCTTCGACAACCTCGTCGTCGGCAAGGCCAACGACCTGGCTCGGGCGGCAGCCGTGCAGGTGGCGCACAACCCGGGCGGTGCCTACAACCCGCTATTCATCTATGGCGGCGCCGGCCTCGGCAAGACTCACCTGATCCACGCCATCGGCAATACCATCATGGCGGAGAACCCGGAAAAGGTCGTCCGCTATGTTCATGCCGAGGATTATTACTCCGACGTGGTGCGTGCCTACCAGCAAAAATCCTTCGATACCTTCAAGCGGATGTATCGCTCGCTCGACGTGCTGCTGCTCGACGATGTGCAGTTCTTCAATGGCAAGAACCGCTCGCAGGAGGAGTTCTTCTTCCTGTTCAACGCGCTGATCGAGGCACGCAAGCAGATCATCATCACCTGCGACACCTATCCGAAGGACATCAACGGTCTGGACGATCGTCTGGTGACCCGCTTCGACTGGGGTCTGACCGTGCAGATCGAGCCACCCGAACTGGAAATGCGTGTCGCCATCCTGAAGAAGAAGGCCGAGGCGGAAGGCATACAGCTCGACGATGAAGTGGCTTTCTTCATTGCCAAGCATTTGCGCTCCAACGTGCGCGAACTCGAAGGCGCGCTGAAGAAGGTGCTGGCCTATTCATCCTTCCATGGCCGGGCCATTGCCCTGGATCTGGCCAAGGAAGCGCTCAAGGATGTCATCGGCTCGGTGCGCAACGTCGGTATCGACAACATCCAGAAGACTGTCGCCGATTACTACAAGATCAAGGTTGCCGACCTGTTCTCCAAGAAGCGGACACGGGCCATCGCCCGGCCGCGCCAGGTAGCGATGTGGCTATGCCGCGAAGTCACTTCGCACAGTTTTCCTGAAATTGGCGATGCCTTCGGCGGTCGTGACCACACCACGGTCATTCATGCCGTGAAGACCATCGACAGCCTGCGCAGCAAGGAAAACGAGCTGAACCACGATTTGCATGTCTTGCTGCAAGTATTGAAAGGGTGAGGCTGTCGATAAAGCTGTGAACAAGCTGTCCGTGCTTTGTGAGTCATCTGGTGAAACCTGCTTTGTGGGAAAATTATCCGGATTTCATCCACAGGCAATCCAGAGACTTTCGCAGACGGCAAAACCCGATTCAATACACTGAAATAAAAACGAAATTTCTAGTTATCCACAGAATTGTTCCCGATATAGTCTATAAAGGAATTTAATTTATGGTTCTTATTAAAACCCAAAGAGACACGCTTCTTGCCCCGCTGCAGTCTGTGTCGGGAATTGTTGAACGCCGTCATACCCTGCCCATCCTGTCCAACGTGCTGTTGGAAAAGAAGGGCGATCGCCTGACCTTGCTGGCGACGGACATCGAAATCCAGATCACCACGACTACCCAGGGTGCCGGTGGTGACGGCGATGGCGCGGTTACAGTCGGGGCACGCAAACTGCAGGAAATCCTGCGTTCGCTGCCGGATACCACCGAGGTCAGCCTGCTCCTGGAAGACAAGCGCCTGCAAGTGCGCGGCGGCAAGAGCCGTTTCAGCCTGCAGACCCTGCCGGCTGATGATTTTCCGCGCATGACGATCAGCGAAGGTGAAACCAAGCAGTTTTCCATTTCACAAAAGGCCTTCCGTCAGCTGCTGGCCAAGACCCAATATGCGATGGCTGCCCAGGACGTTCGCTACTACCTGAACGGCCTGCTGCTACTGGTCGAAGGAACGGAGCTGCGTGCCGTTGCCACCGATGGTCACCGCCTGGCCTTCGCCAGCGTGGCGATCGAAACCGAGCTGCCGCGTCAGGAAATGATCCTGCCGCGCAAGACCGTGCTCGAACTGAACCGTCTGCTGGTCGATACCGACGATGCG
>JAYREA010000034.1:0-4414 GCA_041909135.1 Azonexus sp. | reverse complement strand
GGGTGACAACATCCAGATGACCGTCAAGCTGATCGCCCCGATCGCCATGGAAGAAGGCCTGCGCTTCGCCATCCGCGAAGGCGGTCGTACCGTCGGCGCCGGTGTCGTCGCCAAGATCATCGAGTAAGGTAACAAAGACAAGGGAGGGGGCTTCGCTCCTCCCGGTCTCTGCCGCAGGGGTATAGCTCAATTGGCAGAGCGTCGGTCTCCAAAACCGAAGGTTGGGGGTTCGATTCCCTCTGCCCCTGCCAACTACAATCCAAGAATACCAAATGGCCGATAAATTAAAGTTCGCGCTGGCGCTGGGTCTGCTCGCTGCTGGCGTTGCGGGCTTTTACCTGCTCGGCGAGCAGGCGATGATCCTGCGTGTCCTGGCCGTGCTTGCCGGTCTGGGTGCTGCCGTCGCGGTGGCCTGGCAGACCGAGCCGGGGCGGAATTTCTTCGCCTTTGCCAGGGAGTCGGTCGCCGAGGCCAAGAAGGTTGTCTGGCCGTCGCGCAAGGAGACCATGCAGACCACCGGTCTGGTTTTTGCCTTCGTCGTCATCATGGCCGTTTTTCTCTGGTTGACGGACAAGAGCCTTGAGTGGGTGTTCTACGACCTGATTCTCGGCTGGAGAAAGTCATGAGCAAGCGCTGGTATGTCGTGCACGCCTACTCGGGTTTCGAGAAGAGCGTGCAGCGCGCCCTTCTGGACCGGGTCCAGCGTCAGGGAATGCAGGATAAATTCGGGCGCATCCTGGTTCCCGTCGAGGAAGTGGTTGAGCTCAAGGGCGGTCAGAAGAGCATCACCGAGCGCAAGTTCTTTCCCGGCTACGTGCTGGTCGAGATGGAGATGGCCGACGATACTTGGCATCTCGTCAAGAGCACGCCGAAGGTGACGGGGTTCGTTGGCGGTGCTGCGAACAAGCCGACGCCGATTTCCGAAAAGGAAGTCGAGAAGATCATGCAGCAGATTCAGGAGGGGGTTGAGAAACCTCGTCCGAAGGTGCTGTTCGAGCCTGGCGAGGTGGTTCGTGTCAAGGAAGGTCCGTTCACCGACTTCCATGGCTCGGTCGAGGATGTGAATTATGAAAAGAACCGCCTGCGTGTCTCGGTGACGATTTTCGGTCGTCCGACGCCGGTGGAACTGGAATTCGGTCAGGTAGAAAAATCCTGATTTTTCTACCGGCCGCGGCGCGCGTGTTGCGCGCCGCTAGCAGAGCGGCTCTCGGGCCGCGTTTGTCGTTTGGGGAGCGCCTTCGCCGGCGCGTTTGCACCCGTTTATAGGAGTCATTTCCGTGGCAAAGAAAATTGTCGGCTTCATCAAGCTGCAAGTGCCGGCGGGCAAGGCCAATCCTTCGCCCCCGATCGGTCCCGCGCTCGGTCAGCGCGGTCTCAACATCATGGAGTTCTGCAAGGCCTTCAACGCCCAGACGCAGGGCCTGGAGCCGGGGCTGCCGATTCCCGTCGTGATCACGGCGTACGCGGACAAGAGCTTCACCTTCATCATGAAGACGCCGCCCGCGACCATTCTGATCAAGAAGGCCGCCGGCATCCAGAAGGGCAGCGCGAAGCCGCATACCGACAAGGTCGGCAAGCTCACCCGCGCGCAGTGCGAAGCCATTGCCACGACCAAGATGCCCGATCTGACCGCGGCCGACATGGATGCAGCAGTGCGCACGATTGCTGGCAGCGCCCGCTCGATGGGCATTACGGTGGAGGGCCTCTGAGATGGCACAGCTGACCAAACGTCAAAAGGCCCTGCAGGGCAAGATCGACCGTAACAAGAATTACCCGGTGGCCGACGCGCTCAAACTGGCCAAAGAGTTCGCGACGGCCAAGTTCGACGAATCCATCGATGTCGCGGTGAATCTCGGTATCGATGCGCGCAAATCGGATCAGCTGGTGCGCGGCTCCGTCGTGCTGCCCGCCGGAACCGGCAAGACCGTACGGGTTGCCGTCTTCGCTCAGGGCGACAAGGCCGACGCCGCAACGGCGGCGGGTGCCGACATCGTTGGTTTCGACGATCTGGCCGCGCAGGTCAAGGCCGGCAACCTGAATTTCGACGTCGTCATCGCGACGCCGGATGCCATGCGCGTCGTCGGCCAGCTGGGTCAGATCCTCGGCCCGCGCGGCCTGATGCCGAACCCCAAGGTGGGTACCGTGACCATGGATGTCGCCACGGCAGTCAAGAATGCCAAGGCCGGTCAGGTTCAGTACCGCACCGACAAGGGCGGCATCGTGCATTGCACGATCGGTCGTGCCTCCTTCGAGGTGGACAAGCTCGAACTCAACCTGAAGGCGCTCATCGAGGCGCTGACCAAGGCCAAGCCCGCCAGCTCCAAGGGGCAGTACCTGCGCAAGATCGCCCTGTCCAGCACGATGGGCCCGGGCGTTCGCGTGGATGCCGCCACGCTGTAATTGAAATGAATGCCGGCGCCGTATTCGGGCGCCGGCGCACGAACTTTGGGCTGTCGTGCCGCAAGGGACGGCAGATCGTCAAAGACCGCAGGTGTCGAAGGAGCTTCGTTCCCGAGACTTAAGTGCTGAAGCGGCCTGCGTAGACGGTGTACCCCGAGCAGGATTTCTCGCCGGAAGGTTTCCTTCCGTCAGTGCTCCTGATCCAGGTCGCCGTAGGTGCGGCGCATCGTTCGATGTGCCGTGAGTTGACTTGATAGGAGGAAAGACCCGTGGGTCTCAATCTTGATGACAAAAAAGCCGTCGTGGCTGAGGTGTCGGCACAGGTGGCCAATGCCCAGACGATCGTCGTGGCTGAGTACAGCGGTATCGAGGTCGGTGACCTCACCCGTCTGCGCGCTCAGGCACGCAAGTCTGGCGTTTACCTGCGCGTGCTGAAAAACACCCTGGTCCGCCGAGCCGTCGCCGACACCGCGTTTGCAGCGCTTGCGCCGCAAATGGTCGGTCCGCTGATCTACAGCGTTTCTGCTGATCCGGTGGCCGCCGCCAAGGTGCTGAACGACTTTGCGAAGACCAATGACAAGCTGGTTCTGAAGGCTGGCGTCTATGCCGGCAATCTGCTCGACAAGGCTGGCGTCCAGGCGCTCGCTTCGATCCCGAGCCGCGATGAACTGCTGGCCAAGCTGCTCGGCGTGATGAAGGCACCGGTTTCCGGCTTTGCCGTCGCGCTTGGTGCGCTCGCCAAGCAGCGCGAACAGGCAGCTGCTTGATTCGGTCACTGACTGCTTTAACAAGTATCCAGATTTAGGAGTTAATAGATTATGGCTATCACCAAAGACGACATCCTCGAAGCCGTTGGCAACATGACGGTCATGGAACTGAACGACCTGGTCAAGGCGTTCGAAGAGAAGTTCGGCGTTTCCGCCGCTGCCATGGCGGTTGCCGCTCCTGGCGCCGGTGGCGGCGCAGCCGCAGCGGCCGAAGAGCAGACCGAATTCACGGTCATGCTGGTCGCGGCTGGCGACAAGAAGGTCGAGGTCATCAAGGTCGTGCGTGCCGCGACCGGCCTGGGCCTCAAGGAAGCCAAGGACCTCGTGGATGGCGCGCCGAAGCCCGTCAAGGAAGGCATTGCCAAGGCCGACGCCGAAGCCCTCAAGAAGCAGCTCGAGGATGCCGGCGCCAAGGTCGAAGTCAAGTAACTTCGTCCCGGCAGGCTGGGCTGGCGGCATTTTTGCCGCCGGCCCTTTTGTGTTTTTCGGGAAACGCTGGCCAGATGCCCGTTTCCTGCAGTTTTCAGTGCAGCGCACAAACGCCAGCGCGGCAAGGCAGCGGGGATGTCCGGATGCCGCGCGCTTGCGTTTGTCCGTTGCGAGACTTCGGCGCCGTCGGCCGGGGTTCGCACTAGAGGATCTTTGCCTTCTGAGCTCGGAGCGACCATGACCTACTCCTACACCGAGAAAAAACGCATCCGCAAGAGCTTCGCCAAGCGCGCTAGCGTGCTCGACGTACCGTTCCTGCTGGCGACGCAACTCGAGTCCTATACCTCGTTCCTGCAGGCCGCCATCCCGCCCGCGAAACGCAGGAATCAGGGCCTGCAGGCAGCCTTCACCTCGATCTTCCCGATCGTCAGCCACAGCGGCAATGCCCGTCTCGAATTCGTCAGCTATCAGCTGGCCGAGCCGACCTTCGATGTGAAGGAATGCCAGCAGCGTGGTCTGACCTTTGCATCTGCCCTGCGCGCCAAGGTCCGGCTCGTGATCATGGACCGCGAAGTGCCCGATACGATCAAGGAGGTCAAGGAGCAGGAAGTTTACATGGGCGAAGTGCCGCTCATGACGACGACCGGCTCCTTCGTGATCAACGGGACCGAGCGCGTCATCGTCTCCCAGTTGCATCGCTCGCCGGGCGTCTTCTTCGAGCATGACCGCGGCAAGACGCACAGCTCGGGCAAGCTGCTCTTCTCTGCCCGCGTGATTCCCTATCGTGGCTCCTGGCTCGATTTCGAGTTCGATCCGAA
>JAYREA010000033.1:0-4600 GCA_041909135.1 Azonexus sp. | reverse complement strand
AGATGGCCCAGCGAATGATGCAGATGTGCCAGGCCTGCGACATCCCGGTTTGCTCGTCGACGGCCTGTAGCGCAATGATGTCACCGATCCGGACATCATCCGTCTGCCCCGACATGTGCATCAGTGCATAACCGTCCGGGCTTTCGTTGGTCACCATCCATTCACTCGGTTCGACCTTGGTATTCCCCGTTTTCAGCAGGTGCCACAGATTATCGAGTCCGGAGCACAGGTTGGCACGGTAGGACTGGCGCCGGCGCGGGAAGCGCCGCTTGGCCGGGTGGCCCCAGAGGTGGTTGAGGCGCAGCAAGACGCCCGGGCCGGCGTGGGTGTCGGCAAACTTGGGCAGGCCGATCAGTTCGGCGGGGATATCCTTGGCCAATTCGGCGCGATGCTTGAGCGCGAGTTCGGCCTGGGTGTCGCAGGAAAAGTAGAGTACCTGCGCTTCGGGGCTGGGGATGCGCCGAATCAGGGCGTGAGCCGGAAAGTCCTTCTCCGGGTCGATCCAGAATAGTCCTTGCGCATTGAGCGGGGGGGTGTCGAGCAGAACGACGTCAGGGGTGCATTGGTCGATGTAATCGCTGATGAACTCCAACTCGTCGGCAGAAAATGAAACGGGCTGGGCAATGGCGGCGAGCAGGATGGATGTATAAATGCGACGGATGCTCGGCCCGAAATTGGGGCCGGGAAATTCGTCCAGACCCAGCCGGCGAGCCGTTCGAAAAGCCGCATGCAATTGCAGCCACAGGCCGATCGGCGTCGGCGTGGCAACCAGATGGGTAATCCGCACTTGCCAGGCGATGGCAAACATCGCGCGTCGCAACGAGTTGTGCGGCAGGCGGGCGGAGCTTTCTCCTGCCGGGTCGAATAATTCGGCCAGCGTGTTGAAATAATCTTGGGTCAGCGTTTCGAGAATCTCGAGCAGCGTGCGTACCCGCTGTCGCAATTTGCGGGAAATCGGCAGGCTGACTTCGTTGAGCTTGGGTAATTCGGCCTTGGCGATGCGTTCAGCCTGGCTGAACAGCAGGTCGAGCAATTTGAGCCGCTGGGCGCAAGGCACCGGGGTATCACGTAGGAGCAGCAACTGCCGGAGCAATGGGTCGGCATCATCAGAGCCGGAGCGTCCGTGGGCGAGGGCCAGCCATTCCAGGATGGCCTTGATGTTGGCTTCCGGAACGGGGGCGGAGAAATGCTCTGGCTGACGGCTCATGGAGCGCCGAGAATAACAAAAAATTCTCATTTCGCCAGTGCCGGTATCGATAGCTCTTGCCCGGTAGCCGGGAACGAAATAGCCTGTTCCTCTAAGTGGCTTGTTTTTCCTTGATAAAGCGCTATAATCTCGGGTCTTTTTTCCAGCTAACGAAAGTATTCCCATGGTTGTTATCCGTCTTGCCCGTGGTGGCGCCAAGAAGCGTCCGTTCTACAACATGGTTGTGACCGATTCCCGTAACCGTCGCGACGGCCGTTTCGTCGAGCGTATCGGCTTCTACAACCCGGTTGCCTCCGGTAATGCCGAGGGTCTGCGTATTGCTGGCGATCGCCTGGAGTATTGGCTGAAGAACGGCGCCCAACTGTCGCCGACCGTCGCTCGCCTGGTCAAGCAGAACGCTGCCAAGGCTGCTTAAGTTATTTTGGCCTTGAGCAGTAACGAAATCGTCGTTCTGGGTCGCTTGGCCGACCCTTACGGGATTCACGGCTGGCTCAGGTTGTATCCCTTCGGTGATGATCCGCTGGATTGGGCAGAAATGCCTGTATGGTGGATTGCCAGGGAAGGGGAGCCGTGGTGTGAGATCAGGCCGAAAGGCTTGAAAGCTCACGGTGACGGTTTGGTTGTGCTGCTCGATGGCGTTGGCGACCGTACGGCTGCCGAAGCGATGAAGGGCGTGTTGGTCGGGGCGCCGCGTGATGCCCTGCCGACAACCGATGAAGACGAGTTCTACTGGGGTGATCTGGTGGGACTCGCAGTGATCAATTCGGCAGACGAAAAGCTTGGCACGGTTGCCGGGTTGATCGAAACAGGAGCCAACGACGTTTTGCGCGTGGTGGCGGATGACGGCACCGAACGTCTGTTGCCGTTTGTTGCGGCAGTTGTGCTGGCGGTAGAGAAAGAAGCGGGGCGGATCCGCGTGGAGTGGGGTAGCGACTGGTGAGTCGCGGGCAGCAACCGGTTATCCGGTTCGACTGTGTGACCATCTTCCCGGAGATGTTCGTCGCCGTGACGCAGAGTGGCATCACCCGCCGCGCGCTGGAAGAGCAGCGCTGGGTGTGGCAAGGGTGGAATCCACGGGATTTCGCCGACAATACCTGGCGTCGGGTGGATGATCGCCCTTTCGGTGGTGGGCCAGGCATGTTGATGCAGCCGGGTCCGCTGGAAAAGGCAATCGACGCTGCAAAGCTGCAGCAGCGTGAGGCAGGGCTGGCAGGTAGCCGCGTTATCTACCTCTCGCCGCAAGGCGCACCGCTGACCCATGAGCGGGTCATGCAGCTGGCGACCGGTGATGAAGGCGTGATCCTTCTGTGCGGTCGTTATGAAGGGATTGACGAGCGTCTGATCGAGCGCTGCGTCGATGAAGAAGTTTCGATCGGAGATTTTGTGCTGTCCGGTGGCGAGTTGCCGGCGATGGTGTTGATAGACGCCGTCGTTCGCCAGTTGCCGGGTGTGCTCGGAGATGCCGCCTCGGCGGTGGAAGATTCGTTTGTCGGTGGTTTGCTGGATTGTCCGCACTACACTCGCCCCGAGGTTTATGAGGGCGAGGCGGTGCCGGAGGTGTTGCTGTCCGGCGACCACAAAAGAATTCGTCGCTGGCGGCTCAAGCAGTCGCTGGCCCGAACCCGGAGGCGCCGGCCGGATTTGCTGGCGCACCGCGTGTTGAGCGCGGAAGAGACGCAACTCCTCACGGAAATTTCCGGAGAGGAGCAATGCGGTGAGTAGATGTTTATAAATTAAGGATCTCACATGAACCTGATTCAACAACTCGAGCAAGAAGAAATCGCCCGCGTCAGCGTTGGCAAGACCATTCCTGAATTCTCCCCGGGCGACACCGTTGTCGTTCAGGTGAAGGTCAAGGAAGGTAACCGCGAGCGTCTGCAGGCTTACGAAGGCGTCGTCATTGCCAAGCGCAATCGTGGCCTGAACTCCAACTTCATCGTCCGCAAGATCTCTTCGGGCGAAGGCGTTGAGCGTACTTTCCAGACTTACTCCCCGCTGGTCGCTTCCATCGAACTGAAGCGCCGTGGTGACGTTCGTCGCGCCAAGCTGTACTACCTGCGCGAGCGTTCGGGCAAGTCGGCTCGTATCAAGGAAAAGCTGGATTTCAAGAAGGCCTGATCGGCTTTCCGGGGTTCAAAAGAAACGGGGCGCTGCGGCGCCCCGTTTTGTTTTGATCGTTCCGCTGAATTACGGATGGGAGGTGGCAGGATTTCGCTTGTCGTTTTCAATCAGCGCGTAGGCCGAGTGATTGTGGATCGACTCGAAGTTTTCCGACTCGACGATATAGGCGTCGACACGCGTTTCGGCGTTGAGGCGGGCGGCGACGTCGCGCACCATGTCTTCGACGAACTTGGGGTTGTCGTAGGCGCGCTCGGTCACGTATTTCTCGTCCGGGCGCTTGAGCAGGCCGTATAGCTCGCAGGAGGCTTCCTGTTCGACGAGCTGGACGATCTCCTCGATCCACATGAAATCGTTGGTGCGTGCAGTGACCGTGACGTGCGAGCGCTGGTTGTGGGCGCCGCGCTCGGAAATCTTCTTCGAGCAAGGGCACAGACTGGTCACCGGGACGACGACCTTGACCGAGGTGGCAATTTCGCCGTGGCAGATGTCGCCGATGAAGGTGACGTCGTAATCCATCAGGCTTTGCACACCGGAGATCGGTGCCGTCTTGTTGATGAAATACGGGAAGTTCATCTCGATATGGCCGGTTTCCGCTTCCAGCTTGGCGACCATGTCGCGCAGCATGGTCGGGAAGTTTTCGACCGAGATTTCACGTTCGTGGCTGTTGAGGATTTCCACGAAGCGCGACATGTGCGTGCCCTTGAAGTTGTGCGGCAGGCCGACGTACATGTTGAACATGGCGATGGTGTGCTGCACGCCGGTCGATTTGTCCTGCACCTTGATCGGGTGGCGGATGGACTTGATGCCGACCTTGTTGATCGCGATCTGGCGCGTGTCGGCGGAGTTCTGGACGTCGGGGATGTTCGGGTTGGGGCTGCTCATCTCTGTTCTCTCAATTATCGTTTGTCGGTCCGGCTGCGCACTGCATGCACAATGCCGTCCTTGTCGAGGCCCAGCTCGGCGAGGAGCTGTCCCTGTTCGCCGTGGTCGATGAAGCGGTCGGGCAAGCCCAGGCGCAGTACCGGCACGTTCAGCCCGCGTTCGGCCAGCACCCGCTCGACTTCCGAGCCGGCGCCACCGATCACGGCGTTCTCTTCGAGTGTGACCAGCAGGGAATGGTTCCCGGCCAGTTCGACGATCAGGTCGGCATCGATAGGCTTGACGAAGCGCATGTTGGCAACCGTTGCATCGATTTCGTCGCCGGCCGCCAGGGCCGGAGCCAGCAAGGTGCCAAAGGCGAGCAGCGCCACGCCCTTGCCGTGACGGCGAACT
>JAYREA010000032.1:0-4882 GCA_041909135.1 Azonexus sp. | reverse complement strand
CGGCACAACGGTCAGCTTGACGCCGCGCTCGGCCAGCATGCGCAGGATGTTGCGCTTGACGCCAAAATCGTAAGCAACCACGTGGAAACGCTCTTCGGCACGTTGCGCGTAGCCGGTCAACGTCCATTCAGCCTCGCTCCAGGCGTAGCCTTCCTTGGCCGAAACCACCTTGGCCAGGTCCATGCCATTGAGACCGGGGAAAGCGCGCGCCATGGCCAGGGCCTTGGACTCATCGAGCTCACCCGCCAGGACACAACCGGCTTGGGCACCCTTCTCGCGGAGGATACGGGTCAGCTTGCGGGTATCGATGCCGGCGATGGCGACGATTCCGTGCTTCTTCAGGTAAGAACCGAGATCATCCTCGCAACGCCAACTGGAGGCGCGGCGCGGCAGATCGCGAATGATCAGACCGGCAGCGTAATTGGCATTCGATTCAAAATCCTCCGCATTACAACCGGTATTGCCGATATGCGGATAGGTCAGGGTAACGATCTGGCGACAATAGGAAGGATCGGTGAGGATTTCCTGGTAACCGGACATGGCGGTATTGAACACCACCTCGCCACTGGTAACGCCATCTGCGCCGATGGATTGGCCCTTGAAAACCGTTCCGTCGGCGAGGGCGAGAATGGCGGGGGTGAATGAGGGCAGCAGCGACACGTCGGCTCTCCAAATATTTTCTGCTTATTCATGTGCCAAGCGGGAAGGCTTGCGCCTCCCCGCTTGTGCTTTTTTAACCTTCCTATTCTAGCCGAAAACTGCCTTTTCAGGCAAATTCAAGGGATTACGCGCGTCTCCAGGTAATGCAGGAAGGCCGGCTTGATCGACTCCATCTCATCGACCAAGGCGCCATACAGACGCCGACAGGCTGACCAATCCACATGCTCAACGACGAGTGCCGCCTGCTCGATTTCCATGGCCCGGCGTCGGGCATGTTCGGCATGGAACATGGCCAGCAAGCTCTTGAGAGTATGAGCGTGCATGCGCGCCACATGGGCATCGGTCGAATCGATAGCCGCACACAGACGCCCGAGATGCGCATCCCATTCGCTCAGCAACATGCCGACCATGGTGGCAAACAAATCCGGCTCGCCAATATCGCGCATCGCCGAAGCCAGGTCGAGTTTTGCCCCCTCCCCGATCAGCCCACCTTTGACATCGTCCAGCTCGCCATGCTCCGCACCACCGCGCGCCCTTGCCAACGCGGCGTAAAGATCGTCAGGCCGCAACGGTTTGGCGACATAGTCGTTCATACCCGCTTCGATGCAGCGCTCGCGGTCGGATGCCATGACATTGGCGGTCATGGCAATGATATAGACCGACCGGAACTCACGGGAGACCACCCAACTACGCCGCATCTCATGCGAACGGATCGTTTCGGTAGCCTCGATACCGCCCATGACGGGCATCTGCATATCCATCAGAATGACATCGAAATGCCCGCTATCGAACAGATCCACGGCTTCCGCACCATTGTTGGCAATGGTGACCCGATGCGACTCACGTTCAAGCAAACGCTTGGCCAACTCCTGATTGACCGGATTATCCTCGACCAGAAGGACACTGAATCCACCAGCCTCTTCCGTCGCCACCCGGCCGAAATCGACCTCTGACAACACAAAGGCATCCAGCTCGACGCCCCCCTTGCCTTCGGCCAGCGCCAAGGCATCAGCCAGGTCGGGAGCGCCTATCGGCTTGACCAGGTGGGCAGATACGCCAATCTCCCGCGAACGGGCCAAATCATGGCGCTGGTTTTCAGTCGTCAGCATGACGACGAGGCGTTCCTTGCACCCCGATCTACCCCAAGCCTCGGCCAGCGCGAAACCTGCGGGTGCGTCCATGTTGGCATCGGCAACAATGTAATCGTATGGAAAATCCACCTCCCGACTACGTTCGATCGCCTCAACCGCAGCCACCCCATCAGCCGACAGGGAAGCCTGAACACCAAGCCGATCCAGCAGCTCGACCAGATAACGAGCACAACTCAAGTTATCGTCGATGACCAATGCACGCCGGCCAGCATAAAGGGCCTGCGCCGGCAGCTCTTGAGCAGCCACTTCGACACCGAAACGCCCCGTGAAAGTAAAGACTGCCCCCTGACCCGGCTGGCTTTCCAGCCAGATCTTGCCATCCATCAACTGCACCAGGCGGGCGCTGATCGCCAGCCCCAGACCAGTTCCACCAAAACGCCGTGTGGTCGACACGTCGGCCTGTGAAAAAGCCTCGAATATGGCCTGCTGCTTGTCAATCGGAACGCCTATCCCGGTATCACTGATCGAGAAGCGAAGAAAAACCGAATGTTCAGTGCGTTGATCGACCTCGACCTTGAGCGACACTTCTCCGCACTCGGTAAACTTGATTGCGTTGCCGACCAGATTGATGATCACCTGACGCAAACGCGTCGGATCGCCAACGATGCGAACCGGCACATCAGGCCGCACATCGGCAATCAACTCCAGCCCCTTCTTGTGGGCACCGACCGCGAGAACCCGAACCGCCTCGAGGACGATGTCGTGAACCGAAAAGGCCAGCGACTCGAACGCCATCTTGCCGGCTTCGATCTTCGAAAAATCGAGAATGTCGTTGACGATGGTCAGCAGCGCTTCGGCCGATGACTTGACCGTCTTCAGGTAATGCTTCTGCTCGGCATCAAGCTGGGTATCGAGGGCCAGTTCGGTCATGCCGATGATGCCGTTCATCGGCGTCCGGATTTCATGGCTCATGTTGGCCAGAAACGCACCACGCGCCCGGTTGGCGGCCTCTGCCGCCTCCTTGGCCGAAATCAGGGCCGCCTCCGCCGCCTTGACCTCGCTGATATCCCGCTGCAGCAGCAACACACGACTCGGCCTGGCCTCGCCGTCGCGCGCCGCGACGGCCCCGCGGAGCAGGAACCAGCGCCACTGACCATCACGTGCCTTCAGGCGGCACTCGGCTTCGAAGGCACTATCCTGGTTTTTGAGATGGGCATCGATCCGGGACTGCAAAATACGCAGGTCTTCTGGATGCACCAGGCGCTGCCACTGGGCGATGGAATTGTCGAGGTCGCCCTCGGCATAACCCAGCTTTGCCTTCCACTGATGGCCAGAATCGATGTTACCGGTCGCCAGGTTCCAGTCGGTCAGCGCATCGCCGGAAAGCTTGGTGTACCAGCCGCTCAGATTGAGGCCGGCGTAGGCGCGATAAGCGGAATCGACGACACCAAGCAGCCGATCGACACCATCCACCAACTCATTCTGACGAGCATCCCGCGCCGACTCCAGCAACTGCCGGAATTGCGGCTCACCTTCGCCGCCAAATATTTCCTGAAGCTGTTTCGCGAGCAGCCGGGATTTCATGAAGGGCTAGCGCAGGCCGAGAACGTCCTGCATATCGAACAGCCCGTTCTTGCGCCCGGCCATGAAGCGTGCTGCCCGCAGGCTGCCCAGGGCATAGGGCATACGGCTGCTGGCCTTGTGCGTGATCTCGACGCGCTCGCCAATACCGCAGAACATCACCGTGTGGTCGCCAACAATGTCGCCACCGCGCACGGTAGCAAAACCGATGGTCGACGGATCACGTTCGCCGGTCACGCCCTCTCGACCGTAAATGGCGCATTCTTCAAGGTCACGCCCGAGCGCAGCGGCCACCACCTCGCCCATGCGCAATGCCGTGCCGGACGGTGCATCGATCTTCATGCGATGGTGGGCCTCGACGACCTCGATGTCGTAGCCCTGATTCATGATGCGTGCAGCCATATCGAGCAGCTTGAATACCACATTGACGCCGACCGCCATGTTCGGGGCGAAGACAACCGGAATATCCCTGGCTGCCGCGGCGATGGCCGCCTTGCCATCGGCTTCGAAACCAGTCGTGCCAATGACCATGCCGACACCGGCCTGGCGGCACAGTTCGAGATGAACCAGCGTGCCCTGCGGACGGGTAAAGTCGATCAGTACGTCGATCTGCTTGAGGCCGGCTGCCACATCGTCGGTAATCAGCACATCGCCAGGCAGGCCAACCAGTTCGCCGGCATTTTTGCCGATAGCCGGGCTGCCCGGCACATCGAAGGCGGCGCCGAGCACGACGCCCTCGCCCTTGAGGACTGCCTCGATCAACATGCGGCCCATGCGGCCGCCGGCACCAACAACACCAATACGAGTTGCGCTCATTACTAGAATCCAAACATGTTCATGAAACGCCGGAACCAGCCCGGCTCCTCGCGCGGCGGCAAGGGTTTGTCGGCGGCCTCGCCGGAGAGCGAACCCAGATCGACCAGGCGGCTCTTGTTGACTGGCGCCGTCAGCTCTTCCGTCACCGCCACGTCGACGTCGCCATCGACCCTCTCCAGGCGATTTTCAGCATCGAAGAAAACGGCAAATTTGCGTGCCTCGGTCTTGCCCGTCTGCCCGCTGCGATAGCTATAGACATAATCCCAGCGCTGCTGGTGAAAAATATCGGCAACCATCGGCGTCCCCAGCACAAAGCGAACCTGATCCTTGGTCTGCCCGGGCTTCAGCTGGGCGACCATTTCCTGGGTCAGGACATTGCCTTGCTGGATGTCGATCTTGTATTCATTGATAAAGCCCGGTTTCCACGAACAGGCGGCGACAAGCGCACAGGAAACGGCAACGAGCAACAGACGGGAACGGCGCATTCGGAATTCCGGGTTTTTGATTCGGCTTTGAAGCGGTATATCATACCCGAAATCGGCATTTCGCCCTGTCAGAACAATTTCCGGAACCCCTGCAATGAGCGATCCGCAAAGCCTCAAGAATATGGGGCTGAAAGCCACATTTCCCCGACTGAAGATTCTCGAACTATTCGAGAAAAGCACCCAGCGCCACATGACGGCCGAAGACGTCTACCGGATGCTGATCGCCGAGAACATGGACATCGGCCTGGC
>JAYREA010000031.1:0-5018 GCA_041909135.1 Azonexus sp. | reverse complement strand
CGTCCGGCTTGTAGTGCATGACCAGGAAGATGCCGGTGACGATCTGGATGACCAGAACGAGCAGGGCCAGGGAGCCGAAGAAGTACCAGAAGTTGAAGTTCTTCGGTGCGTAGTACTCCGACAGGTGTCCCTTCCACATCGAGGTAGCCGGGAAACGCGCGTCAACCCACTCCAGCAGGTTACCGCCAAGCGAACCGTCGGACTTGTATTTCTCGAAATTGCCAGCAGCCATTTCTTATGCTCCCTTCTTGTCTTCGCCGATCAGGATGCGGGTATCGGCCATGTAGTAGTGCGGCGGCACTTCAAGGTTGGTCGGAGCAGGTTTTGCCTTGAAGACACGACCGGCAAAGTCGAAGGTCGAACCGTGGCAGGGGCACAGGAAGCCACCGAGCCAATCGGCACCCATACCCTCTTCGGCGCCCTTCTTGAACTTGGAAGACGGAGAACAACCAAGGTGCGTACAAATACCGACGACGACCAGCATTTCCGGCTTGATCGAACGGGTATCGTTCTGTGCGTAGGCAGGTTGCTGCTCTTTTTCGGACTTCGGGTCAGCGACAGCATCGGCCAACTTGGGCAGCGTATCCAGCATGTCCTTGGTGCGATTGATGATCCACACCGGCTTGCCGCGCCACTCGACGGTCATCATCTGACCTGGCTCAAGCTTGCTGATATCGACTTCGACCGGAGCGCCTGCTGCCTTGGCGCGTTCGGACGGAAGCAAGCTGGAGACGAACGGCACAAGCGCGGCGACCGCACCAGCACCGCCCACGGCTGCGGTCGCAACGACCAGACGCCGCCGTCCGCAGTCCACTTTTCCTTGATTGCTCATTACGCTGACCCCTAAAGGAATTGAATGGGATTAAAAATAAACGCTGGATTATACGTCAACGGAACTCGGCATAAAAGACGCTGTCGCCCCCCTTATCCGGCAAAGGCCTTTCTCTCACGCAAGGCCTGCGCCAGCGTGCCGCTATCCACGTACTCCAACTCACCACCAACCGGCACGCCACGAGCGATACGAGTGACAGTGATCCCCTTGGGTTTCAGCATCGCGGTGATGTAATGCGCCGTGGCCTCCCCCTCGTTCGTGTAGTTGGTCGCCAGGATAACTTCCCTGACCTCGCCGTCGAGAACCCGCGACATCAGGCGCTCCAACCCCAACTCGCGCGGCCCGACGCCATCGAGGGGGGAAATCCGCCCCATCAGCACATAGTAGAGCCCCTGAAAACTGAGGGTCTGCTCCATCATGTTCATGTCGACCGGCGTCTCAACCACACACAGCAGACTCCGGTCCCGCCGCGGCGACAGGCAGCGCTCGCAGACCTCCGCTTCGGAAAACGTGTTGCAGCGCTGGCAGTGGCGAACGGCCTGCAAGGCATGCAAGACCGCCTCACCCAGACGCTGGGCGCCGGCGCGGTCGCGCTGCAGCAGATGATAGGCCATGCGCTGCGCGGATTTCGGCCCAACGCCCGGCAAGCAGCGCAGGGCTTCGATCAGCGACTCAAGCCCCGTTGGATTCACGAGTTCAGAACGGGAGCTTGAAACCCGGCGGCAGATTGAGACCGGAGGTGAAGCCGGCCATCTTTTCCTTGCTCAACGCCTCGCCACGACGGACAGCATCGTTCAGAGCAGCAGCAATCAGATCTTCCAGCATTTCGCGGTCATCCATCACCGACGGATCGATGCTGACCCGACGCACCTCATGCGCCCCGGTCATCACGACCTTTACCATCCCGGCCCCGGCCTGCCCCTCGACTTCCATCAAGGCCAGTTGATCCTGCGCCTTCTTCATGTTTTCCTGCATGGCCTGCGCTTGCTTCATCAGACCTGCCAAACCACCCTTCATCATAGTCAGCTCTCCATTAGGCTATTGGTTTGATTGACGACTCAACGATCGAAGCGCCCAGCGTATCAATCGCATCGCGCACGAATCCATCCCGCGCGATGGCGCTCGCCGCGCGCTCCTGTTGCTCCTGACGCTGCCGCCCAGCCGTTGCCGCCGGGGTATCCACTTCGTTGTCGGCCAACTCGATCCGCAACTGCACCGGGGATCCAAGATAGTCAGCCAAAGCCTGCTGCAGGCGTTCGGGATTGGGCTTCATTTGCAGATGCCCCTGCTTTGGCGACAGGCGCAACAGACACAAGCCGTCTTCCAGCTTGCGCAATTCACAATTCTGGGCCAACTCCCTGGCCAAACCGGACAGGGACAATGCGCCCACGATCTGATGCCAATCACCCTCGCCACCTGCCGGCGGATTCGCAGCCGGCACCATCACCGACTCGACACGCCTATCCGACGATGGCGGCGAAACAGGTGCTGCCTGCACAACCGAATCCAACCTCTCTGGCGGCGACTTGACAACCGTTGCCGGCGCCGACCGCCGTGGTGCAACCGAGCCGAGGACGTCGGCAACGCTGCTTGGACGGAAGGTATGCAGGCGGAGCAGGGTCATGACAAACCCCGAATATTCATCCGGCGCGCTGGCCAGTTCGCTCCGTCCGACATTGACAATCTGGTAGGCCAATTGCACGAATTCGGGAGTGAAGGCCCGAGCCAGCACGAGCAAGCGCTCCTTTTCCGGCTCTTCGTCGTCAACCGCAGTCGGCACACACTGGATGACCTGAAGCCGGGTCAGCAAAATCCCCAGCTCCTGGAGCGCCGCGGAGAACGACAGGCTGCGCACGCCCATGTCAGTAGCCACCTGCAGAAGCGCCGCCGCCTCGCCCGCCTGCAAGGCCTCGAGAATGGCCAGCAAGAAATCCTGGTCGACCGTGCCGAGCATACCCCGCACTTGCTGCTCCTCGACCTTGCCGGCACCGTGGGCGATGGCCTGATCGAGCAACGACAGCGCGTCGCGCATGCTACCCGCCGCCGAACGTGCAATCAGGGATAACGCAGGCATATCGAAGGACACGCCTTCGGCCTGGAGGATGTGCGCCAAATGGCCGGTAATCGCCACTGCCGGCATCTGTTTCAGATTGAACTGCAGGCAGCGCGACAGCACGGTCACCGGAATTTTCTGCGGATCGGTCGTCGCCAGGATGAACTTGACGTGCTCCGGCGGCTCTTCCAGCGTCTTCAACATCGCATTGAACGCGGAATTGGAAAGCATATGCACTTCGTCGATCACATAGACCTTGAAGCGACCCCGCGTCGGCGCATAGACCGCATTTTCAAGCAACTGGCGCATCTCATCGACGCGGGTGTTGGTTGCCGCATCAACTTCGAGCAGATCGACAAATCGGCCGCTATCGATCTCCTGGCAGGCGGAACATTGGCCGCAGGGCGTGGCGGTAATACCGGTTTCGCAATTCAGCGACTTGGCGAGAATCCGCGCGATGGTCGTCTTGCCGACGCCACGGGTACCGGTGAACAGGTAGGCATGATGCAGGCGCTGCTCAGCAAGGGCGTGCGACAAGGCGCGCACCACATGCTCCTGACCAACCAGCGTCGAAAAATTGCGCGGCCGCCACTTGCGCGCGAGAACTTGATAACTCATGCGCCCCACACCCATGGAGGAAAAATGAAAATGGCGAGCCTAACCCCCGGCACTTGCAGTCAATGGCTGTGGCTGCTTCCTTCCGGACCTGACCAGGTTCACCACCCTGCAATGCGGGGAGACCCGCCGGGGCGAATTCTAGCACAGCCCACCCGCCCCCCAAGGGCGAAAGTGGAATTTTAGTTATCGCCCTGCCAACCCTTCGATTATTCGGCTGCCTCGGCCAGACGGCGCGCCCGAACGGCCGCCGCCAGTTTTTCCATGACCGCGACGCTGTCGTCCCAGTTGATACAGGCGTCGGTAACACTCTGACCATAGGTAAGCGGCTTGTCCGGCGACAAATCCTGACGGCCTTCGACCAGATGCGACTCGACCATGACGCCCATGATGCGCTCTTCGCCGCCGGAGATCTGCTCGGCGACGCTGTCGCAAACCTCCATCTGCAGCTTGAACTGCTTGCGGCTGTTGCCATGCGAGAAATCGACCATCAACCGGGCAGCGAGGCCCGACCTGGCGATTTCGGCGCAAGCAGCATCGACGCTGGCAGCATCGTAATTGGGTTCCTTGCCGCCACGCAGGATAACGTGGCAATCCTCGTTGCCCATGGTGGACACGATGGCCGTATGACCGGACTTGGTCACCGACAGGAAATGGTGTGGCGAGTTGGCCGAACGAATGGCGTCGACCGCAATGCGCATGTTGCCATCGGTGCCGTTCTTGAAGCCGACCGGGCACGACAGACCCGAAGCCAGTTCGCGATGCACCTGCGACTCGGTCGTCCGCGCGCCGATGGCGCCCCAGGCGATCAGGTCAGCCGTGTATTGCGGCGTGATGGTGTCGAGGAACTCGGTGGCGCAAGGCAGGTCCAGCTCGTTGATTTCGAGCAGGATACGCCGGGCGAGGCGCAGGCCCTCGTTGATGCGGAAGGTGTTGTCGAGGCGCGGATCGTTGATCAAACCCTTCCAGCCAACGGTGGTGCGCGGTTTCTCGAAATACACCCGCATGACGACAATCAGGTCTTCGGCGAAGCGCTCGGCCTCCTTCGCCAGCTTCTTCGCATAATCCATCGCCAGATCGTAGTCGTGGATCGAACAGGGGCCGATGACGACCAGCAGGCGATCGTCAGCACCGTGCAGCACGCGGTGTATGGCCTGACGGGCGGCATAGGTGGTCTGGGCAGCGCGGTTGGACAGGGGATACTCGCGGAAGACATGGGCCGGCGGGACCAGTTCCTTGATCTCGCGGATGCGAACGTCGTCGGTATTCGGTTTGCTCGTTTGCGTACTGCTCGGCGTCATGGCCAGACCCATTCCAATAGTGCTGAAAGAACAGCATTCTACCGGATGTACAGGGTTGATTTCGACCTCCCGCCGGACTGGAAACGACGGATCACCCGGCCAGGGGCGCCACGGGAAAGGATCAGGGGCTGAGTGAAATCAACCCGCCCCAATCATATGGGCAGGCGCATGCGGGCACGCCCCCAGGTTACTTCGGCAACTTCTCGTAGAGACCTAC
>JAYREA010000030.1:0-5247 GCA_041909135.1 Azonexus sp. | reverse complement strand
CTGGTTCTCGTTTTCACGCCAGCGGGTGTTCCAGAAATGGAAGCCCAGTGCGCCATAAATCAGGGCGGCGAGAATGTGCGGCAGAAGCTGAATTACAATGTCGGCCATTCGCGAATTCTACTAGAAGCCCATCTGACATGCTCGACAACCTGACCACACGCCTTGCGCGCGTCATGAAGACGCTGAAGGGCGAAGCTCGCCTGACCGAATCCAATATCGCCGATGCCCTGCGCGAAGTGCGTATGGCACTGCTCGAAGCTGACGTTGCGCTGCCGGTGGTCAAGGACTTTGTCGCCGCCGTCAAGGAAAAGGCGGTGGGCCAGGAGGTGATTGGTTCGCTCAATCCCGGGCAGGCACTGATTGGCGTCGTGCATGCCGAACTGACCAAGATCATGGGTGATGCCCACGAAGGCATCAACTTCAATACCCAGCCTCCGGCCATTGTGTTGATGGCGGGTTTGCAGGGGGCCGGCAAAACGACAACGGTTGGCAAGCTGGCCAAATTCCTCAAGGAAAATCACAAGAAGAAGGTGCTGGTCGTTTCCTGTGACGTTTATCGTCCAGCCGCTATCGAGCAGTTGAAATCAGTCGCCGGTCAGGCCGGGGTGGATTTCTTCCCGTCGGCGGTCGGCGAGAAGCCTGAAACCATTGCTGTCAACGCGATTGATTGGGCCAAGCGCCATTATCACGATGTGCTGCTCGTCGATACGGCGGGGCGTCTGGCGATCGATGAGGAAATGATGGCCGAGATCAAGCGCTTGCACGCGGCGATCAATCCCATCGAGACCCTGTTCGTGGTCGACGCCATGCTCGGCCAGGATGCGGTCAATACAGCCAAGGCCTTCAACGAAGCCTTGCCGCTAACCGGCGTCGTGCTGACCAAACTGGACGGCGATGCGCGGGGCGGTGCGGCCTTGTCAGTACGCCATATCACGGGCAAGCCGATCAAGTTCGCCGGTGTCGGTGAAAAGCTGACAGGCCTTGAGGCCTTCCATCCTGAACGGATGGCCTCGCGCATTCTGGGCATGGGCGACGTGTTGTCGCTGATCGAAGAGGCGCGCAAGGGCCTTGACGAGGAAAAGGCCGTTGCCTTCGCCAAGAAACTGAAATCCGGCAAGGGCTTCGACCTGAACGATTTCAAGGAGCAGATTGCCCAGATGCGCAACATGGGGGGGCTGACTTCGCTGATGGACAAGATGCCGGCGCAGATCGCCCAGATGGCCGGATCCTTGCCGGCGGGTGCCGAGGGCAAGATCATTGGTCGTGTGGAGGGCATCATCAATTCGATGACTCCGCAGGAGCGTGCCAAGCCGGAATTGATCAAAGCCAGCCGCAAGCGCCGTATTGCCACGGGGGCTGGCGTGCAGGTTCAGGAGGTCAATCGCTTGCTCAATCAGTTCGAGCAGACGCAGAAGATGATGAAGCAGTTCTCCAAGGGCGGCATCGGCAAGTTGATGCGCGGCATGAAGGGCATGTTGCCCGGCATGGGCGGTATGGGTCGCTGATTAGTTGCCGGCCTGCGCCAGGCGGGCCGGCTTGTCGTAACCCCACTGGTTCTGCCATGCGGCACGAACCATATTCGGGTATTCCGGCTTGCCCAGGCTGCCGTTGTAGCGGCCCAGGGCACGGTAGAGGTCACCCTTCTCGATATCCAGGTAGTGGCGCAGGATGGTGCAGCCGTAGCGCAGATTGGTGCGCAGATCGAATAGCGAGTCGTCAGGGCGGCCAATCAGCTTTACCCAGAACGGCATGACTTGCATGTAGCCGCGGGCGCCAGCCGAAGATACGGCATATTTCCGGAAGCCCGATTCGACCTGCATCAGGCCGAGCACCAACTGCGGGTCGAGACCGGCCCGGGTCGCTTCGTAATGGACGCTGCGCAACAGATCGATCCGGTATTCGCGGTTGGGAATGCGTTTTTCCAGCCGGGGTGACATGGCGGCCAGCCAGTCGACCGCTTCCATCGGCGTCTTGAAGGAGGTGACACTTGGGCGGGAGTCCGAAACGGCCTTGTGCAGTGCGGCTTGCGCGCTGGCCGACAGAACTTCGTACTTCTGCGCGCCGGCAAAAACGGCCGACGCGCCAGACAACAGCAGTGCGACGATCAGGCGGCGCACAGCTTCCCTTGCAGCATGGCGACAATCTCGCCCGCGGCAACCATGGTCGCGTCCGTATCGGTGCGGCTCTTGTACTCCAGTTGGCCATCTTTCAGTCCGCGCTCGCCAACAACCACGCGATGCGGGATGCCGATCAGTTCCATGTCGGCGAACATCACGCCGGGGCGCTCGTTGCGGTCGTCGAGTACAACGTCGATGCCAGCCTTCTTCAGATCGGCATACAGTTGATCGCTTGCAGCTTTGACGGCCTCGCTCTTGTGGTAGCCCATCGGTACGATGCAGACTGCGAACGGAGCGATGCTCGGTGGCAGGATGATGCCCTTGTCGTCGTTGCCCTGCTCGATGGCTGCGCCGACGATGCGTGACACACCGATGCCGTAGCAGCCCATCTCCATGATCTGGCTCTTGCCCTGCTCGTCGAGGAAGGCGCAGTTCAGTGCTTCGGCGTACTTGGTGCGCAATTGGAAGATGTGGCCGACTTCGATGCCGCGGCAGATTTCCAGTTTGCCCTTGCCGTCCGGCGAAGGGTCGCCGGCGACGACGTTGCGAATGTCGAAAAACACCGGTTCCGGCAAGTCGCGGCCAAAATTGACGCCGGTCATGTGATAGCCGGCTTCGTTGGCGCCGCAGACAAAGTCGCTCATGGCCGCCACGCTGCGGTCGGCGAAGATGCGTACCGTGTCGTAATCGACACCTACCGGGCCAATGAAGCCCGGTTTGCAGTTCAGGCGCTCGATGACTTCCTCTTCGGTCGCGAAGCGGAACGGGTTGATCGCATCGATTTTGCTGGCCTTGATCTCGTTCAAGTCATGGTCGCTGCGCAACAACAGTAGCGCAAAGGTCTTGCTGCCATCTTCCTTTTCGCTGACCACTGCGATCGACTTGACGATTTTGTCGAGGGGGAGGTCAAGGAATTTTGCGACATCGGCACAGGCCATCTTGCCCGGGGTGTGCACCTTTTCCATGGCCTTGCCTGCAACGGGGCGTGGCGCAGCAGGGGCAAGGGCTTCAGCCAGTTCGACGTTGGCAGCGTAATCCGAGGATGGGCAGAAAGCGATATCGTCTTCGCCAGAGTCCGCCAGTACGTGGAATTCGTGCGAACCGGTGCCGCCGATGGAGCCAGTATCGGCCGCCACGGCACGGAATCTCAGGCTCAGGCGCGTGAAGATGCGGCTGTACGTGTCGTACATGTTGCCGTATTCGCGCTTCAGGTCTTCAAAGGAGGTATGGAAGGAGTAGCCGTCCTTCATCAGGAACTCGCGGCCGCGCATGACGCCGAAGCGGGGGCGGATTTCGTCGCGGAACTTGCTCTGGATCTGATAGAGGTGAATCGGCAACTGGCGGTAGCTCTTGACGTCACGCCGAACCACATCGGTGATGACTTCCTCGTGCGTCGGGCCAATTACGAAGTCGCGCTGGTGGCGATCCTTGAAGCGGAGCAGTTCAGGCCCGTAGCCAGGACCCCGTCCGGATTCTTCCCATAATTCGAAAGGTTGCACGGCCGGCATCAGCAATTCCAGCGCCCCTGCATTGTTCATTTCCTCGCGCACGATGTTTTCAACCTTGCGCAGTACGCGCAGGCCGAGCGGCATCCAGGTGTAGATGCCGGCTGCAACGCGCTTGATATAACCGGCACGCAGCATCATTTTCTGGCTGATCACTTCGGCGTCTGCCGGGGCTTCCTTGAGAGTGGTGAAAAAGAACTGCGAGGTGCGCATGGGATGCTCTTGAATTCGTTGCGAAACCTTGATTTTACACGGACCCGCTTCTTTGCATGTGGCTGCCCTTTGTGAAAGAATCCGGGTAACCATTAATTTTGCAGGATTTTTATGCTCGACCGTGAAGGCTACCGCCCGAACGTCGGCATCATTCTTTGTAACGCCAAGAACGAGGTATTCTGGGGTAAGCGCATTCGGGAGCATTCCTGGCAGTTTCCGCAAGGTGGCATCAAGCGCGGCGAAACGCCGGAAGAGGCCATGTTTCGTGAACTGCACGAAGAGGTCGGGCTCTTGCCCGAACACGTGCGTATCCTCGGGCGGACCAAGGGCTGGTTGCGTTATGAAGTGCCGACACACTGGATCAAGCGCGAATGGCGCGGTTCCTACAAAGGCCAGAAACAGATCTGGTTTTTACTCCGTCTGGTTGGGCGTGACAGCGATGTCTGCCTGCGGGCGACCAGCAAGCCGGAGTTCGATGCCTGGCGTTGGAACGACTACTGGGTGCCGCTCGATGCGGTGATCGAGTTCAAGCGCACGGTTTATGAGCAGGCGCTGAATGAACTGGTTCGTTTTCTCGATGGCGACCGCAAGGGCGGGCGTCAGCAAAGGCGTGAGGGAGGCTCTCCGTGCTTGCCCCCTGATGCGGTTCTGGAGGAAGAATAGCCATGGCTTTTCGCTTGTCCGTTGCCCTGCTCCTTGCTGGTGGCCTGCTGGTGTTGCCTCCTGCGATGGCTGAGGAGGCTGATGACGAGTTGCCTCAGCAATGGCAGGAAGTTGAGGCGCCGTTTCCCCAGGCGCCATTGCGGGAAAATCTGTTGCCTCTGTATGTCAGTGCTGCGACGAACAACAAGTTTTTCATTGATGGTTCGAGCCTCAGTATCGGTTCTGACGCCGTGATTCGATACGTCATGGTTGTCGAGACTCCGGAAGGGGGGCGAAATGTGACCTTCGAGGGGATGCGTTGCGAGACCCGGGAGCGGCGTATTTACGCATCGGGGCGTCAGGGGGGCGAGTGGTCCAAGTGGGTGCGGATTCAGGATGCTTATGCCAACCGCCAGCACGCAGCCCTGTTCCTTGAGTATTTTTGTCCGTTTGGCAATTCGGTGCGCAGTGTCGCGGAGGCGCGCGATGCCCTGGTTCGGGGTGGGCATCCGGACGTCCGTCGTTAATTTTCATGTCGCCAGATACTCTGATAATTGAGTTCGATCGGGCTTTACGTACCGTTTTCGCGACGGCACGCACTTCTCGCCCAAACCCCGGTACGAATATTCAGGAAGCAGCGCTGGACGAAGCTGAGCGCCGGCAGGTAATTGGTCTGATGCGGGTCAATCACTGCGGTGAGGTTTGCGCACAAGCCCTATACCAGGGGCAGGCCCTGACCTCGCGGGATCCGGCTGTCAGGGATGCGCTGC
>JAYREA010000029.1:0-5618 GCA_041909135.1 Azonexus sp. | reverse complement strand
TGCGCTCGACCATCCAGATCGAGGGGATCCCGCTGCACATCATCGATACTGCCGGTTTGCGCGAGACGGAAGATGAAGTCGAACGCATTGGTATCGAACGCAGCTGGAAGGAAATCGAGCGCTCTGACGTTGTCCTGCTGCTGGTTGATTCCCGAACCGGCGTAACCGAGGCCGACCGTGAAATTCTTGAGCGGCTGCCGAAAAACCTGCAACGCATCACCATCTACAACAAGATCGACCTCGCCGGGCGTCAGTCTGAAAGACACGACGAAGCCGATGGTGTTGCCGTTTCGCTATCGGCCAAAGCCAATCAGGGAATCGACCTGCTGCGCCAGGAATTGCTGCGTATCGCCGGCTGGCATCAGACTGAAGATGTGTTCATCGCCCGCGAACGACATTTGCGCGCCCTCGCTACGGCTCAGGAACATGTTGCCGCGGCCCGCAGCGTCGTCGAGGGCGTTCTGCCCGCCCTGGAGCTGTTTGCCGAGGAATTGCGTCTGGCCCAACAGGCACTGGGCGAAATTACCGGTGAATTCACTGCCGACGACCTTTTAGGTGTCATTTTCAGCCGTTTCTGTATCGGTAAATAAGCGCCTCACAGCTTGTCGATAAGCCTGTGCACAAACTGTCCATGCAATGTTGGCAAGTCGGGATATTGCCAGAAACCAAAAACTATCCGGATTTCATCCACAGGCAATTCAGGTACTTTGCGGCCTGAATTTTTTGTTTCAGGTATATGATTTTAAAATAAAATTATGCGTTATCCACAGATTTGTTGCTGATGTATTCTCAGTAGTAACTGTATACACAGTATTTATATAAACCTGTGTGTACAGCGTGACAGGCTGAAATCCCCCCGATCAGTCGTTAGAAACCCGTTCGGCTTCCAAACGATTGCGGTGCACGATGGCACTGGCGATTTCACGGCTGATGGTGTCTGCGTCAGGCAGATGATTTGGCCGGTAAATGATCAGCGGGATACCGAGACTATGCAGGGCACGGCGTTTTTCTTCTTCCGGCGAGCTTTCGCCGGTACTGTCGGTAGGCCAGGCCAGTTCAATGGCGGCGACAATGCCGAAATCGGGACCGCAGACGATGAAATCGACACCTCTTCCCGCCATCTGATTCAGGCGTCTGGCTTCCTGGCGACCACGCAGCTGGGCCAGTTGAGCTACACCGACCTGAGCAAAGATCTGCATGTTGGGCATGGCTTCGCATAGACGGTAGAAGAGAATCTGCTCAGCATCGTTGAGGAGGCGGTATTGCTTGCGCTTTGGCGCATCGATCAGGCAGGTTTGCGGGTCGAGATCGATGTCGGATGATTGTCGTTTGCCGCTCCGTACCCGGCCCACCGACGGCATGAGCGATTCGCTGTCCTTACCGTCAGGCGAATAGCGGTCACGGCCACGCACCAGCACAACGCCCAGAATGGCCGTGGCGAGAAGGATGGCAGCGATCAAAAATTCCATTGCTATGCTTTGATCATTCGACAAAACATCATAATGGCATAAAACGTACAGTGAATATTTTACAGAACCCTGTTTTTACGGTTTTTCTATAAAAAATGGATTGCATGGTGCCTGTTGTCGTGCTGACGTGCATGCAATCCAGGCCAGGCGCGGATGACGCTTGAAACGCGATCAAGGAATTGAATTCCAATAAAATCACGCTACTTCGATTGAGGAAGAACCATGCGCGTTACGCTTGTCCATCCAGCCGGATTCAATTTCGTTCCCGGCCAGCCTGATTTTTCGGTGCTGGCCAACCGCATGCCGCCGATTGGCATCATGCAACTTGCGTCATGGCTGGAAAAATTCGGGCATCAGGTGCAATTGCACGACTGTCTTGGCCCCTACGCGCCGCCGACAACCGCAGAAAATGCGGAAATCGTGCTGGCCACCGATCCGCAAATGGTCGGTTTTTCGGCAACCACGTCCGGCTTCATGGATGCCTTCGAAATCGCCGCCATCATTCGCGAGCGCCGGCCGGATATCCGGATCGTCTTCGGCAATGTCCATGTTTCCTCACTCGGCGCCCCGATTCTCGAAAAATTTCCGGAAATCGATTGCCTGGTCATCGGCGAGGGTGAAGGGGCGATGCTCGAACTGGCCGACGGCAAGCCGCTGGCCGATATCGGCAACCTGATCTGGCGCAACGAGGCCGGGCGGATCATCGTCAATCCGCGTCGCGACCGCATCGTCGATCTCGACGAACTGCCTTTCCCGGCCTATGAAAAACTGGCCGGTTTTCCGCACGACTATCATCTGCCGCTGTTCGCCTACGAAAAGAAGCACGGCGCGACGATGATCACCTCGCGCGGTTGCCCCTATACCTGTTCCTTCTGCGATCGCACGGTATTCGAGCGCCTGTACAAGACCAATTCGCCGCAATACATCTACGACCACATGAAGTATTTGCGCGACAAGTTCGGTGTCTGGCACATCAACATGTATGACGATCTGTTCACCGCCAAAAAACAGCGGGTCATGGATCTCTGCCAACTGCTCATCGACAAGCCGCTGGGCATGCAGTTCAACTGCGCGATTCGGGCCGGGCATACGTCGGACGAAATGCTGCTCAAGCTCAAGCAGGCCGGTGCGCTGATGGTTTCGCTGGGCATCGAGTCGGCCGATCCGGCCATGATGGAGCGCCACAAGGCCGGGGTGACGCTGGATGCGGTGCGCGACACGGTGCGCCAGATTCATGCGGCCGGGCTGCGGGCCAAGGGACTGTTCATTTTCGGCATGCCCGGCGAGACGCCGGAAACGGTACGCACGACCAGCGATTTCGTCCTGTCGCTCGAACTCGACGAGATGAACATGACCAAGTTCAGCCCGTTGCACGGTGCGCCGATCTGGGATGAATGCGTCAACGACCCGACCGGTGATTTCATTGAGGACTGGCGCCTGATGAATTGCCTGAATTTTGTCTACAAGCCGGAAGGTTTCGAGACACGCGAGGAGATGGACGCGCTGTACAACTGGCACATCAAGCGCTTCTACGACAGCAAGGGCTATCGCCGGCGCTTCGCCAAACGCCTGTGGCAACACCGCTGGAGCCTGTGGCATGTGCTCAGGCACCTGCCGGAAACCATCGCCGCTGCCCGCTACTTCAGTTCCAACAAGGAGCAGCTGGAGAAGGCCAAGCGTGAATTCAAGCTGCACCCGCGCCAGCCGCTCGGTCTCAAGCCACAGCTATCGACCGATCTGCAGATCGACAACATCGTTTCCATGTCGCCGGTCAGGCTGACCCGGCGCGAGGCTGCCAGGCAGATCATTCCGCTGGTCTATGAAGGCGTATCCGCCTGCTCGGCGCCAGCGGCGCCGGCGGCGGTATAATCGCCGGTCGTTGGTTGCGGGAACTGGGGCCGCTCATGGACAAATTCGCAGCTTTCAGTGGTCGGCGCCTGTTCGTTGCCATGTGCTGCCTGACGTTGGCGCTGAGTGCCTGCAAAAGCAACGAGGGCAAGCCGCAAGATGGCAAGGCTTCAGCCGATACGAAGAAGGAATTCACCAGCCGTATCGGCTTTGCCTGCTGCAACCTGCACTATTCCGGTGACTGGATCAGCGATTCCAACCTTGGCCAGCTGCCGTTCATTCCGGCCGGCACGCCGATCGTTGTTCGCAAGATCGACGGCTACCGGGCCTATGTCGAGGTCGATGGCAAACCGATGCGCCTCGGTCACGACTATGGGCGGGCACAGGAAACGACCGAGCAATGGGTCAGCAAGCTAGTGGTGCTGGAAGATCCGAAGCCGAAGATCGCCAGGTTCTCACCGGCTGTGCGCAAGGCGATTGCCAGGGGCCAACTGATGAAAGGCATGACGCGGGAACAGGTCATCATCGCGGTCGGCTATCCGCAGACCGACGAGAACCCGCGTCTGGATGGGCCGCACTGGCGTTACTGGTGGTCCAGTTTCGGCCCGTATTACGTGTATTGGGCCAAGGGTGCGGTCAGCAAGATCGAAGGTCATTCGGAAACTGTGGGTCACATGACCTACAAGGGCAAATGACCGGAATCGTCGGCCGCCGCAGAGATCGATAGGAAGTTGGAATGATGGAACAGCAGGCACAGAAGATTGAGCGTCGGCAATGCGACGTGCTGGTGATCGGTGGCGGGCCGGCCGGGTCGACCGTGGCGCCGATGCTGGCCGACAAGGGCCATCGGGTGGTGATGCTGGAAAAGGCCCATCACCCGCGTTTCCACATCGGCGAATCCTTGCTCCCGGCCAACCTGCCGCTGTTCGAGCGCATGGGCATTGCCGAGGAAGTGAAGGCCATCGGCATGCTCAAGCCGGGTGCCGAATTCGTTTCGCCCAATCACGACATGTCGTCGGTCTTCTGCTTTGCCGAGGCCTGGGACAAGTCGATGCCCTACGCCTACCAGGTCAGGCGCGACCAGTTCGATACCGTCCTGATCCGCAATGCGGCAAAGAAGGGGGTCGAGGTGCACGAAGGCTGCAAGGCCAAGGCTGTCGAGTTCCTGCCCGACAATACGGTACTCGTCCGTGCCGTGCACGACGACGGCAGCGAAAGCGAATGGCACGCCCGTTTCCTGGTCGATGCCTCCGGCCGCGATACCTTCCTGGCCAACCGCTTCCAGATCAAGCACCGCAACCCCAAGCACAACAGCTCGGCGATCTACGGCCATTTCACCGGTGCCCGCCGCAACCCGGGGCAGGAAGCCGGCAATATCACCATTTTCTGGTTCGAGCACGGCTGGTTCTGGTTCATTCCGATGCAGAACGACATCACCAGCATCGGCATGGTGACCTGGCCGTACTACATGAAGACCAAGGGCGAGCGCAGCCTGGAACAGTTCCTGCGCGACGGCATCGCGCAGTGCCCGAAGCTGGCCGAGCGCCTGAGCGACGCGACGCTGATCAACGATGTCGAGGCCACCGGCAATTTTTCCTACGTTTCCGAGCGCAACCACGGCGACAACTACGTGATGCTCGGCGACGCCTACGCCTTCATCGACCCGGTCTTCTCGTCCGGCGTGCTGCTCGCCATGAACAGCGGCGTGATCGCCGCCGAGGCCATCGACACCTGCCTGAAGACACCGGCCAGGGCGGCAACGGCGCTGAAGAAATTCGATGCCCTGATGCAGCACGGGCCGAAGGAATTCTCGTGGTTCATCTACCGGGTGACCAATCCGATCATGCGCGACTTCTTCATGGGGCCGCGCAACCTGTTCCGCACCAAGGAAGCCGTGCTGTCCATGCTGGCTGGCGACATTTTCGGCAAGACCCCGATCTGGTCATCGATCTGGGCCTTCAAGATGCTCTACTACATCGCCAATATCCTGCAGCCGAAGCGCGCCTTCATGGGCTGGAAACGTCGCAAGTTCAACATCCGCAAGGTCGACGAGAACGTCGTTTATAACGCCTAGTGATTTTCCGGTGACCCTGCAATTCGTTTCCTCGCTGTCTGCGGTTCCACGTGAAACCGGCGCCGAACTCGGCGGTGCCCTGCTTGGCGAACCGTCGACCGGTGCCCTGCCGGTCTGGCCTGTGCAGCGGATATTTGCGCCATTGCTCGGGGCGACCTCACCCGTCGTGCAAGAAAACTGGCTGACCACGCTTCCGCTGCGCAGTGGAGGCAGCGACGATATCGTCT
>JAYREA010000028.1:0-6562 GCA_041909135.1 Azonexus sp. | reverse complement strand
TGCATTCCGGCTGTACGACTTGCAGCAGGAAAACCGCCGCCTGCAGGAAAGCCATCATCCCACCGCGCTGGGCGGCTTGATCACCCGCGACGCCGGGATGCAAAAGGTCTGCCGGACCATCGAAAAGGTAGCCTCCAGCAATGCAACGGTGCTCCTGCTGGGTGAAAGCGGCACCGGCAAGGAGGTGCTGGCGCGGGGCCTGCACGAATCATCGCCCCGTTCGAAAGGGCGTTTTGTTGCCATCAACTGCGCGGCCATTCCCGATAATCTGCTGGAAAGCGAGTTGTTCGGGTATGAGAAAGGTGCCTTTACCGGTGCCGCCAAAACTACGCCAGGCAAGATCGAAACGGCCCACGGCGGCACATTGATGCTCGATGAAATTGGCGACTTGCCGATGCCGCTACAGGCCAAGCTCCTGCGTTTTCTGCAGGAACGGGTGGTCGAGCGGCTCGGCGGCCGCCAGGAGATTCCGGTCGACGTCCGCATTGTCTGCGCTACGCACCAGGATCTGAAGGCCCAGATCAGCGACGGGCGCTTCCGTGAGGATCTGTACTATCGCCTGGCCGAGATCGTCGTTCAGATTCCGCCACTGCGCGAGCGCAACGGTGATGCCGCCTTGCTGGCGCATGCCTTCGTCCGCAAGTTTGCCGATGAGCAAAAACGCGGCAACATGAGCATCGGCGAGGATGCCATTCGGGCGATTGAGGCCCACCGCTGGCCGGGCAATATCCGCGAGCTGGAAAACTGCCTGAAGCGCGCCGTGATCATGGCCGATGGCTCGCGTATTACACGCGAGGATATCGGACTCGACTGCGAGGCCGATTCCGGGTTCATCGACTTGCGCAAGGTCCGCGACGAGGCGGAACGTCAGGCCATCGTCACGGCGCTGGGGCGCACCAACAACAATCTTGTCAAAACGGCCGAGATGCTCGGCATCAGTCGTCCGACCCTGTACGACCTGATGCACCGACTCGGTTTGAAATCGCAGCATTCCTGAAAGAGACTGATCATGAAGAACGTGAAGATGAACAAGACCGTATCCGCCCTGTTGATCGCCCTGATGATCGCGGCCTGCGGTGGCGAGTCGCCGGACAAGCTGATTGCATCCAGTAAGGAATACCTGGCCAAGAACGACAGCAAGGCGGCCGTCATTCAGTTGAAGAATGCCCTGCAGCAAAACCCCAACCTGGGCGAAGCGCGTTTCCTGCTCGGCTCGGCACTGCTCGACAGCGGCGACCTTTCCGGCGCCGAAGTCGAGTTGCGCAAGGCGCTCGAACTGAAGCACCCGGCCGATGCCGTCGTGCCGCTGCTGGCCCGAGCCATGCTCAGTCTTGGCCAGGCAAAGAAACTGGTCGATGAGTTCGGCAAGACGACGCTCGCTTCGGGTGAACCGCAGGCCGCCCTCAAAACGACCTTGGCCACAGCCTATGCCGGCCTGGGCAAAGCTGAGGAGGCCAAGACACTGCTTGCCGAGGCACTGGCTGCCTCGCCGGATTATGTTCCGGCCCGCCTCGCCGACATTCGCCAAACCATTGGCCAGCAGGACATTGCCGGGGCCAAAGCCAAAATCGATGGTTTGCTCGCCCAGAAGCCGGAAAACGCCGATGCGCTCTTCATGAAGGGTACTTTGCTTGCCATGGACGGGGATGCGGCCTCGGCGCTGACCCACTATCAGAAAGCCATCGCGGCCAATCCCAATTTCCTGCCGGCGTACACGGCAACCATCTTCTCGCTGCTGCAGGGCAACAAGATGGATGAAGCCGTCAAACAACTGGAAGCGCTGAAGAAGATTGCGCCGAAGAATCCGCAATCCTATTTCCTCGACGCGCAGGTGAATTACCAGCGCAAGGAGTTCAAGGCAGCGCGCGAATCGGCCCAGCAACTGCTGCGTTTCTCGCCCAACAATCCGAACAGCCTGCAGATTGCCGGCGCCATCGAATATCAGCTCGGTTCCTTCCTGCAGGCGGAAACCTACCTGGCCAAGGCACTGCAGGGCTCGCCCAACCTGCCCCTGGCGCGCCGGCTGCTGATTGCCAACTACCTGCGTGCCGGCAAGCCGGCCAAGGCGCTGGAGACCCTGGAGCCTGTTCTCGGCCAGATCGACAAGGATTCGACCTTCCTGACCCTGGCAGGCCAGGCCTATCTGCAGAACGGCGAAGCAAGCAAGGCTGCCGAATATTTCGCCAAAGCCAGCAAACTGGATCCGGAAAATACCAACAAGAGAACCTCGCTGGCCATCGCCCATATGGCACAAGGCAATGCGGAGGCCGGCTTCCAGGAGTTGCAACAGATTTCAGCCGAGGACAAGGGAATCATGGCTGACCTGGCCTTGATCACCGCCCATCTGAAAAACAACCAGCTGGACAAGGCCCTGCAGGCCATCGACGTTCTGGAAAAGAAGCAGCCGGACAACCCGGCAACCCATAATCTGCGCGCCCGTGCCCTCCTCGCCAAGAAGGACATCGCCGGCGCGCGCAAGAGCTTTGACAAGGCCTTGTCGATCAACCCAACCTTCTTCCCGGCGGTTGCCAGCCTGGCCGGCCTCGATCTGGCGGACAAGAAACCGGAAGAGGCACGCAAGCGTTTTGAAGCGGTGATCTCGGCCGACCCGAAGAACACGCAGGCCCTGCTCGCCTTGGCCGAACTGACCGCAGCCAGCGGCGGCAGCGTGGACGAAGTGAGCAATCTGATCGGCAAGGCAGTGACGGCTGCCCCGACCGAAGTCGGGCCACGCCTCGCCCTCATTGGACATTTGCTCAAATCGAAGGACAACAAGAAAGCGCAGACTGCCGCCAACGATGCCGTTGCCGCCATGCCCGACAAACCGGAAATTCTCGATGCACTGGGCAGGGTGCAGATGATTACCGGCGATCTGAACCAGGCATCAACCACCTATGGAAAGATGGCCGGGCTGCAACCCGCATCGCCGCTACCGCTCTTCCGTCAGGCCGAGGTCCATTTTGCCAACAAGAATCAGGAAGACGGCGCCAAGAGCCTGAAGAAGGCACTGGAAATCAAGCCCGACATGATCGAGGCCCAGCAGATCCTGGTTCAGCTTGCCCTGGAAAAGAAGAATGTCGCCGAAGCCTTGGGCATTGCCAAGACGGTTCAGAAACAGCGACCGAAAGAGGCAGCCGGTTATCAGCTTGAAGGCGCGATCCATGCCTCCAATCAATCCTGGCCGCAGGCTGTCGATGCCTTCCGTTCCGGCATGAAAGCTGCGCCATCGAACGATCTGGCCGTCAAGCTGCATAGCGCCCTGCTCGCTGCCGGCAACAAGGCCGAAGCGGAAAAACATGCCAATACCTGGCTCAAGGAGCACCCGAAGGATCCGATGTTCCGCGTGTATCTGGGCGACCTTGCTTCGGCCAGCAAGAACTGGGGACAGGCCGTCAGCCAGTACCAGAGCGCACTCAATATTCAGCCCAACAATGCCTTGATCCTCAACAATCTGGCCTGGGCTGCCGGGCAGGCCAAATCGCCCAAGGCGATCGAATACGCCGAGAAGGCGAACCAGTTGGCGCCCGATCAGCCGGCTTTCATGGATACCCTGGCCATGCTTCTCGCCGAGCGCGGAGAAAGCGGCAAGGCCATCGATCTGCTGCGCAAGGCGCTGCTCAAGTCTCCGCAGGCTTCGGCCATCCAGTTCAACCTGGCAAAAGTACTGATTGCTGCGGGCAAGAAGGACGAGGCGCGGACCGAGCTCGATGCCCTGGCCAAGCTGGGCGACAAGTTCCCGGCGCAGGCAGAAGTCAGCCAATTGCTCAAATCACTGTAAACTCATTCGTCTCAACTATTACCTTTGTGAATAACAGGAATAATCAATGACCACCATTGCTGTTGTTGGCCTCGGCTACGTCGGTTTGCCACTTGCCGTCGAGTTCGGAAAGAAATTCCGGACCATCGGCTTCGATCTCTCGGCGGAAAAGATCGCCTGCTATAAAAAGCACTACGACCCGACGGGTGAAGTCAGCACCGAAGACCTCAAAGCGGCCACCCTGCTGGAGGTTGGCACGGATGCCCGTGCCTTGCAGGAAGCCGACTTTGTCGTGGTTGCCGTGCCAACGCCGGTCGATGATGCACGTCAACCCGACTTCTCCCCGCTGGTGGGCTCCTCGACATCCGTTGGCCGCAATCTGAAGCAAGGGGCCATCGTGGTTTTCGAATCGACGGTTTACCCCGGCGCTACGGAAGAAATCTGCATTCCGATCATTGAAAAGGAATCAGGCAAGGTCTGGAAGAAGGATTTCTTCGTGGGTTACTCGCCGGAGCGCATCAACCCGGGTGACAAGGAACGCACCGTTACCAAGATCGTCAAGGTGGTGTCCGGTGACACACCGGAAACGCTGGCCAAGGTCCAGGAAATCTACGGCAGCGTGATTACGGCAGGGGTCTATCCGGCCTCTTGCATCAAGGTGGCCGAGGCAGCCAAGGTCATCGAAAACACGCAGCGCGACCTGAATATCGCCCTGATGAACGAACTGGCCATCATTTTCGACCGCCTGGGCATCAATACGCTGGAAGTTTTGCAGGCTGCAGGTACCAAGTGGAATTTCCTGCCTTTCCGCCCGGGCCTGGTCGGCGGACACTGCATTGGCGTCGATCCCTACTATCTGACCCACAAGGCGCAACAGGTGGGCTACCACCCGGAAGTGATCCTGGCGGGGCGGCGGATCAACGATGGCATGGGCAAATTCATTGCCGAGAAAACGATCAAGCAAATGGTGCGCAATGGCCATCCGGTCAAGGACAAACCCATCATCGTTCTCGGCCTGACCTTCAAGGAAGACTGCCCTGACCTGCGTAACTCGCGGGTCATCGATGTCATCGAGGAACTGCAATCTTATGGTGCACGGGTCGTCGTCCATGACCCGGTAGCAGAAGCCGCCGAAGCCCGGCATGAATATGGGGTGGATCTGGTTGCCTGGGATGACTTGCCGAAATCTGCGGCCATCGTCGTTGCGGTCAGCCACCGCGAATTCAAGTCGCGGAAAACCGCAGACTTTTTGTCTAAACTGGAAACAGACGGGGTCATCACCGACGTCAAGAGCATGCTGGATCCGGCAGACTTTGCCGCCAGCAACGTAGCAGTCTGGCGCTTGTAATTTCCGGACAAGAGACCATGAAGCACTCAACCAATCCATTCAGACCACGTACCGGGTGGATGTTGGGTGCTGTGCTGTCTGTTGCGAGCCTTTCGGCAAGCGCCATGGAGCAGCAATCGCCCTCACGCGCTGCCGATCTGCGGGTGGAGGCGCGCAATTTCGAACATGGCGAAAACGGTTACCCGCGCACGCCGGAAAAAGCCGTTGAACTGTACTGCGAAGCAGCTCGCCTCGGCGATAGCGAAGCCCAGTACAACCTGGGATGGATGCTGGCCAATGGGCGCGGCATTCCGCGTGACGATTCGACCGCAGCCTATTTCTTCAGTATGGCGGCCAAGCAAGGCGACAAGCTGGCCGAGCGCATGCTGAAACAGGTTGGCGAGCCGCCACAGAAGGCACCTCAATGCCTGTTTGACAGTGAAGGTGAAGACATCGCGGCAGCGATGCCGGCCGACCAGCGGAAGATCCACGAATTGGTGACCAAGCTGGCCCCGGAATACGGTATCTATCCACGACTGGCGATGGCAATCATCCGTACTGAATCGAATTTCAACCCAGGTGCTGTGTCACCAAAAAATGCGCAGGGCCTGATGCAGCTGATTCCGGAAACCGCTGAACGCTTCAACGTCAGGAAACCATTCGATCCGGAACAGAACATTCGTGGCGGGATGGCTTACTTGCGTTGGCTGCTGGCTTACTTCAAGGGGAATGTCGCACTGGTCGCCGCTGCCTATAACGCGGGAGAAGGCGCGGTGAACCGCTACGCCGGGGTTCCGCCCTATGCCGAGACCAAGGGTTATGTCAGGCGTATCCGCGAACTTTTCCAAAAGGACGAGCATCCGTTTGATCCGAGTATCACGACGCCCTCGCCCGAGTTACCGCGAATCCTCAAGAGCAGGTTGATGTGAGCGCTTTCCGGCTTCTTGCCCTGCTCCTGGTGTGCCTGTCTTGCAGCCCGGCCCGGGCCAATGAGGCACAAGGCATTGCCGAGACAATCGAACGGATAAAGCCGTCAATCGTGGTGGTCGGGGTGTACAACAAGCTGGCTTCCCCCCCCTTTCAGATGCGGGGCACCGGCTTCGTGGTCGGGAGTGGCAATCAGGTGGCAACCAATGCCCATGTCTTACCCGAAACCACCGATTCTGAAACCCGCTTAAGCATCTTGATACCAGGCCACTCGCCCGAAACCGCGCAGTTAAGGCCAGCGGCAGTCGCCAGCAAAGATATCGAACACGACCTCGCCGTACTGAGCATCGCTGGTAAGCCACTACCGGCATTGCGAATCGTTAATTCTGACTCGGTAAGGGAAGGACAGGCCATTGCCTTTACGGGGTTTCCGATTGGCGGCGCCCTGGGATTCTCACCGGTAAGCCATCGCGGCATGGTGTCGTCGATTACACCCATTGTTTTGCCCAGCGGGAATTCACGGCAACTTAACCCAAAGCTCATTCAGCAAA
>JAYREA010000027.1:0-10126 GCA_041909135.1 Azonexus sp. | reverse complement strand
ACTCCGGCGAGTGATTCCGCCGCTTCCTTCTTGTCATGCCTATGCTCCATTTCATAGCCGCTACGCGGCCTGCGGTTGAGCAAGGCTATCACTTATCCAACTGTCCGAATTTCCGGGGCCGACTCTAACGGCACCCCCATTGCAGCGTGTCGGAAAGGGTACAGATATTTGCCGGACGTATAACGCTCTGGCCAACCTGACAACTTCCAGTAGTGCCCCATTTCGTTCCATCTGCATTGCGCCGTTGCCGTTATCCGAACATTGAGACTGCTTTTCCGTTGCCCGAGCGGCAGCAATGGGTTGAGTCCCGTCCTTCGCTGCTGGCGAAAACAGCCACTGACCAAACCCTATGATTGAACGTCAGGTACCAGACTCATTGCGGTCTGTTCGGGGCCAGACCTTCAAGGTCGGCTTTGGCCGATGTGCTGCCTGTGCCGCCGGCATGAGGCCGGATGTCGGCCTTAGCGGACGTTGGCCTCCTAAAAGCGTAAGCGTCGTTCCGAGGCCGTCTTGAACTTAGATTTTGAGGTCGTGTAAAGCAAGGCTGATTGCGCCGACATCGACGAATGTGGGATCGAAGGCATCGCCGTACCATTCACGCATCGACTGGTGCTCGGGATGATTGGGGGCGGTCATTGCCGCCACGAAATCCGCGTAGCCAGGGGCGCCACCGACGTCCTCTGGTGGCGTAGCGTTGGCTGCTTTCAGCAGCATGGCACGGTGGCTCAGTTCGGGGTCGCCCGGCAATTTCTTCTCGACCTTGACCCGGTGTTCCCAGTGATCGCCGAAGTCGTAGATGTACTTGAACGAGGCCATGCCGCCCAGGGCGGTTTTGAGCTGGATACGCGCCTCCGAACGAACCGGCTCCCAATCGAATTCCGGGTCGGGAATGCCGAAACGCTCGCCACCAAAGTCGAACTCGTGCAGGTGGTAGTCGCCCCAGCCGAAGGTCACTTGCAGAACCTGATGCAGATTGCCCAGCGTGATCGATGCCGGCACCAGAATGCGCCGCCAGATCGTGGGCTTGATCCAGGCCAGTTCGATCTTCAGTTGCAGCAGATCGGGAATTTTCGTGGCTCTGGGTTTCTTCAAGGGAATGACATTGCTCATGTCAGGCGACTTTCTGTTGAGGGGCGACTTGATCGGCGTAGAGATTCCAGGGGAGCAGTTCATCAACCCGGTTGATCGGATGCTCGGCAATCCGTGTCAGGACTGTCCGCAGGTACGCCTCGGGGTCAATCCCGTTGAGTTTCGCGCTGCCGATCAGGCAATACATGCTGGCTGCACGTTCGCCGCCGACATCGGAACCGCCGAACAGGTAGTTCTTGCGACCCAAAGCGACGCCGCGCAAGGCGCGTTCTGCCGCATTGTTGTCAATCTCGACCCGGCCATCCTCGGCGTAGCGGATCAACGCCGACCAGTGATTCAGCGCATAACCGATCGCATCGGCTATACCGGACTTGCGTGATACCCGCTGGCGCTGTGCTTCCAGCCAGACGTGCAATGCATTCAGCAGGGGCAGGGCTTGTGCTTGCCGAATCACCTGCCGTTCGCCGGCTGATTGGCCGCGGATCTGACTTTCGATGGCATACAGGCCGGCAATCCGGGAGATTGCCTCGGCCGCGATAGGCGAAGCCTGGGCTCGATAGACATCGACGAATTTGCGCCGGACATGCGCCCAGCAGGCAGCTTCCTGAATCTCACCTGTTTCATACAGGGCATCGAACCCGCCATAGGCATCCGCTTGCAGGATGCCGCGGAAGCCTTTCAGATGCTCGCGGGGGTGCTGCCCTTTGCGGTCTTCCGAGTAGGCAAACCAGACGGCTGGCGGATCACCACTTCCCGCCGGGCGATCATCCCGGACATACGTCCACAGCCGTGCGGTCTTGGTTTGTCCTTTGCCCGGCGCGAGTACGGGCAGCGGCGTGTCATCTGCATGCACCTTGCGGCCGCCCAGGACATAGCGCCGAATCGAATCGACCAGCGGCGAGAGCAATGCGTGGCAATGGCCGACCCATTCGGCCAATAGTGCTCGATCCAGGTCCAGACCGCTGCGCGCATAAATGGCGCTTTGCCGATAGAGTGGCAAGTGATCGCAGAACTTCCCGACCAGCACGTGGGCCAACAGGGCCGGGCCGGCAAACCCTCGGGGAATTGGGCGGACCGGTGCAGCCGCTTGGGCGATGTGATCACACCGGACACAGGCCAGCTTCGGGCGTACATGGCGAATGACCTTGAAGCTAGCCGGCACATACTCCAGCATTTCCGAGACATCTTCGCCCAGGTGCTTGAACCGTCCGCCACAATCCGGGCAGCAGTCCCCCTCCGGTGCATGCGTCACCGTGTCGCGGGGCAGGGTTTCCGGGAAAGGCTTGCGCTTCCTGGTGCGCGGTTTGGCAGCCGATTCATCCGGCAAGGACGACGTCGGAGAATCCGCAGTGACTGGCAGCGGCTCGAAAGCCAGCGCCAGATCGAGTTGCCCCAGTTGGGCCTGGGCTTCCGATTTCTGGCCGAAGTGCAGGCGGCGGTACTTGGCGACCAGCAACTTCAGGTGTTCGTTCTCCTCGATCAGCATGTCGACCTGCTGGCGCAGTCTGCCGACTTCGCTGGAAGCCTGGCTGGTAGCGGGTTGGGCTGACTTGGACATGGCCGAAGTTTACGGGAATTCAGGGGCGGTGAACAGCCCCCACAGGCCGGCTTTATGCCGCCCGCTCGGGCTGCCAGGAGCGCGCCGGGCGCCGCCAGTCGATGCCTTCCAGGAGCATGGCAAGCTGCGCCTTGGAGAGATGGACACGCCCCTCACTGGCATTCGGCCAGATGAAACGCCCACGCTCTAGCCGTTTGGCAAACAGGCACAAGCCATCACCATCCCACCAGAGCAATTTGATGAGGTCGCCGCGCCGACCGCGAAACACGAAGACGTGACCGCTGAATGGATCGGCCGCCAACTGCTCCTGGGCAATCGCCGCCAAACCATCAAAGCCACGGCGCATGTCGGTTACCCCCGCCGCCAGCCAGATTTGGGTTCCCGCCGGCGGCCCCATCATTCTCGGGTCGCCAGGCAGTCAAGTACCAAGTGCAGCGCCGAGGCAGTAACATCACCACAGACGCGAACGCTAGTCTGGCCGCGGATGATCTCGATGTAGCCCGGCGGGGAGGCAGCTGCTTTCGTGGCGCTTGGTTTTCCTGCTCCTGGTGCTGCGATCACCGGCAGAAATAGGGGCTGTGTCGCGACAACCTCGGCATCGCCGTCCGTCTCAAACTGCCCGGCCCGGTATTGGCGTCGCCACTTGAACACCATGTTCGTGTTCAGCCCGTATCGCAGCGCCAGCTTCGCCACCGACACGCCAGGTTCGCAGGCTTCCACGGCCAGTCGGCGCTTGAACTCAATCGGATAATTGGGGCGGCCACGCCGCCCTCCGGTAACAACCTCTGCTGTGTCCAAAAAATGGTCCCCATTACTTTATTCGGCGGGCACCACTTTCTCTTTGTTTCACACTACTCGCCAGACGGTCATGGAAGGACGCTTACCTAAAAGCGAATGGCCGGTGCTGATTACAGACCGGCCATTTGTGCTTTGAATCTATCGATGACGGCTTTCGGGGCGCCTTCTACAGCCGCTTTCGACCCAATGCTGTCATTGGCCGCTTAAAAGGTCCAAGGGCAGATTACCCGGTACAGCAGTCGTTCCAGCCAACGGCTAACAGAAGGGTTGTCGGCCTTATGGGACAACCAGTTGATGCCTAGAAATATCTCTGTCAGCCAGCCTGACAACAACTAGATGGTCAGCCGAAAGCCTCCGGTGCCGGCAGCATCGCAATCTTGGCCGGTTGCCTAACTCGGCAATGGCTCTGCCTTGGGGAAATCCTTCAAGCAACACCTGCCGGAAGGATTGCGCACGTCGCAGGCGCAGTTGTGTAGCCGAGTTTGCTCAATCACGAACTCCTTGGCAGAACTGCTGGGTCGATGGTCCGTCTCGCCGAGAACCTCTCGCTCGGTGATGCCGAAGCAATAGCAGATTACCCGGTCAGGGCTGCTCGACTTTTGCCCGACCTCGCTTCGGACGTCGTGACGGGTAATGACGGAACCATCCTGACCAAAATATACGACGTCGCATTCCTTGTTGTCGCAGAAGTAATACCCCTGTGTCGCCGGACGATTCGCATGCGGGCGCTTCAGATGGTGTAAGACCGTGCGCAACTCCACGCTTCGGCATGATTGACCATCGACCGGACAGTAGGCCGTCTTCGGAATATTAGTGGCGCAGTCTGTATCGGCGGATGACTTCTTCGTGCCTGAAGAGCAACAATTACCCATCAGAGTTCTCCTTTTTTGATGATGGCGCGCAGATGTATGCCGCCAACGGCGGGTATTTATTTTTCAGCTTTCAGCGTCGAAGGATAGCCTGCGTTTGCAGTGGCTTTGGTTATGGCTTCGATATTGGTCTTGGCGTCGTCGAAGGCGACGACGGCTTCGCGTTTCTCGAAGCTGACTTCGGCATTCTGGATGCCAGCCACTTTGGACAGGGCCCTCTTGACTGTAATCGGGCACACTTCGCAGGTCATACCTGGCACCGACAAGGTGACGGTCTTGGTGGCAGCCCAGGCAGGTGAGCTCAGGGTAGCGGCCAGGGCGATAAGGGTGGCGAGTTTTTTCATGGCAGTCTCCTTTCAGTAGAACAGCGGCAGGACGTAGGGAAATGTGAGTGCAACCAAGACCAGCGCGGCCACGACCCAGAAGATGGCCTTATAGGTCGTCCGCACTTGCGGCACAGCGCATACTTCGCCTCGCTTGCAGGCATGGGCCGCTCGAAAGATATTTCGCCAAGCAAAGAACAGCGCGAAGACCGACGCGCCGATGAAGAACGGCCGGTACGGTTCCAGCACGGTCAGATTGCTAATCCAGGCACCCGAGAAGCCAAGTGCGACTAACACAAGCGGGCCAATGCAGCAGGTGGATGCCAGAATGGCGGCGATGCCGCTGGCAGCCAGTGCGCTGCTGTTCTTCGGTTTCAAGATGACGTTCTCCTTACGAATCTTCGTTTGATGTTGTAACCTTATTTCCGTAGTCAACTACGGAGTCAAGCACCATGGAGAACGCTCAAAATAATCTGACCATCGGCGCTTTCGCCAAGGCCGCCGGGGTGAACGTGGAAACGATACGCTTCTATCAGCTCAAGGGTTTGCTACCCCAGCCCGAGCGGCAGTATGGCCGCATCTGCCGCTATGGGCAGGTAGACGTGGCGCGATTGAAATTTGTGAAATCAGCCCAGCGCCTGGGGTTCAGCCTAGATGAAGTCGGCCTGCTCCTGAAACTTGAGGACGGCACTAATTGCAGCGAGGCGGCCGAACTGGCCACCATGCGCTTGGCCGATGTGCGTATCCGCTTGGCTGACCTCAAGGGGATGGAGGCGGCGCTTTCGAAGTTGGTGGGTGAGTGCAATGCGCGCCACGGCAACGTTTCCTGCCCGTTAATCGCGGCCTTGCACTGCTGCTAAACAGCAACCTTCGGCCCTTAGCGTACAATTTTCAATTTCTGAGACGCCCACCTATACACATCGGCTATTTGGGCCCGAGTCGCAGTTGCCCTCCTTCTGCCCCACTGGTAGCAGCCACTCAGGCCATATGTCGCCTTGATGTCGGCAACCTACGAGGAACGGCCATTGAGTTGAGGCGGCCCCACCGGCTGCTAAGGCCGAATTGCTCGCGTAGGGTATCCGGCAGCTTTTGGAGTGAAGCGGTCCATTGAACGGCAGCTTCGGAAAACAGATGACCGGCTGGTTGTGGCCGACAGCCCGCGTACGACATCCTACCCAACACCGGCCATTCCCGCATAGGCCGAACAATATGACTCCGATCAACAACCAAGGAGTCAAAGATGGAAACCATCCACAAGCGCGAAGCCTGGAACAAGGGAAAACTTGTCGGGCAAAAGCCACCCCTCAAGCCGAAGGACATCTGGGCTATCCGCATCCACCTCCAGAATGCACATGCCGTCCGTGACCTCGCCATGTTCAACTTGGCCATCGACAGCAAACTGCGGGGATGTGATCTCGTCAGCCTCCGCGTTCGAGACATCACGCATGGAAACCAGGTGCTTCCCAGAGCCATGGTGATTCAGAGAAAAACGCAGCGGCCCGTGCAGTTCGAACTGACGGAAGCTACAAGGCTGGCAGTTTCAGCCTGGCTGGAAAAATCTCATCTGCGCGGAGATCAGTTCCTATTTCCGAGCAGGGTAGCGAAGTCGCCCCATGTCTCGACGCGCCAATATGCGCGGATCGTTCATCATTGGGCCGAATCTGCTGGTCTGGACTCGTCGGCCTATGGGACGCATTCCATGCGACGCACAAAGGCAACTCTGATCTACAAGCGAACGAAGAATCTGCGAGCAGTCCAACTCCTGCTTGGGCATTCCAAGCTTGAAAGCACGGTCAGATACCTCGGCATTGAGGTCGATGATGCTCTCGAGATTTCAGAGCAGACGGAAATCTAGCCTCGCCCTGCGGTCACACCCCGTGTGGCCGCTTTCGGGCAACATCCTGTACAGGTGCTGTCGGCCACTACCTGCCGTTGGTTGTTACATCTGGATTGTTTGCGTTCGACCGAGTTGAACGGCAGGTATTCGGCGACTAAATCGACGGCTGAAATTTCCGTATCCGGCCACTACCTGCCGTTGGCGGTTACATCTGGATTGTTCGCATTCGAGCGAGCTGAACGGCAGGTATTCGGCGACCAAATCGGCGGTTGAAATTTCCGTACCCGGCCATCAGTTGCCGTTCGCCACATTCCAATAGCAGCCATAGGAATGACTGCAATGCTCTGGAAGCTGCCGGATAGCTAATTCGTGCTCGTCGGCCTGAACGGACGTTGGTCTCCTGATCGGTGTCGGGCAGCAATGTGGCGGTCAGTTGCCTTTGCGCCGCTGAAGCCACTGCAAGAGTTTCTCAAACAATCTCTCAGGATTGAACGGTTTGGAAATATAGTCGTTCATCCCGGCCACCAGGCATCGCACAACCTTTCTTCGTCGAACTGAGAGTCGAAGTTGTATGACAATTCAGGTGTCACTGAAAATTCAGTGTTCGTAAATATTTAGCTAAGTTTCATGCAAAAAATAATCCGGCAACAATTGGCCCAATTTTTCAGCGAGTTCCGCTTCGGATTTGGCACTAATTTCTGCGTGGATATCTGCAACGATTCGGGTAAATTGCCCTAGTAGTGCTGGGTCGAAATGCTGTCCGGAGTGTTTTAAAAGAATTGAGACGGCGTCTTCGACTGGCATTGGCACCTTGTAGGGGCGGTGCGAGGTTAGCGCATCGAAGACGTCGACGATGGCGAAAATTCTTGCCGTAAGTGGAATTGCCTCGCCGCACAGCCCCAGAGGGTAGCCGCTGCCATCGTATTTCTCATGATGTTTTCCAATGATATCGCGAGCGATGAGCAGCCAGTGGGAAGGCGCCACGATGTCTAATCCTAGTTCAACATGCTTCCGCATGGCTGCGAATTCAGTTTCGCTCAGGCGGCCTGGTTTGAGCAGAATGGCGTCCGGGATGCCAATTTTTCCGACATCGTGCAGAAAGGCGCCGAGAATTAGGCTACGCATCTCCGCCATCGGCAGGTTAACTGCTTCGGCCAGTCGGATGGCGTATAGGGTGACGCGATAGTTGTGTTCACCGGTGTCCGAGTCACGTTTCGCAATGGCTGTTCCAAGAACAGAAGCAATTTCCAGGTTGCCGCGCAGAATATCCTTCGAAGCCTTGAGCAGGGAGCGGTAGAGCAGCAGAACGATGGGGTAGACGGCGATCACGGTAGCCAGGCTGGCAAACAGGATAAAAGCCAGCATGCGCCAGATTTTTTCTTGCTGTTGGTCTTGGGTTTGCTGATCAAGCAGGAATGCCCCCTCAAAATACAATGGGCTAGGCGACTCGGGCGTAGAGAGCGTAACGAGGATATGAATGACCTTCTGGCCGTTGATGTCCCGTGTCTCGAAATGCCGCCTGCCATCGTGTGGCATCGGCGACATTGTTGCTTTCAGTGCTTCGGTGAGATTCGTGTATTTTGGGTTGTACAGTTCCCTGACCAGTCTGCCGTGGTGGTTATAAACCCTGATCCACAGATAGTGCTTACGGATGAAATCCTTGGTTTCTTCTGCCAGCACTTGCTGCTCCTTATCCCCGTCCGGAGCCACCTTGGCTGACAGTGTGCGCATTTCCGACGCGGCAATCGCCGCCAGGCCTTCTTCAAATTTATTAACCTCGATGTAGTAGCCGATGCCGGTTACCGCCAGCGCGACCAGCAGCCAGACTGCCAGCAAGCGGCGCAGCAGCATCCAGTGAATCGAATTGATCGTGTGGATGGCAGGCATGGCTATCTACCGGTCGCCTGCCAGCCTCCCCCCAAGGCGAGATAGATGCTGATCAAGGCTTGGCGTCGCTCCAGCAAGGCCTGCGCCTCCTGCGTTTCGGCCGCCAATAACTGGCGCTGGGTATCGAGCACTTCGAGGAAATTCGTCGTGCCGGCCCGGAAGCGCAAATCGGCGAGGCGCATCGCTTCTCGGGAAGCAGCAACGCGGCGAGCCTGGGTTTCCATCAGCGCATCGCTGGTTTCATAGGCAACCAGGCCATTGGCAACTTCGCCCAAGGCATTGAGAATGGTTTTCCGATAGTTGATGACTGCCTGATCAAGCCGGGCTTGTGCTGCTTCGCGGTTGAAGTAGATCTGACCGCCGGCAAACAGTGGTTGCAGCAGGTTCGGGCCGATACTGGCAACGGCTGGCGCTCGCCCGTGCACGACATCGGCCAGGCTGGTACTCACGCCACCGAAGATCGCGGTGAGCGAAAGGCTGGGGAAAAACATTGCCTTGGCTTCGCCGACACGAGCATTCGCAGCCATCAGGCGAGCTTCGGCCTGACGAATATCCGGCCGCTGTTCAAGCAGCCTGGATGGCAATCCCGGTGGAATCAATCCGGGCAGCGCCAGTTTGGGTGGCACATCCAGACGGAAGGCTCCCGGATTGCGACCGAGCAACAAGGATAAGGCGTTTTCCGTTTCGGCAATCTGGCGGCGCAACGTCGGCAGGCTAGCTTCGGTCGCCGCCAGCGCACTTTCCTGCTGACGCTCCTCAGCCGCGGAAGAAATGCCGGCCGCCGAGAGGCGCTTGATCAGGCGCAGCACTTCACCTTGGTTGCGCGCGCTGCGCTCGGTAATGGTTAGGGTGTCATGCAGCGTAGATAACTGAAAATAGTAGCGTGCGACGGTGGCAACCAGCGAAGCCTGCATGCCGTGCAGGGCTTCCTCGCTGGCCAGCAGTTCAGCCTTGGCGGCTTCGCTGGCGCGGCGGTAGCGTCCCCAGAGGTCGATTTCCCATGAGATGCCGGCGCCACCGAGGTAGCTGGCCGTGAAGCGTTCGCCGGGTTGGCGGATGGTGGGCGAAGTATTGAGCGATATAGAACCCTGCGGCCAGAGCGGTGCTCGACTGACACCGGCCAGCGCTTCGGCTTCGCGCAGGCGGGCCGCAGCGAGCAAGGCATCCGGGCCGGCACTCAAAGCTTCTTCGATCAGGCTTTGCAGGGGAGGATCGGTAAATACCTCGCGCCAGTTGCTGTCAGCCAGCGAAGGGGCCTTGGTGTTTTCCGGGCTGGCACCGCGATGGCTTTCCGGTAGATTGATTTCCGGACGCTGGTAATCCGGGCCAACGGCGCAACCGGCAACGAATAGGCTGGCGATCAACACTGTGGGGGGAAGACGGCGGATCATGCCTGGACCTCCGGCTGGTCGGCTGTTTTTTTGGAAAAACGGACGACGATGCGATCGACCGCAACGAACAGGACCGGCACCATGAAAATGGCGAGTAGCGTTGCTGCCAGCATGCCGGCAAAAACCGTAATGCCCATCGACACCCGCGCTGCCGCACCGGCCCCGGAAGCGATGATCAGCGGCACGACACCGAGGATGAAAGCGAAGGAGGTCATGATGATCGGGCGCAGACGCAGCTTGGCAGCACCGATGGCTGCACTCACGGCATCCTCGCCTTCTTCCCGCTTCATCTTGGCGAATTCGACAATCAGGATGGCATTCTTGGCAGCCAGGCCGATCAGCAGGATCAGGCCGATTTGCGCGTAGATATTGTT
>JAYREA010000026.1:0-18983 GCA_041909135.1 Azonexus sp. | reverse complement strand
GCATCGCGCCAATGATAGTGAGCATACCGCTCGCGAAAGTAGGTCAACGCCAGACTCCCCATGCAGACCCCCGTTACCATCAGGTAACGGGGGTTTTTGCTTTGCATCCTGGAAAATTAACCATTGCAAATGATTTTTCGATCAGAAGAGGAGTCGGGAAGATTTCCCGATCTGTTGTTGGGAATTATCATAAATCTCAGAGTTATGAGCCCTTCTGCCTGTGATAGAATCGCTCTCGGCGGGTCTCCCCGCATTGTAGGGTGGTGAACCTGGTCAGGTCCGGAAGGAAGCAGCCACAGCCACTTACTGCAAGTGCCGGGGGTTAGGCTCGCCAATTCCATTTTTTGCATTGGTGTGGGGCGCATGAGTTATCAAGTTCTTGCGCGCAAGTGGCGACCGCGCAATTTTTCTACGCTGGTGGGGCAGGAGCATGTTGTTCGCGCCTTGACGCATGCGCTTTCTGAGCAGCGCCTACACCATGCCTATCTTTTCACCGGTACTCGGGGTGTCGGTAAAACCACATTGGCCCGGATTCTGGCCAAGTCGCTGAATTGCGAAACGGGTATCACTGCAACGCCATGTGGCACATGTTCGGCTTGTCAAGAAATCGATAGCGGTCGTTTTGTTGACTTGCTTGAGGTTGACGCTGCGACAAATACCCGTGTCGATGAAATGCGTCAGCTGCTCGAAAATGCTGTCTATGCGCCAACTCGAGGGCGCTTCAAGGTCTATGTGATCGACGAAGTGCACATGCTCTCGAACTCGGCTTTCAATGCCATGTTGAAGACGCTTGAAGAGCCGCCGGAGCATGTGAAGTTCATTCTTGCTACGACTGATCCTCAAAAAATTCCTGTCACAGTTTTGTCTCGCTGCTTGCAATTCAATCTGAAGCAGATGCCGGCAGGGGCGATTACGGGGCATTTGGCTCAAATACTCCAGGCTGAAGGAATTCCATTTGACCAACCGGCACTTGCTCTGGTCGCTCGGTCTGCCGCTGGTAGCATGCGGGATGCACTCTCGCTCCTGGATCAGGCGATAGCCCACGGGGCAGGTAAGGTTGAGGAGGCTCAGGTTCGCAGCATGCTTGGTGCGGTGGATCAGGATTACCTTTTCGCGATTCTTGAGGCACTACAGGCGGCTGATCCGACGGCGTTATTGCAGGTTGCGGCAGATCTCGGTATCCGAAGCCTTTCATTCTCGGCGGCATTGCAAGAGCTGGGGGCGCTACTAACGCGTCTGCAGATCGTTCAGTGGGTGCCGGGTGCAATCGATGAGGAGGAGCCGGAGCGTGTTCGCCTAAAGACCTTGGCTGAGGCGTTTTCGCCGGAGTTCGTTCAGTTGGCATATCAAATTGTCAATGTTGGTCGGGCCGAGCTGGCGGCCGCGCCTGATGAGTATGCTGGCTTTGTTATGACGCTACTCAGGCTCTATGCCTTTCGCCCAAGTAACGTGGCGGATGTTGTGGCGGTAGCGCTACCTCGCGGAAGAGTTGCCGGCGTCGTGCCCAAAGCGGCCACTGCTGTTCCGGTTTCGCCGGTAGTAGTCACGCCCGTTGCCGGGCCTGCTGTTGTTCCGAAAATCGCACCTGCAGCTGACGGAGAGATGGATTGGCATCAGATTGTTTCATCGCTGGGGTTGTCGGGCCTGGCTCGGGAATTGGCGCAGAACTGTGAGTTGCGGCAGCTCGGTGAAACTCAATGTTTGCTTCGTTTATCCCCGGCTCAGGGGCATTTGCAGATGAAGCCCAATCCGGATAAATTGCAGCAAGCCTTGAGTGAGTTTTTGGGTCGTTCGCTGCAAGTACGCATTGAATTGGCTCAGAATGAGACGGTGACCCCGGCGGAAACGGTTGGTCGGCAGCGCCAGGAACAGCAAGAGCGGGCGGCAAATGCAATCGCCCAGGATACGTTTGTGCGGGACGTCATTGAGTCTTTTGATGCGTCTATCGTTGAGACTTCCATTAAACCAATAGGCTAACGGAGAAATAAATATGATGAAGGGTGGCTTGGCTGGCCTGATGAAACAGGCGCAGGCGATGCAGGAAAATATGAAAAAGGCGCAGGATCAGCTGGCGCAGGTCGAGGTTGAAGGGGTGGCTGGCGCTGGTATGGTCAAGGTCCTGATGACATGTGCGCATGAAGTGCGCCGGGTCAATATAGATCCGTCCGTAATGGATGATCGTGAAATGCTGGAAGATTTAATTGCGGCGGCCTTGAATGATGCTGTACGTCGCGGTGAGGCCTTGAGCAAGGATAAGATGGCTGGTTTTACCTCGGGGCTCAACTTGCCCCCCGGCTTCAAATTGCCGTTCTGAGTCAGTGAATCCTTCGGGGCTCGAGTCTTTGATTGAAGCGCTGCGTTGCTTGCCCGGAATCGGCCCCAAGTCAGCGCAGCGCTTGGCTTACCACTTGTTGCAGCGCGACCGTCCCGGGGCACAGCGTTTGGGCGACGCCGTTCTTCATGCCCTCAAGGCAATCAGGCATTGCCGGTGCTGCAATACCTTTACTGAGGCTGAAGTTTGTGAGCGCTGCGCTTCCCCGCGCCGGGACCCGGCTCTTCTTTGTGTGGTTGAAACTCCCGTTGATATGAACATGATGGAACAGACCTTGAGCTATCAGGGGCTGTATTACGTTCTTATGGGCAGGATTTCCCCGCTGGATGGTGTCGGGCCGAAGGAGTTGGGTTTGGAACGATTGATGGAGCGTGCGCTCGATGGTGTCGTCAAAGAAGTTATTTTGGCGACAAACTATACCAATGAAGGCGAAGCGACGGCTCATTACATCACGGCCATGCTCAAACCCAAGGGGGTCGGGGTGACGAGAATTGCGCGCGGTGTGCCGGTTGGTGGGGAGCTTGAGTACGTCGACAGCGGCACGCTGGCGCAGGCTTTGCGCGAGCGAAAGACCTGCGATGGGTGACAGCGGCTTTTGTCGGCGGTTCCGATGAAGTATAATTTAGCGTTTAATTTTTATCCCATCTAATTCCATTAGGGGTCAGCGTTATGAGCAATCAAGGAAAAATGGACTGCGGACGGCGGCGTCTGGTCGTTGCGACCGCAGCCGTGGGCGGGGCGGGCGCGGTTGCCGCACTCGTGCCGTTCGTATCCAGCTTGCTTCCATCCGAGCGTGCCAAGGCTGCAGGCGCTCCGGTCGAAGTCGATATCAGCAAGCTTGAACCGGGTCAGATGATGACCGTCGAGTGGCGAGGCAAGCCAGTCTGGATCATCAACCGCACCAAGGACATGCTGGATACGCTGCCCAAGCTCGCTGATGCGGTAGCCGATCCGAAGTCGGAAAAGAATCAGCAGCCGGATTACGCCAAGAACGATACTCGTTCGGTCAAGCCGGAAATCATGGTTGTGGTCGGTATCTGTACCCACCTTGGTTGCTCACCTTCGCAGAAGTTCAAAAAAGGTGCGGAAGAAGGCATGACGGCAGATTGGCTAGGCGGTTTCCTCTGTCCTTGCCACGGCTCGACCTTCGACTTCGCCGGTCGTGTGTACAAGTCGAAGCCTGCCCCGACCAACCTTGAAGTACCGCCGCACGTGTATCTCGCCGATACCCGTATCCTGATCGGCGAAGACAAGAAGGGAGCATAAGAAATGGCTGCTGGCAATTTCGAAAAATACAAGTCCGACGGCTCGCTGGCTGGTAACGCGCTGGAGTGGGTTGATGCCCGCTTCCCGGCGACTGCCATGTGGAAAGGCCACCTGTCCGAGTACTACGCTCCGAAGAACTTCAATTTCTGGTATTTCTTCGGCTCCCTGGCGTTGCTGGTTCTGGTCATCCAGATCGTTACCGGTATCTTCCTGGTCATGCACTACAAGCCGGATGCAGCGCTGAACGCCAATGGCGTGCCGATCGCTTTTGCCTCTGTCGAATACATCATGCGTGATGTGCCGGGTGGCTGGTTGATCCGCTACATGCACTCGACCGGTGCTTCGGCCTTCTTCATCGTGGTCTATCTGCATATGTTCCGTGGCCTGCTCTACGGTTCCTATCGCAAGCCGCGCGAGTTGACCTGGCTGTTCGGTGTGGGCATTTTCCTGTGCCTGATGGGCGAAGCCTTCTTCGGTTATCTGCTGCCTTGGGGCCAGATGTCCTACTGGGGTGCGCAGGTTATTGTTAATCTGTTCTCGGCCATTCCCATCATCGGTGGCGATCTGTCGCTGATTATCCGCGGTGATTTTGTGGTTGGTGATGCGACGCTGAACCGCTTCTTCTCTTTCCACGTGATTGCCTTCCCGCTTGTCCTGATCGGTCTGGTCGCTGCTCACGTACTGGCATTGCACGAAACCGGCTCCAACAATCCGGACGGTGTCGAGATCAAGGCCAACAAGGACGCAAACGGTATTCCGGTCGACGGCATCCCGTTCCATCCGTACTACACGGTCAAGGATATCGTCGGTGTGATCGTCTTCCTGATGGTCTTCTCGGCGGTGATGTTCTGGGCACCTGAGGGTGGCGGTTATTTCCTGGAAACGCCGAATTTCTATCCGGCTGACCCGCTGAAGACGCCGCCGCACATTGCGCCGGTTTGGTACTTCACGCCGTTCTACTCGATTCTGCGCGCGGTTACCTATCCGCTGTTCGGTCTCGATGCCAAGTTCTGGGGTGTGGTTGCCATGGGCGCTTCGGTGGTGATCTTCGCCTTCCTGCCGTGGCTGGATCGTAGCCCGGTCAAGTCGATTCGCTACCGCGGCCCGATCTACAAGACCCTGCTGACCATCTTCGTCATCTGCTTCTTCATCCTCGGTTATCTGGGTACGTTGTCTCCGTCTCCGATGGGCGAACTGATTTCGCAGATTTGTTCGGTGTTCTACTTCGGATTCTTCCTCGCGATGCCGTGGTGGTCCCGGATGGACAAGTTCAAGCCGGTTCCTGACCGTGTGACGTTCAAGTGAGAGGATGCCTAAAATGAAAAAATTCCTTATCGCATTGCTCTTCGCGCCGATCATGGCTTTCGCCAGCGGTAGCACGGCCCACATCGACAAGTGGCCGGGCTCCGTGAGCGACAAGGCGGCTTTGCAGAATGGCGCCAAGCTGTTCGTCAATTACTGTCTGAATTGCCACGGTGCGTCTTACCTGCGCTACAAGAACCTGCTGGACCTCGGTTTGACCGAGCAGCAGGTCAAGGAAAACCTGATGTTCACGTCCGACAAGATCGGTGAACTGATGCGGGTTGCAGCGCGTTCCGATGAGCAGAAGTTGTGGTTCGGTGCTACGCCGCCGGATCTGACCATCATAGCCCGTGCCCGTGGCGAAGCGGGTAATGCCGCTGCTGGTGCCGACTGGCTCTACACCTATCTGCGTTCCTTCTATCGTGACGAGAACCGTCCGACCGGCTGGAACAACGTGGTGTTTGAAAATGTTGGTATGCCGCATGTCCTGTACGGGCTGCAAGGCCAGCAAGTGCTGAATCACGAAACGCACAAACTGGAGCTGGCTGTTCCGGGCGCGATGGCGCCGGCCGAATTCGACAAGTCAGTTTCTGATCTGGTCGGCTTCATGGTCTGGATGGGCGAGCCGCAACAGGAGTTCCGTCGGACGCTGGGCTTCTTCGTTCTGGCCTTCCTGGCAGTCCTCTTCGTTGTTGCTTACGCACTGAAGAAGGAATACTGGAAAGACATTCACTGATCCTTCGCGGATTAGCTAACGGCATCGCGGGTTTGGCTTCGGCCAGCCCCCGGTGCCGAATCTCATTTTGAGGGTTACCACAAATGATGAACCTCTACTCGGGTACTACCTGCCCCTTTAGTCACCGTTGCCGCATTGTCCTGTTCGAAAAGGGCATGGATTTCCAGGTGATCGATGTCGACATGTTCAACAAGCCGGAAGAGATGGCGGCGATCAATCCGCACAATCGCGTGCCGGTGCTGGTCGAGCGCGATCTGGTGTTGTTCGAGCCGAACATCATCAACGAATACATCGATGAACGTTTCCCGCATCCACAGCTGATGCCGGCCGACCCGATCATGCGCGCCCGCGCTCGCCAATTGCTGGTCGGCATGGAACGCGAGATTTTCTCCTTCATGGAAGTGATCGAGAAGAATGGCAAGACCGCCGATAAGGCGCGCCAGGAAATCAAGGCCCGTCTGACCGAGATCGTGCCGATCTTCAATAAGCAGAAGTTCATGCTGGGTGATGAATTCTCCATGCTTGACGTCGCCATCGCGCCGTTGTTGTGGCGTCTGGATCATTACGGTATCGATCTTGGCAAGGCGGCCGCTCCGTTGATGAAGTACGCCGAACGTATTTTCAGCCGTCAAGGTTTCATCGACGCGCTGACACCGTCCGAAAAGGCGATGCGCAAGTAAGCATGGAGCTTCCGTCTACCAAGCCTTATTTGCTGCGCGCCTTGTGGGAGTGGTGCTGCGATAACGGCTTTACGCCCCACATTGCTGTCGAAGTCGATGAGCGAACCCGCGTGCCGCGCGAGTTCGTGCGTGAAGGCCAGATTGTGCTGAACCTTGGCCCTACGGCGACCAATAAGCTGCAGATCGGGAATGACTATGTCGAGTTCCAGGCCCGCTTCGGCGGTGTGGCGCGCGAATTGTCGGTGCCGATCGAGCGTATTTCTGCCATTTATGCCCGGGAAAACGGGGCAGGGATGGCCTTTGAGGTTGATGGTGAAGAGGCGATGGCCGACGAGATGTTCGTTGAGCCGGTCGAGGCTGAAGTGGTTTCTGACGAGTCGCCACCCGAGCCACCACGCCCAGAAGGAGGGCGTCCCAAGCTGCAGCGCATCAAATAGGGACGCTTGCCGAGATGTACGCACCAAAAAGGGGAAATTCCGCCAAGGGATTTCCCCTTTTTTTATGCAAGCTCATGATTTTTATAGGTGGCATGCCTGTTGCTGATGGCATGCCGGAAGGAAAATCATGAGAACTGAAGTTAAATCTACCTGTTGCTATTGCGGCGTTGGCTGCGGCGTGCTGATCGAAACCGAAAACGGTGTCGTTACCGGCTTGCGAGGCGACCCCGAGCATCCGGCAAATCGCGGGCGCCTGTGCACCAAGGGCGCAACCTTGAACCAGACGATAAACCCGACCTATCGTCTGCAGTTTCCGGAAAAACGTACGGTTCGAGCCCAAACCGGTCAGCGAGTCAGTTGGGATCTCGCACTTGACGAGGCAGCCGAGCGTTTTGCGGCAACGATTCGCGAGTATGGCCCGGATTCGGTCGCCTTTTATATTTCCGGCCAGTTGATGACCGAAGACTATTACGTCTTCAACAAGTTGGCCAAGGGGCTGATTGGCACCAATAACGTCGATACCAATTCACGTCTTTGCATGTCCTCGGCCGTTGCCGGCTACAAGCAGACACTGGGCGCCGATGCGCCGCCCTGCAGTTACGCGGATATTCTGCAGGCCAAGGTGATTTTGATCAGTGGTGCCAATCCCGCGGTTGCTCACCCGATTGTTTTTCGCTACATCGAAGACGCCAAGGCGGCCAACCCGCATCTGAAGATCATCGTTGCCGACCCGCGGCGTTCGGAAACTGCCGAGATCGCTGACCTTCACCTGGCGATCAAGCCGGGCAGCGACATCGCACTTTTCAACGGCATGCTGCATGTGCTGATCAACGAAGGCCTGGTCGATCGGGCCTACGTCGAGGCGCACACCAGCGGCTTCGATGCGCTTGCCGACATCGTCAAGAATTATTCGCCGGAGCAGGTCGCGGCGCTGTGCGGTATTCCAGCCGAGGCCATCGTTCAGGCCGCCCGCTGGTTCGGTACCAGCGAAGCATCGCTGTCGCTCTATTGCCAGGGACTGAACCAGTCGGCGCACGGCACGCACAACAACGCCGGGATCATTAATTTGCACCTCGCGACCGGGCACATCGGCAAGCCGGGGGCCGGACCGTTTTCACTGACCGGGCAGCCGAATGCCATGGGCGGACGCGAAGTTGGCGGCTTGTCCAACCTGCTGTCGGCGCATCGGGATCTGGCCAATCCGGCGCATCGGGCCGAGATGGCGCGTTTCTGGGGCGTGCCTTTCGTGCCGGCAACTCCCGGAAAGTCCGCGGTCGACCTATTCAAGGCCTTGAAGACGGGGGAAATCAAAGCGGTATGGATCGCCTGTACCAATCCGGCGCAGTCTTTGCCCAATCAGGCGGCAGTCCGGGAAGCCCTTCAGTCGGCCGCATACGTCGTTTTGCAGGAAGCCTACGGCAATACCGATACGGCCGATTACGCCGACCTGTTGTTGCCGGCCAGCGGCTGGGGCGAGAAGCACGGTACGGTGACCAATTCCGAGCGCTGCATCACCCGCGTGCTGCCGGCGATCAAGGCACCGGGAGAGGCGCGTCACGACTGGGAAATCGTCGTCGATTTTGCCCGTCGTCTGGGCCAGAAGCTGGATCATGCAGCGGCCGACCGGCTGTTTCCTTACGCCGATGCCGAAGCTATCTTCAATGAACACCGTGAATCGACGCGCGGCCGCGATCTGGATATCACCGGCCTGTCCTATGCCCTGCTTGAAACGCAGGGGCCGCAACAGTGGCCATACCCGGAAGGGGCCACAACCGGCAAGGTTCGGCTCTACGAAGACGGTATTTTCCCGACGGCGGATGGCAAGGCGCGCTTTGTGGCGGTCGAGCATCTGCCAACGGCCGATGCCACCACGGCAGAACTGCCGATCAGTCTGCTTTCCGGGCGGATGCGCGACCATTGGCATGGGATGAGCCGCACCGGCACCGTGCCGCGCCTGTTCAATCTTGAAGACGAGCCGCTGCTTGCCATGCACCCCTGCGACATGCGACACCGGAGCCTGGAGTCGGGCGACCTGGTCAAGGTCAGCAATGGCCGCGGCGAAATGGTCGTACGGATTACTGATCGCCCCGGGTTGGTCAAGGGCCGGGCCTGGATGCCGATGCACTGGGGCAGCCAGTTCATGAATTCGCCGGGCGCCAATGCCCTGGCTTGTGATGCCATCGACCCTTATTCGAAGCAGCCGGAGCTGAAACACGCCGCAGTCCAGATCGTCAAACTGGAACTGCCCTATCCGCTCGCCATCGTGCGTCGTTGCGCCAGTCAGTCGGAAGCACTGGAAATGCAGCAGCGGGCCCGTACCGTGCTGGCCGACTTTCCCTACGTCAGTGTCGGCCTCTATGGCCGGAAGAGTCCGGTGGTCGTCTTCCGCGCCGCTGCGGCAGAGGCGATTACCGCTGAAAAGATCGCCGAACTCGATGCGCTTTTCGGGCTGGATGGCGATGATGGTGCAATCGTTTACGTCGATGCGACGCGCAAGGTCGCCAAGAAGGCAATCGCCCTGAATGGTCGCCTGCTCGGCATCCGCCTGGCCGGTGAAACCCTGGCCCAGGTCTGGTTGAAGCAGGCGATGGCCGAGGACGAACTCGATGCCAGCCTGATCCGCTTTGCCCTGGCGCCGTCGGCCAAACCGCCGGTGAGCATGGTGGCGCGCAACATTGTCTGCAAATGTGCCGATGTCAGCGATGTACAGATCAATCAGGAGCTGGCAGCCGGGGCAGGCTTGCCTAAACTCCAGGACAAATTAAAGTGTGGGACTTTCTGTGGTTCATGCGTTCCGGACATCAAGCGTATGCTGGCGGAACACGACAAAAAAGTTGCGGCGGCAGCCTGACCGCGACAGGAGGAGACTATGAGTTACGCACACTACATCAAGGAAATCGGTCGCGGCGCCGAAGGATCGCGGGACCTGACCAGCGAGGACGCGCAGCAACTCTATGCGGCCATGCTCGATGGCGGGGTACCCGATCTGGAATTGGGCGCCATCATCCTTGGCCTGCGGGTCAAGGGCGAGTCGCTCGAAGAAATGCTGGGCTTTCTGGCCGCCACCGACGAGCGCACGCACAAACTTGAAATGCCGCATGGCCGCGTTCGGCCGGTTGCCCTGCCGACCTACAACGGCTCACGCAAGGAGGCCAACCTGACCCCCTTGCTGGCCCTGCTGTTGCAGCGCTTTGGCGTGCCGGTGGTTGTGCATGGCCTGCTCGAAGGCTATGGACGGGTGACAACGGCCCAGATTTTTCGCGAGCTTGGCGTCATGCCCATGGCGTCGACGACGCAGGCGCAGATCGCGCTCGATGAAAAGGGGTTGGCCTTCCTGCCGCTCAGCGCCATGTGCCCCGGAATTCACAACCTGCTCGCCCTGCGCAGCCGGATGGGGGTTCGCAACAGTGCGCACAGCCTGGTCAAGCTGATCAATCCATTCCACGGCGAGGGCGTCCTGGTCGCCCCGGCGACGCACCCTGATTTTATCGACCTGATGCGCAACATCCTGCTCGCCCGCGGCCAGCGCGGTCTGCTGCTGCGCGGCACGGAGGGTGAGCCGTTTGCCAATCCCAAGCGCCGTCCGCGCCTCGAATTTATTCATGACGGGGTAGTTGAAACCTTGTTCGAAGCCGAGCACGAGAGCTTGCGCGCCCTGCCGAGCCTGCCGGAAGCAGCCGATGCCGTCAGCACGGCAAAATGGATCCGGCGCATTCTCGACAAGCAGATTCCTTTGCCCAAGCCCCTGGCCAATCAACTGGCCTGCCTGCTCTACGCCAGCGGCTACGCCGAGGATTTCAACCAGGCCAAGGCCATTGTCGCGGTTGAAGCGACTGGCCTGCTGATGGGCGGTAACTGATCTGAATCTGCACCGCGCTGGCATCCTGTGCCCCGCGATGGTGCGTGCCTTTTCTGGCCGTTCTTGGAAAGTCATTAAAAAACAAAAGCCTGCATTGCTGGCACAGTGATTGCAATAACTGCATCGGAGCAGCGAATTCCCCGCCAACGAAGGCGGCCCGATGGCAACGACGTCATGCGCTGAAATGAATTTTGCACCCCCGGGTGCGCGCAACGTTGGAGCCAAAAAATGAGCAATCCCCCCGTCAAGCCCCGTTTGGTCCTGATTGGTAACGGCATGGCCGGTGTTCGCACCGTCGAAGAGCTGTTGAAGATCAAGCCGGATCACTACGACATCACCATCTTCGGTGCCGAGCCGCACCCGAACTACAACCGCATTCTCCTTTCGCCGGTCCTGGCCGGTGAAATGACCATCTCCGAGATCGTTCTCAACGAACTCGAGTGGTACAAGGAAAAGGGCATCAAGCTGCACACCGGCAAGCAGATTAAGACCATCGACCGCGTCAAGCGTAAGGTCATTGCCGAAGACGGTACCGAGGAAGAGTACGACCGCCTGCTCATCGCCACCGGTTCGACCCCTTTCATGCTGCCGATTCCCGGCAACGACCTGCCCGGGGTCATCGGTTACCGCGACATCAAGGACACCGACGAGATGATCGAAGCCGCCAAGCTGCACAAGCACGCGGTGGTCATCGGCGGCGGCCTGCTCGGCCTCGAAGCCGCCAACGGCCTCAAGCTGCGCGGCATGGACGTCACCGTCGTACATCTCGGCCCGTGGCTGCTCGAACGCCAGCTCGACGAAGTGGCCGGCAAGATGCTGCAGAAGTCGCTTGAAGACAAGGGCCTCAAGTTCCTGCTCCAGAAGCAGACCGAAGCACTGATCCAGGGCGAATCCGGCCGCGTCGCGGCGATTCGCTTCAAGGACGGCATGCAGATTCCGGCCGACCTCGTGGTCATGGCCGCTGGCATCCGCCCCAACTACGCGCTGGCCGAAGCCTCCGGCATCTACTGCAATCGCGGCATCGTGGTTAATGACACCATGCAGACCTACGACCCGAAGGTGTACGCCGTTGGCGAGTGCGTCACCCACCGCGGCATCGCCTACGGTCTGGTCGCGCCGCTCTTCGAGCAGGCCAAGGTCGCTGCCAACCATCTGGCTGGCTACGGCATCGGTCGCTACACCGGCTCGGTGACTTCGACCAAGCTGAAGGTGACCGGCATCGATCTGTTCTCGGCTGGCAACTACATGGGCGGCGAGGGGACTGAAGAAATCCTGCTCAACGACCCCTACGGCGGCGTTTACAAGAAGTTGGTCATCAAGGACAACAAGCTGGTCGGTGGTGTCATGTACGGCGACACGGCCGATGGCCCCTGGTACTTCCAGTTGCTCAAGGACGGCCGCGACATTCACGACATCCGCGATCAGCTGATTTTCGGCCAGTCGCTGGTCGGTGACGTTGGTCATGCCGGCAAGAGCAAGGCGGCTGAAATGGCCGACAGCGCGGAGGTTTGCGGCTGCAACGGCATCACCAAGGGCGTCATCGTCAAGGCGATCAAGGAGAAGGGCCTGTTCACGCTGGACGAGGTGAAGAAGCACACCAAGGCGGCCTCGTCATGCGGTTCCTGTGCCGGTCTGGTCGAGCAGATTCTGGCTTCGACCATCGGCGGTGCCTACACCCCGGCCGCTTCCGACAAGAAGCCGGTCTGCGGCTGTACCGATCATTCGCACAAGATGGTGCGCGAGGCCATCCTCAACCAGCACCTGATCACCAAGGAAGCCGTTTTTGCGGCGCTGGAATGGAAGACGCCGAACGGCTGCGACAAGTGCCGCCCGGCCATCAACTATTACCTGATCTCGACCTGGCCGCACGAAGCCAAGGACGATCCGCAGTCGCGCTTCATCAACGAGCGTTCGCACGCCAACATCCAGAAGGACGGGACCTACTCGGTTGTGCCGCGCATGTGGGGCGGCCTGACGACGCCGGCTGAACTGCGCGCCATCGCCGATGCCGCCGAGAAGTACAACGTGCCGACCGTCAAGGTCACCGGTGGCCAGCGTATCGACCTGCTCGGCGTCAAGAAGGAAGACCTGCCGGGGATGTGGGCCGACCTCAACGCTGCCGGCATGGTCTCTGGCCACGCCTACGGCAAGTCGATCCGCACCGTGAAGACCTGCGTTGGCGCCGAGCATTGCCGCTTTGGCACGCAGTTGGCCATGTCGATGGGCGTCAAGCTCGAGAAGATGCTGTTCGACATGTACGCCCCGCACAAGGTCAAGCTCGCCGTTTCCGGCTGCCCGCGCAACTGTGCCGAGGCCGGCATCAAGGACGTCGGCATCATCGGCGTCGATTCCGGCTACGAGATCTACATCGCCGGTAACGGCGGCATCAAGACCGAAGTTGCCCAGTTCCTGTGCAAGGTGAATTCGGATGAGGAGGTCATGGAATATTCCGGCGCCTTCCTGCAGCTCTACCGCCTCGAGGGCTGGTACCTGGAGCGCACCTGCCATTACCTGGAACGCGTCGGCATGGACTACATCAAGGGCAAGATCCTCGAGGATGAAGAAGGCCGCAAGGCGCTGTACGCCGCGCTGCTTGCCGAACTGAAGGATGCCAAGGATCCGTGGGCAACGTCCCGCGAGGCCGGCCCCGTCAAGCAGTTCATCCCCATCATGGTCGAAGCCTGAAAACAGGATCGAGTTAATAGGATCGAGGATCGAGTGGGCCGGCCCCAGCCGGCAACTCAAGCGACTAACAGCTAACTACTAGGTAAAAAAATGAACTGGAAACTGATCTGCCCGCTGGAAGACATCCCGCAACTCGGCTCGCGCATCGTCAAGCCGTCGAATGGCGGCGACATCGCCATCTTCCGTACCTCCGATGACCAGGTCTTCGCCATGCACGACAAATGCCCGCACAAGGGCGGTCCGCTGTCGCAAGGCATCGTGCACGGCAAGCGGGTGACCTGTCCGCTGCACGGCTGGAATATCGGTCTGGAAGACGGCCATGCCGTCGCGCCGGATGTCGGGTCGTGCAACACCTTCCAGGTGAAGGTCGAGAACGGGGACGTCTACCTGGCGGTTTGACGCCCCCAGCGGTCGATAGCACACGCTGCTTCGCGCCAGGAGGGCTGGGCGAAGCAGCCAAATAAACACATCAATTCAAAAAAGGAAACAGCCATGGCCTATCTGGCGCCTACCGAATTCGTCACAAAAATGATCGATGCCGGCGAATCGAAAATCTTCATGTCCACCCGCGACACCCTGATCCGCGCCTACATGGCCGGTGCCATCCTGGCGCTTGCGGCCGCCTTTGCGGTCACCGTTACCGTTCAAACGGGGCAGCCGCTGGTTGGCGCCATGCTCTTTCCGGTGGGCTTCATCCTCTTGTACCTCCTTGGCTTTGATCTTCTGACCGGCGTCTTCACGCTGGCCCCGCTGGCGCTGATCGACAAGCGTCCGGGCGTCACGATGAGCGGCATCCTGCGTAACTGGGGTCTGGTTTTCGTCGGCAACTTTGCCGGGGCCTTTACGGTTGCGCTGATGATGGCGATCATCTGGACATTTGGCTTCACCGAGGCACCCAATGCCATCGCCCAAAAAATCGGCACCATCGGTGAAGGTCGCACGCTTGGCTACGCCTCGCATGGCGCCGCCGGTATGCTGACCCTGTTCATCCGTGGCGTGCTGTGCAACTGGATGGTGTCCACTGGCGTCGTCGGGGCCATGGTGTGTACCAACGTGACCGGCAAGGTCGTCACCATGTGGATGCCGATCATGGTCTTCTTCTACATGGGTTTCGAGCACTCCGTGGTCAACATGTTCCTGTTCCCGTCCGGCCTGATGCTCGGCGGCAATTTCTCGATTTACGACTACATGGTCTGGAACGAAATCCCGACCGTACTGGGCAATCTGGTCGGTGGCCTGGCCTTCGTCGGCCTGACCCTGTACTCGACTCACGTGCGTACCGCTCCGAAGCGTAAAGCTGCCTGATCTGTTTGACGATCAGCCAAAGCCCCTGCCCGATCGGGAAAGGGGCTTTTCCCCTGCATATTCGATGACGCCATGAGCCGCCAACTGAAAATCACCGCCGGGCAGTATTCCGACAAAGGTCGCAAGGAAATCAACCAGGATTTCCATGGCGTGCTCGTTCCCAAGGAACCACAGCTTGGCAGCAAGGGTATCGCCATCGCGCTGGCCGACGGCATCAGCAGCAGCGATGTCAGCCAGGAGGCCGCCCAGGCGGCTGTCACGGCCTTTCTCGAAGACTACTACTGCACCTCCGATGCCTGGTCGGTCAAAACCTCCGGCGAGCATGTGCTGGGTGCCACCAACTCCTGGCTGCATTCTCAGACCCAGCAAAGCCATCACCGCTACGACCGCGAGCGCGGCTATGTCTGCACCTTCAGCGGCATCATCATCAAGTCGCGCACGGCGCACCTGTTCCATGTCGGCGATGCCCGCATTTACCGCCTGCGCGGCGCGGCACTCGAACAACTGACCGAGGATCATCGTGTCCGGGTTTCGTCGGCGCAGAGCTATCTGGCGCGCGCCATGGGCATGGACCGCAAGGTCGAAGTCGATTACCAGTCGATGCCGCTGGAGGAGGGCGAACTGCTGCTGCTCGCGACCGACGGCGTCTACGAATTCATTGACGGAAACTATATTGCGGCGGCCATTGAACGCTGTGCTGGCCAGCTCGATCAGGCGGCGCAAAGCATCGTCGAGGAGGCATTTCGCCGTGGCAGCGGCGACAACCTGACCCTCCAGATCATCCGCATCGATGAACTGCCGACGCCCGAATCCAACGAAATGTACCGGCAGGTTTCCGAGTTGCCCTTCCCGCCTGCGCTTGAAGCGAGGATGGAATTCGACGGCTACCGGATAATTCGCGAAATCAAGGGCAGTGCTCGCAGCCACATCTACCTGGCAGTCGATGGCGAAACCGGCGAAAACGTCGTCATCAAGACACCTTCGGTCGATCTGCAGGCCAACCCGGCCTATCTCGAACGCTTCCTGATGGAAGAGTGGATCGCCAAGCGCATCAACAGCCCGCACGTCCTCAAGCCGTGTTCGCAAACGCGCCAGCGCCACTACATCTATGTCGTCACCGAATACATCGAAGGCCAGACCCTGGCCCAATGGATGATCGACAATCCCAAGCCAGACCTGCCCACCGTGCGCGGCCTCATCGAGCAGATCGCCAAGGGGCTGCAGGCCTTCCACCGCCTCGAAATGGTCTATCAGGACCTGAAGCCGGACAACATCATGATCGACAGCACCGGCACGGTGAAGATCATCGATTTCGGCGCGACGCGGGTCGCCGGCGTGATGGAAATCGCCACACCCATCGAGCAAATCAACCTGCTCGGCTCCGCCGCCTACGCCGCGCCGGAGTATTTTCTCGGTGAAAACGGCTCGTCGCGTTCCGACATCTTCTCGCTCGGTGTCATCGCCTACCAGATGCTTTCCGGGCAACTGCCCTACGGCGCCGAAGTCGCCAAGGCACGGACCAAGGCGGCGCAGAAAAAGCTTGCCTATCGAACCGTCCTCAATGAAGAACGCGAAATCCCGGCCTGGATCGACGACGCCATCCGCAAAGCCGTCGAACCCAACCCCTTCGAGCGTCACGAGGAACTCTCCGAGTTCATCTACGACCTCCATCACCCGAATAACGAATTCCTCAACAAGACCCGCCCGCCGCTCATCGAGCGCAACCCGGTGGTCTTCTGGAAAAGCGTTTCATTCGTGCTGTTTCTGGCGCTGCTCGGGGTGAGCGCCGCTCGTTTTCACTGAACTGTCCGCACCATCGCAGTGCAAGCTTGGCAGACGAATTTTTATCCAACAAATTGAAGGAACTGGCGAGTCACATGTCTTTTTCAGGTCATCGCAAAATCAATCGCCTGCTCGGTGCCGATTTCGGCATCAGCGAGCCGGAAGAAGTGCACATCATGCTGGTTCCGCATCTGCATCTGACGCACATTCTGGCGAGCGGCGAATTGAACAACTACCATGTCGCCTCGGTCGCCGGCGTCTTCAACGTTGCCTTGGCCCTGGCCTACATCAACAAAGACAGGCGCTCGATCAATTTCTACAGCGGCATTCAGGACATGATGCTGGCCATCGCCAACGGCCAAGCCTTTGGCGATGCCGAGAAGCGGCGCTTGCGGACGGTGTTTTCCGAAGCCGACAAGTACGTCTGCGCCCAGCGCAAGACCGACATCCTGACGGCCATCCGCATGGTCGAGTACCAGATTCAGCATGCACCGCCGGAGACGGTTATTCGCCCCGACGAGGCATAAGGCGACAGGTTGATTGGGCTACGGCTGGCACAAAAGTCGATTGCTGCGATCAACTCGAAAAAAGGCTGAAAAATGAAAATTGGCGCGGCCTGAACCTGCGCAATTTTCTCGCCTGAGCATGGATTTCTCAGGCCTTGATTATTGACAATGTACGGCAATGCCGTATTATTTGTTCATGCATACCGTGGCCGAAACCGAGATATTCCAGCGTTACGCTGCCGCCAGTTGGTCCGAAAGCGAGCGTCTCGAATTTGTCGAATGGATTGCCGCAAATCCGCTGGCTGGCGATGTCATTCCAGGGGCTGGTGGCTGCCGCAAAGTGAGGTGGAGCCGCTCCGGCATGGGCAAGCGTGGCGGTGCGCGGGTGATTTACTTCAACGTGGTGGATGGCCGAATATGGCTGCTGATTGCTTACGCAAAAGCCAAATTCGACAATCTGCCAGCCGAGTTTCTAGCCAGACTGAAAGCCGAGGTGGAACGTGGATAAAGAAATGGAACAATTCCAGAACGATCTGCTGGCATCCGTTCGCCAGATGAAAACCGGCAAGGCGGCACGAGTAACCGCCGTCGAAGTCTCGGCTGCAACCGAAGCGCGCAACCGTGTCGGCATGTCGCAAAGCGAATTCGCCAAACTGCTCGGTGTTTCGGTCCGTACTTTGCAGGATTGGGAACAGGGTCGCCGCGAACCGTCCGGTGCCGCGAAGACCCTGCTGCGTATTGCTTCGCAGAATCCGGAGGCGGTCAAGGCGGCTGCCTGAATGAGAACTGGGGGCTATCCCTGAGGTTTCCCCGCAGATTTCCAATTTAGATCAATTAGTTAAGATCAAGTAATGCATGCATGACACCGTTAAAACCTTCATCGCGGTGACCAAACGTTGATGGAGGTGGGCCATGCATGCAAAGGGAATTGTGAACGGGTTGTTGGGCAGCTGTCTATCCTGCTTGCATGCCAAGCGGGCAGAGTCGATTAGGGCAGCGGTTTGGAGTGCTCTCGATGGCGGGCGATTGAGTCTGAGTCAGTTGGCCCGTTCTGTTTCCTCCGAGTGCGCCATGCGCCACCGGATCAAGCGGATTGACCGATTGCTGGGCAACGCCGCCGTCTATGGCGCCCGGATGTCGATCTACCAAGCGGTCGCGGCGCATTGGCTGGACGGAATCAGGCAGCTATTGACCGTCGTCGACTGGTCGGGGGTCACGCCGGACCAACAGTGGCACTTGCTTCGGGCAAGCGTTGCCGTTGATGGACGCAGCGTGACGCTCTATGAAGAAATTCATCCGCAACGAAAATATGGCGATCGAGGCATCCATCGTCGTTTTCTGGCCAAGCTGGCGAAATTGCTGCCTCAAGGATGTATGCCGATCATCATGACCGATGCTGGTTTCCATTCAACGTGGTTCGATCTGGTCACCCAGCGTTGCTGGCAATGGATTGGTCGAATTCGGGGCAAGGATATGGTTTGTACCGTGGGCCACCCTTGGCGGCGATGCACTGAGGTTTACGCAGAAGCGACCGCCCAGGTGAAGACTTTTAGCGAAGCTCTCTATATACGCAGCAACCCGACGCCGTGTCGCTTGGTGCTGGTCAAGCGCCCACCTAAAGGAAGAAGCCGTCGTACCCACCTCAGAAAAATCTCACGCTCGCGTACCTCGCTCAAGGCAGCACGTAGTGGCTGCGAACCGTGGCTACTGGCCAGTTCTCCCGGTCTTGGGCACCTTGATCCGGAAGCCGTTGTTACCCTGTATGCGCAAAGAATGAAGATCGAGCAATCATTCCGTGACCTGAAAAATGAGCGGAGTGGTTTGGGCCTAAGTGCTTCCCGGTCACGGTCTGGCAAGCGGCTGGAAATACTACTCTTGATCGGGCACCTGGCCTCATGGTTACTGCGCCTGATCGGAGAAAGTGCCGAGCGGCGTCAGATGCAACTGCAATTCCAGAGCGTCCCTTGGTAATCCCCCCATTTTTAGCAGCGGTCAGAAGTAGATCGGGTTAAAAGTTCTGACTTCTGTTTCGGGGTAATGCCGCCAAGCGCCATGTTGGGGCGCTCGTGATTGTAGGTCCACATCCAGTCGGT
>JAYREA010000025.1:0-21062 GCA_041909135.1 Azonexus sp. | reverse complement strand
CCTGAACCTACGCCGGCCACGCTGGCCAGATTAGGGCGTGTTCACAGTAACCGGCGGGACTGCGTTTGCCGGCGCGGGATGGGCGACAAGGCGCGAGGCTTGGGAATGGTTGTTCCATTCCCAAGCCGAGCAACGCCGGCGACCGCCCGCGCCGGCAAACCCGAAGGGCAAGGGTCTGGCGGGGCGCAGTGCAAGGCGCCGATCGCGCCGTGCAGTGATCTGCACCAGCGAGCGGGAACGCCGCAATGCGCCCCGCCAGACCCTTGCGCAGCCCGTCGCTTACTGTGAACACGCCCTAGGCCACCACAAGGAAACAAGCATGCCGAAAATCGAAAAAACCGACGCCGAATGGCGTGCCCAGCTTGATGAAACCGAGTACCGCGTCACCCGCCAGAAAGGCACCGAACGCGCCTTCACCGGCAAATATTGGGAAACCCACGAAGACGGCACCTACCGCTGCATCTGCTGCAGCGCCCCGCTTTTCCGCTCGGAAGCCAAGTTCGATTCCGGCTGCGGCTGGCCGAGCTTTCACACGCCGAACGACGAAAAACTCATCGACGAGCACGTCGACCGCAGCGTCGGCATGCTCCGTACCGAAGTCACCTGCCACGACTGCGGCGCCCACCTCGGCCACGTCTTCGACGATGGGCCAGCACCGACGGGGGTGCGCTACTGCATTAATTCGGCGTCGTTGAAGCTGGAGAAGGACGAGAAGTGAGGACGGGCTATGCAGCATCGCATGCAAATGTATTGCGACTAATGGCATATCGACATCATCTAATTCAGTCTGTGGCATAGTTATACATCATCAGCTAAAGCCAAAAAGAGACCCCATGGGCAGTGAGCAGTTAGTACGTGCAAAGAAGTATTTTTTCATTGCCCTGGTCATTGATCTTCTTCTTAGCGTAATCGTGATCCTCAATGCTCTGAGATTGAGCAGCAGTTTTATGGTCATTCAAGGCGGGTCATTGGTTCCAGACGAAGCATTCTTTGCATCCCTGCACACACACGATAATCTAACGTACTTGACATTTCTCACCACTTGCGGGATTGGCTACCTGTTAGTGCGCTGGCTAAAAGAAAGTTACAAATTTGCGCGAGAGTCGATAGGCGCATCAGGCTTTGAAAGAAACACTGGAGTCGGTTGGTGGTGGCTTGTGCCCTTCTATAACCTGTTCAGGCCATATCAGACCATCAGCGAGCTCTATAAATTAGGCTCTCATCGCTATTCAAAGCCGCAAGACTGGAAAGATATAACTGGATCTTTCGCGCTACTGTCGTGGTGGATCTATTACGTGATTGCACACCTGATCATGATTATTATTGTTAAGACCATCAACCGCATATCGCTGCGCGAAGACGTAAATTTAAATCAAGTCATTAGTATTTACGAAGCTCAGACTGTTGTATTTTGTATTTCAATATCCATTGTTATCTTGTGGTTTTTTGTCGCAAATCACCTCACAAATCGTCTTGTCGAGAAAGCAGCAAGCCCGATTACGGAAGACGATGGCACAGAACCTTTGATTACTGCTGCTACAAATACCCCTGCGAATACACCTGCACCAGAACTAGCTGTAGCTTTAAAGACTCCAGATGCCGGCCCTTCCCGTCTAACAATCCCTGTTTCCTCGATGTCCGAGTCGGACGATTGGGCATTCGAAAAAGTTGCCGACGAACTTGAAACAAGCACCACGGACAAAGTGCTTTGGACACGAGTTTTTGCTGAATCAGGTGGCGAAGAGAGCAAAGCAAAAGCCCTCTACATCCAGCGGCGGGTAGCTGGTCTCCTAGAAGCAGAAAAAAAACGCTTGGCTGAAGAGGTGCGCGCTCGGACGATTGAAACTCAAAGGCAGAAGGATTTGCAAGACGAATTGGAGAGAATCCGGGCACTTGAGACGCGGCGTGAAGAGGAAATCCGCTTAGTTGAAGCGGAAACGCTTGCGAAGGTAGAACGCGAGAAAATTGAAGCCACTGAAAAAGCACGACAAATTGAAGGACAAGAGCGCCACGACCAAGAGGAACAAGAAGCAAACCTCGATAGATTGGAAAAGATCGCAGCTGTATTAAAACCACCAAATCAGAGCATGTCCATTGGTGCGAAAATTACGGTGGCGATCGGCATCACAGCGGTTGCGCTCGTCGTATTGATCGGGATAGTGGCGCCAGATACTCCATCTAAAGCGACAGCTCCTGCGACGGCATCGACGCCAGCAGTCCCATTCGGTCCAGATTACACCAAGATCGAAGATGCGGAGTTGAAGGGAAAAGCCGCAACCGATGCGACGGCTGCGTACCATTTGATGTTGCGTTACAGACAAAGTCGAGAAGGGGTTGCCCGCGATTTTACTCAATCATTTTATTGGGGCGAAATTGCGGCAAATCAAGGACACTCCCGCGCGCAAGCGGTGGTCGGTTGGTATTACACAGCAGGTATTGGTATTCCCGAAGATAAGCAAAAAGGCCTGATGTGGCTTGAGAAGTCTGCGGCTCAAAACGATCCAATGGGCCTTTCAAATCTGGGATGGCGTTACCAGATTGGAGATGGCGTGCAGCTGGATTATCAGAAAGCTTTTGAATATGCGAAACGTGCCTCGGACCTTGGTGACCATGTCGGGCGGAATAACTTAGCCGAGCTGTACGAAAAAGGTCATGGCGTTCCGAAAGACTACACGAAGGCACTCCCGTTGTTTGAGTCAGTTGCGGTCATGGGATACCAAACTGATCCTATATTAGGCATGATCCGGATATACGCAGACCAAAGCGGAAATTACAACTATCCAGTTGTGGCGTATGCTTGGCTTCGCATTGCCCTGGAGAAGCCATATGACAAAGAAGAGCTTCAACCACACATGAATGAGTTAATGGCCCTAAAACAGCTTCTTGAAGCCCGATTGTCACCGACACAAATTGAAATAGCACGGGTCAAGGCCTCCAATTGGAAAAAAGGCGACTATCTCAGGCCTTAAATTCGGTAGCAGTTTCCCCAAGCAAGAAAAATTACTGATACGAGATAATGCTACTGATCAAACTTATCGATCAATTTGGTAGCGACGTTGAACTGAGTAAAGACAATCAATGAACAGTGATTCGACACCTGACATCCTGTATCACTACACAACCCAACAAGGCTTATTGGGAATAATAACGAATAGCTGTTTATGGGCAACCCATATCCTTTATTTAAATGACCAAAAAGAATATTGGCACGCCTTTGATGTAACAAGAAAGGTAATTCAAGACAAGCTCAAAACATCAATAGGCGAATCACAAAAAAAGCGACTAGATAGCATTGATCGCGAATTGGGCACCCATCAAAGCGCAGATATATTTGTTGCATCACTATCTGAGGATGGTGACTCATTGAGCCAATGGCGCGCTTATGGTGCGAACGGCAACGGCTTTTCCATTGGCTTCTCAAGAGAAAAGCTGAATAACTTGGCTTTAAAGGTGGGGTGGCGGCTTGGTCCTTGTAGCTATCACCTGGAATCTCAAATTAATGAGGTTTTGCTTCCCATTAATTCAGATGTGCAGGCGAGGTATAGTACGAAAAGCGTAACCACACTCGAAGGCAACCCCGATTGCATATACATCATGTCCTCAAAATATGATGATTTCACCAAGGAAGTTTTAGAATTTACCCCGTTCTTAAAACATTCTGCATTTCATGAAGAGAAAGAATGGCGTTTGGTTTTCAACAAAGATAACCATGATCTTGTTTGTCACAGAGCTAGGCAAAGTTTGTTAATACCCTACTGTGAGTTTTCATTACTGATGAAAGAAACACTTGACTGCATTTCTGAGATTATTGTCGGTCCAACAGCACACATTGATTTGTCGGAAAAATCTCTAAAGAGTTTCTTGGAGAGCAAGTATCTTTACGCCGTAGAAACAAAGCAAAGCAGTATTCCTTATAGAAACCTGTAATTTCAGACCGGGTTCAAAGGGGGCTTCGATAAACTTCCTATCGAAAGCTTGCCGGCAGCATGGGTCAAGCGCTCAATGGAAATCCTCTTCCAATTGATGCCGTACCGCCAGGATCGTGACTGTCTGGTCGTTGTCGATCTCGAACAACGCGACATACCCCGAAGCGCCAAATGGAATGATCAATTCGCGCAGGAATGGGTTATCCGGAGTCGCTTTCCGGTAGCTGAATGGCGAGAGTTCCAAGCCACGGATGCCATTTTTGATCGCTTCAAGGGCGCGGGTTGCCAGTGACCAGTCTGATTGATCCTTGACCAGAATGAATTCGTACAGTCTGACCAGATCGGTTTCCGCTTCTTCCGTAAACCGTACCTGATAGCTCACTTGCCGCCTTTGGCGGTTGCCAGCATTTGCTCCAGGCGGCCAATCACGGCGTCGGCGCTGGCGTATTTGCCGGTCTGGCGGGCGTCGTCGCGCGAACGCAGGCCGCGGGCGATGAATTCCTGCTGGATTTTGCGCCGTCCGATGCTTTCACGAATGGATTGCTCGACGAAGCTGGAAAGGGTTTCGCCTTCCTGCAGAATTTGTTCAGCGGCTTGCCTCAACTCGGGCGTGACGCGCAAAGAAGGAAAGGTAGCGGTTTTCATCGGCGTTCCATGAGTTGCATATGCGATGCATTTTCGCGCGCCTATTGAATGATTGCAATGGGCAAAGCCGATCAGGCCCGCCCATCATTCCCGATGGCTACCCTGCACTTCCTCATACCGCGGGCAACTGACCAGATGATCATTGACCATCCCGGATGCCTGCATGAACGCATAGCAAATCGTCGAGCCGACGAACTTGAAGCCGGCGCTGGTCAAGGCTTTGCTCAGGGCATCGGATTGTGCGGTTTTGGCGGGGACTTCGGCCAGCGATGAGCGGGCGTTTTGCACCGGCTCCCCGCCGACGAAGGACCACAGGAAATCGCTGAACGATTGCCCCCCGGCGGTCAGCGCCAGATAGGCCTTGGCGTTCTGGATGGTCGCGGCGATCTTGGCGCGGTTGCGGATGATGCCGGGGTCGGCCAGCAGGGCGGCGACTTTTTGCTCGTCGTAGCGGGCGATCTTGTGCGGGTCGAAGTTGTCGAATACCAGCCGGTAGTGCGCCCGCTTCTTGAGCACGGTGGCCCAGGACAAGCCGGCCTGGGCGCCTTCGAGGATCAGCAGTTCGAACAGGGCGCGGTCGTCGCGTAGCGGCAGGCCCCATTCGGTATCGTGGTACTCGCGGTAGAGGTCGAATCCTTCGCACCAGGGGCAGCGTTCCATCGTCATGCATTCGTCAGCAAAAAGTGCAGTGTAGCGGTGTCCGCTACAAGCCGACAGGTTCAGGCCGGCTGCAGCATCTTCGAACTCCCTGGTCAGTCGTTATGCGGTTCGCCTGCGGGCAGCGAACTGCGTTCCTGCATGAAGCGCCCTGGCGGGACACCGAAGGCGCGCTTGAACATGGCAGAGAAGGCGGCCTGGCTGGCGTAGCCCAGTTCCGATGCGACTTCGCCGTACGGGCGGCCGCGGCCGATCAGGTCGAGGGCCCGCGCCAGGCGCAATTGCTGGCGCCAGGCGCCGAAGCTCAGTTTCAGTTCGCTGACGAACAGGCGGGCCAGCGTCCGCTCGCTGGCGCCGACGCGGGCCGCCCATTCGGCCAGCGACAACGCGGATGCTGGATCGTCAATCAGCGCCTGACACAAGGCTTGTAGCCGCCGGTCCTGCGGCATCGGCAGGCCGAGCGAGAGCGGCGGTGCGCGGCGGATTTCAGTGAGCAGCAAGGCCGTCACCTGACGCTGGCGCAGCGACGGTTCCTGACCGTCGCCATCAGCCTCGCTCAGTGCCTCAAAAAGCGCCCTCATCAAGTCGGAAACTTCGATCACCGAACAGGCATCGAGCGGCAGCGGCGCCACCTCCGGCGCGATATAGACGGTGCGGAATTCGACTTCGCCGAGCATGAGCAGATCATGTTCGATATGCGGCGGAATCCACACGGCGCGCAGGGCGGGCACCAGCCAGGTCATGCCGGCGGCGGAAATACGGATGCCACCGCGCAGTGGATAGGCCAGCTGCGCCCAGTCGTGGTGATGCAGCGGCACGTAAACGTCGGCCGGCGGACAGCGCAGGTTGACCGTCATTGGCAACTCGGCGGTCGGGGCACGGCGGGGTACGGCGTCGAAGGAAAGGTCTGTCTGCATTACGATAATTTTTGTCCGAATGTCGCATCACGGTCAAGCAATCGAAAAGCTAGACTGTAATCCTTAACGTTTTACTCGGACTTTATCCATGACGACCGCCACCCTGCCCGCCCCCCAGCGCAGCGACATCGAAGTCATTTCGGTGATCGGCTTCGTCCATGGCGTTTCCCATTTCTTCCACCTTTTGCTGCCGCCGCTGTTTCCCTGGCTGATGGCGGAATTCGGGCTGAGTTTCACCACCATCGGCACCACGATGACCGTGTTTTTCATCGTCTCCGGCATCGGTCAGGCCAGTGCCGGCTTTCTGGTTGACCGCTTCGGCGCGGCGCGAGTGCTCGGGGCCGGCATCAGCTGCTTTGCCCTGGCCGGCGTGCTGCTCTATTTCGCCACCGGCTATCCGATGCTGATTGCCGTTGCCGCATTGGCCGGATTGGGCAATTGCGTCTTTCACCCGGCTGACTTCACGGTCCTCAACCGCCACGTCTCACAGCAGCGTCTTGGCCATGCCTTCTCAGCCCACGGGCTGTCAGGCAACCTCGGCTGGGCGGCTGCTCCGGTCTATCTCACCGGCCTCGCCACCGCTTACGGCTGGCGGATTGCAGCGCTCGGCGCCAGTGCCGTGGCCATCGCCGCACTCGCCCTGCTCTTCTGGCGCCGCAATGCGCTAACCGACCCGGTCGAACATCACACCGAGAAGGCCAGCGAACCGGCGGGGACGACCTTCGCCTTCCTGAGTTCGCGGGCCGTCTGGCTGTGCTTCCTGTTCTTCCTGCTGATCACAGCGGCTTTCGGCACCATCCAGAATTTCGCCAGCCCGATTTTGCAGGCGCTGTATGGGCTGTCGATCACCACGGCAGCCTTGGCGCTGTCGACCTATCTGGTCGGCGGTGCCGCCGGCATCATCCTCGGTGGCTTTCTTGCCCAGAAAGGTGAGCACGACCACCTGATCGCTGGCGCCTTGGGCGTGGCCGCCCTGCTCGCCATCCTGCTGGCCGCAGGGATCATGCCGGCCTGGAGCATCCTGCCGCTGATGGCCGGCATTGGTTTCTGCACCGGTATTGCCGGGCCATCGCGCGATCTGCTGGTGCGCCGTGCCGCCACGGCCCGCTTCGGCAAAGCCGCCTACGGGCGGGTCTATGGCTTCGTCTATTCCGGGCTGGATCTCGGCTTGGCCATGGCACCGGTGATTTTTGGCGGGCTGATGGATGCACGACACTTCAGCGAAGTGCTGGTCGGCATCGCCATCCTGCAGGTTCTCGCCATTTTCAGCGCCCTGCGCGTCGGCAAGGCCATCTAGCGCTACAACCCCCGCGCCCAGGCCGGCCGCAGATGGGCCGCCTCGGGCACGGCGATGGCCTGCCGAACCTGCTGCAACAGGCGTTCCTTGTCTGCGCCGAGCGTGCCTTTGAGCACCAGCCAGTTCGAGGCGTGATCGCTGCGGAAGACCGTGCGTTTCAGGTCGAGTGTCGACAGGAAGCGCTCCATCTCGACGAAAAGCTCAGGCTGAGTCAGCGGCTCCCAGCCGGGGAAGTCAGCGCGGAAACGCTGCTCACCCTTGGGGAAGCTGACGACCAGCGTCGACAAAAACTCCGGCTGTGTTTCATTCATCAGCCGTGCCGAGTTTTCGGCGTGCTGCATCGACAGTGCCTTGCCACCCAGGCCGTTGAGGATCATCACCGAGCGCGTTATGCCGGCGGCACCGAGCTTGTCGAGCGCCTCGCGGGTGGTTTCGAAGGTTTCGCCCTTGTTGACCGCGGCCAGCACCTGATCGTCACCTGACTCGGCACCGACATAGACCATCTTCAACCCGGCAGCAGCCAGTTCGTCGATTTCCGCCTGGCTTTTCTTCCGCAGGTTACGCGGCAGGCAATAGCTGGAAATGCGCCGCACGGCTGGCATGTGGGTATGGATCGCTTCGAGAATCGTCAGCAGACGGCGAGTCGGCAGCACCAGCGCATCGCCATCGGCCAGGAAAACGCGACGAATGTCGTTGCCGTAGCGCTGGCCGGTCAGGCGAATGCTTTCCAGCACTTCATCCTCGCCCCGCGCGACGAATTTCTTCTGCGGGGCGGTGTACATCTCGCAGAAGGTACATTTATTCCACGAACAACCGTCAGTGACCGGCAGAATCAGCGATTCCGCCTCGCTGGGCGGGCGGAAGACCGGCTCGACGTAACGAATCGGAATCACGCCGCGCCCACCTTGGCGATGAAGGCCGGCGGCACCGAGGTCGCCTTGCGGGCGGTGTAGTCGAAGAAGATGATGCCGTGCTTGCCGCGCGCCACTTCGCGGCTGGTGGCCTTGTCGCTCAGGCGCCAAACCAGATCGCAACCGTATTTATTGAAGTCGTCGGCGGCCATTTCAATGACCATCGTCTCGCCGTGGAAGGCCTCGGAGCGGTATTGCGCGGCGACGTCGGCAACGACGATGCCGACACCTTCAACATCGAGTTCGCTGTAACCGAGCGACTTGAAGAAGCGCACCCGCGCCTCGGAAACCAGCGAGATCAACGCAGCGTTATCCAGATGATGGCCGTAGTTGATATAGCTGATGTAAATCGGGACTTCCGTCGAAAAACTGAAGCACTCGGGCAAATCGATCTTGATGCGGGGCATGGCGGCTACCTGAAAATGGGCAAAGCCTGATTCTACGGGCTGCGCAGAACCACCACCAGCGCCGGAAGCCCGCAGGGTAGAATTCAACGAACACCCAACACGGAGACACCGCAGTGAAAGCCATTGACCACGGCAAACTCGACAAACTCGTCCTTGACGCCCGCAAGGCGGCTGACACCCGCGCCGAGGGCTACCGCGAACGCGCCCTGAAAATTTATCCGTGGATCTGCGGCCGCTGCGCCCGGGAATTCACCCAGGCCAACCTGCGCGAACTGACGGTGCACCATCGGGATCACAACCACGACAACAACCCTAACGATGGCAGCAACTGGGAGTTGCTCTGCCTTTACTGCCATGACAACGAACACCAGAAGCAGATCGAGGCCGACCGCGGGCGCACCGACGGCCGCACGGGGCGCGGTGGTGGCGCCACCCACAACCCGTTTGCCGCGCTGCAAGGGCTGCTCAAGAAGGACTGAGCAAAGCCATGGCTGAACAACAACGCCTCATCATCAGCACCCGCGGCCGGGGTTCGATCGAAATTACCGATGAGATTGCTGCCGTGGTGCGCAAGGCCAAGTTTGAGGCAGGCGTTGCCCATGTCTTCGTGCGCCACACCAGTTGTGGCCTGGCGATCACTGAAAACGCCGATGCCAGCGTTCGTCGTGATCTCGAAATGCTGATGCAGCGCTGGGCACCGGATGGTGACCCGGCCTATCGCCACGACATGGAGGGCGACGACGACATGGCCGCCCACGCCCGCTCGCTGCTGACCGGCGTTTCACTGACTGTTCCCTTCGCCAACGGCCGGCTGCTGCTCGGCACCTGGCAAGGCATCTACCTGTTCGAACACCGCAACCACGGCCACTCGCGGGAAATTGTCGTCACCCTGCTCGGCTGAGGGTTCGCCAACTCGTCGCAGTCAACTTGCGGCGAATAGAGCAGCCAAACTCAATTGGTCAGCGCTTTCTCACCGGGTGCCGCCTGGCCTTTTGGCAAGACGACATGCAGAAGTGCCCCCTGCCAGCGCGCTGAAACGCTTACCTCGACCGCGCCATGATGCTGCCGGGCGATTTCACGGACAATCGCCAGCCCCAGGCCGCAACCGTCGCTGCTCTGGCCGGGAGGGCGATAGAAGCGTTCAAATATTCGGCCACGCTCGTTTTCAGCAATACCGGGGCCGCTATCCTCGACCTTCAGCCAGGCATGGCCGGCTGATTCGCCGCAACTGACTGTGACGACCCCGCCCCGCGGCGTGTGGCGCAAGGCATTGTCGAGCAGATTCCCCAGCAATTCCTGCAGCAGTATTTCATTTCCCTGAATCGTGGCCGGCGAGAGTTCGAAACCGAGATCGATCTCTTTGTCGATGGCCTTGGGCAACCAGCGTTCCGCCACCTGATGCACCATGGCGATCAGGTCCACCGCCGTCGATGTCTGGCCCAGGCTGGGCTCGGCCCGGGCCAGCGCCAGCAGTTGTTCGACGATGTGACCAAGACGCTGGGTCGCCGCCTGAATGCCCAGCAGCTTGGAATCGCCCACCGCGCCCTCCTCGCACTTGGCCACCTCGACTTGTGCCTGCAAGGCGGCAATCGGCGTCCGCAACTGATGGGCGGCGTCGGAAACGAAGTTGCGCTGGCTATCGAGCGCTTGCGCCAGGCGTCGCAACAGCTGGTTGATTTCGACCGAAACCGGCTGGATTTCCTCAGGAACATCGACCGTCACCGGGCGCAAATCGGCCTGAGAGCGATCAGCCAGCTCGGAACGCAGGGTGTCGAGCGGACGCAAACCGGAACGCACCCCAAACCAGATCACGCTGGCGCTGACCAGGGTCAGCAGCAGTTCGGGCAGCAGCATGCCGAGCACAATGTCGCGCACCAGTTCATTGCGCTTGACCATCGTTTCGGCCGCCAAAATGGTCACGGTCTGGCCGCCCAACTCCTTTTGCAGCACGGCCAGGCGGATTGGCTCTTCATCCAGCGTTCCATCGTAATAGGCCCGCCCTTCGCGGCCCAGACGGGCAATGATTTCGCTGCCCGGCATCGGCAAGGCCGGATTGCCGTCAAGAATCAATCCCCCGGCCCCATGGGCGGCATAGAAAATCTGGTCGAATTTGTCGGTCAACAGCACGGCGCGGGCCTGAGGCGTCAGCGGCAACTGCACCTTGCCATCGACCATGCGCAATTGCTCCGAAATGGCGAATGCCGTATCGAGCAAGCCCCGGTCATAGGCTTTGGTGGCGGCGCGCAAGGCCAGCCAGTTGGCGGAAACCGCACCCAGCAAAAGCAGCACCAGCATCGCCGGCAACAGCCGGTCGATCAGCATCAGACGCAAACTAGTCGTTGCGCGCTGCGACATCGGATGGTTTTTCCAGGTAATACCCGAGCCCGCGTACGGTGCGGATCGTGATCCCCGCCACTTCGAGCTTGCCGCGCAGACGCGAAACCAGCTTTTCGATGGCATTCGGGGTGATCTCATCCTGCCAGCTGTATAGCGCCTGCATCAATTGCTCCTTGCTGACGATCCGGTTGACCCGGCCAGCCAGGAACTCAAGCGCGGCCCACTCACGGGCGTTCAGTTCAAGCGCCTTATCGTCTAGCCAGGCCCGCTTGCCCACCGTATCGAGACGCAGGCTGCCGAGAACGATCTCCGGCCCCGCCTCGCCATGGCCGCGCCGGATCAGGGCCCGGACACGAGCCTCCAGTTCGGCCAGAGTGACAGGCTTGACGACATAATCATCGGCCCCAAGATCGAGCATGCGGACACGTTCCTCGACAGCCAGCCGAGCCGACAGGATCAGCACCGGCGTACGCTGCCGGCGGGCGCGCAGGCGTTGCAGAACCTCGCTGCCATCCAGCCCGGGCAAGCCGAGATCAAGAATGGCCAGGTCATATTCACCCTCGGCCAGCAGGCTATCGGCAATCAGGCCATTGTCGGCAATATCGACGAGATACCCGGAATGGCGCAGGGTGCGCCCCAGGCCATCGGCCAGCAGGGCGTCGTCTTCAATCAGCAGTATGCGCATCGTGTGGTCAGAAATCGGTCAGGCTGACCACATACGATAGCACGCTGCTTTTTGAATTGACCCAATGCGACACCTTCTCATCCTGCTGTTTTCCTTTCCTGCTCTGGCTTTCGCAGGTAACGACACGGTTCTGACGCTGCCTGAAGCCGAGTCCCTTTGGCGCCAGCACAGCCGCGAACTGAAACTCGCCGAAACCGGCATCAGCGGTGCCGCCGCCGACGTTCGAGCCGCCGGCCAACGGCCCAATCCGGAGCTCTCGCTCAATTTCGCTTCGATCAGCCCCTCGGCCGGCTACGGTGCCGGCCCGCTGAAAGACAAGAAAATGGACAGCATCCTGCGCGTCGAGCAACTGGTCGAACGCGGTGGCAAGCGCGATCTGCGCATCAAGGGCGCCGAAGCGCGGCTGGCCGCTTCCCGTCTCGACTACGACGACACCGCCCGCCAGCAACTGGCCTATCTGCGCCGCGCCTATCACGACCTGCATCTGGCCCAGGAGAAGCGCCGCCTGGCTGGCGAAGCAGCCGAACTCTATGGCAAGAGCCTGAGCGCCGCCGGCAAGCGGCAAAAAGCCGGTGATCTCGCACCGGTTGAAGTCTCCCGCATGGCCGTCGACAAGGCCCGGGCCGACAACGATCTCCGCCAGGCCCAGAACGAGCTCGAGCTCGCCCAGCAGGATCTGGCCTACCTGATCGGCCGCGAAGGCGATGCGCGTAGCCTGGTGGCCGGCGATGACTGGCCGGCGCTGGTTACCAATGAACCCGGCGAAGCCCGCCTTGACGAGCGCCCCGACCTGAAAGCGGCCAGCCAGCGCGTTGCAGCCTCCGAAGCCGACCGCGACCTCGCCCGCGCCAGCCGCACCCGCAACGTCAGTGTTGGCCTGCAAGTTGAGCGCAACCTGCAGAACGAGCCGACCAACAGTTTTGGGGTGGGCGTCAGCGTTCCGCTCTTTCTGTGGCACGCCAATGAAGGCGAGATCCAGCGGGCCGAGAGCGATTTTGACGCCAGCCGCCTGCAATACGAGCAGCAAAAAGCCCAGGTCACCACCCTGGTCGCTCAAGCCCGCAGCGCCCTGCTCACTGCCCGCGATCGGCTGTCCCGACTGGAAAGCGGCCTGCTGGCCGACGCCGAGCGCGTCGCCAAGGCAGCTGAACTGGCCTACAGCAAAGGGGCCATGGGATTGATGGACCTGCTCGATACGCGCCGCACACTGCGCCAGGTGCAGGTTGAAGCCGCGACGGCCCGCGCCGACTACGCGAAGGCCTGGTCGGACTGGCAGCTCCAGGCAGAATTTGGAAAGAAACCATGAAAAAACAATTTGCCGTCTGCGCCATCGCGCTGGCGCTCGCCGCCTGTTCCGCCGACAAGGAAACAGCGAAGACGGAGATGATCCGCAACGATGGTGATCGGGTCGTTCTCAACGAGCCTGACAAGGCCGACTTTCTGAAAACCGCGACGGTCGACCGCGACCAGGGCAGCAGCCTGCGCTTGCCCGGCCGCCTGGTCTGGAATGAAACGAAGACGGTGCATGTCTATCCCCAGCTGGCCGGCCGCGTCCTGAGTGCCAAGGTCGACCTTGGCCAGACCGTCAAAAGCGGCCAGACGCTGGCCCTGCTGAATTCTGCCGATTACGGCGCCGCCCAGGCCGATGCCCGCAAGGCCGAGGCTGATGCCCGACTGGCCCGCCAGTCGCTGGAACGCAGCCGCGAGCTGCACGCGGCCGGCATCACCGCCGAGAAGGACTGGCAACAGGCCCAGGCGGATGCCGCCCGAGCCAGCGCCGAAGCCACCCGGGCCAGCCAGCGGCTGGCTGCGTTGGGCGGCGACGGTGACGGCACTTACGCCTTGAAGAGCCCGCTGGCCGGCGTCGTCGTCGAGCGCAATTTCAATCCGGGCATGGAATACCGCCCGGATCAGTCCGGCCCGACACTGTTCACGGTGACCGATCCATCCAGCCTGTGGCTGCAACTCGATGCGTCCGAGGCTGACCTGCGCTATCTGAAGCCCGGCCAGAAGCTTGGTATCGAGGTCAAGCAGTACCCCGGCGAGCGCTTCAAAGGGGTGATCAGCCATGTGGCCGATTTCGTCGACCCGACCAGCCGGACGATCAAGGTGCGCTGCGAGGTTCCCAATGCCGATCGTCGCCTGAAGGGTGAAATGTTTGCCCAGGCCATCGTCGAGATGGCTGCCACCGATGCCCTGCAAGTACCGGCCATGGCCATCATGCTGCTCGGCGACCAGCGCGTCGTGCTGGTTGAAGAAGACGCCGGGCGCTATCGGCGCCAGCGCGTCGAGACCGGTGTCGAGCGCGATGGGCGCATCGAGGTCATCAGTGGCGTCAAGGCCGGCGACAAGGTCGTCACCGAAGGCAACCTGCACCTGGTCAAATACTTCAAGGTCGCGGCAGGCGCCGGCAAATGATCAAGCGCATCAGCCATTTCGCGCTGCACCAGCCGCTTTACATCCTGCTCGGGCTGGCCTTGTTCATCGGCGCCGGCATCGCCGCCTTTCGTTCCTTGCCGATCGAGGCCTTCCCGGACGTCACCGACACCCAGGTCACGATCATTTCGCTGTTCCCCGGCCGCGCCCCGGAAGAAGTCGAGAAGCAAGTCACCATCCCACTCGAAATCGCCCTTTCCGGCGTACCGAACTCGATCCGCATGTTCTCGCACACGCAGTTCGGCCTGTCGTTCATCGTCGTCACCTTCGATGAAAAGCCCAGCCTGTTCATGGCCCGGCAACTGGTCGAGGAACGCTTGCGTGGCCTTGATCTGCCGGCCGGTGTGGAACCGGAACTGGCGCCGCCAGCAACCGCCACCGGTGAAATCTTCCGCTACCGCCTGGAAGCCCCGGGCATGAAGCCCAGCGAGCTGCGCGCCATCCAGGACTGGAATGTCGTGCGCCAGCTCAAGCAGGTTTCCGGCATTGCCGATGTCGTCTCGCTGGGCGGCCCGATCCGCCAATACGAGGTGCGCCCCAACCTGGCCAAGCTGCGCGACTACAAGGTGACCATCGGCCAATTGTTCAACGCCCTGCAACGCGCCAACGCCAACGCCGGCGGTGGCTCGGTGGCGCAGGGACGGCAGCAGTTCCTGATCCGTTCCATCGGGCTGCTCCGCTCGTCGGCCGACATCGGGCTGGTCGTCGTCGCCGAGAATGGCGGTTCGCCGATTCGTGTCCGCGACCTGGCCGAGGTGGCCGAATCCCGGGTACCGCCGCAGGGCATCGTCGGCTACAGCGACGCCCAGGGCGACCAGGACGACGTGGTTTCCGGCATCGTGCTGCTGCGCAAGGACGAAAACCCCTCGCTGGCCCTCGACGCCCTGAAGGCCAAGGTGGACAAACTGAACGCTGGCGGGCTGCCGAACGGCGTCCAGATCATTCCCTACTACGACCGCTCGTGGCTGATCGGCAAGACACTGAAAACCGTCTTCACCAACCTGCTCGAAGGGGCGGCACTGGTCATGCTGGTGCTCTACATCTTTCTGGCCGACCTGCGCGCTGCCGGCATCGTTGCCGCCATCATCCCGCTCGCCCTGCTCGGCACTTTCATCGGCCTGACCCTGGCCGGCATTCCGGCCAACCTGCTGTCGCTCGGCGCCATGGACTTCGGCATCATCGTCGACGGGGCGGTGATCGTCATCGAAAACATCTTCCGGCGGCTGGGCGAAGCGAGCAAGGCCGACGACCATCGGCCCCGCGTCCGCACCATCCACGAAGCGGTCATGGAAGTCGGCCGGCCGACCGTATTTTCGATGATCATCATCATCGTCGCCCACCTGCCGATCTTCACCATGCAGCGCCACGAAGGCAAGATCTTCGCGCCGATGGCCTACTCGGTCGTCGCTGCGCTGATCACCTCGCTGATCCTGTCGCTGACGCTGGTTCCCTTCCTGTCCAAGATCGCCTTCCGCAATCACGTGCCGCACGAAGAAACCAAGCTGATGCACAAGCTGATGGACGTCTACGAGCCCTTGCTCAAATGGGTCCTCGCTCATACCAAGCAGGTGCTTGGCGCCGCCCTGCTGGCGTTGGCCGCCACGGTGGCCGTCGTACCTTACCTGGGCACCGAATTCCTGCCGGAACTGAACGAAGGGTCGATCTGGATCAACATCACGCTGCCGACCTCGGTTTCGGTCGATGAAGCGCGCAGCGAGCTGCGCAAGTTGCGGCGAACCATTGCCGACTTCCCCGAGGTCAACGCCGTCATTTCCAAAGGTGGCCGTCCCGAGGACGGTACCGACCCGAAGAACATCAACATGACGGAGATGCTGGTCGACCTGAAACCGGAAAAGGAATGGCGCCACGGCATGACCAAGGACAAGCTGGTCCGCGACATGGAAGACAAGCTCAACGACATGCCCGGCATCGAGCCGACCTTCAGCCAGCCGGTGCGCGACCAGATTCTCGAATCCATTTCGCAGATCGACGGCCAGATCGTCATCAAGCTGTTCGGCGACGATCTGACAGTCCTCCGCAATAATGGCCGCGAAGTACTCGACCGAATCGGCAAGGTGCCCGGCGTCGTCCGCGCCTTCATCGACCGCGACGGCGAATTGCCGCAATACCGGCTGGAAATCGACCGGGACGCGGCCGCCCATTACGGTCTGAACGTGGTGGACGTGCAGGATGTGGTCGAAACCGCGCTGGCCGGCAAGGCAGCGACCGAGCTCTGGGAAGGCGACCGCCACTTCAGCGTCGTCGTCCGCCTCGACGAACCGTCGCGTCAGTTGGACAAGCTCAAGGAAATCCTCGTCCCGACCCCGTCCGGCGCCCAGGTACCGCTGTCGGCGCTGGTCGATTTCAAGCTCGGCAGCGGCGCCATGAACATCGCCCGCGAATCGGGCCAGCGCGTCGTCGCCATCGGCGTCTTCATCCGCGATCGCGACATGGGCAGCGTCGTCGCCGACATGCAGAAAGCAACGCAGGACATGAAGCTGCCGCAAGGCAATTCGATCACCTGGTCCGGCGAATTCGAGAATCAGGAACGCGCCATGCAGCGCCTGATGCTGGTCGTGCCGCTGTCGATCCTGATGATCTTCATCCTGCTCTTCGACGCGTTCAAGTCCTTCCGCGATGCGCTGATCATCATCAGCAATATTCCCTTCGCACTGATCGGCGGCGTCTTTGCCCTCTTCTTCTCGGGCATTCCGCTCTCGGTCTCTGCCGCCATCGGCTTCATCGCCCTGTTCGGTCAGGCGGTGCTCAACGGCGTGGTCATGGTCAGCTACATCAACCAGCTGCGCCAGGAAGGGCTGGACCCTTACCAGGCGGTCTTCCAGGGGGCGATTTCGCGCCTGCGCACCGTGCTGATGACGGCCTGGCTGGCCATGCTCGGCCTGCTGCCGATGGCGCTATCGACCGGCATTGGCTCAGAAACCCAGCGCCCACTGGCCCTGGTCGTCATCGGCGGCCTGATCTCGGCCACGGTGCTGACGCTCTACGTGCTGCCGGCGCTGTACTATTTCGTGGCCACCCACCCCAGGCTGGCCAAGGCACTGCATTGAGGCTGGCGACAACGATGCCACGCTATCTGCTGCTCCTGTTGCTGGCCTGGCTGCCGCTGGCCGCTTTTGGCGTCAGCGATGATGATGTCCATGTCGAATACCGAAACGGCACCTACTACGCCAACCTGAGCGCCCGCATCGCCGTGCCGCCGGCCATCGTTTTTGCCGTTTTGACCGATTTCGAACACATGGCAGCCTTCATGCCCGGCGTAAGCAGCAGCCGCGTCACGTCGCGGCAGAACAATGTTTATGTCGTGGCCCAGCGCGGCAAAGTGAAGTTTGGCCCGTTCTCGATGCCGTATGAAAGCGAACGGCGAATCGAGGTCGTCGACAGTACACAGATACTGTCTCGTTCCGTGGCCGGCTCGGCCCGCCGGACGCAAAGCGAAATGCGCCTGCAGCCTTGGGAGCAAGGCACTCGTCTCGACTACAAGATCGAAATCGAACCCGACAGCTGGCTGCCGAGTTCACTGGGCATCAACTTCCTGCAACACGAACTGGCCGAGCAGTTCAACGCCCTGGGCCGCGAGATGCTGCGCCGACTATGACGCGCCACCGACGAAGGCCGACTAGCCTTTGACGCAAACCACCTGTTTCAAGGTGTGCACGGTTTCAGTCAGATCCCGCTGATTCTCCATCACCGCATCGATGTCCTTGTAGGCCCCGGGAATCTCGTCGATGACACTTTTGTCCTTGCGGCACACCACCCCCTCGGTCTGCCGGCGCAGATCGGCCTCGCTGAAGGTACGCGCCGCCGCGTTGCGGCTCATCCGCCGCCCGGCGCCATGGGCGCTGGAATCAAAACTTTCCGGATTGCCCTTGCCGCGCACAATGTAGCTGCGCGCCCCCATGCTGCCGGGAATGATGCCGAGATCACCGGCCCGGGCGCGGATGGCGCCCTTGCGCGTGACCCAGACATCGGCCCCGTAGTGATGCTCGCGGGCGACGTAATTGTGGTGGCAATTGACCACCTCGCTAGTCACTGAAAATTCCGGCAGATGGTGGCGCAGCGCGGCCAGCACCAGATCCATCATGCATTCGCGATTGGCAAAGGCGTACTCCTGCGCCCAATGGACGGCCTCGACGTAATCGTCGAAATGCGCGCTGCCTTCCTTGAAATAACCGAGGTCGCGGTCCTGCAAGTGAATCTGCTGGCGTTCCATGTCGCGCCGCGCCAACTCGATGAAATAGCTGGCCAGCGCATTGCCGATGCCACGGCTGCCGGAATGCAGCATGACCCAGACCTGATCGGCCTCGTCGAGACAGACTTCGATGAAATGGTTGCCGCCACCCAGCGTGCCGAGCTGATTGACCCATTTCGAGAACTTGCCAAATGCCTTGAGCAGTTGCGGATGCTTCTGCGTCATGACCTTCAGACGGGGCTCGAATGGCCGCGCCATCAGGGCCAGCGCCCGGTCATCCTCGTGCTGCGCCCTGCCGACCGGCACATCGCGGCTGATCTGCTCGAAAATCTTCTTCAGCGCCTTCTCGCCAAGTGCATTGGCCCCGATGGACAGCCGGCAGGCCACCATGCCGCAGCCAATATCGACGCCCACCGCCGCCGGCACAATGGCCTGCCGGGTGGCAATCACCGAACCGATGGTGGCGCCAATGCCAAGATGGACATCCGGCATCGCGGCCACATGGTGGTGGATGAACGGCAGGCTGGCAATATTGGCCAACTGCTGGCGCGAATTGTCATCCACATCATCGGTCCAGATCTTGACCGGCACGTTCGGCGTCTTCAGGGTTTGGCGGATGGGCACGATAAATCCGGTTGGCAGCAGGCCTTCAGGTTAGCAAATTCGCCCTGCCCGGCAAATGTCGCAAAGACAAACATTTACCTCGGCTTAACCGCAATTTACGTGATGGATACCGACAATCCGGCATCGACCACAACCTTGATCCGACCATGAATACCAAAGCTAACTCCCTGCTGCTTGCCTCGTTGCTAGTCCTCGCCGCCTGCGCGCCGATGGATGGACGCAGCGGCCCGGATGGCGGCCCGCCCCGAGGAAGCATGGATGGGGGCGGCGGCAGCTCGATGGTGGTCGACAACCTGCAGATGCAATTGCAGAAAACCGCTGAAGCCCTGAATCTGACGCCGACCCAGGCCATCTTGTGGGATTCCTATCAGGAAAAAGTCGGCGCCCTGATGGCCGACCAGATGAAGCTACAGCCGTATAGGGCCGCCCGCCAGAATGCCATGCAACAAATCGGCCAGAAAGTCGAAACCGTGCGCAATCGCCTGACCGCCATGGAGGAAATCCAGGAAGCTGCTGGCAAGCTCTATGCGTCACTCGATGAAAAACAGAAGGTGATCGCCGACCAGACACTGCCCCAGACGGTTCCCGCCCTCTACTCCGGACTCGGCCAAAATTCGGGTAGTGGCAAGGGAGACGAACGCAGCAAGGAACGCCCAAGCGGCCGCGGCGGCCCCAGTGGTGGCGGCATGGGCGGACCGGGAGGCGGAATGGGCGGGGGTTTTGGTCGGATGTAACAGTTCATTTTGAAGCCACAACAAAGCTTGAAGCATCGACCTACTCCGTCAGCGACAGCCTTGTAACAGACATTCACATGGAACCTGTCGTGAAGGAATTTTAATTAATGACAGACCTGCTTACTTAGGCATTAGTGGCCGGGTGTCGGTATCACTTACATTCCGACCTTATAAGTAGGGTATTCAACAAGGATCATGCCTAAAAAAGTCCACATAAACCATTGAATACAAATATCAACCAAACCTTCCCTGTAGGTAAAGCATGTATTTTGCTTGAGCTATTCCGTTAGCAGAATAAATACAGGGAGAAAAGTAATGAATCCGAAGAATTGCCTTTTGATTGCGCTCCCCTTGCTGTTCCTAGCCAGCGCGGTTGAAGCCAACCAGATATCCAACACCTATTCATTCAGTTCGACGACGACCGAACAATCAATTGCCAAGACAAACTCGATCTATGTCGATCAGTTCGATTCGTCGCTGGGGACTCTCAATTCGGTGGGTATTTCTATTAGTGGGGATATTGGAATTACGATGGCGACACAGGTTCATCTTGTGCCGGTTATTGGCAGTACCCCCAATAACCCGATCATGCAAATCGTTACGACGGATTTTTACTCGAGCATTAAACAAATATTCGCGGCACAGACGAATGAATTATTCCAGTTTGGTTCTGCTTCCGACATGTTGTTACATGGGATAACCGGTGCTGGAGGCATATGGACCTGGAATCCAAGCTTTAGCTACAGTTTCTCATTTGGGAATACGGGCTTGAGCAGCCTGTCAATGCAGGCAACCGGCGTTCAAGCTTATACACCACCATCAACAGTTAACGGCTCTCTAGCCACTTTCATTGCTGATCCGGGCGCAGCGTTAGATATTTACCCTATCCAGTTCACCGATATTTTTTTCGCGAATCCGTATGATTACTGGAGTTTCACAAGCACGACCACCGGAGAAATGACGATCACCTACGACTACACGCCGGGGACGAATACGGGTAACGGCACAGGCTCAACTGTCCCAACACCTCCCGCCTTGTTACTGATGCTGACTGCTCTCGGGCTCCTTGGCCTCACCACGCGATTTCGCAAAGCGGTCTGATCTCTCGCGACAAGCGTTCATGCAACATAGCCCCCCGCCGCATTAGGTAAAAGTCTGCTTCGACTGGTCGCTGAACCATCAAAAAACCGCCTTTCGGCGGTAATGCCGTTCAGTTAAGGATCTTTTTTCAGATATTTGACGGCATAGCGTTTTGGCAAGGCTTTAACGACCCGGG
>JAYREA010000024.1:0-29696 GCA_041909135.1 Azonexus sp. | reverse complement strand
CGTCGGTGATGCTCACCGTGAAGCTGTCGGCCCCGTTGTAGTCACCGACCGGGGTGTAGCTCCAGGCGCCGGTGGCGGCGTCGATGCTGGCCGTGCCGTGGCCGGCGGCGCCGGTGACGGTGTAGACGCTGCCGTCCGCCAGACCGTCGTTGTCGGTGGCGGTCAGCGTGCCGGTGATCGCCGTGTCTTCGTTGCCGGCACCACTGGTGCCGCCGGTGACGTTGGTCGGGTCGTTGAGCGGGTTGACGGTGATCAGTGCGTTGGCCGGGGTTGAGGTGGCGCTTTCGTTGTCAGTGACGGTAAAAGAGATGCTGACGGTACCGTTGAATCCACCAGCCGGCTGGAAGATCAGACCAGCGGCTTCGGTCGGGGTCAGCTGGGCGCCAGCCACCACCGGGGTGATACCGTCGGCCAAGTAGAGGATGCCCTGGCCGGCTGGCGGCAGGGTGGTGACCGTGACGTACTGGATGGTGCCGTCGATGTCGGTGCCGCTCAGGCTGACCGGAATCGGGCTGTCTTCGTTGCCGGCGGCGGGAGCAGCAACGGCAACTGGCAGGTCGTTGACCGGGGTGACGGTGACCTGCGCATTGGCTGGAGCTGAGGTGACGTTGTTGTTGTCGGTGACGGTGAACGGAATATTGACTGCGCCATTGAAGTCGGGGGCCGGCTGGAAAATCAGGCCAGCGGCTTCGGTCGGAGTCAGTTGGGCGCCAGCCACCACGGGAGTGGTGCCGTCGGCCAGGTAGAGGACGCCCTGGCCAACCGGCGGCAGGCTCGTGACCGTGACGTACTGGATGGTGCCATCAACGTCCGTGCCGGTCAGGCTGACCGGGATCGGGCTCTCTTCGTTGCCGACAGCCGGGGCAGCGATAGCGACCGGCGGGTCGTTGGCCGGATTTACAGTGATCGCTGCAGTGCCCTGCGGCGAAGTGCCGTTTTCGTTGTCGGTGACGGTGAACGGAATGTTGACCGTGCCATTGAAGTCAGGGGCCGGCTGGAAGATCAGACCAGCGGCCTGGGCCGGGGTCAGTTGGGTACCTGCCACCACCGGGGTGGTGCCGTCCGCCAGGTAGAGGACGCCCTGGCCGGCCGGCGGCAGAGCCGTGACAGTGACGTACTGGATGGTGCCGTCGATGTCGGTGCCACTCAGGCTGACCGGGATCGGGCTGTCTTCGTTGCCGGCGGCCGGGGCGGCGACCGCAACCGGCAGATCATTGACCGGGGTGACGCTAACGTTGACGGTCGCCGTTTCGGTAATGCCGGCCGGGCTGGTCACGGTGTAAGTGAAGCTGTCCGGACCGTTGTAGTTGGCGTTGGGTGTGTAGGTAACGGTGTTGTCGGCATTGATGACGACCGTGCCGTGTGCCGGCGCACCAACCGCAGTGACGGTCGGTGTGCCTTCGAAATTGTCGTTGGCCAGGACGTTAACCGTGATTGCGGTGTCTTCATCGGTCGTCACGCCGTTGTCGGCGATGTCGACGACCGGATTGACGGTGACCTGCGCGTTGGCCGGGGCAGAGGTGCCGTTATTGCTGTCGGTGACGGTGAACGGAATGTTGACCGTGCCATTGAAGTCAGGGGCCGGCTGGAAGATCAGACCAGCGGCTTCGGTCGGGGTCAGCTGGGCGCCAGCCACCACCGGGGTGGTACCGTCGGACAAGTAGAGGATGCCCTGGCCGGCTGGCGGCAGGGTGGTGACCGTGACGTACTGGATGGTGCCGTCGATGTCGGTGCCACTCAGGCTGACCGGGATCGGGCTGTCTTCGTTGCCGGCGGCCGGGGCGGCGACACCAACCGGCAGGTCGTTAACCGGGCTGACGTCAATTTGCTGGGTGGCCGGTGCGGAAGTCAGACCACCTGTATCGGTCACCGAGAATGCGAAAGAAACCGTGCCACTGAAATTCGCACTCGGCACAAAGGTGAGTAGCACCTGGTGCGTCACCGGATCAACGGGAATCACTTCACCGGCGACAACCGGCGTTCCATCGGGCTTAAGGAGAAGACCGTCGGTCGGCAAGGTCGTTACCGTGACGAAAGCGATCGGACTATCCGGATCGCTTCCACCCAGCGGCACCGCAACGGAACCATCTTCCGTCGCCACGATTGGCGTCACCGTGGGTGTCGCCGTCGGAGAGTCGTTCGCCCCATTGATGGTCAGGGTCAGGTTTGCCTGCGCCGTATGGCCCAGGCCGTCGGTGATCGTATAGGTCACCTGCTCGGAAAGCTGGCTGCCGACATTGAGGGCATTGACCACCGGATCGGCATTATTGAGCGTGTAGGTATAAGAACCATCGGCGGCCACCACCAGCGTTCCGTGCGCCAGCGCAATGACGCTGCCCGGCGCGGCAACGGTGGCCCCAAAGCGAATCTGGGTCACGGACAGCACAGCCCCCGGCAAACCACTGTCGGCGACATCGGTTGTCGCCCCAGCAGCCAACACATTGCCACTGACGTTGCTGGCTGCAGCGCTATCGACCAACTCGCTCACGGCGTTGGCATCGTTGCGGGCGAAGAGGACTTGCTCCGGCTCGCTGGCAACGGTCACTGTGACTGGCGCACCTTCGATGGTCTCGATCGGGCGGCCACGATTGGTACCAAACTGGTAGGCCAGCGGATCGACTGTTTCGACGATGCGCAGGAGTTCGACAAAGGTGTGTCCTTCGTTGCCGCCCTGTCCAGCCTGGCCGGCCGCCGGTGCATCTTCTTCGAGCAGAGCATCGAGATCGCTACCCGACTGCAGGGCCTTGGCGATTTTCTGGAAGCCCTTTTGGTCATTGACTACCGCACTGTCAGCAGCATCCGGCTTGATCGCCGCCGCCACTTCAGCATCCAGCCTGGCCGTTTCGCCCGGACGGACGGTCATCTCGCGACCGTCGGCCAAGGCCAGTACAACCTTGGCGCCATCGGTAGCCACCACGCTCTCGCCTTCGCGAATCACATCCCCCAACTTGAGGCGGCGCATGTTTCCAGCGCTATCGCGCGCAAACGCTTGGCCAGACAGTTCGGAAACTTTAGCGACGACTTGGGTTTGAGCCATGGTGATACTCCAGACACTATTAGCAATGCTAAAAGTGTAAATGTATCAATACCAACAAGCTATTGAACCAAAGTACAGTTATTGTAAAAAAGCGTGAGTAAACCCACGCTGGCGCGTTAAAGATTCACGCCATTGATATGTAGCGAAAGTTGCAGGCGATCCCGTAGGCCGAGCTTCTCGAAGATGGCCGACATATGCGCCTTGACCGTCCGCTCGGTTATCGACAGCTGGTCGGCAACCTCGCGATTGCTGGCGCCACCGGCAACCAGTCTCGCCACCTGGACCTCCCGCTCGGAAAGCAGGGTTTCCCAATTCACCCGCGGCGGCCTTTCAGCTTTGGCTGCCAGAGCCCGCGATGCCCCACCAACCAGACGCAGTAACAGCGACTGGCCAACCCACAAGCCACCATTTTCAACGACCAGTGCGACCTGACGCAGCACTTCGGGGGCCGCATGGGTATTGCAACAGCCCGCTGCCCCCAAGGCCAATGCATCTTCTACCAGAGACTCGTCGGGCTCGTCCGCCAGGAGAACCACCCGCTGCCCGGCTTCAAGACCATGAAAGCGCAATACCGACGCGACAGACTCGCCCGCCCGGCACCGGCACCAGAGAATCGCCGGCTGGCCTGCAGGCAATCTGACATTCTCTTCTCGTCGCAATGTCCGGGCTTGTGGAAATGCAGCCAGCCAACTCGGCAACGGCACCGCCTCACGATCAACAAAGTAGTGATTCATCAGCGTTCCGTCAAAGCCACGCTCTTGGCCCTGAGGACCGGCTTGATCAGATAGGCCAATACGCTCTTCTTGCCGGTCAGGATATCCACCTCGGCCACCATGCCTGGAATGATCGGCAGGTTGGCATCACCAAACCCCGGTTTGTTGGTCCGAACGCGGACGGTATAGAAGGCATTGCCTTTGTCATCCATGACGGTATCGGCACCGATGTGTTCAAGTGTTCCCTCCAGCCCGCCATAGATGGAGAAGTCGTAGGCCGTGAACTTGACCATGGCTGGCTGCCCCGGGCGCAAAAAGGCGATGTCCCGAGGCAACACTCTGGCCTCCAGCAACAGCGTATCTTCCAGGGGAACAATTTCGATCATGTCCTTGCCGGGCTGGATGACCCCACCCACGGTATTGACCAGCAGGCGCTTGACCGTCCCCTTGACCGGCGAACGAATCGACGACTGCTTGACCCGATCCGAGAGCGCGACGCTGCCTTCCGCCAGGCTGTTCAACTTGGCCATGGTTTCGGAGAGCTCCTTGCTGGCATCATTGCGGAAGGTCAGTTCAACCTCTTCAATCTTGCGTTGCGCTTCGTTGATCGATGCCTGAACCCGTGAAATCTGGGCCGAAGCCATATCGCGCTCGCCGCGGTAGCGTGAGACATCACGCTCGAGACGTAGCAGCTCAACTTCTGAGATCGCACCGGAGTTGATCAAGGGGCGGGTCACCGCCAACTCCCTGGAAGTCAGGTCATAGCCCTGTGAAGCCTGCGCCCGCTTTGCTTGAGCTTCGTTGAGTTCCTGCTGGCGCTGGGCAAGTTGCTGGCGAGCAATGGAAACGGCGGCATTCAGCTCGTCGTTTCTCGCTTCGTAGAATTGGCGCTCCTGCTGGACGATCGAGGCATCCGCCTTGAGCACTTCCGGTGGCGGCACGAACGGCTTGCCTTCGGAAATCGCCCTCAGGCGGGCCGCTTTGGCAACCAAACCAAGATACTGCGCCTGATTTTCCTTCACCGAGGAGACGAAGCGCGTTTCATCGATCTTGATCAGCAACTGGTTGGGCTGAACGACCTCGCCTTCCTTGACCAGAATTTCGGATACGAGCCCGCCGTCGATGCTCTGCAGAATCTGGACCTGGCGCGAAGGAATTACCCGGCCCTCGCCCCGGGTCACTTCATCCAGCTGGGCAATCGCTGCCCAGAGAACGAATGCAATAAATACGACGCTGATGGCACGTAAAAGGACTCGCGCGCGCAACGGTTCCTGGCGCAACATGGCCAGATCAGCATCCGTCGCAAAATCGACAACATCGATTTCCTCCCGGTTCGGCAAGCGACCGAGAACCTTTTCAACATACGGAGCCCCGCGCTGGGCAGCTCTTTCCAGCCAGGCGTGCGTGGCATGAAGCGCAGATTTGATGCGGCTCATGAGGCTCTCCCGACGCGCCCGCTCTGCAGCGCCTGAATCACCTGATCGCGCGGACCATCGGCAACGATACGGCCATCATCGACAACCATCACGCGCGTTGCCAGATCGAGCAGGCTGTTGCGATGCGTAACGATCAATACGGTCTTGTGGGCAGCCATCACCCGAAGCCGATCCTTGAACTGCTGCTCCGAGGAAAAATCCATCGCGCTGGTCGGCTCATCCAGCAACAGAATCGGCGGATCCATCAGAAAAGCACGGGCAATCGCCACTCCCTGGCGCTGACCACCGGAAAGCGAATCGCCCCGCTCGCCGATCATCATGTCAAAACCATCCGGATGACGATTGACAAATTCAGTCAGCCCACCCGCCTCGGCCGCTGCCACGATGGCGGCATCGTCAGCATAGGGCGCGCCAATGGCGATATTCTCGCGCAAGGTGCCATAGAACAGCGTCAGGTCCTGGGCAACGTAACCGATGTTACGACGCAGATCGGCCGGGTCCAGCTGACGAAGATCGACGCCATCGATACTGACCGCCCCGCCCGTCGGCTGGTACAAGCCCAGAAGCAGTTTCTGCAAGGTGGTTTTACCGGAGCCAACGCGACCGATGACAACCACTTTGTCACCGGCGTTGATTTTGCAACTCAGGCCGCGCAAAGCAGCAATCTGGGAATTGGGGTAGCTGAACTCGACATCGCGAAACTCGATATCTCCCTTCAACTCCGGGCGATGGACAAAGTTGGCGTCGGCCGGTCTTTCGACCGGGTTATTCATGATCTGCTCAAGCGAGGTCAGCGCCACCTTGGCGTTGTGGTATTGCATCAGCAGACCGACCATCTGTCCCAATGGCGCAACTGCCCGCGAAGTCAGCATCGTGCAGGCGATCAGGCCGCCCATGCTCAGTTTGCCGTCTCCGATCAGATACACCCCGGCAATCACGACAACCACGTTAACAATCTGCTGAATCTCCATGGCCCCTGTCGTGGCAGCCGCAGAGAGGAAACGCATCTGGTTGTTTACCCGGGCTACGAAGGCCACGGTCTTTTCCCACTTCGACTGCATCACGCCTTCGGCGCCTTGGGTCTTGATGGTTTCCAGCGCCGTCAGGCTTTCGATCAATGTTGCATTCCGCTGAGCGGATGCCCGATAGGTCGTCTCCGACAGCGCATGCATCTTGTGCTGAAGGATATACGCGTAGATGACGACAAACACGATGGCCAGTAGCACGGGAATGATCAATTGCCAGGCGATGATGGCAATCACCAGCACAAACAATAAGGCAAAAGGCAGGTCAATGAAGGCCGTCACCGAAGCCGAGGTAATGAAGTCACGGACCGCCTCAAATGAACGCAGGTTCGATGAAAACGCACCGACGGCAGCCGGCCGGGCCTCCATGCGCACCCCGAGAACCCGTTCCATGATCTTGGCGGAAAGCTGCATATCGATCCGGGCGCTGGCTAGGTCGATGAAGTAACCGCGCAGCAAACGCAGGAGCATATCGATGCCAATGACCAGCATGACCCCCAACGCCAGGACCCAAAGTGTCTCGATCGCCCGATTCGGCACCACGCGGTCGTAAACGTTCATCGTGAACAGCGGCATGGCCAGCGCGATCAGGTTGATCAGCATCGCCGCGCCGAGGACATCGCGGTAAACCATCCACTGATCGGCCAGCGCGCCCCAGAACCAGTGGCGAAGCTTGATGTCGCCAACCTGCGGCGTCCGACTGTCAAACCTGAAATGCGGCCGCGAAAAAATCGCGATGCCCGAGAAACGCTCTGCCAGGGCGTCGCGCGACAGCAGCACCGTGCCCTGACCGGTTTCCGGAAACAGCAAGCGGGCGGTTTGCCCGGCTTCATCCCAACCGAGGAGCACACAGGCCTCCTCGTTATTGAGCAGTAACACCGCGGGCAAAAGCACGTCGTCGATACGCGCCAGCGGACGCCTGACCACCTTGGCCGAAAGGCCGGCCCGACTGGCCGCGCGCGCGAACAAGGAAGGCGGCAAGACGCCCTTCTCCAGAGGCAGTCCGGCAATCAGCGCGGCCCGGGTACTCGGCCGGCCGTGAATGCGCGTCAGTTCGACCAGACAATCCAACAGAGGGTCATGATGCAGAATATCTTCCCGCACCCCGGATACACCGACTCCCGCAGACTTGCTCGAAACTTCGCTCATGCCACTCCCTGATTTTTGGCGATTCTAGCTTGGCTTGATAATTGCAATTCAAAGAAATGTAAAAAGGCGGCCGAAACCGCCTTTTTTCACAAAAGCCCCATGCCGATCAAGCGATCAGCGGAACAATCAACAGGGCGACCAGATTGATGATCTTGATCAGCGGATTCACCGCCGGACCCGCCGTATCTTTATACGGATCGCCAACGGTATCGCCGGTCACGGCTGCCTTGTGGGCATCCGAACCCTTGCCACCGAAGTGACCGTCCTCGATATATTTCTTGGCGTTATCCCACGCACCACCGCCGGTAGTCATCGAAATGGCCACGAACAAGCCGGTCACGATCGTACCAACGAGCAAACCACCCAGCGCCTGGGGTCCGAGGACCAGACCAACCACAATCGGCACCGCCACTGGCAGGATGGATGGAATCATCATTTCCTTGATGGCTGCAACCGTCAGCATATCGACGGCGCGGGAATAGTCCGGCTTGGCCGTTCCTTCCATGATGCCGGGGATTTCCTTGAACTGACGACGCACTTCCATGACCACGGCGCTGGCCGAACGACCCACCGCCTCCATCGCCATGGCGCCGAACAGGTAAGGAATCAGGCCGCCGATGAAGAGGCCGATGATCACCAGATGGTTCGACAGGTCGAAGGTAAAGACCTTGCCGGAAGCTGCTTCCAGACCGTGCGTGTAGTCAGCGAACAGCACCAGTGCGGCCAGACCGGCAGAACCGATGGCGTAACCCTTGGTCACGGCCTTGGTCGTGTTGCCGACAGCATCCAGCGGATCGGTTACATTGCGCACTTCCTTCGGCAGTTCGGCCATTTCGGCAATGCCACCAGCGTTGTCGGTAATCGGACCGTAGGCATCAAGCGCCACGACAATACCGGCCATCGACAGCATGGACGTTGCAGCAATGGCAATACCGAACAGGCCACCCATCGCAAAGGCGGCATAGATCGCCGCACAAACCGAAAGCACCGGCCAGGCACAAGCCTTCATGGAGACACCGATACCGGCAATGATATTGGTCGCATGACCGGTCTGGCAGGACGAAGCAACATGCTTGACCGGCGCGTAGTCGGTACCGGTGTAGTACTCGGTAATCCAGACCAGTGCTGCGGTCAGCACCAGACCGACCACCGAGCAGCCGAACATTGAAGTGGTCGTAATCTTGGCAGCGGCATCACCGGCACCGATCAGCCACGAGGTAATCGGGTAATAGGCCGCCAGCGCCAGCACCCCGGCGACGATCAGGCCACGATACAGGGCCGCCATGATCTTGCCGCCTTCGGTCGTCTTGACGAAATAGCAGCCGACGATGGACGCGATGATCGACACACCACCCAGGGCCAGCGGATAGAGCACGAGATTTTCACCCAGGCCAGGGACGGACTTGATGGTCAGCGCTGCCAGCACCATGGTGGCAACCACGGTCACCGCATAGGTTTCGAACAGGTCGGCCGCCATACCTGCACAGTCACCGACGTTGTCACCAACGTTGTCGGCGATGACCGCCGGGTTGCGCGGGTCGTCTTCAGGAATGCCGGCTTCGACCTTGCCGACCAGGTCGGCGCCAACGTCGGCGCCCTTGGTGAAGATACCGCCACCGAGACGGGCAAAGATGGAGATCAGCGATGAACCAAAGGCCAGACCGACCAGTGGCTCGATGATGTGGTGCAGGTCGGCCCCGGGCGCAGCATTCGACTTCAGGAAAGCGAAATAACCTGCCACACCGAGCAAGCCAAGACCAACCACCAGCATGCCGGTAATGGCACCGCCCTTGAACGCCACATCCAGCGCTGCTGCGATGCCACTGCGGGCAGCTTCAGCCGTCCGGACATTGGCGCGCACGGAAACGTTCATGCCGATGAAGCCGGCCGCACCGGACAGTACGGCGCCGATCAGGAAACCGAAAGCCGTCAACCAGCCCAGCTTGGGAATGAAGCCAATGACCAGGAAGAGAATGATGCCAACCATCGCAATGGTCTTGTACTGCCGGCTCAGATACGCTTCCGCCCCCTGCTGGATGGCTTTGGCGATCTCCTGCATACGCTCGTTGCCGGCGGGCAACGCGAGGATCTGTCGACTGGAAATCCAGCCATACAGGACTGCTAACACGGCGCACGCTAGCGCCAGCAACAACGCTGTACTCATTACTCCCCCTCCTTGGTTAACAACGAAATCAAATGGTGAAAATCTCCAGTTTTTTGGCGACGGAAATATTCTTCAAGCGGATGTAATCGGGCAGGCCGTTGCGATAAGGCGGCGGCTCCTCGCCTTCGATCAACGGTTGCAGGTAAGCACGACAGGCATCCGTGATATGAAACCCATCCGGCGAGATGAACTCGGGCGGCATCTTGCGCTCGACATTGGCGATCTCGGCCAGCGGCGCGTCGCCGATCTGCCAGCGATACGGCGCATCGGCCAGACGCTCGATGGTGGCCATCACGGCATTTTTACCCTGCAAGGCCAGGTCGACGGCAGCCACACCCAGCGCATGCGCCTGCTCCAGATCGGTTTTCGAGGCCAGATGACGGGCCGAGCGCTGCAGGTAATCAGCCAGCGCCCAGTGGTATTTGTAACCCAGGCGATCCTTGACTAGCTGGGCGACCATTTGACCAACCCCACCCAACTGGGAGTGCCCGAAAGCATCCTTGGTCCCGGACTCGGCGATCAGATTGCCGGCCGCATCGGACAGGCCCTCGGAAACCGCAACGGTGCAGTAACCGTATTGCTTAACGCACTCATCGACGCGAACCAGGAAACGCTCGGGATCGAAAGGCACTTCCGGGAAAAGCAGGATATGCGGCGGTTCACCGGCATTTTCGGAAGCCAGGCCACAGGCGGCGGTGATCCAGCCGGCGTGGCGCCCCATCACCTCGAGCACAAAAATCTTGGTCGAAGTGCGCGCCATCGAGGCCACATCGTAGCCGGCCTCACGGATCGAAGTCGCCACATACTTGGCAACCGAACCAAAACCGGGACAGCAATCGGTATGCGGCAGATCGTTATCAACCGTTTTCGGCACACCGACACAAACCACCGGGTAACCCATCTTTTCCGCAATCTGCGACACCTTCCAGGCGGTATCCATGGAATCGTTGCCGCCGTTGTAGAAGAAGTAGCCGATGTCGTGCGCCTTGAACACCTCGATCAGGCGTTCGTACTGCGCCCGATGCTGTTCGAGGCTTTTCAGTTTGTAACGACAGGATCCGAATGCGCCGCCCGGCGTGTGCCGCAGGCGGGCGATATCCTCGTCGGATTCGAGGCTGGTATCAATCAGGTCTTCGGTCAGGGCACCGATGATGCCGTCACGCCCGGCGTAGACTTTCCCGATTTTCTCGGGATGCCGGCGTGCTTCCTGGATCAGGCCGCACGCCGTGGCGTTGATGACGGCGGTTACGCCCCCCGACTGCGCGTAGAAGGCATTTTTCGCCGCCATCTGTCGCTCCTTACTTCAGCGCTTCGAAAACGCTCTTGGTAATACCATCGACGCTACCGACGCCGGCCACCTTGCGCACCTTGGGAGCCTTGGCATCGCCTTCAGCCGCCCATTTGCCGTAGAAATCAACCAGCGGCTTGGTTTGCGAATGGTAGATTTCCAGACGCTTCTTGACGGTTTCTTCCTTGTCGTCGTCGCGCTGGACGAGCGGTTCGCCGGTCACGTCATCCTTGCCTTCGACCTTCGGCGGGTTGAACTTGACGTGATAGGTACGACCCGAAGCCAGGTGAGCACGGCGGCCCGCCATGCGCTCGACAATGTCGCTGTCCGGCACGTCAATTTCGAGCACGAACTCGATCGGCACACCGGCATCCTTCATGGCCTGAGCCTGGGGAATGGTGCGCGGGAAGCCGTCGAACAGGTAACCGTTCTTGCAATCGTCCTGGGTCAGGCGATCCTTGACCATGCCGATGATGACCGCATCCGGCACCAGGCCGCCGGCGTCCATGTGCTTCTTGGCTTCCAGGCCCAGCTCGGTGCCGGCCTTGACCTGGGCACGCAGCATGTCGCCGGTGGAGATTTGCGGAATGCCAAACTGCTTGGAGATGAAAGTGGCTTGCGTTCCCTTGCCGGCGCCGGGTGCGCCCAACAGAATCAATTTCATGAAAAGTCCCTCGGTTTTGTCTAAGAAATTCTTGTTATCGGCTTCAGTCGTGGCCGCTCTCTAAGAGCGGAAAATTACTCGCAATTATTGGCACGGTCAAACAGTTTGCGCATCCGCTCTGCATCTTCGGGCGTATCGACGCCGGGCGCCGGGGCAGCGTCGATCAGCGCGACACTGATCCGGTAGCCATGCCACAACGCACGTAGTTGTTCCAGTGACTCAAAATGCTCGGTGGGTGCCGGCGTCAATCCGGCATAAGCCTTCAAAAAGCTGGCCCGATAGGCATACAGGCCAACGTGGCGATAAGCCGGGAAGTTGGCCGGCAAAGTTTCGCCGCCAGCCTCTTTGGCAAAGTGATCGCGGGCATAGGGAATCGGCGCCCGCGAGAAATAGGCCGCATCGCCATCCGCCCGGCACACCACCTTGACGACGTTCGGATTGAAGAAATCCGCTGCGTCGGTAATCGGGTGGGCCACCGTCGCAATGTCGGCACCGCTGACCGCCAACTGGCGCGCCGTCTGGATGATCACTTCCGGCTCGATCAGCGGCTCGTCACCCTGTACATTGACGATGATGGTGTCAGCCGCCCAGCCACGCTGCTCGACGACTTCGGCCAGACGATCGGTCCCCGTGGCATGATCGCTGCGCGTCATCAGGGCGGCAACTTCGTAAGCTTCTGCGGCAGCGCGAACCTCGGGGTGATCGGTCGCCACCCAGATTTCCTCCGCCCCCGACAGTCGGGCTCGCTCGGCCACCCGAACGACCATCGGCTTGCCGCCGAGATCGAGCAAGGGCTTGGCCGGCAAACGCGTCGATGCGTAGCGCGCCGGGATAACGACCTTGAAAGCCAGAACCGACATTACTGCCCGTCCGCGTTCAGCTGGCGCGCTTCGTCCTCGAGCATGATAGGAATGTCGTCGCGGATCGGGAAGGCCAGCTTGCAAGGCTTGCAGACCAGTTCCTTTTCGGCCTTGCGGTGTTCGAGATTGCCCTTGCAAATCGGGCAGACGAGAATATCAAGCAACCTGGCGTCCACGAAGTTTCTCCAAAATCAGGTCAATAAGGGCCGGCGAAAGCTCGGCCTCGACAGGCAAAACCCAAGTTTCACCCGCCGTCAGTCCGGCACATTTTACTGCATCCTTCTCGGTCATCAGCAGGATGCCGTCCTTGGCGAAAGCCAGATCGGCCGCAACATAGCGATGATGATCCGGAAAGGGATGGTTTTCGCAGCACAGACCGAGCGATTCCAGCGTCCGGAAAAAACGCTCGGGATTGCCGATACCGGCCAGCGAATAAAGCCGCCCCCGGTCACGCAAACTCTCGGCCGAAGCGGTTTGCCCGGCAACATCCAGGCGATAGAACTGGCCAGGTTTGAGAACCATCGCGAAGCTTGGCGTCACCGTCGACAAACCGGTTTCCGGCAAGCCATTGCAAACGATGGCATCGACTGTCGCCAGCCGCAAAACTGGTTCACGTAACGGCCCGACCGGCAAGCGCCAGCCATTGCCCACCCCACGGGCATCGAAGACAACCAGTTCGACGTCCCGCGCCAGGGCGTAATGCTGCAGGCCATCGTCGCAGAGCACGACATCGACTTCCGGATGGGCGGCCAACAAGGCCTCGCCAGCCGCCGCCCGATGGCGCCCGACCCAGACGGGAAGGCCGCTGCGTCGGGCGAGCAGCAGAGGTTCATCGCCGACCTCCTCCGGCCGCGATTGTGCAGAAACTGCCCTGACTTCGTCACTGGAACGACCGTAGCCACGGCTGACAATGCCCGGTCGCCAGCCATGATCGCGCAGCTGGCGAGCCAGCCACAGGGTCAGCGGCGTCTTGCCGGCGCCGCCGACAATGATGTTGCCAACGACGATGACCGGCACCGGCAGGCGTTGCGGTTTGGCAAACCGGCGATTGAGCGCACTCAGGCCGGTGTACAACCAGGCAAGCGGGAGCAAAAGCCACAACGCCGGCGTCAGCCGGCGTTGCTCAAACCACTGTCGCTGTAGCCAGCGCGCCAGCATCAGCGATTCTGGGTGGCGAAGGAAATGTGCGGATAACCGGCCGTCTGCGCCGCCTGCATCACATCGACCACACTTTGATGCGTCGCCTTGGCATCGGCGTTGATGACAATCAGCGGATCCTCACGACTGCCGGCTGCCCGGCGCAAACCATCGGCAATGCTCTTGACGTCGGTAGTGGCCAACGGCGATTTATTGACCAGCACCTGACCAGTGGCGGTCACGGCAACATCGACCTCGTTCGGCTGTTCGGCCTGCTTGCTGGCATCGGCCGTCGGCAGGTTGATTTCCAGCCCGGAGAACTTGGCATAAGTGGTAGTCAGCATCAGGAAGATGATGATGACCAGCAGGACGTCGATCAACGGAATCAGGTTGATTTCCGGCTCTTCCCGGCTACGACCGCGCTGAAAATTCATGACTTACTTCCGGTCGCCGTGCATGTATTCGACGAGGCGGACAGCCTGTTGCTCCATCTCGACGACGAAACCATCGGCCAGCGCCCGGAAATGTCGCCAGGCGATCAGGCTGGGAATGGCGATGACCAGACCAAAACCGGTGTTGTACAGCGCCACCGAAATACCGTGGGCCAGCTGCATCGGGTTGGTACCGGTCGGCGACTGCGAACCAAAGATTTCGATCATCCCGACCACGGTACCGAACAGTCCCATCAGCGGGCTGACCGAGGCGATGGTGCCAAGCGTCGTCAGGTAGCGATTCAGTTCGTGGGAAACCGCAGAACCGGCTTCCTCGATCGACTCCTTCATGATCTCGCGAGTCGAATTGACGTTGCGCAAACCGGCGGACAGCACGCGACCGAGCGGCGAGTGGCTTTCGAGCTCGTCCAGCAGCTTGTCGTTATTGGCACCGCGCTTGAACTCGCCGACGGCGCGCTGGAGCAGACCGTTCGGAACCACCTTGGAGCGGCGCAAGGCAACCAGACGCTCGATAATCAGCGCGACCGAAATAACCGAAGCCAGTAACAGAGGCCAAATGGGCCAGCCGGCCGCTTGAACGATAGCAAACACTGTGGAAATCCTTGGTGGAATATTAGCCCGCAATTCTGCCCTGCCCCCAGCCACAGAGCAAGCGACGAAATAAGGCAGTCGGCGGCGCTTATCCCCAAAAGCTGTGGATAAGTCTGTGAAACAGTTGTCATCAACTGTGCTAACCCCCCTTCTACAAAGGACTTTTCCTGCTCTGCCAAAAAACAAGGCATATAATTTGAACCTTTTAAATTCAATTACTTAAGAAAATTTTTGGCTGTCAACTGACGACATGAGATTTCGCGCACGGGTTACAATCCGGCCATGCCAGCCCCCACGCCTACGGTCAGTAACTCGGTTCTCAGCGTCGCCAGTCTTAATCGCCTGGTACGCGACTGCCTGGAATCGGCTTTTCCGCTCACCTGGGTCGGTGGTGAGATTTCCAACCTGACCTACGCCTCATCGGGTCATGTTTACTTCTCCCTGAAGGACAGTAGCGCCCAGGTCCGCTGCGTCATGTGGCGCAGCCGCGCGCAGCTGCTCGGCTGGCGCCTGGAAAATGGCCAGAAGATCGAAGCCCGGGCCCTCGTTTCCTTTTACGAACCGCGCGGCGAATTTCAGCTCAATATTGAAGCCATCCGCCGGGCCGGCCAGGGCGACCTGTTCGAGCGCTTCCTGCGCCTGAAGGCACAACTGGAGGCTGAGGGCCTGTTCGCCCCCGAAAGCAAACGCCCGATTGCCGAATTTCCCCGGCACATTGCCATTGTCAGCAGCCTGCAGGCAGCGGCTCTGCGCGATGTCTTGACCACGCTGCATCGACGGGCGCCACACCTGCGCATCACGATCATCCCGACCCTCGTTCAGGGCGAAGGCGCCGGTGCCAAAATCGCCGAAGCACTCGGCCAGGCATCCAACTGTGGTTACGACACGATCATTCTTTGTCGTGGTGGCGGCAGTATCGAAGACCTGTGGGCATTCAATGAAGAATGCGTCGCCCGGGCCATTCGTGCTTCAAGTGTTCCGGTCATTTCCGGCGTCGGGCATGAAACCGACTTCACGATTGCCGACTTTGCCGCAGACCTGCGCGCCCCGACGCCAACCGCCGCCGCCGAACTGGTCAGCCCCGACCGCGAGAGCCTCCTCGCCCGCCTCAGCCAACTGGAAGCCCAGCTCCGGCGACGGGTCGAGCGTTCGCTGGCCGATCAACAACAGCGTGTCGACTGGCTGAGCGCCCGCCTGATCCATCCGGCCGAACGCATTCGTCAGCGCCATCAGGAAAACGAGGCACTCAGCCAGCGCCTGCAGAGCGCGCTGCTTCGTCAGCTTGATCGCTCCCGTCTGCAACTGACCACCCTTGGCCAGCGTCAGGCGACAGCCCGGCCGCGCCCTGAATTGCTGGCCGGGAGGCTGGAACATCTGCGTCACCGCCTGGGCACGCAGGCCCAATGGGCACTTTCTCAACATTCCGGGAAACTTAATTCACTGTCCAGCAGTCTCAAGCAGCTGGATCCGCATGCGGTACTGACCCGGGGCTATGCGCTGGCCATTGGCCCTGATGGCCGAGCCATCCGCGATGCCTCGGCGCTGACCCCTGGCGATGCGCTCAATCTCAGCTTTGCTCGTGGCTCGGCGACAGCGACCGTCAATCAGGTTGTAGCAACGCCCGAAGCTGACTAGAATTTTCGTTTCACCCCTTAAATACAACGGAGAATATAAATGGAACATCAACTGCCCCAGCTGCCGTACGCCAAGGATGCTCTCGCCCCGCACATGTCGGCCGAGACTTTCGACTACCACTACAGCAAGCATCATCAGGCTTATGTCACCAACCTGAACAACCTGATCAAGGGCACCGAGTACGAAAACCTCGACCTCGAAGCCATCGTCAAGAAGGCCCCGGCCGGCGGTGTGTACAACAACGCAGCCCAGGTCTGGAACCACAGCTTCTTCTGGAACTGCATGAAGCCGAACGGCGGCGGCGCACCGGCTGGCGCACTGGCTGCTGCCATCGATGCCAAGTGGGGCTCGCTGGACGCTTTCAAGACCGCCTTCCAGACCTCCGCGGTCGGTAACTTCGGTTCAGGCTGGACCTGGCTGGTCAAGAAGGCCGACGGCTCCCTCGACATCGTCAATATGGGCGCCGCCGGCACCCCGCTGACCACCGGCGACAAGGCCCTGCTCTGCGTCGACGTCTGGGAACACGCCTACTACATCGACTACCGCAACATGCGTCCGAAGTTCGTCGAAACCTTCCTGGCCTCGCTGGTCAACTGGTCCTTCGTCGAAGCCAACTTCGCCTGATCCCTGCCGCAGTTATTGCAGGACCAAAAGGGAGCTGCCAGCTCCCTTTTTTCGTTGACGCAGCGTTTAACCTGGCCAGGTCGCGACCGGTTCAGGCAGCAGGGCAGGAACCGCTTGCCCGTTCCGCGCCATTGGTTTGCTCTTGAACCAGAGCACGTAAACGCCGGCCATGGGCGGCAAGGCCCGTTCGAGGACAGCCCGTTGGATGCGACGCTGGCGATGGTGCAGCTCGATGTAGCCAGCCTGACTGCGATCACCCATGCCTTCGCCCAGGACATGCGGACGCGAAAACGCGGGAAGATTCTGCTCGTCGCCAGCCTTCGGGCCTACCAGGGCGTGCAGAACTTTTCCGTCTAGGCTGCTGCCAAGACCTACGGGCTGCATCTGGGTGAAACACAGCATCGCGAACTCAAGCCCGACAGCATCACCGTGACGACGCTTTGTCCCGGCATTTCGGCTACCGACTTTGCCGCCGCTGCGCAGCAGAAGCTGACGCCCGCCTTGCAGCTGCTGATGATGCAGCCCGCCCCCGTCGTGCGCGCCGGTATCCGCGCCTTGCAGGCCGGGCGCATCAGCGTCGTGGCGGGCTGGGTTAACAAATCCCTGGTGGCCCTGACGTAGGCGACGCCACGCCGGCTGCATCAGGCCTTCATGTCGCACACCATGAAGCGAGTTGTACGAGGTTTGTGTTTGCGCGGCACCTTCCGTCATCCCGTGAGCTTCATCGCTTGCCGATAATCTTGATAGGTATGGGAAAAAACTGTGCTGGCAAGAAACCTAGCCTGTTTTCGCCTCGTCGCACCCGCCGTGTTCATCGGGCCGCGGCCCGCTGAGCGGTTTCAGCGAGTAGGCCAGATAGATGCTCCAGCCGACGATCCACAGCGTGGCTGCTGCATGCAGGCCGGCGGCGGTGGCACCGGCGAATGGAGTACTGGAGGCGACCCTAGCCAGCGCAGCGAGGACGAACATCAGGGCGCCGACGGGTAGCCAGCGGCGATGATCCAGTCCCCAGCCGCTGTGCATGCGGCCGGCCACGGCCATTACGATGAGCACTGCAAGGCCAAGGGCACCGACGACAAGCAGGTGCTCGCCGGCACTGGTTATTTCCAGGCCGCCCAGGCGGCCGAGGCCGATCAGCGCGTAACCGAGCGCCATGCAGACGTAAACGAGGTAGGGAATCAGCACCCAGCGTTGCAAGAGGGCACGACCGACATGCCAGTCGTTGAGCAGGTTGGCGAGGGCGGCGGCGGCAGCCAGCGCCAGCCAGCCGGCAACGGCGTGGCCGGGAAGGAGGAATTCGGCGCTGCTGTAGGCGGCGATGGCGAAGATGGCCAGGTTGCGCCGCGGTGGCCGCGCCAGATAGGGGGCGGATTCGCCGCCCTGCGCTTCGAGCGCATCGTTGACCAGGCGCATCGAGATGCGCGATAGCGCGACGACGATCAGCGCCATCAGCACGCCGATGCTCAGCCGCAGCCAGGGCATCGGATCGTGGCCGCCAAGCAGCGCGACGTAGAAGCCGGCATGCACGGTGAGCAGGGCAAGCAGGTTGTAGATGAAGGCGATGTGCCGGCGGTCCGGCTGCCGCCAGAGTGGCCCGGCGACGCTGGCGATCAGTGTCAGCAGCAGGGCGAGATCGCACAGCGCAGCCGGCCAGGCGGTGAGGCTGCCGGAAAAGGTAAACGCCAGGCGCCCGCCGAGCCACAGCGCGACCAGCATCTGCAGCCGACGGCGCGGGATGGATGGCTGGCCGGTAAATTCCGGCACGGCAGTGAGCAGGAAGCCGACGATGGAGGCCATCGCAAAGCCAAACAGCATTTCGTGGGCATGCCAGACCACCGCTCCGCCGGCGACTTCGGGCAGCGGCAGCAGGCCTGTCAGAAATGCGATCCAGGCCGCCATGGCGAGGGCGCCGTGCGCCGCAGTCAGCAGGAAGAAGGGGCGGAAGGGGCAGATCCAGACGGCTGCGGTCGACCGGAAAAAGCCGCCAAAATTTAAATTCATGTCAGCTCCGGTAAGGCGAAGGCGGCGCGGATGTCCGGCCAGCGGATGAATTCGGCGGTGCGGGTGAATACCCAGGATTCGTCGCGCTCGGCGAGCGGCGTGTCGACCCGGTGTTCGGCGACGATGCGCCCCGGGCTGCCGGCCATGACCAGGATGCGGTCGGCCAGGCGGATAGCCTCCATCAGGTCGTGGGTGATCATCAGCACGGCACAGGCGCGGGATTGGCGCTCCTCGGCGAGCAGGCGGTAAAGCTCGCTCTTCAGGCCGATGTCGAGGGCCGAGAAGGCTTCGTCGAGCAGCAGCAGGTCAGGCTGTACGGCCAGCGCGCGGGCCAGGGCGGCACGGCTCTGCATGCCGCCGGAGAGGGCGCTCGGGTATTTGTCGAGATCGTCCGCGGTCAGGCCCATGCGTTGGGCCAGCGCGGCGGCCGTGGCGTGTCGGGCGGCGCGTGGCTGGCCGGCCGCCTTGAGGCCGAGCGCGATGTTGTCGCGGGTACGCTTCCAGGGTAGCAGGCGGGGCTGTTGGAACATCATGGCCGGCCGCTGGAAGTTGCATTCGACGCAGCCTTCCCACGGCGAGAGCAGGCCGGCCGCCAAGTTGAGCAGTGTGGTCTTGCCACAGCCGGAGGGGCCGACCAGGGCGACCGCCTCGCCGGGGGCGACGGTCAGGTCGATGTCTTCGAGCACGCGTTGGTAGCCGAAGCGATGGGCGACGCGGTGGATATTCAGGCTCATCAGTTTTGACTCAGGCAAAGTTCCGCCAGGATTCGACCTTGCGCTTGATCGGTTCGAGCAGCAGGTATTCGATGGCCAGCAGGCTGCCGACCAGGGCGACGATCCACGCCATCGAGGCGGCCGTGTCGAGATGGCTGCGGGTGACGGCCAGAGCGGCGCCGACGCCGTCGCTGGTGGCGAGCAGTTCGGCCATCACCACCACCTTCCAGGCGGTGCCCAGCGCCGTGATCCAGCCCGGGAACAGGTAGGACACCACATGCGGCAGGTAAACGTCGGTCAGCTTCATCCAGCCGGGCAGGCCGAACATCTGCGCCACCGCCTGCAACTGGTCATCCAGCGTGCGCGTGCCCTGCATGGCGCCGACGAAGATGATCGGGAAGCAGGCGATGAAGACTGTGAATACCGGCGTACCGTCACCGGCCCCGAACCAGAGCAGGGCGAGGATCAGCCAGGCGATCGGCGGTGTGCCGACGAGCAGCGTGACGATGGGCCGCGCCATCACCGAGGCGGTGACCGAGAGGCCGGCGAGCAGGCCGAGCAGGCTACCCAGGATCAGTGCCAGCGCGTAGCCGAGCAGGGCGCGGCGGGCGGTGGTGGCGATCTCCGGCCAGGCTTCGCCGCTGGAGAACAAGCCGGCCAGCGTGGCGAAGGCTTCACCCGGCGTCGGCAGGATCAGCGAGCCGAGGCGCTGGGCGGTGAATTCCCACAGCGCGAAAAAGAGACACAGGCTGGCCAGCGAACCCCAGCCACCCCACAGGTAATGGCCGGTGGCCGCCAGCCATTCGATGGCACGGCGGCCCAGCGGCAAACGCGCCCGGCTCACGGCTGGCCGGGGTTGCCGTAGAAGCCGGCGTCGGGCAGCTTGCCGCCGACCAAGGCTGGATTCCTGGTGTGCATTTGCTGGAAGAAGAAACTCAACTCGTCGCGCGCTGCGGCTGCGCTGACGTGTTTCAAGGGGCTGGCGGCGAGCGAGTCGGCCACCGCCTCCGGGGTCAGCAGGTCGATGCGCTTGGCCACCATTTCGCCGCACTGCAGCGCATTCTTCTGGCACCAGAGGACGGATTTCTCATAGGCAGCCATCACCTTGGCCTGCAGCGCCGGGTCGTTCAGGGCCTTGCCGAGCACGGTGATGCCGGCTTGCGGCATGCGTGCCTCCTGCTTGAACAGGCGGCCCCACTCCTGCTGCAGATCGACGCTGCGGTGCAGATCGGGAGCGATCATGCTGACCGGGAAGGACTTGGTCTTGCGCAAGGCCATCGACACCGCCGGCTCGGCAAGCAGGGCGTGATCGACGCGGCGGGTAACCAGCAACTGCATGGCGTCGAGCGGCGAGGCGACATAGCGCAGGGTGAAATCCTTCTTTGGGTCCAGGCCATGCTTTTCGGCGAGCAGGCCGAAGACGATGTCCGGCATGTCGGCGCGGAAGGGCATGGCGATTTCCTTGCCGCGGAAATCGGCCAGCGTCTTCAGGTTCGGGTCGCGCGACACCATCCACAGCACGCCCCAGGTCGAGATGTTGAGCAACTTGAGCGATTGGCCGCGGTTGTAAAGGTTGGCTGCGACGTTGCTCGGCATCGCGACGAAATCCGCCTTGCCACCCAGCGCCAGCACGCGCAGCTGGTCGGGATCTTTCCACAGGACGAATTCGACGTTGTCCGCCACCTCCTTCAGCGCCCCGGTTTCCACCATGTGGATCAGCGGCACCGAGACGGCCGCAGCCGGGCCGGCCAGCACCAGCTTGGGCAACTTGTCGGCCCGGGCCGGTGCGGCCAGCGCCAAGGCAGCCATGGCCACCAGTAAGGCCGCCGCCAGGCGGCCGAGGCGGGAGGTTTTCGGGCTGAAGAAGGCGGAGGTCACGCGCTGTACTCCTTTCGTTTAGAAGCTGCCGCGCCAGGCCAGCTGGACGCTGCGGCCGGGGGCCTTGATTTCCCAGCCGGAGAGGCCTTCGGTCTGGTGCTCGTGGTAGGTCTTGTCAGCCAGGTTCCTGACCGCCAAGCGCAGGCTCTGGTTCTTGGCGAAGGCCCAGGTGGCGCCGAGGTCGGCGGTCACGAAGCCGGCGGTGGCGTTTTCGGTGCCGCGGGTGAAGCGGGTGGCGATACGATCCTGGCGGTCGACCAGGCGTAGCGTGAAGTCGGCCTTGACGCCGGGCAGCACGTTACCCAGCCAGCCGAGGCGGGCTTCGTCGGCCGGCATCTGGAACAGCGGCTCGTCAAGGTCGTTGTTGGTGCCGCGCACCAGCGAGTAGCCGGCGCTCAGCCAGTGGCCGGAAACGACCTGCCAGCGGGCGTTGGCTTCGAAGCCCTGGATCGTGACGCTGCCCAGGTTGACGGTCTTCTTGCAGTTGCTGGCGTTGGGGGCTCCGCAAGCCGCCGTGGCAGCGGCACCGGTCAGGATCTGGCCGGTCAGGTAGTTCTCGATGCGGTTGTGATAGCCGGCCACCTGGTAAACGAACTGGTTGCTGGCGCCCTTGATGCCCAGCTCGAACTGGTCGGCTTTCTCGGCTTCCACCTCGGGGCTGCCGGCGTAGAAATAGCCATCGCCACGGACGCCCGATTCGTAACGCTCGCGCATGCCCGGGGCGCGGAAGGCGCGGGCGTAGTTGGCGTAGGGGCGGAGCAGCGGCGAAACCTCATAGATGGCGCCGAGGCTGCCCGAGAAGGCGTTGTCGGTGCCATCCAGCCCGGTCGTGCGGGCGCCGTTGAGCATGCTGTCGGCGCTCGATTTGACCGTGTCGTAGCGCAGGCCGGCCAGCACGTTCAGCTTGCCGAAACGCATGTCGTCCTGCACATAGGCGCCGACGGCGGTGATCTTGGCGTTCTGGAACGGGTTGTTGGCGCTGAAGGCGGTGAAGTTGGGGGCGGCAGCCTGCCAACGATCCGGATTGCCGGTCATTTCCCAGGCATTGACGCCGAAGGAAACGAGGTGCTGCGGATGCACCAGCCAGTCGGCCTTGGCATCGATGCCGTCGGTCTGGAAGGTGACCTTGTTGGTGACGATGTCGCGGTTCAGCCAGTTGGCGTAAGCGTAGATCTGGCGTTCCATTTCCTGGCGGTAGACGCGGACGTCCAGGTTGAGCGGCTGCTCGCCGCTGCCCTTGCGGTTGTAGCCCAGTTCGAGCAGTCGGCGTTCCTGTTCCGGCGAATGCACGGTGGTCGTGCGGGTGGCCGGGTTGGTCGGGTGACGCTGGGTCGAACCCGGGTACCAGACATCCTCATCCTTGTGCAGCTGCGCCGAGATGCGAATCTGCTGCTGGCTGTCGAGGCGGAAGCGGTACTGGCCGATGAAGCTGTCGGAGTCGTAGCCGGTACGGGCGACGGTCCCTTCCGGCGACTTGTAGTCGTCGATGCGGGCCAGCGAAGCGCCGACCATCAGGGCGTGGTCGCCGGCGCTGGCGTTCATCACCGCCGTGCCACGCATGCCCTTGCTGGCCGAGTCGAAGGAAGCACCGGCCTCGACGCCGACCCCCGGCGTGAAGCGCGCTTGCGGCAGCAGCACGTTGATCGCGCCGCCCAGCGCGCCGGTGCCGTAGAGCACCGAGGCGCCGCCCTTGACCACCTCGACCCGCTCGGCCAGGCCGAGCGACATGAAGGAGGCGACGGCGCCGGCCGGCTGTGCCGAGTTGAAACGCATGCCATCGACCAGCAGCACGATGCTGTCCTTGCCCAAGCCGCGCAGCGTCGGGTTCTGGCCCTGCGCGCTGTCGTTGGAGATGGCGATGCCCGGCTCGCCGCGCAGCGCATCGCCGAGGTTCTGGCCACCCCGACGGGCAATTTCTTCACGGTCGAGCGAGGTGGTCGAAATTGGCGTGTCGAGGTCGGTCGCGGCGTAGCCCTTGGCCGTGACGTTGACGGCGCTCAGGGTGGCTTCGTCGGCGTGGGCCGTGGAAAAAGCGACAAGCAGGGAAAGTGCGATGGGGCGCAGGTGCGGCAAGGCCATGATAGCTCCGTATGAGTTTGGGGCTGGCTGGCGAAAACGTGAGCTGGCTTGCCGATATGCGAATCAGCGAAAGATTATAGTTGAATAAGAATTATTCGTATTGATATTCGTCAAATTATTACCTTGATATAACCGGTGTGGTCGCGATGCGTAATTCCAACTGCGTTGCCATCGCGCCCACAGCAACCTTCTCCAACATCGTCGGCATGTCTACCAGCATCGAGCCGGCCTACCAGAACCTCTGCGTCAAATCCAACCTCTCCAGCGAATTTACCGTGGTCATCGAAGCGCTGGTGCGCGAACCTTGAGTTCACGCTTGGCGGAGGACGAGCAAAGTCGCAAGGAGAACAAGCCGCCAACAATTATGTCGTTCAGGCTCACTTCCTCATCCTGCAATTTCACCCCCAAAACCTCCTGCTTGTGCCAGCATTGATATGACACGGATTGCCCGGCCGGATCGGGGCAAAGGGAGTGGACATGGAAATCTGGATTCTGGTGCTGCTGATCCTGGGCTGTGGTGTTCTGGCCATGGCCGAAATGGCCGTCGGGGCGAGCCGTATCTCGCATCTTGCCATGCGGGCCGAGCAGGGTTCGGCGGCAGCTGCCGCGGTACTCGGCTTTCGCCAGCACGCCAGCCGCCTGCTGGCCACGACCCAGCTGGGCATCACGGCATTGGCCATGCTGTCCGGGGTTTATGGCGAAGCGCTGTGGGTGCCGCGCCTGCAGGCCTGGCTTTCCGGCCTGCTGCCCCTGGCGGAAGGGGTTGCCTACGGCGTTGCGCTGGGCATCGTCGTCACCGTGATTACCTTCTTCTCGATTGTTTTCGGCGAGGTCATCCCGAAGCGTCTCGCCCTTTCCCACCCGGAGGCGCTGGCGGAGGCGCTGGCCGGGCTGATCTCCGTGCTGCTCCGCTTGGCCCACCCTTTGGTGCTGGTCGTCTCAAGGACGGCGGACTGGATCCTGGCCCTGTTTCCGAGCAAGGGCTCGGCCGAAGCGACGGCCGCCGATGAAATCCGCTTCCTGATCGAAGCCGGCCGCAAGGACGGCAATCTCGACCAGACGGAGAGCGAAATCCTCGGCAATGTCTTTCGCCTCGACAACCGGCGGGTGGCCGGAATCATGACGCCGGCGGCCGATATCGCCTGCCTGGACCTCAGCATCAGCCGTGAGGAAAACCTGAAAACCTTGCAGGAAAGGGCCGTTTCCCGGTTTCTGGTGTGCAAGGGCGGGATTGCCAACGCCCTGGGGTTTGTCGAGAGCCGCGAACTGCTGCAGGTCTTGCTCAACGGCAAGGATCTGGATTTCGGCAAGCTGTCGCCCAACCCGCCGCACTACGTGCCGGGCACCCTGTCGCTGATCGGCCTGCTCGAATTCTTCAAGGCCAACCAGACGCAAACAGCGCTGGTCGCCAACGAATTCGGGGCGACCGAAGGTCTGGTCACGCTTTCCGACCTGATGGGCACCGTGGTCGGCGATGTGTTATCGGGTGCGGTCGAATCGCCGCTGGCCATCCAGCGCGGCGACGGCAGCTGGCTGCTCGACGGCTTGCTCGCCATCGACGAGATGAAAGAGCTCCTTGGCATCAAGGAACTGCCCGAAGAGGATCTCGGCAACTTCCACACGGTTGGCGGCTTCGTGATCGTTCATCTCGGCCGGATTCCGAAAAAGACGGAATCCTTCGACTGGAGTGACTGGCATTTCGAGATCATGGACATGGAAAAGAACCGGGTCGACGAAGTGCTGGCGACTCGCGTCTCCGCTTTGCCCAAGTAACCGCAGCGTCATCCGGGCGGCCAACACCAATACTGTCGCCTGGATTGCCTGTCCTTCCCTGAAATCCATGAATCTGTAATACCCGGTGCTTAGCATCGAGAGATTTTGTTTTCGCGTCTCTCAGGCGATCCGGAATGATTCGACAAATCTGCAAACCCCTTTCCATCTTGATGATGGCCGCGGCAATCGGCGGCTGCAGCAGCAAATCCTTCCGCGATGGCATGGCCGCCATCGCTGACGGACGTCGGATGAAGGGGTCGCCTCGCTGGAAAAGGCCGCCCAGTGGGAGGCGGCAGAGCAGGCCTACCGCCGAGCGCTGGCGCTGGACAACCGCAACACACGCGCCATGCAAGGCCTGGAACAGATCGGCTAGGATCGCCGCAATGCTTCGTTGCTGGCGCAGGCTGGCCAGATGCTGGGCAAGAACGACCCGCTGGGGGCCGAGCGCCTGGTGCGCACCGTTCGGGCGCAGGATCCGCAAAATGCCGAAGCCCGTCGCCTGCAAACCGACATCGACCGCCAGCGCGACAGCGAAAATAATGGTCGATCGACGCCCGAGAGCCGGGGCTGCGCTGGCCAAGCCGGTGGCGCTGGAATTCCGCGATGCCAGCCTGAAAATGGAAAGCCGACGCGAGAAAGAGAAGGAACTGCTGTTCGCCGGCGAGGAATATCGCCGGGCCATCGCCAGCTATTTCGACAACTCGCCGGGTGACCCGCAGTACCCGGTCAAATTGGCTGATCTGCTGCAGGATCCGCGCTTCCCGATGCCGGTCCGCCATCTGCGCCGCCTCTACCCGGAGCCGATGAGTCTCGACGGCCAGTGGCTGTTGATTCGCCGCCAGGGCCAGATCGTCGGAGTGGCCAGCCGCTCAACCGAAACACCGATCAAGCTGGCCGGTTTCCAGCCCGAACAAGCCGATTTTGAAAACGCCGCCCGCTACGCCGACTGGCAGTTCATCCACTCGGGCAACACCCCGAGCCGGCGACGGCTCACTAATCGCGGCGACGGGGAGTCGCGCTGATCCGCTGGTAGTGCGCCATGACCAGCGGAACGTAGCGTTTTGTTTCACCGTAAGGCGGGATGCGCCGGCCGAAACGCAAAACAGCGTTCTCCCCTGCGTTGTAGGCGGCCAGCGCCAGTTCGATATCGTTGTCGAACATGGCCAGCAGATCGCGCAGATAGCGTGCGCCGGCCCGGATGTTTCCGGCCGGATCCTGCGGGTCGGCCAGACCGTAGCGGCGAGCCGTGGCCGGCATCAATTGCATCAGGCCGCTCGCCCCCTTGGCTGAAACGGCACGCTCCCGGTAACCCGATTCGACCGAAATGACGGCATGCAGCAAGGCTGCGTCGACACCGGTAGTGCGGCTGGCCTCGTGAATCGCGCCATGAAAGGGACGCTGTTCGAAAGGCAGGGCAAAGACACCGCGCGGCACCTGCAAGGCGGCCGTGGCAGGGGCCAGCCGGTCGGCCAGCACCAGCTTGTAACGCCGGTCGTCGGGCACATTGCTGAAGCGTTCGACGCCGTCTTCATCGACGAAACCGTAGATCGCGCCGTTCGCCGATGCCAGCGCCGGCAAGGGCATGGCGATCGAGAGCAGGAAAAGGGCACGGCGCAGCATCGGGGGCATGGTGCGACGAAGAATACGACCACTCTGTTACAGCGTTTTGACGCCGCCAATGTCATTTCGCTGTAACGCACCGGCCATAACATCATTGGTCCTGTCATCCATTGTCTGCATACCGTGACGTTTATTCCCCGTTCGCTCGTCTTGTCGCTCCAGCGCGGTTTTACACTGCTCGAACTGCTCGTCGTCATGGTCATCATCGGCCTGCTGGCCGGTTATGTCGGCCCGAAATATTTCGCCCAGATCGGCAAGTCCGAGGTCAAGGCCGCGCGGGCCCAGATCGACGCCCTGGAAAAGGCGCTGGATCAATATCGTCTCGATGTCGGCCGCTATCCGACCAGCGAAAACGGCCTGGCAGCGCTGATGAAGCGGCCGCCTTCCGAGAACCGCTGGCAAGGCCCCTACCTGCGCAAGGAAGTGCCGGCCGATCCGTGGGGCCAGCCCTACCAGTACGTCCAGCCCGGTGAACACGGCGAATTCGATCTCTTCTCGCTGGGCAAGGATGGCAAGCCCGGCGGTGAGGGCGAAGCCGCCGACATCGGCAACTGGTGAATTCCTGATCAATGGAATTCGACGTCGTCGCGGTGTTTCCCGGACAAGGCGTATCGCGCCTGCGTGTCGCCGCCGATAGCGCGAGCGACCTGCCGCAGGCTAGCTCACTGCTTGGCGCCGTCATCGTCTCGGCCGATCCGGTCGGGAAAAAACGCGGCAGGAGTCGCAGCGGCAAGTTCCAGTTACCGCTGTTCACCCGCCAGTTGCTCTCGCTGCTCGAAGCCGGCCTGAATGTCGTCGAGGGACTGGAAACACTGGCCGAACAGGACCAGGGTTCGGGTTCGAGCGAAGTCCTGAACGGCCTACTCACCGCACTGCGCCAAGGCCAGTCGCTGTCGACCGCGCTGCAGCGTTTTCCGGAGGTGTTCCCGGAACTCTACGTCGCCACGGTCAAGGCCAGCGAACGGACCGGCGACATGCCGGAATCCCTGCGCCGCTACCTGACTTTCGACGAAAAGCTGCGCGAACTGAAGAAAAAACTGGTCAGCGCCGCCATCTATCCGCTCCTGCTGCTCGCCGTCGGCCTGATCGTCACCTTCTTCCTGCTTGGCTTCGTCGTGCCGCGCTTTGCGCTGGTCTTCGCCGACAGTGGCCGGCAGCCGGAAGGTCTTTCCTCGCTGCTGTTCAGTTGGGGCGATTTCGTCAACCAACACGCGGCCGGCCTGGCCATCGGCAGCCTGATAGCTGCCTTCGGTATCGCCGCCCTGCTTTCCCTGCCCCCCGTCCGCGCCATGCTGGCCAGGCTGGTCTGGCGCCTGCCGGGAATCGGCGAACGCCTGCGCATCGTCTATCTCGCCCGCTTCTACCGCACCGTCGGCATGCTGCTGCGCGCCGGCATTCCGCTGCGCAGCACGCTGGTCATGGTCACCGACATCCTGCCCGTTGCCTTGCGCGAGGGCCTGCAGCGGGCGATCAGCGACATCGAGCACGGCCAGGCTTTTTCGGATGCCGCCTTGCACGGCGGCCTGAGCACGCCCATCGCCCGGCGCATGATCGCCGTCGGCGAGAAAAGCGGCCAGCTCGGCAACATGCTGGAGTCGGTCGCCAGCTTCTACGACGAGGAAATCAACCGTCTGGTCGATACCTTCAGCCGCCTGTTCGAGCCGCTGCTGATGACCGGCATTGGCGGCGTGATCGGCGGCATCGTCCTCCTTCTGTACATGCCGATTTTCGAATTGGCCGGCAATTTTCAATAGGGGCTGACCATGAATTCACTCGTCGACACAGGCCTGCTTGAACACAACACGCTGCTTGAAGCAGCCCGTCAGTTAACCCGGCTCAACGGAATATCGGCCGCCATTGCCGGACTGCAGTCTACGCATGGCATGGACGAGCAGAAGGCGGCCGAAATCACTGCGGCGGCGTTCGGCCTGACCAGCATTCGCCTCAGCGAGCTGCCGGAACACGCCTTGGCCCTGTCACTGGCCTCCTTTGCGGAGTATCTCCGGCGCCAGGTGCTGGTCATCGACACTGAGGCCGCCTGCCTGGTAGTCGCCCCCAACCCGCTCGATGCCGGCCTGCGCGACTGGCTGGAAGGCCTGCTGCCGCTGAGCCGGCGCATCGACTGGCGCCTGGCGCCGGCTTCGGTGATCGCCGCCTATCTGGCCCGCGAAGAGTCTCGCGTCCGGGCGCTGGATGGTGACTTCAACGGTGATCACTCCCAGGTCAGCACTGGCGAAAACGCCGAAGACCTTTCGCTGCAGGGCATTTCGGAAGAAGGCAGCAACATCGTCCGCCTCGTCCGTTCAACCTTGCACGACGGCCTCAAAGCCGGCGCCAGCGACATCCACATCGAAGCCAACAACCGCGGCCTGGCGATCAAGTACCGCATCGACGGCGTGCTCAATTTTGCCGGCGCCATCGATGGCAGCGACACGGCCGAGCAGATGATCTCGCGCATCAAGGTCCTCTCCGAACTCGACATCGCCGAGCGGCGCGTGCCGCAGGACGGCCGCTTCAAGGTCAACTGGCAGGGCCGTGAAATCGATATCCGCGTTTCGATCATGCCCAGCATCTGGGGTGAGGATGCCGTGCTGCGCGTCCTCGACAAGCAGGCGCTGAGCGACCATCTCGACGGCCTGCGCCTCGACGTCATGGGTTTCGACGCCGACACCATGTACCGCATCCGCCGCCTGTCGGCCGAACCCTACGGCATGCTGCTGGTTACCGGTCCGACCGGCAGCGGCAAGACGACGACGCTCTACGCCGCGCTGTCCGAGATCAATCGCGGTGAGGACAAGATCGTCACCATCGAAGACCCGGTCGAGTACCAGCTCTCCGGCGTACTGCAGATTCCGGT
>JAYREA010000023.1:0-39828 GCA_041909135.1 Azonexus sp. | reverse complement strand
AGGCGAGATTATGAAGCAAACCCCTTCTCCCGTCAAGCGTTTCAGCAAAATTTCTTGCTTCGCCTGGCTCTTCCACCCCGCCGAAAAACCCCGGCGCCGCAGAAGAGGTGCGCATTATATAGACCCCATTCACGCCGTCAACTACTTTACGAAAATACATTCCAACAAAATTCATCCCGCCAAAAAATCAGACAGGCACCTTATCGCTATTGGCACACGAGCCCCTTCGGGCGAGCACTCACAAGACCTCAAAGCAAATCGCTCTTGTTACTTGGACCACAACGTAGAGCGTTACATAAAACTTACGGAAACTCTGCATAAGCAGCCATCATGCGGCCTAATTTGAAAAAATAGCGCCATTGTTCTGGTGCTGAGCGAACCGATGAGATCGATGAAGCAACTAAGCCTGGCCGAGATGGAAACGGTGGTGCCGTGGTCACGCCTGGAGGCGCTGATCGAAGCACACTACCCGAAGAAGGGAAACAGGCGGCTGCCGGTGCCGCTCTCCGCGATGCTGCGAATTCACTGCCTGCAGCAATGGTTTGGCTACTCCGACCCAGCGATGGAAGAAGCGCTGCACGATGTGCCGCTGCTGCGCCAGTTTGCCGGGCTGGATCCACAGCCTTATCAAACAACAAATCCAAAAATGACAAGAAGCGGCTTTCGCCGCTTCTTGTCAGAACACTATCCAGCGATCAGGCTGAAAACGACGAACCACAACCGCAGGTGGAAGTCGCATTAGGGTTACGGATCACAAACTGAGACCCTTCCAAACCTTCGCTATAGTCAATTTCCGCGCCAACCAAATACTGATAACTCATTGGATCAATCAAGAGCGTGACACCATTTTTTTCCATGGTTGTATCGTCCTCGTTCACCTCCTCATCGAAGGTAAACCCGTACTGAAAGCCAGAACACCCACCGCCAGTAACAAATACTCTTAATTTGAGGCCCGGATTACCCTCCTCTTCGATCAACTCCTTTACCTTACCCGCAGCGCTGTCTGTGAAAACAAGAGGGATAGCCATTTCGTTAACTGCATTCATGAGTGCAACTCCAAAGAAAATTTTGGCGAGATTATGCGAGCGAGTGCATTCCCGGTCAATTGGATTAGGCCGAAACAGCCAGTTTTAGTTCCACTGAGTTGCCTATCGAATGAACCAAGCGCCCATCGATCACCGCCCCCTGGTGCATCTCTATAGAGGCATACTCCACATCACCGACAATCCGCGATTTCGACTGCATTTCCAGCGTGTCACTTATGGAGACGGGGCCCACAACGGTGCCATTAGTTACCAAGTGAGCGACGGCGACCGCTCCTTCGATACGTGCGTGTTCGCTGAGCACCAAGGTTGAAGACGAGGCACCTTCTGCCGACTGAACGCTCCCCTTTACTTCACCATCGATTCTCAAGCCACCAGTGAAATATAAACTGCCCTCAACTCGAGTACCAGCACCAATAAGGCTATCGATACGCCCCTGAGGTTTATTCTCAGATTTTTTCCCAAACATGTGCCACTCCTAAAGTTGAGCCAATCGCTTTGATTTGAGTGTATCACCCTGCAGAACTCGCACCTCAGCCCCCTGCAACACTGCGCCAGCCGGCAATTCAAAAACACCCTCCCGACGAAGAATGCTCTTTATCTCGAACTGATACTCAATGGCACTTTCCTGCCTGTCTGGCAATATCAACTGAAAAACCTTTCCAGCACTGACATAGCTGATCGCGAGCTGGAAGCGTCCACGAAAATCTGGCGCTTTCTTATCAGACCAAAAAGAGATTAGTAGGCGATAGCGAAAACGAGATCCGGATTCCTTGGCAACCCTAAAATTCTCAACGCGAACTGAAGCTCTTTCTCCCGCAACAGGAATCAAACGCTCAAAAAGAAGGATATCCTCTTTGAGCACAGCATTTTCTGTCTCCAGGCTGTGGATTCTGCCCAGCAACTGTTGCTGCGCGGCCCGCTCGATATTTACTGCATTTTGCCCAGTCCCCGCGGTTGAACGCAAAAAAATCAACTCCTCCGACTGGGCCTGAATCTTCTGCCGAAGACTCTCAACTTCTTGCCCCAAAACTCCAGTTTCATTTTTCTGCACAATCAGCCATACGGTAAGGCCCAGCAACGCAACGGGTAACAGCAACCACGGCCAAGGAACATGGCTACGCACAACAACTCTCGGCGCCGAGATTCCAAATCGACGCCGAAATCGTTTCAATTTCAGGGCTACCGCGGGAGTTGGCACAACCCTACCGCACCATCACGCCAAGACCAGGCCATCCGCCCCCCCCCATCCACCGCAATAGTTTCATTTTGCAAGGCAATTTCAGCCAAACGAAGCCGAACGAACAACCCAAAAGATTGCGAAGCAGCCTTTCCTGCACCACGCCAAATACTGGTTTTGCTGAAACAAGCTATCAAACAAAGGCGCATCATATCTCGCAGCCAGAAAACAAAAAAGCCGCCAAAAGGCGGCTTTTTCTGCGCTCTAAGCGAATTAACGCTTGGAGAACTGCTTGCGGCGACGGGCCTTGTGGAAACCGACTTTCTTACGTTCGACTTCACGGGCATCACGAGTAACAAAACCAGCCTTAGACAGAGCCGGCTTCAGTGCTGCATCATATTCAATCAGGGCACGGGTAATGCCGTGGCGAACGGCGCCGGCTTGGCCGGATTCACCACCACCAATAACATTGACCTTGATATCGAAACCGGTCAGTTGCTCAACCAGCGCCAGCGGCTGACGCACAATCATGCGGCCAGTTTCGCGGGAGAAGAACTGATCAACCGGCTTGCCATTTACAACGATGGCACCGGAACCACGCTTCATGAAAACACGGGCAACGGCGCTCTTGCGACGACCAGTACCGTAGAAATAACTTTCAGCCATGATGACCCCTTAAATTTCCAGAGCCTTCGGCTGCTGGGCAGTGTGCGGATGCTGCTCGCCGGCGTAGCACTTCAGCTTTTTCAGCATGGCATAGCCCAGCGGACCCTTCGGCAGCATACCCTTGACGGCGGTTTCCAGGGCACGACCCGGGAAGCGTTGCTGCATCTTCTTGAAGTTGGTTTCGTAGATACCACCCGGATAACCAGAGTGACGGAAGTACTTCTTATCTTCGGCCTTGTTACCGGTAACGGTGATCTTGTCCACATTGGTGACGACGATGAAGTCACCAGTGTCAACGTGCGGTGTATAGATAGCCTTGTGCTTGCCACGGAGGCGACGAGCAATTTCGGTAGCGAGGCGGCCGAGCACCTTGTCTGTGGCGTCTACCACAAACCACTCGCGCTTCACCTCATGTGGCTTGGCGGAAAACGTTTTCATATAAGTGTGCCGTCCTGAAAAATTTGGGCGCAGATTGGAGAAAGGCGCGGATTTTAGTCGACTCTCGGAGCCACTGTCAATGCCTTATCCACCAATCCAGATAATTAGACAAAAAAAACGCGGCTCGCTGAGCCGCGTTAAATCCACACCAAAGGAGGAGGGTGGAGGAGACAAATCTGAACTGAAGAACTCATTACCACCAAGTCACTACAGTTCGTACGCTTCACATTCTGCCCGAAGCAGGAACATCAAGCAACAAAAATTTGTGCAACGCACAAATATAAAACAAATTCATACATAGAATAAATCGATGTTAAATAAATACATGTTAATAAACTGCATTTACTAAAAAAAAACGTATTATTCACTAATATTTAAACAGCAAATCCCTTACATCTACCTAGCAACAACACCCTGATATTGGTGCAACGCAACATCAAACAAGCCACCCCTAAAGCAAGTACATATCCGCTAAAATTCACGCCACAGCAAGGAGAGACCAATGGAATGCACGATTAGATGGATGGGTAACGACGCCGGAATGTCATTTGTTGCCGAAACAGGTAGCGGCCACGCTGTCGTGATGGATGGCGCCCCTGAAGCGGGGGGGCGCAATATCGGACTCCGGCCAATGGAGATGGTATTGGCTGGCACCGGGGGCTGCTCAGCCTTTGACGTCGTTCTGATTCTCAAGAAAGGGCGGCAACAAGTTAGCGGTTGCGACGTGAGCCTCAAGGCAGAACGCGCCGAAAGCGACCCAAAGGTCTTTACCAACGTCCACTTCCATTATCGCGTCACGGGAAAACAACTAAAGCCCGAGGCGGTTGCCCGCGCCATTGAGCTGTCGAAGGACAAATATTGCTCTGCATCAATCATGATCGGCAAGACGGCCGAGATCACATACGACTTCGAGATCATCGAAGAAGCCTGACGCTTACCCTACCGGCCAGGTGTCAGATTCGGTAGGCGATACCGGTCATGACCTTGGCCATCGCTTTCATGACGACCTTTGCCGGCACGGGCAGTTCCGCAGCCCCATGCTGGACAGCTGTTTCGGCATGCTGGATTTCATCAAGCCGCATCTGGTCAACAATGGCTCTGGAACGCCCATCCTCCTCTGGCAAAGCGTGCAGATGCCCATCAAGATGGGCCTCAACCTGACGCTCAGTCTCAGCAAGAAAGCCCAGGTTCCATTTATCCCCCAAGGCTCCCGCCGCAAGTCCAAGCGTTAAAGAACCGAGATACCAAAGCGGGTTCAGGAGACTCTTACGCCCCCCCAACTCAAAAATTCGTTGCTCAGTCCAGGCCAGATGCTCAGTTTCTTCTTCGGCTGCACCACGCAGTGCTTCGCGAATGGCAGCATCCCTCGACGTTAGCGCCTGCCCTTGGTACAAGGCCTGGGCACAGATTTCACCGCAATGATTAACCCGCATCAACCCGACAACAAGTCGCTTTTGACCAGCGTCGAGTTCAGCCTCTGGCAGCGCGCTTCCGGGAACCGGTCGAACACTGCGCGCCGGCGCCAGCAACGTGCGCAAGGCTCGGTCAAACTCAAGAATGAATTGATCAGGCGACATGAGTTACCAGCGCTTGTTATCCGGATGACCACCAAGCATGAGCGCCTTCTTGGCCTCGGCCGCATCGCGCACAATATTGCCAAAGGGGCAGAAGTAGTCGAGGAACAGGGCCGCATGGTGTCGATTGGCGTAAGCATCCTGGATGCGAACCCATTCATTCTTGCGCGCCTTCGACCACGAGCCATCCTGCCGCCCGGAAGCATATATCCGCCGTTCCCGCGACTCGCACCGCATTCCTTCGAAGGTGACATTACGCCCCCCTTCCGGCGACAAGACCAACAGGACATAACGCACCACACCATCGCTACCGACACTCAGCGTGGAAATATCAATAAAAAAACGATTGCTGGTGGCAGCGCTGACGTAAAAAGGCTGAAGATTCGCTTCCTTTGGTGCTGCAGGAAGCGCAACCTCGACCTCCTGCCATTGCTTGCTTTCGTAGTCTTCCTCGAAATCGGCCACAGCAAAAGAAGGCGTCAGCACCAAAGTTAGCAGCGAGAGGGCCAAACTACGAAACCAGCACATGCCTACTCTCCGGACTGAACAATGTCGGTAACTTCAGGAAACGGCTCCGCCTCTTTTTTATGGCGCGCCCCTTTGCGATCAAAATCCAGAAAGCGGACAAGTTCATTGAGCGCCTGCTCATAGACCAAGCGCTTGAACTCAATCACTGCATCAAGCGGTACCCAGTAGTCGTTCCAGCGCCATGCATCAAATTCTGGCTTGTTGGTCGCGCGCAAGCTGACGTCGCTGTCACGCCCGACCAGTCGCAGCAGGAACCAGATTTGCTTCTGGCCTTTGTAGGATCCACGCCACTCGCGCTTGATCCAGTGTGTCGGCACTTCATAACGCAACCAGCCCTTGGTCCGTCCGAGGATACGCACGTGTTCAGGCAAGAGCCCGACCTCTTCATACAGTTCACGAAACATGGCTTCTTCGGGCGTTTCGCCACGCTTGATGCCACCTTGTGGAAACTGCCAGGAATGCTCCCGTATGCGCTTACCCCAGAAAACCTCGTTCTTTCCGTTACAAAGAATGATGCCGACGTTCGGGCGATAGCCTTCACGATCGAGCATAGAAATCCTGCAAAAATTAATAGTTACCCGGATTCTTTCACAAAGGGCGCCCACATGCAAAGAAGCGGGACCGTGTAAAATCGAGGTTTCGCAACGAATTCAAGAGCATCCCATGCGCACTTCGCAGTTCTTTTTCAGCACTCTCAAGGAAGCCCCGGCCGACGCCGAAGTTATCAGCCAGAAAATGATGCTGCGCGCCGGCTATATCAAGCGCGCCGCGGCCGGTATCTACACCTGGATGCCACTCGGCCTGCGCGTGCTGCGCAAAGTTGAGAACATTGTGCGCGAAGAGATGAACAATGCCGGCGCCCTTGAATTGCTGATGCCAGCGGTGCAACCGGCCGAACTATGGCAGGAATCCGGTCGCTGGGAACAGTACGGACCGGAACTGCTCCGCTTCAAGGATCGCCATCAGCGGGAATTTGTCATTGGCCCGACGCATGAGGAAGTGATTACCGATGTCGTTCGTCGTGACGTAAAAAGTTATCGTCAGCTGCCGATTCACCTGTACCAGATTCAGGCCAAGTTCCGCGACGAAATCCGGCCCCGCTTTGGCGTCATGCGCGGTCGCGAGTTCCTGATGAAGGATGGCTACTCATTCCACAGTTCCTTTGAAGACCTGAAACGCGAGTACGGCAACATGTACGACACGTACAGCCGAATCTTCACCCGCCTTGGCCTGAAGTTCCGTGCTGTGGCGGCCGATACCGGCTCGATCGGGGGCACTGGCTCGCATGAATTCCACGTGCTGGCCGATTCCGGCGAGGACGATATCGCCTTCTGCCCGGACTCCGGCTATGCCGCCAACGTCGAGTTAGCCGAAGCAGTTGCCCCGACCGCACCGCGCGCCGCCGCTTCAAAGCCGATGGCCAAGACCCACACGCCGGGCAAGATGGCGTGTACCGATGTCGCCAAATTCCTGGAGCTGCCGATCGACAGGATCGTCAAATCGATCGCCGTGATGAGCGAGAAGGAAGATGGCAGCCAAACTTTCGCCCTGCTATTGCTACGCGGCGACCATGAACTGAACGAAATCAAGGCAAGCAAAATTGCCGCCATCAATCCGTTCCGCTTCGCGACCGAAGAAGAAGTGATCGAACGCCTTGGCTGCAAGCCCGGATTCATTGGCCCGGTTGCGATCGACGCATCGAAGGTGGCCGTTTTTGCCGACCGTAGCGTGGCTAACATGAGCGATTTCGTCTGTGGCGCCAACGAAGCCGGCTATCACATGTCGGGCGTCAATTTCGGCCGCGACCTGCCGGAGCCGGAAGTTTTCGACATTCGCAACGTCGTCGCCGGCGACGCATCGCCTGACGGCCAAGGTACGCTGGAAATACTGCGCGGCATCGAAGTCGGTCATATTTTCCAGCTGCGCCAAAAATACGCCGAGGCGTTGAACTGTGCCTATCTGGATGACGGCGGCAAGAGCCAGATCATGGAAATGGGCTGCTACGGCATCGGCGTCTCACGTATCGTGGGTGCCGCCATTGAGCAGGGCAACGACGACAAGGGAATCATTCTGCCGCCGGCTATCGCCCCGTTTGCAGTCTGCATCGTGCCAATGGGCTACCAGAAGAGTGATGCAGTCAAGGCTGCCGCCGACCAGCTTTACACCGACCTTAAAAAAACCGGCGTCGATGTCGTGCTTGATGACCGCAACGAACGCCCGGGTGTGATGTTCGCCGACATGGAACTGATCGGCATCCCTCACCGCGTGGTGATCGGCGAGCGCGGCCTGAAGGACGGCCAGTTTGAGTACAAGGGGCGGACAGATGCTGAACCGACCATGGTTGCCCAAACCGACATCATCCCCCTGCTGCAAGGGAAGCTGTGCGCCGCCTGATCGCGGCCCTGCTTTTTTGTGGTGCGTCGGCGGCCCACGCCGGCGCACAGAAGTACGAGGTGCTGTCGGCCAGTGCGCAGGCTGCCTTGCACAAGGCAGTTTCGGACTCACGACCAGCCGTCAGTTCGTTCAAGACGCCAATGGAAGCCGTCGACTGGCTGGCGGCGATGTCGCCGCGACTGGAAAAACGCATCCCGAACCGTGAATACCGCATCGACCTGTTGCGCAGCGTGCACTACGAGGCGACGCGTGCCGGGCTGGATCCGCAACTGGTGCTCGGGCTGATGCAGGTCGAATCCGGTTTCCGCAAGTATGCTGTGTCGTCGGCTGGCGCTCGCGGTTACATGCAGGTCATGCCTTTCTGGGTCAAGATCATCGGCCGCCCCGACGACAACCTGTTCGACCTACGCACCAGCCTGCGCTACGGCTGCACCATCCTGCGCCACTATCTGGATATCGAAAAGGGCGACCTTTTCCGCGCTCTAGGCCGCTACAACGGCAGCCTGGGTAAGCCGGAGTACCCGAACATGGTTCGCGCCGCCTGGCAAAACCAGTGGAGCTACGAGAAAGCGGCCCGCTTGGCGCAGGCCGCCCGGTAATCAGCGGCCCATTCCCCCCATGCCGGGCATCATGCCCTTCATGCCGCGCATCAGCTTGCCGATACCACCCTTGGAAAACTGCTTCATCATCTTCTGGGTCGTTTCGAACTGATTGAGCAGGCGGTTCACTTCCTGCACCTGAACCCCTGCCCCCATCGCGATACGACGCTTGCGGCTGGCCTTGATCAGTTCCGGCTTGGCGCGCTCGGCCGGCGTCATCGAATTGATAATGCCTTCGACCCGACCGATCATCTTGTTCTCGGCCCCCGCCGGCAATTGGCCGGCCGCCTGGGCGATCTGCGCCGGCATTTTGTCCATTAACGCAGACAGCCCGCCCATATTGCGCATCTGGGCCATCTGTTCCTTGAAATCGTTGAGATCGAAGCCCTTGCCGGATTTCAGCTTCTTGGCGAAGGCAACCGCCTTTTCCTCGTCCAGCCCCTTGCGGGCCTCCTCGATCAGCGACAGCACGTCGCCCATACCTAGAATGCGCGAAGCCATCCGTTCAGGGTGGAAGGCCTCCAGCCCGCTCAGTTTTTCGCCAACCCCGGCAAACTTGATCGGCTTGCCGGTAATGTGCCGCACCGACAGCGCCGCACCGCCACGCGCATCGCCATCAAGTTTGGTCAGCACGACACCAGTCAGGGGCAAGGCTTCATTGAAAGCCTTGGCGGTATTGACTGCGTCCTGGCCCAACATGGCATCTACGACAAACAGCGTTTCAATGGGATTGATCGCCGCATGGAGCCGCTTGATTTCGGCCATCATTTCTTCATCGATGGCCAGACGCCCCGCGGTATCGACCAGCAGTACGTCGTGGTAATGACGTTTTGCCCAATCGATGGCAGCTGCTGCAATCGCTTCCGGCTTCTCTCCGGTGGAAGACGGGAAGAAATCAACCCCGGCCTGGCCGGCCACCGACTTCAACTGCTCGATAGCCGCCGGACGATAGACGTCACAGGAAACGACCAAGACTTTCTTCTTGTGATTTTCCTTGAGGAATTTGGCCAGCTTGCCGACCGTTGTCGTCTTGCCGGCGCCTTGCAAACCCGCCATCAACACAATTGCCGGGGGCTGGGTATTGAAATTGATCCCCTCATGGGCATCACCCATGATCTTGGTCAGTTCAGCATGCACGACACCGATCAGCGCCTGCCCTGGGCTGAGCGAACCGACGACCTCTTCGCCGACCGCTTTTTCCTTGACGGCAGCAATGAAATCCTTGACCACCGGCAAGGCCACATCGGCCTCGAGCAGCGCCATACGGACTTCCCGCAAGGCATCTGCGATGTTGGTTTCAGTCAGGCGCGCTTCGCCCTTCAGCGTCTTCATGACGCGGGCAAGGCGGTTGGTCAGGTTATCGAGCATGTCGTTTGGGCTTCTAGTAGAATTCAAGGATGGTCGATATTGTAATTCAGCTTCTGCCGCACATCCTCGCCGCCCTGATTTATGGGGCTCTTGGTTTCCATTTCTGGAACACCCGCTGGCGCGAAAGCGAGCATCAGTGCGTTGCCTGCCCCATGCAAACCTGGGAGCGTCTGGTCATTGCCATCGCCCTCACCATTCACGCCGCCGGGCTGTACGACGCCCTGTTCGCCGAAGCCGGCATGCGTTTCTCGTTCAGCTTTGCGCTATCGCTGATGATGTGGCTGGCCGTACTGATCTACTGGCTGGAAAGTTTCATGGCCCGCATGGAAGGCATGCAGCCGATGGTATTACCCCTCGCTGCGGCCTGTACCGTGCTACCGGTGATTTTCCCGAACGTTCATTTAGTTGCCCACGCCAACGCTACCGGATTCAAGCTGCACTTCCTGGCAGCCATGTTGGCCTACAGCCTTCTGACGCTGTCCGCCTTGCATGCGATTTTCATGGGTTTTACCGAAAGCTCCCTGCACAAACGCTCGATCAAACGCAGCCTGGCCAGCCTCCCCCCCTTGCTAACCATGGAGTCCCTGCTCTTCAAGATGCTGCTGATCGGATTCGTGTTGCTGACACTCACCGTCGGTAGCGGCGTCTTCTTTTCCGAAGCACTGTTCGGCAAGCCGCTCACTGTCGATCATAAAACCCTGTTTGCCTTTGCTTCTTGGGGAATTTTCGCCACCCTGCTGATCGGGCGCCATGCTTGGGGCTGGCGCGGCAAACGCGCCTTGCGCTGGACTTTGGCCGGATTCGCGCTATTGATTCTGGCCTATGTCGGCAGTCGCTTCGTCGCCGAAGTCATCTTGGGGCGAGTCTAAACCGTGGATGAAATTCCGCTATCGGCACTGCTTATAGCGCTGGTTGTCCTGTTGGCACTGTCGGCCTTCTTTTCACTGAGCGAGACAGCCATGATGGCAAGCAACCGCTTCCGTCTTCGCCACCTGGCTCAATCCGGACACCACGGTGCCCAAAAAGCGCTTGCCCTGCTCGACAAGACCGACAAGATGCTCGGCGTCATCCTGCTCGGTAATAATTTGGTCAACTCAGCGGCGGCAACACTCGTTGGCGTAATTACCATCGCCATGTTTGGTGAAGAGAAGTGGGCCCTGGCCGCGGGCACACTCGCGGTCACCTTTGCCATTCTCGTGTTCTCCGAAATCACCCCAAAGATCATAGGTGCCAACCACGCCGACCGCTTGGCCATTCGCCTCGGCTATGTACTGACGCCACTGCTCCGGCTTTTTTACCCCGCTGTCTGGTTCATCAACCTCTTCGCCAGCAGCCTGCTCGGGCTTATTCGCCTCACACCCAAAAGCTCTGATGGGCCGGCAAAACTATCGCCAGAGGAGTTGCGCAGCCTAGTGCTCGAGTCATCACACCTGATGCCTCAAAAGCACCATGCGATTCTTTCGAGCTTGTTTGAGCTCAACAACATCACCGTCGAGGACGTCATGACGCCCCGCGGCAACATTGAGATTCTCGATCTCGACCAAGAATGGAACGAGGTTCATGCCCAACTCGCCACAAGCCATCACAGCCGACTTCCGGTCTGCCGGGAATCGCTGGATCAATTGATCGGCGTACTACCGGTTCGCCGCCTGCTCACCAATCTTGGCGACCCCGATTTTGACGAAGCGGCCCTTCTGCAACAATTGCAGCCCCCCTATTACATCGCGCCAGGCACCCCGGTTTTTTCGCAACTCGCTTTTTTTCAGGAAAACCGCCAACGCATTGGCTTTGTCGTCGATGAATATGGCGAAATCCTCGGCCTCTTGACCATGGAAGACATCATTGAGGAGTTCGTCGGCGATTTCACCACCTCGCTTCCAGGCCTTGGTCATGAACTTCACTGGACCGAGGAAGGCAATGCAATTGTCGAGGGGTCACGCCCGCTGCGGGACCTCAATCGCATGCTGAATTTGAACTTCCCGATCGATGGCCCCAAGACCCTCAACGGCCTTATTCTCGAGCACTTTCAAGACATTCCTGAATCGGGCATCAGCATCAAGCTGGCCGGCGTTCCAGTGGAAATTTTGCAGACTCAAGACCGGAGCGTTGTCACCGTGCGCATCTTCCGTCCTGAAGAAGATTGAGCAAAACCCGCTTCAGCCTTTACAAACAATCGTCTGCGTAGCATCATCAAGCGATCTAAACGGCATTTAACATCGATCAATGGCGGCAACCCCCCAAAATCCTCCACTTAGCGGCTTGGCGCGTGCACTCGTCCAAGCCGGGCATCTGAAGGAGGCAGAGGCGGAACAATTGCTGGCCCAGGCGCAGAGTTCCAAAACTTCGCTGATCGAGCAGATCATTTCGAGCCAGAAATCCAGCGCCATCGACATTGCGCGTTTTGTCGCGGATACCTTCGGCTACCCCTTGCTTGACCTCAATGCTTTCGACGAAGCACACATTCCGTCAGACGCCATTGACCGTAAACTGATTGCGACGCACAAGGTTATTCCGCTAAACAAGCGCGGCAATCGCTTATCAGTTGCAATCGCCGACCCGACCAACCTGCGTGCCCTCGACGAAATTCGCTTCCAAACCGGGCTAGCCGTAGACCCCATCGTCGTCGAACACCCAAAACTGGCGCCGTTAGTCACCAAATACGCAGAAACTGCTGCCGAGGCGCTGAAAAACTTCACCAGCGAGGACCTCAACCTCGACTTCCTGGACGAAGAAGCTTCCAGCAAGACTGACGAAGCGGCAGGACAGGAAATCGACGATGCACCAGTCGTCAAATTTATTCAGAAAATGTTGCTTGATGCCATCAACGATGGCGCATCAGACATCCATTTCGAACCGTACGAGAAGTTTTACCGCATCCGCTTCCGCGTCGACGGCATTCTCCGTGAAGTAGCCACGCCACCACTGGCGATCAAGGAAAAAATCGCCTCGCGCATCAAGGTCATTTCCCGACTCAACATCGCCGAAAAGCGCGTCCCGCAAGATGGCCGGATGAAACTGGTGCTGTCAAAAACCCGCGCCATCGATTTCCGGGTCAGCACATTACCCACGCTACAGGGCGAGAAGATCGTCATGCGTATTCTCGACCCAAGTTCAGCCACCCTGGGTATCGAGGCGTTGGGTTATGAGCCAGAACAGAAAGCGGCGCTGATGGATGCCATCAGTCGCCCTTACGGCATGGTACTGGTTACCGGACCAACCGGTTCAGGAAAAACCGTCTCGCTCTACACCTGCCTCAACATCCTGAACAAGGATGGCATCAATATTTCAACGGCGGAAGACCCGGCTGAAATCAATCTGCCTGGCGTCAATCAGGTCAACGTCGACGACCGCGCCGGCCTGACCTTTCCCGTAGCCCTGAAGGCATTCCTGCGCCAGGATCCGGACATCATCATGGTCGGCGAAATCCGCGACCTCGAAACCGCCGAAATCTCCATCAAGGCGGCTCAAACTGGTCACTTGGTGCTGTCGACTCTACACACCAACGATGCCCCGCAAACACTGACTCGCCTGATGAACATGGGCGTCCCCATGTTTAATATCGCCTCCAGCGTACTGCTGATCACCGCCCAGCGCTTGGCGCGGCGCTTATGCAACTGCAAGAAGCCGATGACCGTACCCGACCAGGCACTCCTGGATGCGGGCTATTCGGAAGCTGAGCTCGATGGCTCTTGGACCCTCTTTGGCCCGGGGGGCTGCGAACGCTGCAAAGGAACCGGCTACAAGGGGCGGGTTGGTATTTATCAGGTCATGCCTATTTCCGAAGCCATGCAGCGCATGATTATGATAGGCGCATCGGCACTGGATCTGGAAGCCCAGGCGAAAGCCGAAGGCGTAAAAAATCTCCGCGAATCCGGACTATTAAAAGTCAAACAGGGTGTGACCTCGCTTGACGAGGTGCTGAGCACCACCAACGCTTAACGAAAAGGAACCTGTATGGCTACCGCCGCAAGACCGAAAGCCTCGGCAGTCAAGGAAAGCGCCTTCCTGTGGGAAGGCAAGAACAAGGATGGCAAGGCCGTACGCGGAGAAATGCGCGCCGCCAGTGAATCGGTTGTCCAGACTACTTTGCGTCGCCAGGGAATCACCAACACCAAGGTAAAAAAAATCCGCTTCAAGAGCGGTGGGAAAATTACCGATAAAGACATCTCCCTGTTTACCCGGCAACTGGCAACGATGATGAAATCGGGTGTGCCCTTGTTACAGTCTTTCGATATTGTCGGTCGCGGCCACTCAAATCCGGCAGTTGGAAAACTTTTGCTTGACATCAAGTCCGATGTTGAGACCGGAAGTTCACTGTCGCAAGCGTTCCGCAAGTTCCCACTACAATTTGATGCTCTTTATTGCAATCTGGTCTCTGCTGGCGAGCAAGCAGGCATTCTCGATACACTGCTTGATCGCCTTGCCAGCTACAAGGAAAAAATCCTGGCAATCAAGAGCAAGATCAAGTCCGCATTGTTTTACCCGGTGGCGATTATCGTCGTCGCCTTCATCATCACAGCAGTGATCATGATCTTCGTCATTCCTGCCTTCAAGGACGTGTTCAAGAGCTTTGGCGCAGACCTGCCAGCGCCAACTCTACTTGTGATTGCGATTTCCGATTTCTTTGTCGCTTATTGGTGGGCCATTTTTGGCGCAATCGGCGGCGGACTCTATGCCTTTCTCGAAAGCTGGAAGCGATCGGAAAAAGTCCAGATGGCAATGGATCGACTCCTGCTAAGAGTCCCTGTTTTCGGTGACATTGTCCGAAAATCAGTGATTGCCCGGTGGACCAGGACATTGTCCACTATGTTTGCCGCAGGCGTCCCGCTTGTCGAATCACTTGAATCCGTTGGTGGCGCCGCCGGGAATAACGTCTACAAAGTCGCTACCCGGCAAATCCAGAGTGAGGTATCAACGGGCACCAGCCTGACCACCGCGATGCAGAATGCGAATCTCTTCCCCAACATGGTCACTCAGATGGTCGCCATTGGCGAGGAATCCGGGGCTCTGGACTCCATGCTTTCGAAGGTAGCCGACTTTTTCGAGGCAGAAGTCGATGATGCGGTCGAAGCCATGTCCAGTCTGATGGAACCAATCATCATGGTCGTTCTTGGAACCTTGATCGGTGGCATGGTTGTCGCGATGTACCTGCCTATCTTCAAGCTGGGATCGGTCGTCTGATGCTTCCGGAAACTCAGGGCGGCCTGGCTGCCGTAGCCGGGCTGCTTGGTTTGTGCGTCGGCAGCTTTCTCAACGTCGTCATTCACCGACTGCCCAAGATGATGGAGCGGGAATGGCTAGGACAGTGTGCTGAATTGCGGGGCGAAGTCGTGCCGACCTCTCCGGAACCATTGTCGCTGGCGAAACCACGCTCCCGCTGTCCGGATTGCGGCCACCAGATAAGCGCACTGGAAAATATTCCACTACTAAGCTACCTGATAATTCTGAAGGGAAAATGCTCGGGATGCGGAAGCCAAATTTCTCCGCGCTACCCCATCGTTGAAGCACTCACCGGGCTCCTGTCGGCTTACGTCGCCTGGCATTTTGGACCGACGGTACAAGCGGTGGGTGCCTTGCTATTGCTGTGGGCCCTGATCTCGCTATCAGTGATCGATCTGGATACCCAATTGCTTCCCGACTCGATAACCCTGCCTTTGCTGTGGCTGGGACTGCTCTTCAATCTCTGGGGCGCGTTCACCGATCTCCCGTCCGCCATCGTCGGCGCCATGGCGGGCTATCTAGCGCTCTGGAGCGTCTTCTGGCTATTCAAACTAGCCACCGGCAAGGAAGGCATGGGCTACGGCGACTTCAAACTCCTCGCGGCACTGGGTGCCTGGCTGGGCTGGCAAATGCTGCCGGCAATCATCCTGCTGTCTTCGGTCGTTGGTGCCGCTGTTGGCATCGCACTGATCGTCGTCGCTCGCCACGGCCGCAACATTCCCATCCCTTTCGGCCCCTATCTGGCGGCGGCAGGAGTGATCGCTCTATTCTGGGGTGCGCAGATCACAAACACTTACCTTGGCATGATCGGTTGAAATAACGTAGGTCGCCCCAATATTGGGTATTCAGACTCTCGGTTATAATCCAAGGTTTTGGAGGACTCCCATGCCGATCTACGAATATCGCTGTGACTCCTGCGGCTTCCAGAAAGAGCATCTGCAAAAGATGAGCGACCCGCAGCTGACCACCTGCCCGGAATGCAACAAGGAAAGCTATAGCAAACTGCTTTCGGCCGCTGGCTTTCAGCTCAAGGGCAGCGGCTGGTATGCCACCGACTTCAAGGGTGGCAGCAAACCTGCCGCCTCACCGCCCTGCCAGACCGGGGAAGGAAGCTGCTCGTCGTGCGTGGCCAACTGATCAAACGCTATTTTATTACCGGGCTGCTCATCTGGGTCCCGCTGGTCATTACCGGCTGGGTTCTATCGCTCATCGTCAGTACGCTTGACCAATCCTTGCGCTTGCTTCCCGAAGGAATGCATCCGCAAAGCCTGGTTGGATTCGCAATCCCGGGCGCCGGTGCAGTACTGACTTTGGCAATGATTCTGCTGACGGGTCTGCTGGCAGCCAATTTTATCGGGCAGAAGCTGGTCATCTGGTGGGAAAAGCTGCTCGCCCGCATCCCCGTCGTCAATTCAGTCTATAACAGCGTCAAGCAGGTTTCCGATACCCTGTTCTCTCCCAATGGCAATGCTTTCCGCAAGGCACTACTCGTTCGCTACCCTCATCAGGGTAGCTGGACAATTGCCTTTCAGACCGGCCAGCCTGGCGGCGACATTATCAATCATCTTGATGGTGAGTATGTCAGCGTCTACGTTCCGACCACGCCAAACCCAACCTCAGGCTTCTTCCTGATGATGCCGGTCAAGGACGTGGTCGAACTCGACATGACCGTCGATGAAGCACTCAAATACATCATCTCGATGGGCGTCGTGGCGCCTCAGCCTCACCCTCGCATCATTACCAACACCTGAATCAACTGGAAAGTTTCATGCGTACCCATTATTGCGGACAACTCAATGCCGCCCTCGACGGGCAAATCGTCACCCTCTGCGGCTGGGCACATCGTCGACGCGACCACGGCGGCGTCATCTTTATCGACCTGCGTGACCGTGAAGGCCTGGCACAGGTCGTTTGCGACCCTGATCGTGCTGACACCTTCAAGATCGCCGAATCTGTCCGCAACGAGTTCTGCCTGAAAATCACCGGCAAGGTACGCCCCCGCCCGGCTGGCACGACCAACGCCAACCTGGCCTCCGGCGAGATTGAAATCCTTTGCCACGAGATCGAGGTGCTGAATCCGTCGGTGACGCCGCCGTTCCAGCTCGATGAGGACAACCTCTCGGAGAATGTTCGCCTCCTGCATCGCGTCATCGACCTGCGTCGCCCGCAAATGCAGAACAACCTGATGCTGCGCTACAAAACCTCCCGTGCCTTCCGCCGCTTCCTCGACGACAATGGTTTCATCGATATCGAAACGCCGATGTTGACCAAGTCCACCCCTGAAGGTGCTCGCGATTACCTCGTGCCGTCGCGTGTCCATCCCGGCCAGTTCTTCGCCCTGCCGCAATCACCGCAACTGTTCAAGCAATTGCTCATGGTCGCCGGTTACGATCGCTACTATCAGATCGTCAAATGCTTCCGCGACGAAGACCTGCGCGCCGACCGCCAGCCGGAATTCACCCAGGTCGATATCGAAACCTCGTTCATGAGCGAAGCCGAGATCATGGCGCTGACGGAAAAGCTGATCCGTACTGTTTTCAAGGAAGCGATCGACGTTGATCTGCCTGACTTCCCGCGCATGACCTATGCCGAAGCCATGCACCGCTTCGGTTCGGACAAACCGGACCTGCGCGTCACCCTTGAACTGACCGAAGTCACCGATGCCTTCAAGGATGTCGCCTTCAAGGTTTTCGCTGGTGTTGCCAACAGTGAAGGCGGCCGCATTGCCGCCATGCGCGTCCCGGGCGGCGCCACGCTGACGCGCGGTGAAATCGACGCTTACACTCAGTTCGTCGGCATCTACGGCGCCAAGGGCCTGGCCTACATCAAGGTCAACGATGCGAGCCAGATCAACGAAACCGGCCTGCAATCGCCGATAGTCAAGAATCTGTCTGAAGCTTCACTGAAGGCTGTCATCGAGCGCACCGGTGCCCAGTCCGGCGACCTGATCTTCTTCGGTGCCGACAAGGCCAAGATCGTCAACGACGCCCTCGGCGCACTGCGCATCAAAATCGGCCACGAGAAGGGCTTCGTCACCGGCGCCAAGTGGGCACCGCTGTGGGTCATCGACTTCCCGATGTTCGAATACGACGATGAATCCAAGCGCTGGACCGCCTGCCACCACCCCTTCACCAGCCCCAAGGACGAGCATCTCGACCTGCTGGTCAGCGATCCGGGCAAGTGCCTGGCCAAAGCCTACGACCTGGCACTCAACGGCTGGGAACTCGGCGGTGGCTCGGTGCGTATCCACCGTTCCGATGTCCAGGAAAAGGTTTTCTCGGCACTCAACATCGGCCCCGAAGAACAGCAGGCCAAGTTCGGCTTCCTGCTCGACGCCCTGAAGTACGGCGCCCCGCCGCACGGCGGCCTGGCTTTCGGTCTCGACCGTATCGTCACCATGATGACCGGTGCCGAGTCGATCCGAGACGTGATCGCTTTCCCGAAGACGCAGCGCGCCCAGTGCTTGCTGACCGATGCGCCGAGCGGCGTGGACGAAAAGCAACTGCGCGAACTGCATATCCGCCTGCGCCAGAAGGTCGAGACTCAGGTCGAAGTCGGCCAGTCCTAAGCAAGCATGCAAATCCTTTTGCGCTTCCTGATCGTTGCCTGTCTGGCGATCGGAAGCGCATTTGCTTTCAGTTTCGACCGCAGCGCCACGACCGATAGCGTAGCAAGCTCAGACTTGCCTCGCGAGGCCCGCCAAACCCTGGATTTGATCAAGGCCGGCGGGCCATTCCCCTACGAACGCGATGGCATCACCTTCGGCAATTTCGAAAAACGTCTGCCGCTCCATCCGCGAGGCTACTACCGGGAATACACCGTCAAAACGCCATGGCGACGGGATCGTGGGCCACGCCGCATCATCTCGGGAAAAGGCGGCGAGTATTACTACTCCGACGATCACTACCGTACCTTCCGGCTGATCAAGGAATAGAGACGTCCCAATGAACGATAACCTGCTCAAGAATGCCAGCGCTTCCGGAGTCTATTACCTGAGCGGATCTCGACATTCCGCAATCGAGGCTGCCGCCTCCCGCGCGCGCTTCTGTCTACTTGCTGCGAACATCACAAAACCATCGTCGACTGAAGCAGTTTTGTCCGAACTGGGATCTGCCTTCCAGTTTCCTATCTGGTACGGCGCCAATTTTGACGCGCTATACGATTGCCTGACCGACCCAGATTGGCTACCGGCAAAAGGACATGTCCTTGTGATTAACGGTATCGCCAATCTGCGTGCGGCCGATCCTGATGACTTCGCGACACTGATTGAGGTATTGCAGACTGCCGCAGAAAGCCGCAGGGGCTCCCACGCCCCCTTCTGGATACTACTCGATGCCCCAGCACGCGGCATTCCTGCGTTTCCCGAGGCATGACCGGCGCCAAGCAACCCGTCTCGGTTCTGGTCGTAATCCACACGCCGGCACTCGACATACTTGTACTGGAAAGAGCGGCCCATCCCGGATTCTGGCAATCGGTCACCGGTAGCCGGGAGGCAAATGAGGCGCTCATCGACACCGCACAGCGCGAAGTTCTTGAAGAAACCGGCATCGAGGCCGAAACCGGGATGTTCGTCGATTGGGCGATGACCAATACCTACGAAATATTCAGCGAATGGCGCCACCGCTACGCACCGGGCGTTACGCAGAACACCGAGCACGTCTTTAGCCTGCAAGTTCCGCAGCCAATCGACATCACTACAGCGCCCGAGGAACATCGAAACTGGCAATGGCTGCCTTGGCAGCAAGCTGCCGAACGATGCTTCTCATGGAGCAACCGGGATGCCATCCTGATGCTTCGACAGAGACTCGGTTTGAAGACTTGAAACCACCAAAAAGCCTCCTATATTGGGATCAGGAAAGTTTGATCAACCAAGGAGATAAACATGGCAAACATCACTCGAGTCGATCCATTCGACGATATTTTCCGCGGCTTTTTCGTTCGCCCCGTTGATTTCAATAGCACGCAAGCTCAGCCGCCGTCGATCAAGATGGATGTAAAGGAACAAGACGATAATTACCTCATTCACGCCGAACTGCCGGGCGTCAAGAAAGAGGATATCCACGTTGTCGTCGATGGCAACCAGGTCTCGATCAGTGCCGAAACCAAGCAGGAAAAGGAAGTCAAGGAAGGGGATCGAATCCTTCGCTCCGAACGCTATTTCGGCAAGGTATCCCGCTCCTTCCAGCTCGAGCGGGATATCGACGACAGCAAGGCCGCCGCCAAATTCAATGATGGCGTCCTTGAACTGACATTGCCGAAACGCACCGCCAGCCCGAACAAGCGACTAAGTATCGATTAAGCAAAGCGCTGCAAAAATAGAAAGGCCGGACCCCGTTCCGGCCTTTTTCTTTGTACAATCCGCGGCAATTCCATCTGGAGCCTGCCATGAGCCTCGAAAACCTGTCCCCCGGCACCAAGGCCGCCGTTCTGGCCGAAGCCCTGCCTTACATCAAGCGTTTCCACGGCAAGACCATCGTCGTCAAATATGGTGGCAACGCGATGACAGACGAGCACCTGAAAAGTTGTTTCGCCCGTGATGTCGTACTGCTCGAACTCGTCGGCTTCAACATCGTCGTCGTGCATGGCGGCGGCCCGCAGATCGAGAACCTGCTGGCCCGTGTCGGCAAGAAAGGTGAATTCATCCAGGGCATGCGAGTTACCGATGCAGAGACCATGGAAGTCGTCGAAATGGTCCTTGGCGGCCAAGTGAACAAGGACATCGTTAATCTGATCAACCAGCACGGCGGCAAGGCAGTTGGCCTGACGGGCAAGGATGGCAATTTCATCCGCGCCAAGAAATTGATGCTGGAAAATAAGGACAACCCGGGTGACCTGATCGACGTCGGCCAGGTCGGTGAAATCGTCTCGATCGACCCCACGCTGATCGACCACCTCGACAAAGGCTCTTTCATCCCGGTCATTGCCCCGATCGGTGTCGGCAAGGATGGTGAAACCTACAATATCAACGCCGACGTCGTCGCCGGCAAGATCGCTGAAGTCCTCAAGGCCGAAAAGCTGGTGCTACTCACCAACACGCCCGGCGTCCTGGACAAGAAAGGCGAACTGATTACCGGCATTACACCCAAGCAGATCGACGAAATGGTCGAGGATGGCACCCTGTCTGGTGGCATGCTACCGAAGATCGGCTCGGCACTCGACGCCGCCCGCAACGGCGTGAAGGGTGTGCATATCATCGATGGTCGGGTCGAACACGCACTACTACTGGAAATCCTGACCGACCACGGTGTTGGCACGATGATCAAGTCGCATTGATGCGATCAGTCAGCCCGAAAAGCCCGCGCCAGCGGGCTTTTTCCTTTCCGCCACGGAAATTGCCATGAAAAATCCGGTCTGGCTGTTCGACCTAGACAACACGCTGCACAACGCGACGCCGCACATCTTTCCCCACATCAACCGCTCGATGCGCCAATACATCGAGCGCCACCTCGGTGTCAGCGAGCACGAAGCGACGCGCATCCGTCAGGACTATTGGGAGCGCTACGGGGCCACGCTGCTCGGCCTGATCCGGCACCATGACACCGACCCCCGCCATTTCCTCCGGGAGACGCACCAGTTCCCCGACCTGGCGCGCATGGTCGTCTTCGACAAAGCACTGCACCACACCCTGCGTCGCCTGCCGGGGCGCAAGATCATTTTCTCCAACGCACCGCGCCATTACGCTGAAGCCATCCTCGAACTGACCGGACTCGGCCGCCATTTCGATGCCATTTATTCCGTCGAGAATCTCCGCTTCCAGCCCAAGCCCATGCTCGCCGGATTTCGCACCCTGCTCCGCGCCGAGCATCTAGATCCGCGCCGCTGCATCATGATCGAGGACAGCCTGATCAATCTCGTCACCGCTAAAAAGCTCGGCATGAAGACCGTGTGGGTGAGTGCTGGCTCACGTCAATCGCCCTTTGTTGACGTTAAAATCCGCTCGGCAACACAATTATCAAAATGCTACGGTCGACTGGAAATTTCGGCCAAAAATGAAACCTGAGGAGGGGAGACCGATGGCGACAAAACCGGGCGAACGCCGCCTGCAAATCCTGCAGACGCTAGCCGAAATGCTGGAAACCCCGAAAGGGGAAAAGATCACCACCGCCGCACTGGCCGGCAAACTGGAATGCTCAGAAGCGGCCCTTTACCGCCACTTCGCCAGCAAGGCCCAGATGTTCGAAGGCCTGATCGAATTCATTGAACAAAGCCTGTTCAGCGTGATCAATCAGATCACCTCCGAAGAAAGCGAGGGCTTCAAGCAGATCGAGCTGATCATCGGCCTGTTGCTGCGCTTTGCCCAGAAGAACCGCGGCATGACTCGCGTGCTGATCGGCGATGCGCTGGTCAATGAAAATGACCGATTGCAAACCCGGATCAACGCCTTGCTCGACAAGGTCGAGGCTGCCATGAAGCAAGCCCTGCGCATTGCCGCGACGCAGGAAAACCTGAAACCCGATGCCGATTTCGGTGCCCTGGCCAATCTGCTGCGCTGCTATGTTGTCGGCCGCTGGGAACAATATGCACGCAGTGGCTTCAGCCGAGAACCGCTGACCCAATGGCCGCAGCAATGGCCCATGCTCTACTTCGCCTGCCTGTCACAATCTGGCGCGCCGGGGGGATGAGGCAGTTGTTAGTCGCTAGTCATTAGTTTTTAGCAAAAGCAAAGGGCGCCGTGGCGCCCCCTAACTTCTCTAACAGCTAATAGCTAATAGCTAGTTCTAGCAGCTAGCCCTTCAGATACTCAGCCGCATCGAGTGCAAAGTAGGTCAGGATGCCATCGGCCCCGGCCCGCTTGAAGGCCAGCAGGCTTTCCAGCACGCAAGCCTTCTCGTCCAGCCAGCCGTTCTGTGCCGCCGCCTTGAGCATTGCGTACTCGCCGCTGACCTGATAGGCATAGGTCGGCACCTTGAACTCGTCTTTGACGCGCCGCACGATGTCCAGATAGGGCATACCTGGCTTGACCATGACCATGTCGGCCCCCTCTTCCAGATCGAGCGCCACTTCGCGCAAGGCTTCGTCGGTATTTGCCGGGTCCATCTGGTAGGTGTATTTGTTGCCCTTGCCCAGATTGCCGGCTGAACCGACGGCGTCACGGAACGGGCCATAGAAGCTGGACGCGTACTTGGCAGAATATGCCAGGATGCGCGTATAGATCTGGCCTGCCGCTTCCAGTTCAGCCCGAATTCGGCCAATCCGGCCATCCATCATGTCAGACGGCGCGACCACATCGGCCCCGGCTTCGGCATGGCAAAGCGCCTGCCTGGCAAGCACATTGAGCGTTTCGTCATTCAGCACGTAACCGGTTTCGTCGATCAGGCCATCCTGACCGTGGCTGGTATAGGGGTCGAGCGCCACGTCGGTGATCACGCCAAGATCGGGAAACTCACGTTTCAACGCCTTGATGACACGCGGAACAAGGCCATCCGCGTTGAAAGCCTCTTCAGCCCCCAACGACTTGAGTGAGGCATCGACAACCGGAAATAGTGCCAAGGCAGGAATGCCCGACTTGACCGCACGCTCGGCCGTTTTCAGCAAGACATCCAGCGACTGACGCTCGACACCGGGCATTGAGGCAATCTTTTCGACTCGCCCCTCACCTTCCAGTACAAAAACGGGGTAAATGAAATCATCGGCTGTAAGCACCGACTCCCGCATCAAACGGCGGGAAAAATCATCACGCCGCATCCGGCGCATCCGTGTTCCGGGGAAACCACCGCTCACAACAGCCATGTTTCAACCTCTATCAATTCGACACTGAAAAATTTTCCACCAGCACGGAACTTATCGCCTTGACCCGCGTCAGACTCCGCAGATGGCACGCGCTGTCTCCCGCTTCACCTCCCTGAGCGGGTGCCTTGACAACGTTAGGGCATTTTGGCCCCCGGACCCCCCTTATCCGGGGGCCCTTTGTTTTCCTTCTGCTTGACCTCAATCTCCAGCCAGCTGGCAAGTACGCGCTCAGCCTCCTCCACACCTGCTTTTTTCAGACTGGAAAAGAGCTGCACCGAGTAGAGGTCAGCATCCCCCCAAGTGGCCACTTCCGCTTTCACTGAACGTATTGCCTTCGTCTGGTCCTGGCGGCTCAACTTGTCGGACTTGGAGAGAAGAATATGTATCGGTCGCCCGGTCGGACGAAACCAGTCGATCAGTTTCAGATCGAGGTCCGTCATTGGCCGGCGAATATCCATGATGACCACCAGGCCGGCCAACTGATTGCGTTTACTCAGGTACGGCCCGATCAGCCCCTCCCACTGGGAGCGGATCGCTTCGGGCGCCTTGGCATAGCCATAGCCGGGCAAGTCGACAAAATACTTGCCTTCATCCAGCGTGAAATAATTGAGGTGCTGCGTTCGACCCGGCGTCTTGCTGACAAAAGCCAGCCGAACCCGGCCGGCCAGGGTATTGATCGCTGAAGATTTTCCGGCGTTGGAGCGACCGGCGAAAGCGACTTCGCGGACAGAGTCCTGCGGCAAGTCACGAAGATTGGCGACGGTCGTTAAAAAGACCGCCTTCTGGAACAGAGGCATAAAAAACTCGGATGACCCGCCTAGGAAAAGGGGAACTAATATAGAATAACAGGTTTGTAACCTCCGTTCCGGCCAAAGCGCCCATAAACGCGCATTAGGAGTTCGAAAATGATCCGTACAGCGGCAATGGCAATTCTTCTTGCCACCAGTTTCATCACCCATGCTTCCGAAGAAGCCCATGCCAAGGCCGACCCTGCCAAGGGCAAGGTCATCGCTGAAACCATTTGTGTCGCCTGTCATGGCGCCGATGGCAACAGTGCAGCCTCCGCCAATCCTCATCTGGCTGGCCAGGTTGAACAGTACATTTACAAGCAGTTGAAGAACTTCAAGGCGGTCGATGGCAAGCCCGCCGCTCGCGACAACCCGATCATGGCAGGCATGGCCGCTCCGCTGTCCGACGAAGACATGAAGAACGTTGCCGCCTGGTTTGCCAGCCAGAAGCTGAAGCCGGCTGCCGCCAAGGATGAAAAGCAAATCGCATTGGGCCAGAAGATTTGGCGTCAAGGTGACTTCAAGAAGGGCGTCCCCGCCTGTGCCGGTTGCCATGGCCCGGCTGGCGCTGGCCTGCCTGCCCAGTACCCGCGTCTGGCCGGTCAGTTCCCGGAATATACCGAAGCTCAGCTGAAGACCTTCCGCACCGAAGAGCGTGCCAACGATCCGGAAAAGATGATGCGCATGATTGCCGCCAAGCTGTCAGACGTCGAAATCAAGGCGGTTGCCGAATACGCCGCTGGCCTGCGCTAAACCGCGTACCAGCAAAGAAAAGGCAGCTTCGGCTGCCTTTTTGCTTTTCTACGCTTGGCAGTGCACCTCGAGGGGACTAGACTGGATGCACCCATTCCCCAACGGAGCAGGAGACAAGACATGAAGACGCTCAAGCAGCTTCTAGCGGGCAGGAATCGCCCGCTGGCCGTCGTAGCACCCAGCGATACCGTCTATCACGCGCTGACCGTCATGGCACAGCATGAGGTTGGTGCCCTGCTGGTACTGGACGGAGAACAACTGGTCGGCATATTTTCGGAACGCGACTATGCCCGAAAGATCATTCTCCAAGGCAAAACCTCCAAGGAAACCCTGGTCCGGGAAATCATGAGCGACCGGGTAGCCTACGTCACGCCAAATGCAACACTGGACGAGTGCATGGCACTGATGACCGAAAAGCGCTTCCGCCACCTTCCCGTCCTGGACGATGCCGGCGGCGTTGTTGGCATGATTTCGATCGGCGACATGGTCAAGGAAACCATCAGCAACCAGAAATTCCTGATCGACCAGCTGGAACGCTACATTGCCGGTTGAAATGTCAGGCAGCAGCATTCACTTTCGCATTCTTGAGGACATCGCCCGCGACCTGTCGGGCGATGTCAATTTCCCCACCTGCCTGGATGCGGCCATTCTGGTTCGCAATACTTTGAGGGACCCGGATGCCAACCTGGCGCAGGTCGTTCAGGCCATTGGCATCGAGCCACTGATCGCCAGCAAATTGTTGCGCCTGGCCAACTCAGTCATCCACAACCCACAGGGCGAGCGTATCTCAGATGTTGGCACGGCCATTGGCCGACTGGGTTTCGACATTGTCCGGACGACCTCGCTGGCTGTGGCGATGGATCAGATGTTGAAATCCAGGAACCTCACTGCTTACGACCGGATTTCGCACCAGACCTGGGAAAACTCCGTTCAAGTCGCAGCGATTGCCCGGGTGCTGGCCCGCCATCTGGGCCGCATTCATCCGGATGAAGCCATGCTGGCCGGACTGGTGCATAACATCGGCGTTTTTTACCTGATGTATCGCGCCGCTGAATATCCGGAATATCGGGATAACGAACCGGCGATGCTCGAACTCCTCGCCGGATGGCACGAAGGCGTTGGCGAAAGCCTGCTGCACATCCTGGGACTGCCGGATTCAATCACCGATGCGGTTCGTGACCAGAACCAGTTACGCAGCATCGAAACGCCCTGCTCGATCAGCGATGTTCTTCATTTTGCCAAGTTGCTGGCTGACACCCAACCGGCCTGGCAAACCGCCAGCCACGACGAACAGCAAGCCGCAGCACTTGAGGCAGAGCGGGCGCGCTACGCCGACCTCCTCCAGGAAGCCGAGGACGACATCCTCGAACTGCGCGCCGCCCTTTCGGCCTGAACCCGTAGGCATTCTGGCAGTCTGACCCTCAGCCTACTCCAGCTTTCTGTAAGGATTCCCGGCCAATGCCGACTATTAGGCATGCCCACAGAAAGGAACTACCATGCTGATTCGTCGCCCTGCTGATATCCCGCCCTCCGAAATCACCGAACCGACAACGTATGCCAGCCGGCGCGATTTCATTCGCACACTGCTGGTCGGGGCCGGCACGGCCGGACTAGGCCTGGGGCATGGCGCCGAAACACTCGAGCGACCCGGCCAATCCCTTGGGAAGCTGATCAGCAGCCCCTTCTCCTTGCATGACGACAAGCCGACACCGTTCAAGTCGATGACCAGCTACGGCAACTTTTACGAATTCGGCCCGGACAAGGAAAGTCCGGCCAAACATGCCCACCGGCTACGCACCCGCCCGTGGACGCTAACCGTCGATGGCGAAGTCAAGGCCGCAAAAACCTTTGCCATTGAGGATATCCTGAACTGGGTGCCGCTCGAGGAGCGGATCTACCGGATGCGCTGCGTCGAGGGCTGGAGCGCTGTTGTGCCGTGGGTTGGCATCCCGTTCAGCGAACTGCTCAAACGCGTCGAAGTGACCGGCAACGCCAAGTTCGTCGAATTCTGGAGTCTGGCCGACCCCGAGCAGATGCCTTACGTTCGCGTTCCTTTTCTCGACTGGCCCTACCTGGAGGCCATCCGCCTCGACGAAGCACGTCACCCGCTGAGCATCCTTGCTGTCGGTATGTACGGCGAAGTCATGCCCAAACAGAATGGCGCCCCCCTTCGGCTGGTCGTCCCTTGGAAGTATGGCTTCAAGGGGGCAAAATCCATCGTCCGGATTCGTTTCGTCGAAAAGCAACCGGAGACTGTATGGACCAAGTCGTCTCCGGACGAGTACGGCTTCTACTCCAACGTGAATCCTGATGTGCCGCACAAACGCTGGAGCCAGAGCCACGAACGGCGCCTTGGCGAATTCTTCAAGCGCAAGACCCTGCCGTTCAATGGCTATGCCGAGCAGGTCGCTGGCTTGTACGCCGGCATGGATTTAAGGAAAAATTTCTGACATGAGTCTTAACCCCGATGCCCGCCATATAGGCCTGATCAAGACGGCTGTTTTCATCGTTTGCCTGCTTCCCTTGGGGCGCCTGCTTTGGGCCGCTTATAGCGATGACTTTGGCCCCAACCCGGTCGAATTCGTGCAGCGCTGGACGGGTAGCTGGACTTTCAATCTGTTGCTGATCACCCTGTGCGTGACGCCGCTACGCACGATCACTCAATGGCATTGGCTACTCAGGCTGCGACGCATGCTCGGCCTGTTCTGCTTTTTCTATGCCTGCCTGCATTTTCTGTCGTTTATCGGCTTTGATCATTCGTTCGAAGTGAACGAAATCGCCAAAGATGTCTTCAAGCGGCCCTTCGTCAGCGTTGGCTTCGCCGCTTTCATTCTGTTGATTCCACTGGCGGCGACCTCGAGCAACTGGGCCATTCGCAAGCTGGGCGGCCGGAAGTGGCAGGAACTGCACCGCAACATCTACCTGATCGGCATCCTCGCGGCGCTTCATTACTTCTGGCTGGTCAAGGCAACGGCACTACTTTGGCCGCTGGCCTATTCGGTGGCGCTGGCCATCCTGCTTGGCTGGCGCATTCGCGAACGCCGACGCAAGGCGATTCCCGTGCCGCAGTTCCAGTCGGCAAAACCACTGAAATTCTTCAAACAGAAGCCTGATTGATTGAGCCGGGTACCAGAAGAGCACTCAGCGATAGCGCGGCACTTTGCCCTGCAAGCGCCTGCTAGCCCTTGCGCGGCAAGTCGAAGCGAACGATCGCCCGGCCGTCCGGCGTCTGTTTGGGGGCAGCCTTCCAGGCGTGCCCGTAGATCACCTCGAAGGTCGCCGGCAAGCGGCCTTCCCGGCGCATGCCTTCGTAGGCAGCCCGGGCATTTGCCCATGCGTTCCGACCAGTCAGGCCATGGCGCCGCGCCTTCATGGCGCAAGCTGAACCGGCAGCACGCAGGTCGGCAAACATCGCATCGAGATCATCGTAAGTCAGCGTAATGACTTCCATGTCCATGACCGGGTCGGCAAAGCCGCAGCCAACCAACATGTCGCCCAGGTCGTGCATGTCGGCAAAGCGCTGGGTATGGGCATAGCCATCGGCAAAAGCCGAGCGCAACTCCCTCAGCGTATCCGGCCCCAGGGTGGAGAACATCAGCAGGCCACCGACCTCCAGCACACGATGTGCCTCGGCCAGTGCTGGTATCGGATCATCCAGCCAGTGCAGCAGCAGGTTGGACCAGACTATGGCGGCGGATCGGCTAGCCAAAGGCAAGTTGGCCGCATCGGCCGCCAGCCGCAAAGGATCGCTATTCCCGCCGAGACCCAGCCAGCGCTGCCAAGCGGCCCGCGGCGTGTGTCCTGCCGAGAGCATGGCCGGAGAAATATCCAGCCCGATCAGTTCAGCGTCGGGATAGCGTGTCGCCAGACCGGAAAAACTGCCGCCACGACTGCAACCTAGATCGAGAATCCGTTTGGGTTGCAGAGAGACGTAATCAAGGCGCTCCTGCATTCGGCGATCGACTTCGCGGACGAAAAAATCACCTTCGCCATAGGTCGCCGCAACGCGGGAGAAGCGTCGACCGACTTGCTGCCGGTCGACGAAACCCGAATTCAAATTTGCTGAACTCAAATGGCCTTGACGCCCAGACGGGCGAACAGCGCGTCATCGCGCTCGATATCCGGATTACCGGTGGTCAGCAGGAAATCACCGTAGAACATCGAGTTGGCACCCGCCAGGAAGCACATGGCCTGCAGTTCGTCGCTCATTTCCTGACGACCGGCCGACAGGCGAACCCAGGAAGTCGGCATGGTGATACGCGCTGCGGCGATGGTCCGCACGAACTCGAAAGGATCGAGACGCGGCTTATCGGCCAGCGGCGTACCGGGGATCGGCACCAGATTGTTGATCGGCACGGATTCCGGCGGCTTAGGCAGGTTGGCCAGTTGCACAATCAGCGCGGCGCGATTCTTGCGCGATTCGCCCATGCCGATGATGCCGCCCGAACAGACGTTGATGCCGGCATCGCGCACCTGATCGAGCGTATCGAGACGGTCGTCATGCGTATGGCTCTTGATGACCTGACCGTAGAATTCCTTGTCGGTATCGAGATTGTGGTTGTAGTAATCCAGACCGGCGTCCTTCAGCTTCTCCGCCTGGCCATCCTTCAGCATACCCAGCGTCACGCAGGTTTGCATGCCGAGTGCCTTCACTTCGCGCACCATGTCGAGCACGCGGTCGAGGTCATTGTCTTTCGGCCCCTTCCAGGCAGCACCCATGCAGAAACGGGAGGCGCCTTTGTCCTTGGCGGCCTTGGCCGCAGCAATGACCTGATCAAGCGGCATAAGGCGTTCGCGCTCGGTATCGGTTTCGTAGCGGGCCGACTGCGAGCAGTAGCTGCAATCCTCGGAGCAACCGCCAGTCTTGACGGACAATAGCGTCGAGCGTTGAATGGCGTTCGGGTCAAAATGTTCGCGGTGCACGCCTTGGGCACGCCAGATCAAATCCATCAGGGGCATGTCGTAAAGACCAAGCACTTCCTCGACCGTCCAGCGACGGGCAGGAGCTGACTGGGAAGCAGAGGAAACGGCGGCGAGGGAGCTAGCTTGCATGAGAGGCCTTGCGTAAGAAATACTATAAAAATCAGATGCGAAGCGCATCGGTAATTATGAATTATCACGGACGCTCCGGCTCAATGTCAATTTTACCCCACCCCGGCGGAATCAAGGGCCTCGCCCAAAAACTCGGGAATGCGCTATTGCCCGGCAGTTGCCTGCTTTGTGGCGCGGACAGCCAGAGCGAATTGCTCTGCCCGGCATGCAACGCGGACCTGCCCACCCTGCCGCCCCATCTCTGTCCGCTCTGTGCCGATCAGACCACGCACGGCGAACGCTGCGGGGCCTGCCTGAAAGACGCCCCCCACTTCGACCGGACTGTCGCCCTGTTTCACTACGACTTCCCGCTCGACCGCATCATTCACGCGCTGAAGTACGGCCACCAACTGGCGGTCGCCACCTGGTGCAGCCAACGGCTGAGCAAGCGACTGGCGACTAACAATGTCGACCTGATCATTCCCCTGCCCCTGCACCCGCAACGCCTGATTGAGCGCGGCTTCAACCAGTCGGCCGAGATTGCGCGAGGGCTCGGCAGCAGCCTGCGCATCCCGCTCGATCGCGACAATGTCTTGCGCACACGTCCGACACCGCCCCAGGCTGATCTGCCGCACAAGGAGCGCAAGAAGAATGTGCGCGGCGCCTTCGAATGCCGCGCCGACTTCACTGGACAACATCTGTTGCTGATCGACGACGTCATGACCACCGGTGCCACCGTCAATGAATGCGCCCGCGTCCTGAAATTGCATGGCGCGGCATCTGTCACGGTTGCCGTCATTGCCCGTGCGCTCAGGCACTGATTCCGTGTTTTAATCCGCCCTTTTGCTCCTTGGAAGCCAAGCGCGTGTTTGCCGTCGTTCTCTACCATCCGGAAATTCCACCCAACACGGGCAACATCATCCGCATGTGCGCCAACACCGGCGCCGAACTGCATCTGGTCGAACCGCTGGGTTTTGACCTGAGCGACAAGCATCTGCGCCGGGCCGGGCTGGACTATCACGAATACGCCCGTGTCGTACGCCATGCCGACTGGGCCGCCTGCAAGGCCGCACTGGTTGGACGGCGGCTTTTTGCGATGACCACCAAGGGAACGTCCAGCCCATTCACTACAGCGCTTGAGGCAAACGATGTGTTTGTCTTTGGCTGCGAAACGAGTGGTTTGCCAGCAGAAATACGGGCCGAATTCAGCCCGGAACAATGCCTGCGGTTGCCGATGCTGCCCGGGCAACGCAGCCTCAATCTATCGAATGCGGCGGCGGTGACTGTTTTTGAAGCCTGGCGCCAGGCCGGCTTCCCGGGCTCGCTTTAAGCCAGCTCTTCCTTGGGATCGCGGGCCATCAGCCGTTCAACCGCCTGAGCCGCCGTCAGACGGCCATCCAGAACTGCCGCCACTGCAGCGCTGATCGGCATATCGACGCCGAGCTGGCCCGCCAGTCGATCGACTTCGCGGGCGGTATAAACGCCTTCAGCGACGTGCCCCAGCTCTTCAAGTATCTGCGGCAGCGACTTGTTCTGCGCCAGCGCCAGACCAACCCGACGATTGCGCGACAGGTCACCGGTGCAGGTCAGGATCAGGTCGCCCATGCCAGCCAGCCCCATGAAGGTCTGGCGTTCGGCGCCCAGCGCCAGACCGAGGCGGGCGATTTCAGCCAGGCCACGGGTCATCAGCGCAGCACGGGAATTCAGGCCGAGGCCAAGCCCGTCACAAACTCCGGTGGCAATCGCCAGGACATTCTTGACCGCGCCACCGACCTCGACGCCAATCAGATCGTCGTTGGCGTAAATGCGCAGGCGTGTCGTGTGCAATTGGCGAGCCGCCTCACGGGCGAAGGCCGGATCGTTGCCTGCCAGCGAGACCGCCGTCGGCTGCCCCGCTGCCACCTCTTCGGCAAAGCTCGGACCGGAAAGAGCGCCGCACAGCGCGTCCTTGCCGAGAACCTCGGCGACTACCTGATGGGGCAACTTGCCGCTACCCGCTTCGAAGCCCTTGCAGACCCACAGCACGGGCAACTTGCAACCAAGCGCCTGCAAGCGCTCGACCGTCGGCCGCAGTCCGGCGATCGGCGTGGCGACAAGCAGCAACTCCGCTCCGGCAACGGCCGCTTCGAAATCCGTCGACACAGCGACCGACTCCGGTAATTGATAGCCAGGAAAGAAACGGTGGTTTTCGCGGGTTTTGAGCAGATCATCCGCGACATCTGCTTCGCGGGACCACAGCGTCAGATCATGCTTGCCAGAGAAGGCGATGGACAGCGCCGTTCCCCAGGCGCCAGCACCAAGCAGCGTTATCTTCATAGACCCCAAACCTGCGTCGAGCGGACATAGCCCGTTGCACCGTCACGATGACGAACCTTGGCCCAGCCCGGCGAAGCAGGCTCGACAAACTCGACGCCAACCCACTTATCGAGCTCGGCCAGCACCGCTGCCTCGGGTTTGTCCGCCTGGCGGATTTCGGCACGTGGCGAGGTCACCACCAGCATCCGGCGTTCGCTGACATGGCGTGATTCGACCCAGGCCAGCGTACCCTCGGCATCGCGAACCTTGAACCAGCCATCGAGCCGGACGACCACCTCAACGGGCGTCTGCGCCTTGATCAGGTACAGCTTTTTTCCTTGCTGCGACGGCGCATCGTAGAGAATGGCTGCCGGCACATTGATCGAGCGATAGTCGATGGCCGACGCTGCACCCGCAGCGCCGAGCAGAGACAGGGCGACAAGCACGCGACGCCACATGGTAGTCATCTTACTGAATCGGCACTTCGGCCGGAGCGCCAGCCTGTTCCTGCAGGCGCTGCATGTACATGCCTTCGAAATTGACCGGCTGCAGCACGATCGGCTGGAAACCGGCACGGCTGATGGCATCGGAAACGGCTTCGCGAGCATACGGGAACAGAATGTTCGGACAGGCCACAGCGATCAGCGGCTCCATTTGCTCTTCCGGAACATTCTGGATGCGGAAGATGCCGGCCTGACCCACTTCAACCAGGAACACCGTCTTTTCAGGCATCTTGGCGGTCACCGTCACAGTCAGCACCACTTCGTAAACACCATCGCCAACAGCGCGGCCGCCGGTATTGAGCTGGATTTCCACCTGCGGCTGCTCGCGCTCCAGGAAAATTTCCGGCGCATTCGGTACTTCGACCGACAGATCCTTGACATAGAGCTTTTCAATACCAAAGACGGGCTGTTCGTTTTGTTCCATGATTTTCTTTCAGAGATTAAATCGGTTCAGTTCAAGCTTCGAGCAGGGGTTTCAACTCACCCGCTGCATCGAGAGCATAAAGATCGTCACAGCCGCCCACGTGGGTATCGCCGATGAAGATCTGCGGCACGGTACGCCGCTTAGTTTTCAGCATCATTTCATCGCGGCGCTCGGGATCAAGATCGACCCGGACTTCCTCGATCTGCTCGACGCCGCGTGCCTTGAGCAATTGCTTGGCGCGAATACAGTAGGGGCAAACTGCCGTCGTATACATCAGCACCGATGCGGTCATTTGCTCTTGCTGCCCTTCTTGATCGGATAACCGGCACCAACCCAGGCATCGACACCGCCGGCCAGGTTGTGCAGCTTCTCGAAACCCTGCTTCTTGAGTTCGGCGCACGCCTTGTTCGAACGCATGCCTGTTGCGCAGCAGATAATGATCGGCTTGTCCTTGAACTTCTCAAGCTCACTGATACGGTCGGCCAGCTTGGCGACCGGGATATTCTTTGCATCAGGCAAGTGCCCGCCGGCATATTCGTCCGCTTCGCGAACATCGACGATATGGGCATCTTCGCGATTAATCAACTGGGTTGCCTCGGCCGGGCTGACGCTGTTGCCAGACGGGCGGGCAAACATCGGCCAGAGCAATGAAATGCCACTAACGACCACCAGCGAAACCAGCAGAATGTTCTGGTTAAAAAATTCCATCGGCATCAATCAGGCTCCCGTACCGCAAAAAACTTCACGCATCATACTGACCAGTTGCAGGGTCCGCTGATCACCCACCCGATAAAAAACACGGTTCGCATCCTTGCGGGTGACCAGCACCCCTTTCTCGCGCAGGATGGCCAGATGCTGGGAAATATTGCTCTGCGACGTTCCCACGGCATCGACGATTTCCTGTACGCAGGCCTCTTGTTCGCCCAGCACACAAAGAATTTTCAGGCGCAGTGGGTGCGCAATGGATTTCAGCGCACGAGCGGCAAGCTCGATGTGCTCCTGCTTGTCGATCAAACTGAAGGAAGGCGTTTCCAAGATAAAACCTCGTTATCGGTTAATGGCGCATTATAAAATAGCGGTTTGCGTTTCGCTTAACCGAAATCAATCCGGAATGACTATAGAACGACTCTGCGGTGGCCTGCGCCGGACCCGGCGCACCGGCAAAAGGCTGACGGCGGCGCTGATAGCCGCCGTTTTCCTTGGCGCACCGCTGGTCGAAGCCAAGCCATCGGCGAGCGAAAAAAAATCTTCGCCCCCCGTCGCAGCACCTGAAATTGCCGAAAAACAGGCCGATCTTGGCGAGTTGCGCAGCCGGATCGAGGGACTGCGCAAGGAATTGTCCTCCAGCGAAGAGAGCAAAGCGGACGCCGGCGACCGCCTGCGCGAGTCTGAACGCCAGATATCCCGCCTGCAACGCGAACTGCACGAACTCAACGACCAACGCAGCCGCCTGCAATCAAGGCTCAAAAACCTTGAACAGCAGTCACAGGAACTCGGCGTCACGCTGGGCCAGCAGCAGGCACAACTGGAAAAACTGCTCTACAAGCAATACCTGCGCGGCTCTCCGGATTCCCTGCAACTCCTGCTCAACGGCGACGATCCGAACCAGATGGCCCGTGACCTGCACTATCTGTCTGCCATCGCCCTGACCCGGGCCGAATTGATGGGCGAAATCAACGCGACGCTCGACAAGAAAAAATCGTTGGCGGCCGATGCCAAGGAACAAAACGCCGAGCTGGCCGAAATCGAGGCGGAGCAACAAAAGCGCCACGCCGATTTGCAAAAGCAGCGCGAGGAGCGCAAGACGCTGTACGCCCAGATGTCCAGCAAGGTCAGCGCCCAGCGCAAGGAAATCGGCAATCTGCAGCAAAACGAAAGACGGATGACCCAGCTCATCGACCGACTGTCGAAAATCCTCGCCGCTCAGGCAGCGCAGGCGGCCAAGGCCGCTGAAGCCGCGCGCGCCGCCGAAGCACGCCAAGCCGCAGCACGCCAAAAAGAAAAAGAGCGGGAGAAGGAACGGGAAAAGGACAAACGCCATCCGCAAACGGAAGAACGGGAAATTGCCCGCCCCACCCCCAATGTAGAACCATCCCGGCCGCGCCAGGTCGAAGCCGAGAACCGCTACGAACCGGCAGCCAGTGACGGCAGCTTCGCCCGCCAGCGCGGCAATCTGCGACTACCGGTGCGCGGCGCGGTTTCCGGACGTTTTGGTTCGCCGCGTGACGGTGGTGGCACCTGGCGCGGCCTGTTCATCAAGGCGGGCTCGGGGAGCGAAGTCAAGGCAATCGCTGGCGGCCGCGTCGTCTTCTCGGAGTGGATGCGTGGCTTCGGCAATTTGCTGATCGTTGACCACGGCGACGCCTATCTGTCGATCTACGGCAACAACGATTCCTTGCTGAAACAGGTCGGCCAGGCGGTCAAAGGCGGGGAAACCGTTGCGACCGTCGGGAACAGCGGGGGCAATCCGGAATCCGGTTTATACTTTGAACTCCGCCACCAAGGGCAACCGATCGACCCGATGAAATGGGCCAGCTTGAAATGAGCAAAACGAAAACCATTAGCTTGACCGTTGGCGCCTTTGTCGCCGGCGCACTGATCAGCCTGAACTTCCCGGCCCTCGCCGACAAGGAAGCCAAGCCCGGACTGCCGATCGAGGAGCTGCGTACCTTCGCCGAGGTCTATAGCGCGATCAAGCAGGGCTACGTCGAGCCGGTCGAAGACAAGAAGATGATCACCAATGCCATTTCCGGCATGCTGTCCAACCTCGACCCGCACTCCGCCTACCTCGATGCCGATGCCTTCAAGGACCTTCAGGTCGGCACCCAGGGCGAATTCGGCGGCCTGGGCATCGAAGTCGGCATGGAAGACGGCCTGGTCAAGGTGGTTTCGCCAATCGAGGACACCCCGGCCTATCGCGCTGGCGTCAAGTCCGGCGATCTGATCTTCAAGCTCGATGACACCATGGTCAAGGGCCTGAGCCTGTCGGAAGCCGTCAAGAAAATGCGCGGCAAGCCGAAGACCCCGATCAAGCTGTCGATCATCCGCAAGGGCGAGACCAAGCCGATCGAACTGACCTTGGTCCGCGAAGTGATCAAGGTGCAGAGCGTCAAGTCCAAGCTGATCGAACCGGGTTACGGCTGGGTCCGCATTACCCAGTTCCAGGAAAACACCGTTGCCGAACTGGCCAAGCACGTTGCCGGGCTCTACAAGGATGGCAACAAGCTGCAAGGCCTGGTGCTCGACCTGCGCAACGATCCGGGCGGCCTGCTCAATGGTGCCATCGGCGTTTCCGCCGCCTTCCTGCCGCCGGACGTCAAGGTGGTTTCCACCGATGGTCGTACCGAGGATGCCAAGCAGGAATTCAAGGCCCGTACGCAGGATTATCTGCGCGGCACCAAGGAAGACCCGCTGAAGGCCATGCCGATCGAAGCCAAGAAGGTCCCGATGGTGGTGCTGGTCAATGGCGGCTCAGCCTCGGCTTCAGAGATCGTTGCCGGCGCCCTGCAGGATCACAAGCGCGCCGTCATCGTTGGCACCCAGACTTTCGGCAAGGGCTCGGTGCAATCCGTGCTGCCGCTGCCAGGCAACACTGCGATCAAGCTGACCACGGCCCGCTACTACACGCCGGAAGGCCGCTCGATCCAGGCCAAGGGCATCACGCCTGACATCGTGGTCGAGGAAAGTCAGAACGGCAACGCGGCGGCTTCGATGCGCCTGCGCGAAGCTGATCTCGATCGTCACCTGAGCAACGACCGCGACAAGGAAGCCCCCAAGGCCGACCCGAAGCCGCAAGCCAAAACATCGGCCAAAACCGGCAAGGACAAGAACAGCAAGGAAGACAGCGAAGACGAACTGCCGCAACGACTGGAATATGCGAGCAAGAGCGACTACCAGTTCCAGCAGGCGATTAACCTACTCAAGGGTCTGCAGATCATGCAGAATAAAGCCCAATAGTTCGCTGAACAGGAGGGATGATGACTGGCACAGACCTCAAGAAAAAACGGGAGATTCAGTTCTCCAAGTTCCCGCCCGGCCAGGTGCCGGAAGCCGCCGATGATCTGCAACGGCTGGATGCCGTCGACATCCAGCCGAAGTATGAAAAGCGTTCGCTTGGCGTCAGCTATGACTTGCAGGATCACACCCTGCGCGAACTCGACGAGCATCTGGTCGACAAGGGTTACCACCTCGACAACACGCTGATGACCAAGCTGACCCGGGCGTTGATCTATTACGTCGAGGATACCCAGCTCCACAACCTCGGCGCACCGGAAAAACGTTTGAAGCGCTCAGCCCAGGAAGCCTACGTGCAAGCCTGGGAGCAACACCCCCACGGCGACCACGACGACACGCCGCCGGAGTGGCGCGAATACAAGTAGTTATGAGGATCGAGGATTGAGCTGCCAGCAAAACCGCTCGATCCTAGTCACTCTATCCTCGATCCTAAAATGACTGACGACCAGCTCCTCCGCTATAGCCGCCACATCCTGCTCGACGCCCTGGGGATCGAAGGCCAGACAAGAATCCTCGCCTCACACGCGCTGATCATCGGGGCCGGCGGTTTGGGCTCGCCAGCCGCGCTCTACCTGGCTTCAGCCGGCATTGGCAAGATCACCCTCGTCGATGACGACAGCGTTGATTTCACCAACCTGCAGCGACAAATCCTGCATACACAGGCTCGCGTTGGTTGGCCCAAGGCGGAATCCGGCCAGGCGGCGCTAGACGCGATCAATCCCGAGATCGACATTGTCCCACTGCAGCAACGCCTGTCCGGCCCAGCCCTCGACGAGCTGGTGGCGACTACTGACATCGTGCTGGACTGCACCGATAATTTTGCGACGCGCCACGCCATCAACCGCGCCTGCGTCCATCACAAAAAACCGCTGGTTTCCGGCGCCGCCATCCGTTTCGATGGCCAGATCAGCGTTTACGACCTGCGTCGCGACGATTCCCCGTGCTACCACTGCCTGTTCCCGGAAGGCGAGGATGTCGAGGAAGTACGCTGTGCGGTGATGGGCGTTTTTGCCCCACTGACCGGCATCATCGGCACCATGCAGGCAGCAGAAGCCTTGAAACTGGCAGCCGGTATCGGCGAATCGCTGACCGGTCGCCTGCTGCTGCTCGATGCCTTGACGATGGAATGGCGCACCGTCCGCTTCAAGAAAGACAGCGCTTGCGCTGTGTGCGGCCCTACTGAAGCCGGGCAAGCACCCGGATATCTGCCCCGACCTGACGCAGATCACGAATCTGCAAGCGCTGCTTACCGTCTAGACTAGTCAGCTCCGGCAAGTTGAACAGGCCGCTCGCTTGATGGCCGATCAGGCAGGGCGCCAGGTAAAGCAGCAATTCATCAACCAGCCCCTCGCGGAGCAGGGAACCATTCAATTTGAAACCGGCTTCCGCATGCACTTCGTTGATGCCGCGCTGCGCCAGTATTTCGAGCAGTGCCTTCAAATCCACCTTGCCCGATGGATTGGGCAGAAGCAGCACTTCTGCGCCGGCCGTGCGGAGCGATTCCATTTTCTCGACGTTGGCAAGCGCCCCGGCAATCAGCACCGGCCCGCCCTGAAGAATCTTCGCACCAAGCGGCGTTTCCAGCTTGCTATCGACGACCACGCGCAAGGGTTGTCGGGTCGTTGGCACATCGCGCACCGACAATTGCGGGTCGTCATCACGCACGGTGCCGATCCCGGTCAGGATCGCACAGGCGCGAGCCCGCCAGGCATGGCCATCACGCCGGGCATCGGGACCGGTAATCCATTGGCTGACCCTGTTGTTCAATGCGGTCTTGCCATCCAGGCTGGCCGCGACCTTGAGGCGCACCCAGGGACGACCGCGGGTCATCCGCGACACGAAGCCAATGTTCAGCTCACGTGCTTCGTTTTCCAGCAGGCCGCTGGCCGTTTCGATACCGGCCGCCTGCAACATGGCCAGGCCTTGGCCCGAGACCAGCGGATTGGGATCAGCCATTGCCGCCACCACGCGTGAAACCCCAGCCTTGATCAGCGCTTCGGCGCAAGGTGGCGTCCGGCCATGGTGGCTGCACGGCTCCAGGGTCACATAAGCAGTAGCGCCCTGGGCTTTTTCACCGGCCGCGCGCAAGGCATGCACTTCAGCGTGCGGTTCACCGGCCCGCTCGTGCCAGCCTTCACCAACGATTTCACCAGCACGGACCAGCACGCAGCCAACCCGCGGATTGGGCGAGGTCGTCCACAGGCCGCGCTCAGCCAACTGCAGGGCGCGCGCCATCATGCCGTGGTCGACGGCCGTAAAACTCATTTTTTCTTGGGGGTC
>JAYREA010000022.1:0-41223 GCA_041909135.1 Azonexus sp. | reverse complement strand
CAGAATATCCGTCGTTGCGTGAAGTTGGCTCGAAAGCATCGAGCCAGAAGTTAACAGCCTTTGCTAATGTTTACAAGCGTTTATCTGCAAAATGAAAATGCCGTTCAGGCTTAACTGAACGGCATTACCCACGGCGTGGGGCTTACGAAATCAGCCTGGAGAGGCAGTTTGGCAGCCACGCAAACGTGGCGGCATGGCTTTGCCCGGCCCTTACCTGACCTCAATAGTCACCGAGCGACCCGAGACTCCGCCAGCACGACGCAATGTTTCCCCAATGTCGGTGTTCTTGTTCCGCTGTGCAATATCAAGCGCTGTCTCTCCGGTATCCAGTTTCTTGTTCGGATCAGCTTTTTTGGCCAATAGCAACTGAACGATCTCGGCATGCCCACTTCGGGAAGCTGCGATCAATGGCGTGGTGCCGTTTTCACTAGGTGCATTGATATCTGCCCCGGCGTTGATCAACAGCCTGGCTATCTCGAGGTGGCCACTGAAAGCGGCATAGGCCAGCGGCGTCCAACCAGCCATGTTCACGCTGGCGCCACCCGCCACCAACAACTCGACCACCTTGAGATGACCTCGAAAAGCTGCCAACCGCAAGGCGGTATCTCCGGCCGAATTGCGCGCATTGAGTTTGGCGCGATTCTTGACCAGATATCCGACCAAATCGGCATGGCCGTCGCGAGCGGCCAGCATCAGCAGCGTATTGCCATCGATATCGGTCGTATCGATTGAAGCGCCTTTCTGCACCAGTTCGGCCACCCCTTTGGCATCACCCATCTTCGCTGAGCTGATCAAGTCATCATAAGTCGCAGCACAGACCAGAACAGGAAAGGCCAAGGCAAAGACAGCGGTCAACAAGGTTTTTTTCATGGTTTTCATCGGCGGCAAGCGTGTTTGAACAAGCGGAAGAAGTTATCGGTCGTCGCCTTGGAAATCTCTTCAAGCGAAATCCCGCGCAGGCGAGCAATTTCTTCAGCGACATAATGAACGTAGGCCGGTTCGTTGGGTTTTCCCCGGTACGGCACAGGCGCCAGGTACGGAGAGTCAGTTTCCACGAGAATAAGATGAAGCGGGCATTTCAGAGCGACTTCCTTGACCACGGTAGCATTCTTGAAGGTAACGATGCCCGAAAACGAGATATAAAAACCCAGATCAAGAGCCTGGCTGGCTATCTCCCAATTTTCGGTAAAGCAATGCATCACGCCGCCAACCGCGTCAGCCCCCTCTTCCTTCAGTACCCTGAGGGTATCGACCGCTGAATCCCGGGTATGCACCACAAGCGGCTTGCCGCAACGTTTAGCCGCACGGATATGCGTGCGAAAACGATCGCGCTGCCACTCCGGCTGATCCTTTTGCCAATAGTAGTCGAGCCCGGTTTCGCCGATGGCGATAACCTTTGGATGCGAGGCCAGTTCGACCAGGCGATCTTCATCGGGCTCTTCGACATCCGTGTATTCAGGATGAACACCGACGGTAGCGAACAGACGCGGCTCCTGTTCGGCCAGCGAGAGAACCTTGGGAAAGTCTTCCAGATTGACGCCGATGCAGACAGCCAAGCCGACCTGATTGTCCTGCATGCGCTGAAGCACATCTGGCAAACGATTGGCCAGATCAGGAAAATCGAGATGACAGTGGGAGTCGACCAGCATGGCGGCTGATCAGAGCGTGTGCGTCGGCCGGGCAGACTGCATGACACCGCCAAGCAGACCTTCAATCTTGCGCCGCGCTTCCTGACCGCTTTCGTCATTGTTGAAATGCACGCCAATACCCTGCGCCCGACCGTTCTGAGCCCCAGCAGGCGTAATCCAGACCACAGTGCCGGCGATGGGCAGCTTGGCAGGATCATCCATCAGAGAAAGGAGCATGAACACTTCGTCGCCAATCTTGTAGCCACGGGTCGTCGGGATAAAGATTCCACCGGCTCGCAAATGCGGCATAAAGGCGGCATAAAGCGCTGATTTTGAATTGATGTTCAGCGAGAGAACGCTCGGGCGCTGGGGAGCGGGTTTTGCTTCACTCATCGTTGATCAATTGGCAAACAGGGCTCGATAGTCCAGAAAGAGGCCTTCCAGAAAGAGGCGCGCATTAAGCGGCTGCTCGGCCTCCTGGCGGCGCGTTATTACGGCTCGATAAGACTGAATCAGCCGCGCAGCAGGAATCATATCAGCCAGCCCTGAAATTGTGGGCTGTTGCGGCAGAAAATAACGCACAGGCATGCCATTCTTGGCCAGCGTCAAATCGACCAGCCATTTCTGCAGCCCTTCAACGACGTGCTTCAGCAAAAGTTTTCCCTTGCTGTCCTTGACCGCTTTTTCCAGCTCAGCCGCCATCGCCAGAGGATCTGCATTCCGGCCATTGCCCAGTCGTGCCACCAACAGTTCAATCCAGGCACTCTGGCCGGACGCTGCAAGTTCCAGCGCCAGTACTGGCGAACCACCGGCTAATGCCAGCCAGCGCTCGGATTGCTGCAGCCCTTCGTCGGCCAGTATCTTGCCTGCCAGCTTCGCCAAAGGAACAGGTACGGGGACCACCTGGCAGCGGCTTCGAATCGTTGGCAGCAAGCGCATTGGCTCACTAGAAACCAATAAAAACAAGGTATCTGCAGATGGTTCTTCAAGTGTTTTAAGAAGTGAGTTTGCCGTACTTCGGTTCATTGCCTCGGTCGGATTGACGATGACAATCCGCAAACCACCTCGGTGCGTTCCAACATTGAAGAACTCATCGAGCGCCCGAACCTGATCGATGGTGATCTGCTGACTAGGCTTCTTCTTGCCTTCTTCGACTTCGACATCTTCGCCGAGTGCATCCGGTTGCAACAGACGAAAATCGGGGTGATTTCCCTGCTCAAACCAGTTGCAAGCCAAGCATTTTCCACAAGCCAGACCATTCGACTGAGGGGATTCGCACAACAGACTGGCGGCAAAACGCCGTGCCAGCTCGAATTTTCCCAGGCCTTTTTGCCCGACCAGCAACAAGGAATGGGGCAGGCGCTCTCGTCTTGCCTGCAAGCCAGCCCAAACCTTACTATGAAGCTCAATTACATTCATAAACAATTACTTGAAACTATTTGTTCAAGTTGTTTGCGAATATTTTCAATACTCTGATTGGCGTCAATCACCCGGATTCGCGACGGGCTGGTATGCGCTCTTTCCAGATAAGCCTGACGGACACGTTCGTGAAAATCGACGCGTTCCTGCTCAAACTTGTCCAGCACGCGATTGGCCAGCACGATGCGTTCGCGAGCAACATCCAGCGGCAAATCGAATAACAGCGTGAGATCGGGCTGCAGATGCTCATGAACCCAATGCTCAAGTGTCAGGAATTTGGCTCGGTCCAAGCCACGGCCACCGCCCTGATAGGCATAGGTGGCATCGCTGAAGCGGTCACAGACCACCCATTCACCCCGTGCCAAGGCCGGCTCGATCAGCCGTGCCAAGTGTTCCCGGCGAGCCGCAAACATCAGCAGCGTTTCGGTTTCAAGATGCATCGGTTCTTTGAGCAGCAGTTCGCGCAGCTTTTCGCCCAATTCGGTGCCACCCGGCTCGCGCGTCACATGAACGACGATACCGCGTTGGCGCAGCAATTCAGCCAGCCATTCCACGTGACTGCTCTTACCGGCACCGTCGATGCCTTCGAAAGTGATGAATTTGCCTTTCACTTCCCACCTCTCTGATATTTGTTAACGGCCCGGTTATGCTCATCCAGGGTCCGGGAAAATTCGCTGCTGCCATCGCCGCGCGCCACGAAATAGATGACATCGCTAGGCGCTGGGTTGAGCGCCGCCCTGATCGAAGCCTGCCCCGGCATTGAGATCGGCGTTGGCGGCAGGCCTTGACGGATGTAGGTATTGTACGGGGTGTCCGTGAGCAGATCGCGCTTTCTCAGGTTGCCGTCGAATCTCTCGCCAATGCCGTAGATCACCGTTGGATCGGTCTGCAGCAACATCCCCTTGCGCAAGCGATTGACGAAGACTGCGGCAACGAGATCTCGATCCGCTTCGCGCCCGGTTTCTTTCTCGACAATGGATGCCATGATCAGCGCATCATTCGGCGTCTTGTAGGGAAGACCGGCGGTGCGGCTAGCCCATTCGGCATCCAGTTTGCGTTGCATGGCCCGTTGGGCCCGCGCCAGCAGTTCGAGATCGCTGGATTGTTTGTCGAACAGGTAAGTATCCGGGAACAACTGCCCTTCCAGGCCAGTAATGTTCAAACCCAGTTTCTCGATGATTTGTGCCTCGCTCAAGCCAAGCAACTCGTGTTTCAGATCCGGATGCTTATCCAGGCGGGTCCGCCATTGACGGAAAGTCCAGCCTTCAACCAGCGTCAGTTCGCCCTGGGTGACCTTGCCCTTGAGCAACTTGTCCAGCAATTGACTCGGCGTAACCCCCTCTTTGACCGAGTAGCTACCGGCCTTGATGGCCGTATCGGCCCTCTTTGCCCGAGCCAGCAGGGCGAGCAAGCCTGGCTCAACCTCAATGCCCGACTCCCGCATCTGGGTAATTGCCGAACGCAGACTGCTACCCGCTGCCACATGAAAATCGAGCGGAGAAGTACGCAGGGACAATGGCTGATTTGCCCACCACCAAAGCCCGCCAGCGGCGATCGCAAACAGCAAAAATACAGCGAATAGGATCTTGGTCAGGGGGCGCACGGGAACTCGTCGGCTGCAAGCAGGTCTTGCCCGTGTGGAACGAGCACGTTATAACGAGCGATATAATATCCGAAACCCCATCAGGAGCCCCCATGAATCCCCACTGGCGCAGCTTTTTGGAATCAGCCGAAGGCCTCTTCGACGCTGATTCAGCCGAGCTTCTCAATTTTGGCGATGCCGCCGGCGAACTTCAGGCCGCAGCGCAAAATACCGTTATCGTACCGCTGACCCATCTTGGGTTGATCGAAGCCACCGGTGAAGATGCCAAGGCGTTCCTGCACAGCCAATTCACCAGCGACATCAACCATCTGCCGGAGAACCTGGCACAACATGCCGGCTGGTGTACGGCCAAGGGGCGCATGCAGGCCAGCTTTCTTGCCTGGCGTCAGAATGAGCGCTATTTGCTCGCCATTTCCGCCGATTTGCAGGAGGCCACACAAAAACGCCTGCAGATGTTTGTTCTCCGATCCAAGGTCAAACTTGCATCCCTGACTGACAGCACCATCATGCTCGGCCTTGCCGGCCCGCAGGCAGAGGAAGCCCTAGCCGATGCTGCTCTGCCCTGCCCGACCGAGGCCATGGCTACAGCCATTTCGGAGGGTGTGACGGTCATCCGCCTTGATCAAAACCGCTTCATTGTTGCCGCCCCCGAATCCGCCATGGCTGCGCTTTGGCAAAAACTGAGCATCAAGGCTCGTCCGGCCGGCCTGCCCGTCTGGCGCTGGCTTGATGTGCAGGCTGCTTTCCCGCTGGTCACGCTGGCCACGAAGGAAGAGTTCGTGCCACAGATGGCCGACTTCGAGAAAATCGGCGGGGTCAGCTTCCACAAAGGCTGTTACCCAGGCCAGGAAGTGGTCGCCCGTACCCAGTACCTCGGCAAGGTCAAGCGCCACCTGTTCCGACTGACCAGCCAACAAGCCCTGAAGGCCGGCGATGCGCTGCATTCGCCGGACAATCCCGACCAGTCCTGCGGCACGGTGATGACCGTAGCGCCCTCGCCGGCCGGTGGCTACGAAGCACTGGCCGTCGTCCAGAGCAATTTCGCGGGCAATATCCGCCTTGGCTCTCTGGAAGGCCCTAGTGTTCAGGCGGTAGCGGTCAATCCGTCGTAAAAATCCACAGTAATGTGCTTGATCGTCGTCGGCTGGCGGGTACATCCGGACTACCCGCTGGTCGTCGCCGCCAACCGCGACGAGTTCTACGCCCGCCCTACCGCCGCTTTAGCTCGCTGGCCCGACGCACCACAAGTCATGGGTGGCCTTGATCTCGAAGCCGGCGGAACCTGGCTGGGCATCACCGACACGGGACGCTTCGCAGCGGTGACCAATGTTCGTGAGCCCGGCATGGCCAAGGGGCTACTTTCACGTGGCACCCTGACCCGCAATTTCCTGACATCTGGATTCTCGGCTAGCGAATACGCCACGCAGATCGATTACGCCCGATACTCCGGGTTCAATTTGCTGCTGAGCGATGGCGAGTCGCTGGTTTACTGCTCCAATCGCGATGGCCAACCGCGCGCACTGGCGCCCGGCGTCTATGGCCTGTCCAACCATCTGCTGGACAGCCCGTGGCCGAAACTGCTGCAAGCCCGCGAACGCTTTGCCGAAGCGCTGCCCCGCTTGCCCGAACAATCGGCCTTTTTCGACTTACTCGCCGACCAGAGCATCGTTGATGACAAGAACCTGCCCAGCACCGGCGTACCGATCGAATGGGAACGCCTGCTGTCAGCCATTTTCGTCAAATCGGAAAGCTATGGCACCCGGGCATCGACGCTCGCTTGGCAAGGCGCCAATGGCGACATCACCATCCACGAGAAAAGCTTCGGCCCATTCGACCAGCCGCTTCAATCCTCGGTGATCTCGACTTCCGTGTAGCAGGGTACAAGGTCGAATAATTCGACGATATCGGCGTTGCGCATGCGAATGCAGCCATGCGAGCCAGGCAGACCCATTTCCGCAGTATCCGGGCTGCCGTGGATGTAGATGTAGCGGCGCATCGTATCGACACAACCCAGGCGATTGCAGCCAGGCTCACACCCTGACAACCACAGGATACGCGTCAGTATCCAGTCGCGATCCGGATACTGATCACCCAACTCCGGCGTCCAGATCTCGCCAGTCGGCCGACGACGAACAAAAACCGCGTTTTCCGGCTGACCGCCGCCGATCTTGGCTCGTACGATGTGTCGACCGCGGGGCGTCTGGTAACTGCCGGATACCTCACCGACACCAGCCAGTGCGGTCGATACGGGATACTCGCGCAGGACTTCACCTGCCTCATTAGTGACACTCAGCATCTGCCGGGAAACAGATACCTGCAGCTTCATGGCGCTTTCTTGCGACGACTGGCAAAGAAGCCCGACAACATCGTGCTGCACTCCTCCGCAAGCACACCGCCTTCCACGGTGGCATGGTGATTCAGGCGTTCAACACCAAACAGGTCGACGACGCTGCCATGAACGCCGGTCTTTGGATCGCGTGCCCCGTAAATGACACGGCTGATCCGGGAATGCATGATCGCTCCGGCACACATGGCGCAAGGCTCCAGTGTCACGAACAACTCGCAGCCCGGCAAACGGTAATTACCCAAAACCCTTGCTGCATCGCGCAAAGCGGCGATTTCGGCATGCGCCGTTGGATCGCTCTCACCGATTGGCGAATTAAAGCCACGTCCGACAATCTCGCCATTCAAGACCACGACAGCACCGACTGGCACCTCGCCAAGACACTCCGCAGCACGGGCCAGAGAAATGGCCTCGCGCATGAAGAATTCGTCGCCGAGCCCGGCGACGGTTTCCTCGATTATTCCCACTCGATCGTTGCCGGCGGTTTGCCCGAGACGTCATAGACAACCCGGTTCAGACCACGGACTTCGTTAATGATGCGGTTGGATACCCGACCGAGCAGCTCATAGGGCAGATGCGCCCAGTGGGCGGTCATGAAGTCGCTGGTCACCACGGCACGCAAGGCAACCACATTTTCGTAGGTGCGGCCATCCCCCATCACGCCGACACTCTTGACCGGCAGGAAGACCGCGAAGGCCTGACTGGTCAGGTCGTACCAACTCTTGCCGATGTCGGCTGCGGTACAGGCGCCGGCCGCCACATCGCGTTCGGTAGCGTGCGTGGCACGCAGTTCGTCAATAAAGATGGCGTCAGCACGTTGCAATAAGTGAGCGGCCTTCAGCGTCACCTCGCCAAGAATCCGAACACCCAGGCCAGGGCCGGGGAACGGGTGGCGATAGACCATCTCGCGCGGCAAACCGAGCGCGACGCCGAGTTCGCGGACTTCATCCTTGAACAGCTCACGTAGCGGCTCAAGTAGTTTGAGGTGCATGTCTTCCGGTAAGCCGCCGACGTTATGGTGGCTCTTGATGGTATGGGCGCCCTTCTTGCCCTTGCCGGCCGATTCGATCACGTCCGGATAGATGGTGCCCTGGGCCAGCCACTTCGCAGCAGCTAACTTCTTGGATTCCACCTGGAAAACTTCGACGAATTCCTTGCCGATGATCTTGCGCTTCTGTTCCGGATCGGAGACACCGGCCAGCTTGCCCATGAAGGCATCGACGGCGTCGACACGAATCACCTTGACGCCTAGGTTGCGGGCGAACATCTCCATGACCATGTCGCCTTCGTTCAGGCGCAACAGGCCGTGATCGACGAAAACGCAGGTCAGCTGATCGCCAATCGCCTTGTGGATCAAGGCCGCGGCAACGCTGGAATCAACGCCGCCGGACAGGCCGAGAATGACTTCCTCGTCACCGACCTGACGCTGGATGGCATCCACCGCTTCGGCGATGTAGTCGCCCATGACCCAGTCGGTACCGCAGCCGCAGATGCCATGCACGAAGCGTTCGAGAATGGCGCGCCCCTGCTGGGTGTGGGTGACTTCCGGGTGGAACTGGACGGCGTAGAACTTGCGGCTCTCGTCGGCCATCGCCGCGATCGGGCAGGAAGCAGTGGACGCCATCTTGACGAAGCCAGCCGGCAGTTCCATGACCGAATCGCCGTGGCTCATCCAGACCTTCAGCATGCCGTGGCCTTCCGGGCTGTAGAAGTCGGCGATGTCGTTGAGCAGCGCGGTATGGCCGTGGGCGCGAACTTCGGAGTAGCCGAATTCACGCGCCTTGCCGGCCGCCTCGGCGGTCATCACCTGGCCGCCCAGCTGCTGGGCCATGGTCTGCATGCCGTAGCAGATGCCGAGCACCGGAATGCCCAACTCGAAAACGACGTTCGGGGCGCGTGGCGTATCGCCCTCAGTCACCGAACTCGGGCCACCGGAGAGGATGATGCCCTTGGCGCCGTAATTGCGAATGAATTCTTCGGAAACATCGTATGGGTGAATTTCGCAGAAGACCTTGGCTTCGCGCACGCGACGAGCGATCAGCTGGGTGACCTGGGAACCGAAATCGAGAATGAGGATTTTCTGATGGGACATTTGCAGGGCCTTGAATGAAAAGGGCGGCTACCGGAGCCGCCCTCTGAAAGACGAAGTCAATCAGTCGAGATGATAGTTCGGGGCTTCCTTGGTGATCTGCACGTCATGGACGTGAGATTCGCGGATACCGGCCGAGGTGATCTCGACAAAGCAGGCGTTGTCGTGCATGTGGTCAATGGTCGGGCTGCCGAGGTAACCCATCGAAGAGCGAAGACCGCCCATCAATTGGTGAATGACAGCCAGCACGGAACCCTTGTAGGGGACGCGGCCCTCAATGCCTTCCGGCACGAACTTATCGACGTTGGCGGTGGCTTCCTGGAAATAGCGATCCGACGAACCCGCCTGCATCGCACCCAGCGAACCCATGCCGCGATAGGATTTGTAGGAACGCCCCTGGAACAGTTCGACCTCGCCCGGTGCCTCTTCAGTACCGGCAAAAAGGCCACCCAGCATGACCGTGTCGGCACCGGCTGCGATCGCCTTGGCGATATCGCCGGAATAGCGAATGCCACCGTCGGCAATCATTGGTACGCCAGTACCCTTGAGCGATTCGGAGACATTCTGGATCGCTGTAATCTGCGGTACGCCAACACCGGCAACGATTCGCGTTGTACAGATGGAGCCGGGACCGATACCGACCTTGACGCCGTCGGCACCCATATCAACCAGTGCCCGAGCCGCATCGGCCGTGGCGATGTTGCCGCCAATCACTTCGATCTGCGGGAAATTCTTCTTGACCCAGTTCACCCGATCAAGCACGCCCTGAGAGTGACCGTGCGCGGTATCAACAACGATCACATCGACGCCAGCCTCAGCCAGCAACTCGACACGCTCTTCGGTACCGGCACCAACGCCGACGGCAGCGCCGGCACGCAAGCGACCCCGGAGATCCTTGTTAGCCAGCGGATGTTCGGTGGATTTGAGAATATCCTTGACGGTAATCAGGCCGCGCAGATGGTATTCATCGTCAATGACCAGCACGCGTTCCAGGCGATGCCTGCGGATCAGCTCCTTGGCATCCTCGACGCTGGCTTGCTCGTTGACCGTTACCAGGCGCTTGCGCGGGGTCATGATCAGCTTGACCGGTTGGTCCAGATTGGTTTCGAAACGCAGGTCACGGTTGGTCACGATACCGACCACCTTGCCGCTCTTGTCGATAACCGGCAGACCGGAAATCCGATGCTGGCGAGTGATTTCGATCACATCACGAACGGTCATCAGCGGCGAAACCGTGATCGGGTCGCGCAGGATGCCCGATTCGAAGCGCTTCACCTTGGCCACTTCAGCAGCTTGTGCCTTGGCGGTCAGGTTTTTGTGGATGATGCCGATGCCGCCTTCCTGAGCCAGCGCGATCGCCAGACGCCCTTCCGTTACCGTATCCATGGCAGCGGAAAGTAAGGGCAGGTTCAGGGTGATGTTGCGCGTAAGCCGGGTGGCCAAGCTTACGTCGCGCGGGAGAATCTGGGAATGAGCGGGGACGAGCAGAACGTCGTCGAAAGTCAGGGCTTTTTGCAGCAGTCGCATGGCCTTTAGCCTTTAATCCAAGGTCACAAAATCGTATTATACAGAAAAGCCAAGGAAACCCAGATGACCACGAAATCCTCTCTCGTTTTTGCCCTTGTTTTCACTTCCACCACTTTCAGTGCAGCAGTCCATGCTGAAACTTTTCAATGGAAGGACAGCAACGGCCAGACTGTGGTTTCCGATATGCCGCCACCGGCTACGGCCAAGAGCCGGCGTTCGATAGGTGGCCAGCAACCGGCCGTTATTTCGGAAAAGCTGGCAGAAAAACCAGCGGAAGGGGCAAAAGCCGTCGATGCCCCAAAAACCACCGCGGACAAGGATCTCGATTTCAAGAAACGTCAGCAGGAGGCCAAGGAAAAGGCTGAAAAGCAGGCCAAGGAACAAGCGGCAGAGAATGAAAAACGCGAGAATTGCGCACGCGCTCAACGCAATCTGGCTGCACTCGAGGCCCAGCAGCCAATGGCAACCTACGACGACAAGGGCGAGCGCAAGCTAATGGATAACGCTCAACGCGAACAGGAAATTGAACGTTCTCGCAGGGTCATGGCTGAATCCTGCAAATAGGCAACTTGCACAGTTACCCTTCAGTGGCGTCGGTATCACCGGCGCCTTTTTTCATGACCTTCCCTTCGGCCGCACGTTGCTTGCGAACCTCTTTCGGGTCGGCAATCAAGGGCCGGTAAATTTCGACGCGATCCTTATCGCGTAATACCGAATCGACCTTGGACAGTTTGTTCCAGATACCGAACTTGTTCTTTTTGAGATCAATTTCCGGGTACTTCCCCAGCAAGCCGGAGGCTTCGATCGCCTGCAGCAGCGAAGCACCTTCCGGCAATTTGACGCGAATAAGCTCCTGCTTGTTGAGCAACGCGTAACAAACTTCAACATTCAGCATTTCAGCCATGGCTGACTCCGTAAACCTGGGCGGCACGACGCACGAAAGCATCGACAAACGTGTTCGCGATATGGCTGAAAACCGGGCCAATTACCTTCTCGAACAACTTGCTCGAGAACTCATAGTGCAACTGGAACTCGATCTTGCAGGCATTCTCGGCCAGAACCTTGAAATGCCAGGCACCTTCCAAGCGGCGAAAAGGTCCATCCACCAGGCGGATTTTCATCAAACTCGGGAATTCCTTGTCATTCTCTGTCGTAAAACAGGATTTGACTGAATGGTAGTTGATATGGAGGGTCGCGACGGTTTTCAGCGCATCACGAAACTTCACCTCGGTATGGCTGCACCAGGGCAGAAATGCCGGGTAATCTTCGCAGCGATCCACCAGCTCGAACATGCGTTCGGCAGATTGCTCGATCAAGACTGTCTTTTCAACCAGAGCCATGCGGCGGCAGCATTCCTGTATCCTGTAGAATTCGCGATTTTAATGGATCACCCGGCAGCATGAGCATTACCGTCAACAAAAAAGCCTTTCACGACTATTTCGTCGAAGAAAAGTACGAGGCCGGCATTTCCCTCGAAGGTTGGGAGGTCAAAGCCATTCGTGCCGGGCGGATGAACATCAAGGAATCCTACGTCATCATCAAGAGTGGCGAGCTTTACCTGATCGGCATGCATATTTCGCCGCTGGCAACCGCCTCGACCCATGTCAGCCATGATCCGACGCGCACACGCAAGCTCTTGCTGCACGCCAAGGAAATCAGCAAACTGATCGGCAAGGTTGAGCGGGCCGGATACGCCTTGATCCCCCTTGACCTGCATTTCGTGCGCGGCCGGATAAAACTTGAAATTGGTTTGGCCAAGGGCAAGAAACAGCATGACAAACGCGCCGATGAACTCGACAAGGATTCAAAACGCGAAGCTCAGCGTGCCATGAAGGAGCGTGTGAGATAACTCACTTCGGCCAAAATGATTGTGTGGCAATCTTTGAACTCCAATCAAAGACAGCGTAATAAGCAGATCAATACAATTAATCTTGTTGCCTCATTCCTGTTCCCCACATGAACAAAACCCGCATTATTCTCGCCGACGACCAGTTGCTGATAAGGGCAGGAATTCGAGCGATTCTCGAAACCTTGCCTGGTTACCAGATCGAGGAAGAATGCGCTGACGGCCATGAGGCCATTGCCGCGATACAGCGGGTTCAGCCCGATGTCGTGTTACTCGACATTGCCATGCCCGGCCCTTCCGGCATCGAAGTGGCGCGGACGATTCGCCAGTTCGATCCGAACACCAAGATTCTGGTGCTTTCCAGTATCGATCGCCAGGAAATCGTTGAACAAGCCTTGGCCGCCGGGGTCAATGGCTACCTGCTGAAGGACTTCGTTCTTGCCGAACTGCTGCAGGCACTTGAAATGGTATTGAGAGGAGAGCTTTTCCTCTCACCAAAGATACGGGAAATGCCGCGGTCTTCAGGCACGGAAGGAACATCCGGGGGAGGCACCCAGCTAACCGTTCGACAAACGGAAATTCTACGCCTCGTCGCATCGGGAAGAACCACCAAGGAAATCGCCAGAGATCTGGGGATCAGCCCTAAAACCGTGGAGTTTCACCGTGGCAGACTGATGGAACGTATCGGCGCCCACGATGTGACCGGACTGACCCGATTTGCTTTGCAAACGGGCGTCGTTTGCTGATATTCGGCTGTTAGCCTACGAAGCTTTATTGTCCAGATAGGAAGTCAGTTCGCCAGCCATGCAAAGCATGCACTGACTCAAGGCGGTGGCCATCGAATCCCAGTCGGCATCGATTTCACCCCCCTGGTCTTCCACCTCGCATAAAACCCTTTCAAACTCTCTGGCCAGATCAACGCACCGATGACCAGAGAACAGAACGCAACTGCTGCGAATATCGTGCAAGGCATCCTTGAGCGCGGGCACGTCCCCTGCCCCGAGAGCCTCATGCATCCGCCGTATCAAGACCAGATGGTTGTCCAGAAAAAGTTTGATCAAACGTTCAGCTGTCGCCTGATTGCGACCGAGATTGACCAGCAGATACTCAAGGTTGCAGAGGCTATCGCCTTGCAAATTACTGCTTCTCTCCGACATTACCGGGTATCCAAACTTTTTTGTATTGTTTGGTCATAGCTTAGAACCGATGCGACAAAACCGTGAACTCGGCATTACCCTAGGGAGAGCTCAATAATTCAGACGCTGTCAGCAGTTCCAAAAACATGCAGGCCGGAAAAAGAAAAAGCCCGAAAGGCAAAGCTTTCGGGCTTGAACAATCGTTCTGGCGGAGTGGACGGGACTCGAACCCGCGACCCCCGGCGTGACAGGCCGGTATTCTAACCAACTGAACTACCACTCCGCGTTGGGCAGCCCGGCATGATGGGCTGCAAAGAACGGGGCGAATAATAGCATGGCCCAATGTCTGCCGGTGGCCAGCAGCGACTACAATTTCGCTTTTACTAACCTGAAGCGGATGTGATGACTGATACCGGCACTCTGAATCTCGCCTGGTCACAAGCCATGGTGTCCGGTTTCATCGCGGCCGGCGTTTCCGATGCGGTAATTTCGCCGGGGTCGCGCTCGACGCCGATGGCGCTTGCCATGCTCCGCCAGCCCAGGTTGCGGTGCCACGTAGCAATCGATGAGCGCAGTGCGGCTTATTTTGCCCTGGGTCTTGCCAAGGCCAACCAACGCCCGGCGCTGCTGCTGGCCACTTCAGGCACGGCACCGGCCAACTGGCTGCCGGCCGTCATTGAGGCCAACCACTCAGGGGTGCCGCTGGTAATGATTTCAGCGGATCGCCCCCCCGAACTCCAGAACTGCGGAGCCAACCAGACCATCAATCAAGCAGCGCTGTTTGGAGCGCATGTTCGTGCCAGCCATCTGTTGGGCGCCCCAGAAACAGGTTTCGATCCTGCTTACCTGCATCGTCTCGCCGCACAGGTTTATGAACAGGCAAGCTGGCCACACCCCGGACCGGTCCACGTCAATCAGCCGTTCCGTGAGCCGCTGTTGCCTTCGACGCCGCAGCTTCCCGAGGAGATGCCGGAAAGGATACGCGTCGCCCCCCCGGCACTCCCGCCAGATTCGAAAGAAATACGTGAACTGGCCAGCCAAATTTCGGGCCAGCCGGGCATTATCGTTTGTGGCGAGATGCCCCCCCGGGAAGGACAGAATGCGGCCATCGCCGCACTGGCAGCGCGACTGGACTGCCCGATTTTTGCCGAGCCACTTTCAGGCCTACGTTTCGGACCACATGACCGATCTCACCTTTGTGTCCGTTACAACGACTGGCTGGGCAAACCCGATCTCGCGGCTCAATGTCGGCCCCGATGGGTAATTCGCTTTGGCGCCTACCCGGTCACCCGGAATCTGCAGAATCTCATTGCCGGAATCACGGAAACGCACGCACTGGTCGATCCGTGGCCGCGCTGGATCGATCCATCCCGAAATCTGACCCACCTTCTGCGCGCCGAACCTGCGGCCACCTGCAGGGCGCTGATTGATCATCAGCCTGCCCCGGCCCCCGATCCGTGGCTATCCACCTTCAGCAGATTTGAAGCCGATAGCGAAACGCAGGAAGAAAAGACGCATATTCATCTGTTGCTCGAAGAACTGCCAAGCGATAACGATTTATTCGTCGGCAATTCGCTGGCCATTCGCCAACTGGACACCAACGCCGGCTCTTCCGACAAGCCCCTTCATTTTCACGCCAACCGCGGCGCCAGCGGCATTGATGGCAACATTTCCACCGCTGCCGGCATTGCGGCCTGCCGGGGGCGAGCCGTCGCCCTGATCGGCGACCTGACCTGCCAGCATGACCTCGGTGGCCTGGCGCTGACCGGCGGGCTGAACATCGTGATCGTGGTGGTCAACAACGGCGGCGGCGGCATTTTCGATCACCTGCCCCAACACAATCTGCCTGAGTTCATTGAAGGCTGGCGGACGCCGCAAAATATCAATTTCGAACATGCCGCAAAGGCCTTTGGCCTTGGCTACTCGCAGGCCAATTCTGACGAAGTGTTTCGCCAGGCATTGCGCAGCGCACTGACAGCCGGTGGCCCGCACCTGATCGAACTCAGGCACTGCTGATGCCGCAGGATCGAAAGCCGCCTTGCAGGTAAAATCCGCCCCCATGACATTGCCCCCCCCGCCCCCTGCCGACCCAAGTCACGCCTCCCCCTTGGGCAAGGCGACGGAATACCAGAGCCACTATGCGCCTGAGTTGCTCTATCCGATCCCGCGCCAACTCAAGCGCAACGAACTCGGGATCACCGACGATGCGCTGCCCTTCGTTGGCGAGGACCTGTGGAATGCCTATGAACTTTCATGGCTGAATGAAAAGGGTAAGCCAGTCGTCGCTGTCGGCACATTCCGTGTCCCCGCAGACAGCCCCAACCTGATCGAATCAAAATCGTTCAAGCTCTATCTGAATTCCTTCAATCAAACCATTTTCGCCAGCCTTGAAATGGTCAGCACGACGATGGCGCGTGACCTCTCGGCCGCCGCCGGTCGTCCGGTTGAAGTAGCGCTGGAATCACTATCCGCTTCGCCCCGGGCATCGATCGGAATACCTGCGGGCATCCTGCTTGATGAACTCGACATCGCCTGTGAGCGCTACCAGCCCACCCCGGAGCTGCTGGCCGCACTACCAGGCGAAACCGTCGAAGAAACGCTCTATTCCCACCTGCTCAAATCCAACTGCCTAGTAACCGGCCAGCCTGATTGGGCGATGGTCGTCATCCGCTACCGCGGCAAGCCGATCGACCGTGCCGGCTTGTTACGCTACATCGTGTCGTTTCGCAATCACAACGAATTCCACGAGCAATGTGTCGAGCGGATATTCACTGACATCAAACAGCATTGCCAACCTGAAGCACTGGCCGTTCACGCCCGCTACACGCGGCGCGGTGGCCTGGACATCAATCCATTCCGCAGCAGCGGCGACTACGCCCCTCCCGACAACACCCGCGAAATCCGGCAGTAAATAAGAACAACGTACAAATAAATGGTTAAAGACACCGCCCCCGACCTATCCAAGCACACCCCGATGATGCGCCAGTACCTGGCGCTCAAGGCCAATCATCCGAACACGCTGTTGTTCTACCGAATGGGCGATTTCTACGAGCTGTTTCATGAGGACGCTGAGAAAGCCGCCCGCCTGCTCGACATCACGCTGACCACCCGAGGCCAGTCGGCCGGTGTGCCGATCAAGATGTGCGGTATCCCCTTCCATTCGCTGGAGCCCTACCTTGCACGACTGGTCAAGCTCGGCGAATCGGCGGTGATCTGTGAACAGATCGGTGATCCGGCGACCAGCAAGGGGCCGGTCGAGCGTGCCGTGGCGCGGATCGTGACGCCGGGCACGCTGACCGACGCGGCGCTGATCGACGACAAGCAGGATCTCTGGCTGCTGGCAGTAACAACGAACCGCAACACTGCCGGCCTGGCCCGGCTGAACCTGGCCAGCGGCGAATTCGTGCTTCTCGAAGTGCCGGCCGAACAGATTCCGGCAACGCTGGAACGCATCCGCCCGGCGGAAATCCTCTACCCGGAAAGCTGGATGCCGAATTTCGGTATTGATGTCGCCCGAACCCGCCAGCCGGACTGGTATTTCGAATTCGACTCAGCCCGGCGGCTCCTCTGTGAGCAGTTCGAAGTCGCTTCGCTGGCCGGCTTCGGCGCCGAAGGGCTGAAGCCGGCTGTCGCCGCGGCTGGTGCCCTGTTGCAATATGCCCAAGCAACCCAGTCCGGAAAATTGCCCCATCTGCGCGGTCTGACTGTGGAAATCGAGGGCGCCTATCTCGGGCTAGACCTGACCACCCGGCGTAACTTGGAGCTGACCGAAACCCTGCGCGGCCAGCCGTCGCCGACGCTCTTTTCGCTGCTCGACAACTGCGTGACCAGCATGGGTTCGCGCCTGCTGCGCCACACCCTGCACCACCCGCTGCGCGAGCGCGAAATTCCGGCCGCCCGGCATGGTGCCGTCGAAGCCCTGCTCGAAGACTACGGTCGGCTGGCCGGCGAGGCCCGCAAAGCTTTGCGCGGCATCGCCGACATCGAGCGTATTGCCGGTCGCATTGCCTTGCGCAACGCCCGGCCGCGCGACCTGGCCAGCCTGCGCGAATCGCTGGCCCGGCTCGACGGCCTGCGCGCTCCGCTGGCCAGCAGCCCGGCGCCGCTGATCGCCCAGCTCTATACCGAACTCGCCACCCCCTATCCAGCGCTTGAACTGCTGGTCCGCGCCATCGCCGCCGAACCGGGGGCACAGGTCCGCGACGGCGGCGTCATTGCGCCGGGCTACGATGCCGACCTCGACGAACTGCGCTCGCTGAACGATAACTGCGGCGCCTTCCTGGTCGACATGGAAACACGCGAGCGGGAGCGCAGCGGTATCGCCAGCCTCAAGGTCGAATACAACAAAGTGCATGGCTTCTACATCGAAGTCACGCACGCCAACGTGGACAAGATCCCCGAGGACTACCGCCGCCGCCAGACATTGAAGAACGCCGAGCGCTACATCACGCCGGAACTGAAGGCCTTCGAGGACAAGGCGCTGTCGGCCCAGGAACGCTCGCTGGCCCGTGAAAAGCTGCTCTATGAGGCCATTCTGGACGCCCTGCTGCCGGTCGTGCCGACCCTGCAGAACATCGCCCGCGCCATCGCCCAACTCGACCTGCTGGCCGGCTTCGCCGAGTCGGCACTGAAGCGCAACTGGTGCAAGCCGGAATTTGCCGCCGAAACCCAGTTATCTGTCACCGGCGGCCGCCACCCGGTGGTCGAGGGAGAACTGGCCAACAATGCCGAGACCTTCATTGCCAATGACTGCCTGCTAGCCGACGCCCGCCGCCTGCTGCTGATCACCGGCCCGAACATGGGCGGTAAATCGACCTATATGCGCCAGGTCGCGCTGATCGCCCTGCTCGCTCACATTGGCAGCTACGTGCCGGCCGACCGCTGTGTACTCGGTCCGCTCGACCGCATCTTCACCCGCATTGGCGCTTCCGACGACCTGGCCTCCGGGCGTTCAACCTTCATGGTCGAAATGACCGAAGCCGCTGCCATCCTGCACCACGCGACAAATAAAAGCCTCGTGCTGATGGACGAAATCGGTCGCGGCACATCGACCTTCGACGGCATGGCGCTGGCCTTCGCCATCCTCCGCCACCTGATCGAGAAAAACCGCAGCCTGACACTGTTCGCCACCCACTATTTCGAGATGACCCGCCTGTCGCACGAATACAGCGAACTGGCCAACGTGCATCTCGGCGCCGTCGAACACAACGACCGCATCGTTTTCATGCACGCCGTCGAGGAAGGCCCGGCCAACCAGAGCTACGGTATCCAGGTTGCCGCCCTGGCCGGCATCCCGAGTGCTGTCGTGCGCGCTGCCCGCAAACAATTACGCGAATTCGAGCAACGTGCCACAGTCGATCCGCTGCAACCCGATCTCTTTGCGCAAGGCAATCCTGAACCGACCGAACCGGAACCCCATCCCGCCATTGAACAACTGGCAAATATCGACCCGGACAGCCTGACCCCGCGCGAGGCTCTCGATGCGCTGTATGCCCTGAAGAGCCTGCTACGGTGAACAGCCAGCGGCCGAGGACTATGGCCAACTGCATCTTTGGCCTGAAAATGGCGTTGACTGTTGCGCTTTGCAGCTGGAGTGTTTTTACCTGTGCCGAAACCTGGCATTTCGCGCTGATCGGCGACACACCCTATTCCGACTACGAGCGTACAGAGCTGCCCAGGATGCTGGACGACATAGCCAATAGCCGTGTCGATTTCGTGGCCCACATTGGCGATTTCAAGCACGGCAAGGACCGCTGCGACGACAGTCTCTTTCAAGACCGCTGGCAGCTATTCAACAGTAGCCGCGTTCCATTCATTTTTGTGCCCGGCGACAACGAATGGACCGATTGCAGTCGCCTGTCGAACGGCAACTACGATCCACTGGAGCGTCTGAACAAGCTGCGGGAGTTATTCTGGAAAGAGCCGCAATCCCTGGGCCAGAAACGCCTGCCGCTCGAACAACAGCTCGGAAGCTATCCGGAACATAGCCGCTTCCATCTCGGCCCGGTGCTATTCGTAACACTCAACCTCCCTGGCGACAACAATCACTGGGGGAAGACGACGGAACCGAGCAGCGAATTTGTCGCGCGCAACCCGGTTGTGCTGGACTGGGTAAAGGAGAGCTTCACACTTGCCCGCCGGGAAAAACTGGCCGGCATCGTTCTGCTCCTCCAGGCCAATCCTGGATTCAAGCACTTCAGCCAGGGATTCCCTCATCGCGGCTATCGCGATTTTCTCGAAACAGTGCTCAAGGAAACAGCCGGATTCAAAGGACAGGTCGTCCTCGTCCACGGGGATACCCATATCAGCCGGATCGACCAACCCATGCGAGACCGCACAGGAAAGACACTCGGCAACCTGACCCGAGTCGAAACCTTCGGCTATCCGCTGATGGGCTGGACCAACGGCATCATCGATACCGAAAACCCAGGGCTTTTCCGCTTCGAACCGCACCCCTGGCCGCCAAAACAGCCATGAAAAATGCCCGCCAAAGCGGGCATTCAGATATCAATAAAGACCGGCCGATCAGTGGCAGGTTTCGCCATCCTCATCCGGATGATGGACGTGACCATGTTCCACTTCTTCCTCGCTGGCCGGACGAATCGAGGTCACCGTACAGGTAAACACCAAGGCCATGCCGGCCAGCGGATGATTACCATCGAGCACGACCTTGTCGTCGGCAATATCAGTCACGCGATAGATCACGAAGTCATCTTCGCCACCATCTTCCGGGCCGCCTTCGAACTGCATACCGACCTGCAATTCCTTCGGGAAATCCTTGCGCGGTTCGATCTGGACCATCTCGGCATCGTAGTCGCCAAAGGCCTCGTCCGGCTGCAGCTTGACCTGAATCGATTCGCCAACCTTCTTGCCTTGCATGGCTTCCTCGATTTTCGGGAAGATGTCCTCGTAACCGCCATGCAGGTAAACCAGCGGCTCACGGCCTTCATCGACCACTTCACCATCCGGATCGGTGACATGGTAGTCGAGGGTAACGACGGTATTCTTGGCAACTAGCGTATTCATGAATTCAGTTCCTTGATCAGGCGCAGCACTTCCTGTGCGTGGCCCTTGTAATTAACGTTGTAGAGCGCATGGCGGATGGTGCCACTGCGATCGATGATAAATGTGGAGCGTGACACACCGAACTTCCGGTGACCATCGACTTCCTTGGCCTGCCAGACACCGTACTGCTTGCAGACCGTTCCTTCTGCATCCGACAGCAACTCAATGCCGATGCCTTCCTTGTCGCGAAATTCCGCGTGTTTCAGGCAATCGTCACGGCTGATGCCGAGCAATACGCAATCCTGGCGGAGAAACTCATCTTCGTGATCCGAAAAATCGGTCACCTCCTTGGTGCAGCAGGGAGTGCCATCCTTCGGATAGAAGAAAAGCACGATGTGCTTCTTGCCTTGAAACTTCGCCAGATCGACAGTCTCCATATCGGCATCCGGCAGTGAAAACGTTGGGGCTTTTTCGCCAACCTTGAGCAGCATCTTGTTCTCCTTGAACGCTCTGCGCGGGGGACTGCTGAGAACGATTCTAGCGGAGGCAAATACCGATGACTACGGCGGTTAACGCGTTTTCGTGAATTATTTTCCAGGAACTTTTTCGGGAATCTGGACGAAGGTTTCGTCCTGCCTGACCATGCCCAACTCGAAACGGGCACGTTCCTCGATGGCGTCATAGCCTTGTTTCAGGTCACGGACTTCGGCATCGAGGCCCGCATTCCTGATTTCCAGCTTCCTGGTCACTTCCTTCTGCTGCTGCAATTGACGGTCGTATTCCCAAACCTTCAGCCAGCCCCCCTTACCCACCCAGAGCGGATACTGGAGGAGGCCGATGGTTGCGAGAAGGCCGACCGTCAGCCAGCGCATGCGTGATTAACGCAGGTTATAGAAGGTTTCACGACCCGGGTAGGAAGCGGTATCGCCCAGATCTTCCTCGATGCGGATCAACTGGTTGTACTTGGCGATACGGTCGGAGCGCGACAGCGAGCCGGTCTTGATCTGACCGGCGTTCAGGCCAACAGCGATGTCGGCGATGGTGCTGTCTTCGGTTTCACCGGAGCGATGCGAGATCACGGCGGTATAACCGGCACGCTTGGCCATTTCGACGGCAGCGAAGGTTTCGGACAGGGTGCCGATCTGGTTGATCTTGATCAGGATCGAGTTGGCGATGCCCTTCTTGATGCCGTCCTTGAAGATCTTGGTATTGGTGACGAAGATGTCGTCGCCAACGATCTGCACCTTGTCGCCGAGGCGATCGGTCAGCAGCTTCCAGCCATCCCAGTCGGCTTCGGACATGCCGTCTTCGATGGAAACGATCGGGAACTGGTCAGCCAGGTTAGCCAGGTAATCGACGAACTGGGCCGAAGTCAGCTCCAGGCCTTCACCGGCCAGCTTGTACTTGCCATCCTTGTAGAACTCGGAAGCGGCACAGTCGAGCGCCAGCAGCACATCCTGGCCCGGCACGTAACCGGCGATTTCGATGGCTTCCATGATGATCTGCAGGGCTTCGGCATGGCTGCCCAGATTCGGGGCAAAACCACCTTCGTCGCCAACGGCAGTCGAGTGGCCCTTCTTGTTCAGCAGCTTTTTCAGTGCATGGAAGATTTCAGCGCCGCAACGAATCGCTTCACGAATATTGGCCGCACCGACCGGCATGACCATGAATTCCTGAATGTCCAGGCTGTTGTTGGCGTGCTCGCCGCCGTTGATGATGTTCATCATCGGCACCGGCATCTGCATCGGGCTCATGCCGCCAAAGTAACGATAGAGCGGCAGGCCGGACTCTTCGGCAGCAGCCTTGGCAACAGCCATCGACACGGCCAGGATGGCGTTGGCACCGAGGCGCGACTTGTTGTCGGTACCGTCGAGGTCGATCATGGTCTGATCGATGAAAGCCTGCTCTTGCGCGTCGAGGCCGATGATGGCTTCGGATATTTCGGTATTGATGTTCTCGACGGCCTGCATGACGCCCTTGCCGAGATAACGGCTGCCGTCACCATCACGCAGTTCGATGGCTTCGCGGGTGCCGGTCGAGGCGCCCGACGGCACGGCTGCGCGGCCCATGACACCAGACTCCAGCAGGACATCGGCTTCGACCGTGGGATTGCCACGGGAATCCAGAATTTCACGGGCTACAACATCAACGATAGAACTCATGTTTCTTCCTTATTATCAGAAGGTTAAATAGACAACTTAAATTAAAATATTAATATCCGAATTAAGCAGCAGCTTATTTCAGTTCTTCAAAACCAGCAGATTTCACAGCCTTGTCCAGCGCAACCAGTGTTGCCAAAAGGCTTTCCATACGGTCAAGCGGCCAACTGTTCGGGCCATCCGACCACGCCTTTTCAGGACAAGGGTGGGTTTCCATGAACAGGCCGGAAATGCCCACCGCCACTGCAGCTCGCGCCAGCACCGGTACAAACTCGCGCTGACCACCGGAAGTCGTCCCCTGCCCGCCTGGCAACTGCACGCTGTGCGTGGCATCGAAAACCACCGGGCAACCTGTTTCGCGCATGATCGCCAGGCTACGCATGTCCGAAACCAGATTGTTGTAGCCGAAAGAGGCGCCACGCTCGCAAACCATGATGTTGTCAGCGCCGTTGTTCACTTCGCGCGCCTTGTCGACCACATTCTTCATGTCAGCGGGGGCAAGGAACTGCCCCTTCTTGATATTCACCGGCTTGCCGCAGGTGGCGACAGCGTGAATGAAATCAGTCTGACGGCACAGGAAAGCCGGGGTTTGCAGCACATCGACCACTGCCGCAACAGCGGGAATGTCTTCGATGGTATGAACATCCGTCAGGACAGGAACGCCGATCTGGCGCTGTACTTCCGAGAAGATACGCAGACCTTCTTCAAGACCAAGACCGCGTACCGACTTGCCGGAGCTGCGATTGGCCTTGTCGTAGGACGCCTTGAAAATGTAGTTGATGCTGAGGCGAGCGCAAACCTCTTTCATGTAGCCAGCCACATCGAGGCACAGCTGCTCGGATTCAGCCGTACATGGCCCTGCAATCAGGAAAAAAGGCTTATCAAGGCCAGCTTCAAAACCACATAACTTCATGAATTTCTCCCCCGGGCCTTTTGACAGCCTGCACGGTCACATCCCCGCGATGCGGGGCCCCTGCTCCGCGTTCCGGCTGTCCCGGCAATCAGGAAAAAAGGCTGGTCAAGACCAGCCTCGAAACCGCAGAGCTTCATTTGCCTTTGGCCTGTTGATTGGCCAACGCTGCCTTCACGTAAGAGGTGAAGAGCGGATGGCCTTGACGCGGGTTGGAGGTGAATTCCGGATGGAACTGGCAGCCGACGAACCACGGATGCACATCAGCCGGCAATTCGACCATTTCGCAGAGATCGGTACCTGGGGCGCGACCGGCAACGATCAGGCCCTTTTCTTCCAGCTTGGCGAGCAGCGTGTTGTTCACTTCGTAGCGGTGACGATGACGTTCGGTGATTTCCGGCGCGCCATAGATGCTACGGGCCAGCGTACCCTCACCCAGCTTGCAGACCTGAGCGCCAAGGCGCATCGTGCCGCCGATGTCGGAATCCTCGCTGCGCTTCTCGATCTTACCGGAAGCGTCCAGCCACTCGGTAATCAGACCGATGACCGGGTACGGCGTGTCCTGCACGAACTCGGTAGAGTGAGCATTCGGCATGCCGGCCACATCGCGGGCAAATTCAACGACCGCCAGTTGCATGCCGAGGCAGATGCCAAGGTAAGGCACCTTGTTCTCGCGGGCGTAACGGATGGCGGCAATCTTGCCTTCCGTACCGCGGCGACCGAAGCCGCCGGGAACAAGAATGGCGTCGAGATCTTCAAGGACACCTGTGCCGTTCTTCTCGATATCTTCAGAATCAAGATAGACGATGTTAACCTGGCTGCGGGTATGAATACCGGCGTGCTTGATGGCTTCGATCAACGACTTGTAGGACTCGGTCAGGTCGACGTACTTGCCGACGAACGCAATCTTGACCGAATGCAGCGGGTGCTCCAGCGCCACGATCAGATTTTCCCAGACGGTCAGGTCGGCCGCCTTGGCCAGGATGTTCAGCTTGTGGCAAACGATCTCGTCGAGCATCTGCTCATGCAGCATGCCCGGAATCTTGTAGATCGAGTCGGCATCGAGGCACTCGATGACGGCTTCCGGCATCACGTTACAGAACAGCGCAATCTTGCGGCGCTCTTCGACCGGAATCGAACGATCGGCGCGGCAGAGCAGGATGTCCGGCTGAATGCCGATTTCGCGCAGTTCCTTGACGGAATGCTGGGTCGGCTTGGTCTTCAATTCACCGGCGGTCGGGATGTAGGGCAACAAGGTCAGGTGCATGAAGCAGACGTTGTTACGGCCCTCCATGATACCCATTTGACGGATGGCTTCCAGGAAGGGCAGCGACTCGATATCACCAACCGTGCCACCGACTTCGACGATCGCCACGTCGGCGCCTTCGGCACCGGCCTTGATGCGATCCTTGATCTCGTCGGTGATGTGCGGGATGACCTGCACGGTCTTGCCGAGATACTCGCCACGACGCTCTTTCTTGAGCACCGAGTCGTAAATCTGACCGGTCGTGAAGTTGTTGCGCTTGGCCATCTTGGCGCTGGTGAAGCGCTCGTAATGCCCCAGATCCAGATCGGTCTCGGCGCCGTCATCGGTGACGAAAACCTCTCCATGCTGGAAAGGACTCATCGTGCCGGGGTCGACGTTGATGTAGGGGTCAAGCTTGAGATGGGTAACTTTAATGCCGCGGGATTCCAGAATGGCCCCGAGCGACGCGGCGGCGATGCCTTTGCCCAGAGAGGACACGACACCACCTGTAACGAAAACGTATTTGGTCATGGAAAGACAGGCTGCGGGAAAGCAGAATGATAGCCGATAAGCTGACATTTTCCCAAGCCCGTCGACACAACTTGCCAAGCAAAATGACTAGAACCCGGCCAACGGCAAAAAGAGGGGATTTGATAGAATCTCTTGCTAATCAATCACCAGAAACCCTCTTGAAGCGCGTTCTCGTCGTCAATTTTTCGCAAACCGGCCAACTATCGGACATCACCGCACAGTTGATCGCCCCGTTGCGCAATGCCGGACATCAGGTTCATCTGGAAACGCTGCAGCCAGAGACGCCATTCCCATTTCCATGGCCGATTATCGATTTTGTCGACGCCATGCCCGAGTGCGTGCAGCTTGATGCGCCGCCCCTGAAACCACTGGGTATTTCGCCCGATACCGACTTCGATCTGGTCATTCTCAGCTATCAGGTCTGGTTTCTTTCACCCGGCCTGCCGATGACCGCCTTCCTGAAAAGCCATGAAGGACAACGGCTGATCAAGGACAAACCAGTGATCACGCTTGTCGCCTGTCGCAACATGTGGCTTTCGGCGCAGGAAACGATGCAGCGACTGATCGCCGAGGCTGGCGGGCAACTGCGCGATCACCTGGCCTTCACCGACCGCGGGCACCCGCTGGCCACCTTCATCACCACGCCCCGCTGGGTACTGACGGGAAAACGTGATCACTTTCTCGGCATGCCACCAGCCGGCGTCTCGCCCGACGAAATTATTGCCGCCAGCCGTTTCGGGCGAGCACTGGCCGATGCGCTGAGCAAGGATGAAGAAAAGGCCGGCCGCCCGATGCTGACCGGGCTACGCGCTGTCACCGTCAACCCGCGGCTGGCGATCAGCGAACGGGCCGGGCGACGAGCCTTCGGCATCTGGTCAAAACTGATCCGCACCTTCGGCAAACGCGGGCAATGGCAGCGCCGTCCTGCCCTGCTCGTTTTTTCGATTTATTTAATTACCATGGTGTTAACGGTCGTTCCGACAAGCCTATTGTTACAATGGTTATTTTCCCCGCTGCTGAAATCGCGCCTGGAGGGGCTGCGCGCTCAGCTGGAACTACCCAGCGGGTCCCAAGAATTCAATCTAGAAAAATATGACCAGTCGCGGTAGTGCTTTCATCACCGGCACGTCTTCCTTTCTGCCCAACGCTCCGGTCGCCAACGACGATATCGAACAAGTACTCGGCGTGATTGGCGGCAAGCCCTCGCGTGCCCGGCGCATCGTGCTGCGCAACAACGGCATCCGTAGCCGGCACTACGCCATCGATCCGCTAAGCGGTGAATTTACGCATTCCAATGCCCAGCTGACTGCCGAAGCCATTCGCGGCCTCGACGCCTGTGGAATCGATGTCCTGGCCTGCGGCACTTCCTGCCCCGACCAGCTGATGCCCAGCCATGCCGTCATGGTGCATGGCGAACTGGGTATTCCGCCTTGCGAAGTAGTGTCGACCGCCGGTATTTGCGCCGCCGGGATCGGCGCGCTGAAATATGCCTACATGACCGTCTTGACCGGCCTGGCTGACAAAGCGGTGGCCAGCGGTTCGGAACGCGCCTCCGGCGGCCTGCTGGCGCGCCATTACGAACCGGAATCGGCACATCGCGTGGCCGAGCTGGAAGACAATCCGGAAATCGCCTTCGAGAAGGACTTCCTGCGCTGGATGCTGTCAGATGGCGCTGGCGCCTTTCTCCTGCAACCGGCACCACGCAGCGAAGGGCTGTCGTTGCGTATCGACTGGATCGACATCCAGTCACAGGCCGACAGCATGCCGGTCTGCATGTATGCCGGAGGCGACAAGGCGGAAGACGGTTCCCTGAAGGGGTGGCAGGAATACGCAGCCAGCCAGTGGGGCGAACGTTCGATTTTTTCCGTCAAGCAGGACGTTCGCCTGCTCAACGAAGCCATTGTCGAGCAGACCTTCGGCAAGCCACTGGCCAAGGCACAAGCCAGGCGTGGCTTGACGGCGGAAGCCGTCGACTGGTTCCTGCCGCACATGTCTTCCGAATATTTCCGCCAGCCATTGGCCGACTACATGACGCAGGCTGGCTTTGCGCTGCCGCCGGCCAAATGGTTCACCAACCTGCAAAGCAAGGGCAATACGGGCTCGGCATCGATCTTCATCATGCTCGATGAACTGTTTCGCAGCGACCGCTTGAAGGCTGGCGATCGCCTGCTCTGCTTCGTTCCGGAAAGCGGCCGCTTTACAGGCTCGCTGATGCATCTGACCGCCGTCGACCATGCTGGATAGCGAAGTTCCGCAGGAAGGCAACAGCACACTGGGCGGGCACCGCAAGGCGCTCTACGCCCGTGGTGACGATGGCAAGCTGCACATCGTCCAGTCAGCCGGCTGGGAGGTCGAGGAAATCGTCACCCGCCAGGCCATCGACGATCTGCTGCGGCTGACTGAAGACGCCCGTCAGCGCGTGCTTGCCGGCCAGACTTCGCCACTCGAATACCATATGTACCGGGTCCGGATGGACGTCCCGCTACTCTCGCAAGCCAGCGGTGTCTGGCAATGGCGCATTCGCCGGCATTTCCGCCCGACCATCTTCGCCCGCCTGTCGCCCGCCCTGCTCGCCCGTTACGCCGACGCCATGGGCGTCACAATAGAACAACTGAAGAAGGCCGACTGATGGACTTTCAGCACAGCCAGGCCTCCCACTGCGAAAGCGGCGTCATGTCGTCGATGCTGCGCCACCACGGGCTGCCGCTTTCCGAGCCGATGACCTTCGGCCTGTCATCCGCCCTCTCGTTCGCCTACCTGCCGATCATCAAGATCAACGGCCTGCCGCTGGTCGCTTACCGCATGCCGCCTAAGGCCATCATCAAGGGCCTGCAGAAGCCGCTCGGCCTGAAGATGCGTTTTGAGACCTTCCGCAACCCGGCCGCCGGTGTCGCCCGTCTCGATCAACTGCTGAGCGAAGGCAGGATTGTCGGCCTGCAAACCTCGGTGTTCTGGCTGCCCTACCTGCCCGAAGACCTGCGTTTCCATTTCAACGCCCATAACGTGCTGGCCTTTGGTCGCGATCAGGCCTCCGGCGATTACCTGCTGTCCGACCCGGTGGCCGAAACCACGGTGACCTGCGCTGCCCCCGATCTGCAACGGGCGCGCTTTGCCAAGGGGGCGCTGGCTCCGAAAGGGCTGCTTTACTACCCGGTCGGCCAGCCGCAGACACCGGACTGGCAGAAGGTACTGCCCACCGCCATCAAGAAGACGACGCGCATCATGCTCGACGCACCGCTGCCGATCATTGGCGTGCGTGGCATCCGCCATCTCGCCAAGGCCATCGAAAGGCTTGATGCCAGCGGCGATCCGGCCCGCACCAAGATGTTCATCGGCCAGGTGGTGCGCATGCAGGAAGAAATCGGCACTGGCGGCGGCGGTTTTCGCTTCATTTACGCTTCTTTCCTGCAGGAAGCGGCCGAACTGCTGGCTCGCCCTTCGCTCAACGAACTCTCCGAAACCCTGATCGACATTGGCGACGAATGGCGTGAATTCGCGCTGGCCACTGCCCGCCAGATCCGCGACCGAGACCCGCTCGCCCCCGCGGCGCTAGCCGACAAGCTGCGCCAGATCGCCGACCGCGAACAGGGCTTCTTCCGCAACCTGCGCCGCGCCGTCTGATGCTGCACATCGAGGGCGTCTCGTACCGCTACCGGGATGCGACGAGCCCGGCGCTGACTGACCTCACGCTGGACATCCCGGCCGGCGGCGTCTATGGCCTGCTCGGACCAAATGGCGCCGGCAAGACGACGTTGATTTCCCTGCTGGCCGGGCTGCTGAAAACATCCACCGGGAAAATCTCGCTGAATGGCCAGCCCTTGGCTGATGTCAGAGCCACCAATCCGCGCACCATCGCCCTGGTGCCGCAGGACTACGCCTTTTACCCGATGCTGACCGTCACCGAAAACCTGCGCTTCTTCGGCGGCGTACTCGGCTTGACTGGCGCTGACCTGAAGGCGCAATGCGACGCCGCGATCGCCTTCGCCCGGCTCGAACAAGTCACCAGCAAGCGGGCCGAACAACTTTCCGGCGGCCTGCGCCGGCGCCTCAACCTGGCCATTGGCCTGCTCGGCCAGCCGCAACTGCTGCTGCTCGATGAACCGACGGTCGGCGTCGACCCGCAATCGCGCCATTTCCTGCTCGACGCCATTGCCGAGCTACCGGCCGCCGGCACGACGGTGATCTACACCAGCCACTACATGGAAGAAGTCGAAGCCATCTGCCAGCGCATCGCCATCATTGATCAGGGCCAACTGCTGGCCGAAGGTTCACTGGCCGACATCCTGCACAGCCCGGAACCACAGGTCGAACTCCAGCTCGACAAGCCATTGCCCGAAGACATGGCGGATCGCTATGCCGCCACTCCGCTCGGTCATCTGCAATATCGGCTTGATCTGGCATCAACTGCCGCATTGCCCCGCCTGCTCGACGAACTCTCGGCCGCGGGCTGCACAGTCCGCCACCTGAACCTCGGCCAGCTTGATCTGGAGCAGTGCTTCATGCGCCTGACCAAGCGCTCGCTGCGGGACTGAACCATGTCACCCCGCCTGCTCGCCCTCTGGCTCAAGGAATCAATCGCCCTGCTGCGCGACCGGCATGGCTTGCTTGCCCTGTTCATCATGCCGACCATTTTTATCCTGGTCATGACCATGGCACTGCGCGACGCTTTTTCGCCGGGCGTCAGTATCGATGCCGCCTATGTCGTTGTCGATCTCGACCACAGCCAGCACTCCAAAGCGCTGATCAAACGTCTCGACAAGAGCGTTTCCTTCAAGCGCCTGCCGGCTGCCGATGATGCCGAAAATGCCCGCCAGGGCATCCTCGACGGGCATCAGGTCTTGGCCCTGGTGCTGCCCAAGGGCTTTGGCGAACGCCTGCTGGCGCCGGCCGGTGCTGACGGGCAGGCCACCGAAGCCATGCAGCTACTGCTCGACCCGGCGCTCAGCCCGGCCCTGCAACTCGCTTTTCGCAATCAGGTTATGGCCGCCCTTGGTGCAGTGCGGGCCGATGAACTGACGCGCAGTGCCGGCAAGCTGTTCGGCCTGCCGGTCGCCCCCGGCGCCAGCGCCGAACGCGAATGGCCGGACGAAATCCGCAGCGTCGCCGTGCGCAACGACCGCAGCATTCGCCCGCCGTCGTCGGTCCAGCAGAACGTCCCGGCCTGGCTGATCTTCGCGATGTTCTTCGTGGTTATCCCGGTCTCGTCGATTTTCATCATCGAACGCCAGCAAGGCACGCTACAGCGCCTGCGCGCCATGGGCCTGCCTTTCCACCTGATTCTGGCCGGCAAGCTGCTGCCCTTCTTTATCGTCAACCAGTTGCAGGCGGTGTTGATGGTGCTGGTCGGACTCTATCTCGTGCCGCTGTTCGGCAGCGAAGCACTGGAACTGCCCGGCAGTCTGCCGCTGCTGCTGAACCTGTGGGCCGTCGCCGCTGCCGTCAGTCTGGCGGCCGTGTCGCTCGCCCTGCTGGTGGCCAGCCTGGCCCGCACTTCGGAACAGGCGACGGTGATCGGTGGCGTCGGCAATATCCTGATGGGTGCCATCGGCGGCATCATGGTCCCCAAGTTCGTAATGCCGGCCACCATGCAAAAACTCGCCGCCCTGTCACCGATGGCCTGGGGCCTCGAAGGCTTCCACACCGTGATGCTGCGCCACGGCAGCTTCGCCGACATCCTGCCCAGCCTCGCCCAGTTGCTCGTCTTTGCCGCGGCGGCACTGGCCATTGCCGTCTGGCTCAAGCACCGCTCTCTGGCTGCCCAATCATGACCGCTGAACTTCGCCTCGAACTGAAAACACTGATCGTCGAAGCCTGCGACAAGGACTGCGAGCCGGCCAGCATTAGCGACGACGAAGTCCTGTTCGGCCCGGAAGCCCCGCTGCAACTTGACTCGCTCGACGCCTTGCAGGTTTCGATGGCGATCAAGAAGAAATACGGCCTGCGCCTGCCGGACAGCAAGGAAACCCGTCGCATCCTGTCCAGCGTTGCCAACCTGGCCGAGCACCTCGAAACCTGGCTCGCCAGCCGCCCATGAGCCGGCCGGTTTACATCGCCGACAGCGGGCTGATCTGCGCGCGTGGCGAAACGACGAGCCAGGTTGCCGACGCCTTGTGGCATGGCGAATCCGGCGCTGGAATGCGCCGCCTTGGCGACCGTGAGTTCCCCTACTTCGCGCTGCCGCTAGTCGAAAAAAACTGGCTGCAAAGGGCCGAGCAGGCCATCCGCCAAGTCGCCAGCCAGCTTGACCCGGTTGCCCCGAAAACACCGCTGTTCATCGCCTCATCCTCCTTCCAGATCGGCCATTTCGAGCAACAAGGGGCACCGTTCGATCTCCCCGTGGCGACTGCTTCAGTCAGCTGTGAAATTGCCCACTGGGTGGGCCTCTGCGGCCCGCGCTACAGCTTTTCGAATGCCTGCATTTCCGGTTTTTCGGCCCTTGATGCCGCCAGCACCCTGATTGCCGCGGGGCTGATCGACGAAGCGCTGGTGCTTGGTTTCGAACTGACCAACCGCGCCACGCTGGCCGGTTTTGCGTCGATGGAACTGCTGTCACGCACAAGTTGTCGCCCCTTCGATGCCCGGCGCGACGGCCTGGTTCTCGGCGAAGCGGTCGCCGCCGTTCGCCTGAGCGCGAAACCTGGCCGCTGGAAGATAACGGGTCTGCGTACCGGCTTGGATGGCTACTCGACAACCGGCCCTGACCCGGATGGCAGGCCAATCGCCAACACGGCCATCGCCAGCCTCAAGGCCGCCAATGTCGGCCCGGCCGAAATCGACCTGGTCAAATTGCAGGCGGCCGGCTCGCCAGGCACCGACCAGGCCGAAGCCAACGCCCTGCACCAGATTTTTGGCAGCGACATGCCCCCCCTGCTCTCCCTGAAATCCGCTTTGGGACATACCCTCGGCGCCAGCGGCATTGCCGAACTGGTGACGCTGCTGGCCTGCCTCGAGGCGGAAAAAACCCCGGCGACGGCCGGTTTCGCCGAAGCCGACCCCGAACTGGGCCTGATGCCGATCACCCTGCGCAACAACGACCACGTCCGCCGCGCCATGCTCAACCTGATCGGCTTCGGCGGCGGGCTGGCCACCCTGATCGTGGAGCGCATCTGATGGTCTATCTCCACGCCGCACTCAGCCAGCACTTTGCACCGGCCGAACTGCCGAATGCCGTCCGTGCGGCTCTCGGCAAGCCCTTGCGCCGCGCCGCCGGCCTGACTCAGCTGGCCCTGCTCGGCGCCTTCGCCAGCCTGCCGGAAGAGCGTCGGCACCTTCCGACCGCCCTGCTCTGGCAATCGACCAGCGGCCCGCGCCTCGAAACGATCACCCTGCTCGAAGAATTTTGCGACGGCGCCGCCGAGCCGATGCCCTACGATTTCCTTGCCACGCAGCCAGCGATTGCTGCCGCCCAGATCCAGCCGATGCTGCCCGGCCTGCAATCAGCGACGCACCTTCCACTCGACACCGAGCATTCCGCCAACTGGTCACTCATGCTCGCCCTGGCCATTGGCTGGTTGAACGAAGGTCGCTACGCCCAGGTCCTCTGCGCCCAGCTCGACCATTGGGCTGATCTCGCCAGCGGCCACTGGCTGGCGCTGGGCAGCGAGCCTCTTGAAAATTCGGCGGCCAGCCTCCAGTTATTGGAAGGAGCGTTGCCCAATGCCCTGCCTGACACACCGGATTTCCCGCTGCACGTGTCCGCGTGGCTCACCCAGGGCAACGCGCCCAGTCTTTCCCTGCATTCCACCGTCGCCCCACGGCTGGCGGTAGAATTCGCCCGACTCTAATTTCTACAGGCCCCCCACCATGTCCGAATTTGCCTTTGACGTTACCCTCGAAGAATTTGAAACCAAGGTTCTCCTGCCCGCCCAGGAAGTGCCGGTGGTCGTCGACTTCTGGGCGCCGTGGTGCGAACCCTGCAAGACGCTGAAGCCCCTGCTGGAAAAGCTGGCTGAGGAATACAAGGGCCGCTTCCTGCTCGCCATGGTCAATGCCGACGAGTTCCCGGAACTGTCCCAGCACTTTGGTGTGCGCAGCATTCCCTCGGTCAAGGTCCTGTTTCAGGGCCAGTTGGTCGATGAATTCAACGGCACGCTGCCGGAAGGCCAGGTGCGCGAATTCCTCGACCGCATCGCCTTGCCGGCTGGCCCCGGCGGTAACCTGCGCGAAGAGGCTGCGGCGCTGATCGCCGAAGGCAAGCTTGACGAGGCGCTGGCCAAGCTGGTCGAAGCCAGCCAGGCCAATCCGCAGGATCAGGCTGTTCAGCTCGATGCCGTCGATGTCTTGCTGCAACTTGGCCGCAGCGACGAAGCCAAGCAGCTGCTGGCCGGCGAATACGCCAATGAACCGGACCGCGCCAATGCCCTGCGCGCCCGTCTGGCGCTGGCCGACGGCGCTGCCGACACGACTGCCATCGAAGCCAGGCTGGCCGCCAACCCGGCCGACCATGCCGCCCGCCTCGAACTGTCCCGCGCCTACGCCGCGCAGAGCCGTTTCCGGGAAGCGATGGAAGCCGCTCTGGAAGTCGTCATCCGCGACCGTGCCTTCGATGAAGGCGCCGGCCGCAAGGCGTTGCTGCAACTATTCGAAGCGCTGGCGGGCAGCGAACAGTACGACGACCTGATCCGCGAATTCCGTCGCAAGATGTCCGCCGCCCTGAACTGATCGCATTACGGAAACATCGGCCGTGCGGCTGTTCTACACCGATGTTTTCGTGCTTCCCCTACCGGCCGGGCATCGTTTTCCGATGGAAAAGTATTCCCGGCTGCGCCAGGCCCTGCTCGCCAGCGGCGAGTTCAGCGAAGCCGATTTTGAGTTGCCGCACGCGGCCACCGATGAAGAGCTGAGCCGGGCGCACGATCTTGACTACATCCAGGCCATTGCCACAGGCCAGCTCTCGGAGAAAGCCCAGAAAGCCATCGGCTTTCCGTGGAGCGAAGGCATGGTCGAGCGCTCGCGGCGCTCAGCCGGAGCAACGATCTGTGCCTGCCGAGCGGCGTTTGAAGACAGTGTTTCGGCCAACCTGGCCGGCGGCACCCACCACGCCTTTCGTGACCGCGGAGAGGGTTTCTGCATCTTCAACGACGCCGCCGTCGCCGCCCGTGCCATGCAGGCGGAAGGTCGAGCCGAACGGGTATTGATTGTCGATTGCGACGTCCATCAGGGTAACGGTACCGCCAGCATCCTGCGCGGTGACGACAGCATCTTCACCTTCTCCATCCACGGCGCCCGCAATTTTCCTTTCACCAAGGAACAAAGCGATCTCGACATCGAACTGCCCGATGGCTGCTCCGACGCGGCTTACCTCACCCGCCTTGAGGAGGGCCTGAACACGGCTTTTGACGTCTCCTGCCCCGATCTTGTCATCTATCTGGCCGGCGCCGACCCCTACCACGACGACCGCCTGGGCCGCCTTGGCCTGAGCTTCGCTGGACTGGCCGAAAGGGACCGGCGGGTCCTTGCCCGCTGCCAAGCCCGGCGAACCCCGGTCGCCATTGCCATGGCAGGTGGATATGCCCGCCAGATCAACGATACGGTAAGTATTCACAGCACGACGATACACCTCGCCAAAGCGCTGCTGGGCAGTTAGAGTAACGGCTGGACATACTGGTAGCCGCAATCGCGACGAGGGCAACAAGGAAGCCCGGCTTCCCTCGCAGGCTGGACCATTCGTACGTCTTGCAATGGCCTCAGGAGATTTTTGAAAACGATGTTTGGCCTGTTCAACTGGCGCTCCCTTCAGACCCGCATTGCGGCCGGCACCTTGTTCGTGGTGCTGGGCATACTCTGGACAACGGTCATCGCGCTGGGCCAATTGCTGCACCGCGATATGGCGGAAAGCATTTCGGCGCAGCAGTTTTCAACGGTTTCACTGATCGCCAGTGAAATCGACCGCTCCATCCTTGAACGTCTGAGCATTGCCGAGTCCATCGCCAGCAGCCTGACCGCCGACATTCTGGCCTCCCCTGAGGCCACACAGCGACTCGTTGAAGAACGCAAGATTCCGCAGCGGATTTTCAATTGGGGGATCATCGTCACCGATAGCCAGGGGACGGCGATTGCCAGCACACCAGCTGAGCTGGATCGCAAGGGGACCAACTACGCCAGTTATGAGTTCATCACCAAAGCCCTGAGCACGGGGCTCCCGCAGATTTCCGACCCGCTTTTCAGTCCGAACAGCGGCCTGCCGGTATTCACGATGGTCGTTCCCATTCTGAATCCCGCTGATAAAACGATCGGCCTGATCATCGGTGTCACCAATCTCGCCCTGCCCAACTTCCTCGATGAAATCGGCGCCGCCAAATATGGCAACACCGGTGATTTTCTCGTCACCGCCCCGGCCAAGCGTCTCTTTGTAGCCTCGTCGGACAAACGACGCGTCATGAAGGCCGGGCCGCCCCCTGGTGTCAATCCGGTCTACGACAGCTATATCGATGGCTATGAGGGTTCCGGCATCGCCAAGAGCTCCCGCGGCGTGGTCGAACTATCTTCCAACAAGCGAATCACCAGCACCGGTTGGCTGATGCATGCCGTGCTCCCGGTCGACGAGGCTTTTGCCCCGATCCATGCCATGGAGCGCCACCTGATCGTCATGTCCCTGATACTGACGCTGGTCGCGACCTTTGCCAGCTGGTGGTGGCTGCGCCTGCAACTCCGCCCGCTCTCGGAAACATCTGCCTTGCTGCGCCAGATGCGCGACGGGGAGATCCCGAGACAGGCGCTGCCGGTCGTTCGACAGGACGAAATTGGCTTGCTGACCGAATCCCTGAACGGTTTGCAGGAAGTCATCATCAACGAAGAGGCCAACGCGGCAGAGCACGCGGCCAACAATCGCCTGCGGCACATCGTTTCCTACACACCGGGCATCGTCTTTCAATACCGCCTCTTCCCGGATGGCCATAGCGCCCTCCCGTTTGCCAGCGATGGCATCCGTGAAATCTACGGTTTGGCGCCCGAACAAGTCGAAAACGATGTCCGTCCGCTCCGCGACATGATGCACCCGGACGATGCTGACCATTTCCTGGCAAGCATGCACGAGTCGGCAAAAACGCTTTCACCATGGCATATCGATTACCGCATTCGCATGCCAGACGGCCGAACAAAATGGTTGATGATCAACGCACTGCCCGAGAGCAACAAGGATGGCAGCACGCTCTGGCATGGATTTATTGCCGACATCTCGGAAATGAAGGCGATGTCGGCCGAACTGGAACACTATCGCGACCACCTTGAGCAACTGGTCGAACTGAGAACCGCTGATCTTGAAGCCTCACGCGCCGAGGCCGAGCGCCTGGCCAGAGCAAAGAGCGAATTCCTGGCCAAGATGAGCCACGAAATACGCACCCCCTTGCATGGCGTTCTCGGCATGGCCCATATTGGCAGCCGCAACACCACCGCAGGCAGCAAGGCCCACGATGCCTTCGCCAAGATCACTCACTCGGGCAACCTCCTGCTCGGCATCATCAACGACATTCTCGATTTCTCGAAAATGGAAGCCGGCATGCTCAAGATCGAATCGACCGAGGTCGATCTTTCTTCGATTCTTGCCGAGTCAATCGAGCTGATGCAGGAACGCGCCAACGTGAAAAGCCTGGCGCTGCAACTCCGGGTGGCGGAAAACCTGCCAGCGGTCTGCAAAAGCGATTCGCTACGCCTGCGCCAGATTCTCCTGAACCTGCTGTCCAATGCGGTCAAATTCACCAGCAGCGGTTCGGTCACGCTCGACGCCAGCCGCGATGACAAGCAGTTGGTGTTCCGGGTGACCGATACTGGGATCGGCATCACCCAAGAACAAGCCAGCAAGATATTCAGCCCCTTCGAGCAAGCTGACAACTCGACGACCCGCCGTTTCGGCGGCACCGGCCTCGGCTTGGCGATTACCTCGCACCTGGTCAAATTGATGGATGGCAGCATCCACCTCGACAGCAGCCAGGGAAAAGGCAGCTGCTTCGAGGTCCGCCTGCCCTACCATCCGGTCATTGGCGCCCAGGCCACAATCTCGCCCGAGGACCCTGCTGCCGCAGCGCCCCGCCCCCTGGCGGGCAAACGCATCCTGGTTGCCGAAGACATCGACATCAATCAGGAAATCATGGAAGCCATCCTGAGCGACCTCGGCGCCACGGTAGCGATTGCCGGCAATGGCCAGGAAGCCGTGACGCAGATTCGGCAACGCGGCGGCCAGGCTTTCGACCTGGTGTTGATGGACGTCCAGATGCCAGTGATGAATGGTCACGATGCCGCGCGTGAAATATCACGTATCGCCCCGGGTTTGCCGATCATCGGCCAAACAGCTCACGCGCTGACTGAAGAAAAGGAAGCTTGCTTTGCAGCAGGCATGGTCGACCACATTGCCAAGCCGATCGACCCGGACAAGTTGCTCGCCATTATTCTCAAGCATCTCCGCGCCAAGCCCTGATCCCCAAACTCAACGCCGACTGACCATGAACTCACCCAGTCTTTACCTGAGCACCAAGCTTCGTCGCATCGAGACCCGACATGCCGCCGAGCCACTGATGCAACGTGCCGGTGCCGCGGCGGCCGAGTGGGCGGCAACGCTGGCCGATGATCAGAATCATCCGGTCCTGGTTCTGGCCGGCCCTGGCAACAATGGCGGCGACGCGTTCGAAGTGGCGCGCCTGCTGCGCGAACGCTTTTTCGACGTTTGCCTGATCTTTGCCGCCGATCCCGCAAAGCTCCCTGCCGACGCTGGCGCAGCCTACCAGCGCTATATCACCGCGGGTGGCGTGACAACCGATGTCATTCCAGAGGAAAGCCGCTGGTCACTGATTGTCGACGGCCTGTTCGGCATCGGCCTGACCCGCCCCCCGGAAGGCCGCTACGCCCAGTGGATCATGACCGCCAATCAGCTCGCGGAACGTGACGATTGCCCCCTGCTGGCGCTCGACTGTCCGTCCGGCCTCAATGCTGACACCGGGACTGCCTTGGCGCCGATCATTCGCGCCACCCAGACGATCACCTTCATTGCCGCCAAACCCGGCCTATTCACTGCCGATGGTCCGGATTACTGCGGAGAAATCCGCGTCGCCAGCCTCGACCTCGACCCGGCCAGCGAAACCCCGCCGGATGGACAAGTGCTCAGCGTCGCCGACTTCGCCTTGCGCTTGAAGCCGCGCCGCAACAATACCCACAAGGGCAGCTTCGGTAGCGCCGGCATCCTCGGTGGTGCCAAGTCCATGGTCGGTGCCGCCTTCCTGGCTGGTCGCGCCGCCCTCAAGCTGGGCGCCGGGCGCGTCTATCTCGGCATGCTCGACACGGATGCACCTTCGGTCGATCTACTGCAGCCCGAACTGATGATGCGGCGGGCCGACACCCTGCTCCAGGCCGACCTGCAAGCCCTGGCCTGCGGGCCTGGCCTGGGCCATTCCAGCGAAGCCCTGCGTCTCCTAGAACAGTCGCTCAAAGCCCCGGTCCAGCTTGTCCTCGATGCCGATGCCCTGAATCTGCTGGCTGAGGACAGTCGCCTCGAAGGCAACCTCTACAACCGCGTCGGGCCGGCCATCCTGACCCCGCATCCAGCCGAAGCCGCCCGTCTGCTCGGCTGTTCGGTTCGCGACATCCAGAGCGACCGGGTCAAGGCTGCCCGCGAGCTGGCCGAACGCTATCGCAGCCACATTGCCCTCAAGGGGTGCGGCACAGTGATTGCCACGCTCGATGGCCGTTGGTGGATCAACCCTACCGGCAATCCCGGCATGGCCACCGCCGGCATGGGCGATGTGCTAAGCGGCCTGATCGTCGCCCTGCTCGCCCAGAACTGGCCGCCGGAAATGGCCCTGCTGGCCGCCGTCCATCTGCACGGCGCAGCGGCTGATCGCCTGGTGGCCCGCGGCATCGGTCCGGTCGGCCTGACCGCCGGCGAAATCGTCGATGCCTCGCGCGATCTGTTCAACGAATGGGTAACCGGCAACACCAGCCTGTAAAATGCCCCCCCTCAAACGCTGCCTGAAAACTGAAATGACCATCGAATTCGATTACCCTCTCGCCGCCGAGATTTCCCGCAACGTGGATGCCGCCCTGAGCGAAGACGTCGGCGCCGGCGACCTGACCGCCAGCCTCATCCCCGGCGAGCGCCAGGTCAAAGCCACCGTCATCTCGCGTGAAGCCGGTGTCCTGTGCGGCACCGCCTGGTTCGCCGAATGTGTCGCCCGCCTCGACCCGACGGCCCGCATCACGTGGCACGGTGCCGATGGCGACCGGATTGCCGCCAACCAGTTGCTCTGCGAAATCGATGGCAACGGTCGCGCCCTGCTCACCGCCGAGCGCAGCGCACTGAATTTCCTGCAACTGCTTTCCGCCGTCGCCAGCAAGGCCCGCATTTACGCCGACACCATTGCCGGCACCAAAGCCCAGGTCGTCGATACACGGAAAACCCTCCCCGGCCTGCGCATCGCGCAGAAATACGCCGTTCGGGCCGGCGGTGGCGGCAACCATCGTCTGGCGCTCTGGGACGCCATCCTGATCAAGGAAAACCACATCCATGCCGCCGGCGGCATCGCCCAGGCAATGGCCGCCGCCAAGCAGGTAGCCGAACAGGCCAAGGACCGCTGCAAGTTCATCCAGATCGAAGTCGAAAGCATCGACGAACTGAACCTGGCCCTAAATGCCGGCGCAAGGATGATCCTGCTCGACAACTTCAGCCTGGAGATGATGCGCGAAGCGGCACGAATCAATGCGGGCCGCGCCATTCTGGAAGCCTCGGGCAACGTCACGCTGGAAACCATACGCGGCATTGCCGAAACCGGAGTCGATCGGATTTCTGTCGGCGCGCTGACCAAGGACGTAAAAGCACTCGACCTGTCGATGCGCTTTGTTGGCTAGGTTTTTTGGCGGTTTATCGTCATAATTGCCGGCAAATAGGCCAAATACAAAAATCAGGGGAAGCCCAAATGCTGTTCGCGCTGTTCTACATCGTCGCCATAACGATTCTGGTACTGCACTTCACGGGCACGCTGGCCCGGCGTAATCTCGAATGGCTGGTGCTGGTCTTGGCGGTCGCCGTCTTTCCTGCGGTCATCTACCTGTAGGCTTGCGCGCCACCAGGTCGATCAGGGCCGATCGGCCGGCGTGTGCCGCCCCCTCTTCGATCGTATCTTCGTGCTCACGAAGCAGCACGATCTCCCAGTCGGCAAACAGTTCGCGCAGCATCGCCTCGGTGTAAAGGTTTTCAACGGCTGACGGCCCGCCCGTCCGGTACTCCAGCTGTTTCGGTGTATAGCCCTGCAACAGCATCAAGCCACCCGGTTTCACCGCCTGCTTCATCCCCGCCAGTTGCCGTGGACGCTCGGCAGGCGTGGCAAACTGGATGAAGATGCCGACCACGGCATCGTAGGCCGCCTCAGGCCAATCCCAATTCAGAATATCCGCCCGGACGAAATCGACAACCACGTGCCGGGCTCGCGCCAGCCTGGCGGCTTTTTCCAGGGCGACTGGAGAGATCTCGGTCGCGCTCACCTGACAGCCTTGCTCGGCCAGCCAGACGGCATTTCGCCCCTCGCCGTCGGCCACTGAAAGCACACTCATTCCCGCCCCGAAGCGCTCCTCCTGAGAGGCCAGGAACTTGTTCGGCGCCGTGCCGAACAAGTACTGGTCGCCCGCATCACGATAGCGGGCAGACCAGTGCGCTTCGTGGTCGAAACTCAGGTAATCCCCCCATTTTTAGCAGCGGTCAGAAGTAGATCGGGTTAAAAGTTCTGACTTCTGTTTCGGGGTAATGCCGCCAAGCGCCATGTTGGGGCGCTCGTGATTGTAGGTCCACATCCAGTCGGT
>JAYREA010000021.1:0-43654 GCA_041909135.1 Azonexus sp. | reverse complement strand
CTCATGCCACCCTGCTTCATCGCCATGATGGCGCCCCGTTCTTCAGCGCCCAGATGGTTGTAGGTAGTCCTCATTGCTCTGTGCTCTCGGTAATCAAGGAGTGTTGCACTTCACTCTTGAGACCGCCCTGGGAATACTGGCAAGGAGCACAGCACGAAATTCTGTATATCAGTCCATCGTGCAAGCGGGTCACTGGCTACACGCAGGGTGCGTTCATTTCCGATCCCGGACTGCTGGAACGCATCGTTCATCCGGATGATCGCTACCTGTATGAAGCGCACCTTGTCGACATCCAGAAACACCCGGAAGGCCATGTGACCTTCCGTATCGTGCGCGAGGATGGCGAGGTTCGCTGGATAGCGCACGGCTGCCGTGCCGTAGTCACCAGCCACGGGGAAGAGCGCGGCCGGCGCGTCAGCAACCGCGACATCACCGACCTGAAGAATGCCGAACAACTGGCCCAGCAGCTGGCGCACTATGACACCCTGACGAAACTGCCGAATCGCCGCATGCTGATGGATCGCCTGCATCGTGGCATCGCCCAGGCCAGGCGCCACAAGCGGCCACTCGCCGTCATGTTCCTCGATCTGGATAACTTCAAGCTGATCAATGACAGCCTGGGTCACGATGTCGGCGATCGTCTGTTGATTGAAATTGGCGACCGACTCTTGCGCTGTGTACGCGCTGCCGACACCGTGTCGCGCTCGGGCGGCGATGAATTCGTGATCGTCCTCCCTGAAATTGCGGCGCCACAGAATGCGCTGGTGGTTGCCAGGAAAATCAATGAAACCATCCGCGAACCGGTCCGCATCGGGCCGCATGTGCTTGAGGTAACAGTCAGCATAGGTATTGCCGTCCGCCAGGCAGACTGTAATGATGACGAAGCAGAACTGATGAAAAAAGCCGATGTGGCGATGTATGCTGCCAAGCAGGCTGGTCGCAACAGCTATCGACTCTACGAAGGATCATGATCTTTCAATGCCAGGCCTACCCCAAACCACCACACAGCAGATTGTCGCTGGCCTGCGACAGGCCCTTTTTGCTTTGAATGGTTTGGCGGGCGCCGATCTCGTTGCCAAGATAAATGATGATGCCGGGGAGACACATCATGCTTGATAAACAGGCGATTGCTGACGCTGAAGCGGGAGCGCCCGCCGCGCTGAAAGCACTGCTGGACGCCATTCCGGCCAATGTCGCACTGATTGATGCATCCGGCGACGTGCTGATGGTCAACAACGCCTGGGAGAAATTTTCCGCCATGAACAATGGCGGCCAGGCGTGCCAGGTTGGCGCCAACTACCTTGATGTTTGCGCCAACCTGCCGCCAGAGGATGGCGCGGCATCCTGCGAAGCGAACGCCCGCCTCCGGGAAATCCTGGCCGGCACGGCGGATGCTGCCACTTTCGTCTATCCATGCCACTCACCGCACAAACAGCGCTGGTTTCGCGCTCATTTTGCATGCCTGCCGAAGGGTGGAAAATTTTCGGCCGTGGTCATGCATTTCGACATCACCGAAAGTATCCTGGCCGAGCAGAAATTGTTCGAGCTGGTCCATTTCGATAGTCTGACCGGCCTGCCCAACCGCATTCTGTTCATCGATCGCCTCCAGCAAACGGTCGCCCGGGCAAGTCGCTACGGCAGCAAAGCGGCGGTTCTCTTCGCCGATCTCGATCAACTGAAAAAAATCAACGACACGCTAGGGCACCAGGTCGGCGATGTGCTGATCCAGCAAGTTGGCCAGCGCCTGTCTGACGCCCTGCGGCGCAGCGATACCGTCGGCCGGCTGGGTGGCGATGAATTTGCCTTCATCCTGTCCGACTTCAAGGAAGCCGAGGAAGTCGGCTCGGTCGTGCGCAAACTGATGAGCGCCTTGAGGGCCCCTTTCCAGATCAACGGCAGCGACGTCTTTACATCGGCCAGCATCGGCATTGCCATTTATCCCGATGATGCCGAGGACCCCGACATTCTGCTCAGGCATGCCGATACGGCCATGTATCGGGCCAAGGAAGGCGGCCGGGACAAATTCGAATATTTTGTCGCCGCCATGAACGAGCAGGCGCTGGAACGCCAGCAGCTGGACACCGACCTCCGGCATGCCCTGTCTCGTGGGGAATTTGTGCTGTTCTATCAGCCAAAAGTCAGCTGCCACAGCGGGGCGATTGTCGGCGCCGAGGCCTTGATTCGCTGGCGCCATCCTCAGCGCGGCCTGGTATCGCCCGCCGAATTCATCCCCATCCTTGAAGAGCTCACCCTGATCGATGATGTGGGGAGCTGGGTGGTGGACGAGGCCTGTCGACAAATTGGGGAATGGCAGGCCATCGGTTTGGAAGTACCGGCGATTTCCGTAAACCTGTCGGCACAGCAACTGGACGACGAGCATCTGGTCAGCAAAGTGCGCAATGCTCTTGAGAAAAATGGGGTCCGTCCTGACCGACTTGAGCTCGAATTGACCGAGAGCCTGCTGATGCGCAACGTGGACCGCATCATTCCAACCCTGGCCGAGCTTCGGCAACTGGGCGTCAAACTGTCTGTTGACGACTTCGGGACGGGGTACTCCAGCCTCTCCTATCTGAAGCAATTCCCCCTCGATGCCGTCAAGGTCGACCGTTCCTTCGTCCAGGACATTACCGCCGATCCCGACGATGCCTCCATCACGCGCGCGGTGATCACGATGGCCCACCAGTTGAAGCTGAAGGTGATCGCCGAAGGGGTCGAGACGGAGGGGCAACTGACGCTGCTCATTGCGAACCAATGCGACGAGATTCAGGGTTTCTTTTTCAGCCGCCCGGTGCCGGCCAGTGACCTGGAATCCATGCTTCGGGAAAAACGTTGCCTGCCGGCTGAGTTGATCCGCCCGGAGAACCGCCAGCGAACCATCCTGCTGGTCGATGATGAAGAAAACATTCTGGCCTCGCTTCGCCGCCTCCTGCGTCGCGATGGTTACCGCATTCTGGCCGCCACCAGCGCCGCCGAAGGCCTTGAACTGCTGGCCCAAAACTCGGTTGATGTGATCATTTCGGATCAACGCATGCCCTCGATGACCGGTGTCGAGTTTCTGCGCCGGGTCAAGACCATTCATCCGGACACCGTACGGATGGTCCTTTCGGGCTACACCGAACTGCAGTCGATCACCGATGCCATCAACGAAGGCGCGATCTACAAGTTCCTGACCAAACCATGGGATGACGACCAGCTTCGCGCCAATATCGAGGAAGCCTTTCGCCACAAGGGCCTGGCCGATGAAAATCGGCGTCTCGGCCAGCAGCTGCAGATGGCCAATACCGGCCTGGCGCGGACCAACCAGCAACTCCAGGAATTGCTGAACTCGGAGCAGCAACGGATCATTCGTGATGAAACGATGCTTGGTGTGATCCAGGAGGTGTTGCGGCAAGTACCGATTCCGATCGCCGGCGTCGATGAAGAAGGCATGGTGGTCTTCGCCAACGAAGAGGCCGACCGGCTGCTTGGTCGCGGCGCAAGCCTGCTGGGAAATTACGCCGGGGAAATCTTCCCCGCCGCCCTGCTCGACCTTTTGGCCCACCCGGTAGGCAGCAACCTGCATTGGGAAGCCGAGTGCACCAGCTATCTGGCCTGCACCCGACCGATAGACGATCGCCAGAACGCGCGTGGAACATTGCTGATGCTGGTTCCGGAAAGGAGCAAGCATGAGTGATCAGGATCGCGAAACAAGCCTTGATGAAAACCTGGCAGGTGCAGAACTGGGTGCCAGCGTGGTCGATGCCGAGGGTCAGGTACTCGTACCTGGCGGCACCTTGTTGACGCTGCCGATCATCGAGCTTTTACGCGCCCGGGGTATTGAGTCGCTGGTGATTTCACAGCCGCCGCTTGAACCGGCAGCCAAGGAGCGTGAAATGCTGGCCCGAATCAATTATCTGTTCCGGAATTGTGGCAACAACCTGCCGGCCTGCGACCTGCAAAGGCAACTCATCGCCTATCGCCTGAAGGAGAAGTCATGACGAATCCCGGGGCGTTCCACCTCGATCCAGATGAGGTCGCGCGTAGCATCGTCAAGCTGCCCTCTCTGCCGGCGATCGTCCTGGATTTGCTGCAGTCGATGGAAAATGACGGCATCTCCGGCGAAAGCCTGGCCGCCAAGATCTCGGGGGATCAAGCCCTGGTTGCCCGCTTGTTGCGCATTGCCAATTCGTCGTTTTATGGGCTGCAACGGAAAGTGCTGTCCATTCCCGATGCCATCTTCGTTCTCGGGATGAGCAACGTCCGCACAATCGCCCTGGGAGCGACGCTTTCCGACAGTCTGAGCCGGCAACTGAATGGAACTTCATTCAACTTCAATAGTTTCTGGCGGCACAGCGTGGGCACTGCCCTGTGCGCCCAGGCCCTGGCCGAAAAATTCAAATGCGCCCGAGAAAGCGCCTTTGCGGCCGGGCTGATGCACGATATCGGACAACTGGTGCTCGCCACCGCCTTTCCGCAACACCTGGAAGCGGTCAGGAAACAACAACTCAGCATCGACTGCCAGACTTACGAAGCGGAATGGGGCGTGCTCGGCACAGACCACGCTCGTATTGGCCAGCTGTTGACGAGACGATGGAATTTTCCCGACGCCTTGAGTGAGGCGGTCGGTGCGCACCACAATCCGGAACTGCTATCCGGCAATCGTTTGGCCTGCACGATTCATCTGGCCGATGCAATCGCCCATTGCCTGGACCTGAACGGCGATGAGCGAGAATTTGTCCCTCGCATCTTTCCTCACTGCTGGAGTGCGGCCGGTTTGGCCTGGTCCGACACTCAGGAAATCTTTGCCCAGGTTGAAAAAGGTCTCGATACCTTCTGCAACCTGCTCTCCATTTCATAAAAGAGAAGCTACCAATGGACGCTTTTGCCTGGAGTGACCGCTTTCTGACCGGCGAATCGGTCGTCGATGGTGAGCACAAGGAACTGTTTCGTATCATCAACTGGGTTGGCCAACTTCAATCCCAACCCGAGCGCACCGACGAAATCAAGAATGTCCTGGTGGAACTGGTGCAGTACGCGGCCAATCACTTCAAGCATGAAGAAGATTTAATGAAGGAAAGCGGTTGCGATCCGCGGCATCTTCAGTTGCACCAGGCGATTCATCGGGATTTTGCCCAGCAGATCACCGCCATGCGGGAGGTCAGTCTCGGCCCGAGCGATACCGAATTTCTGCTTCGTTTCCTGGCCAGTTGGCTCGCTTATCACATCCTGGGTATTGACCAGGCAATGGCGCGGCAAGTCCAGGCCATACGGGCCGGCGCAACACCGGAATCGGCCTTCGAAGCGGAACGCACTGCCCCGGCCGACCCTGCCACGGCCAGTCTGCTGGATGCCTTGAATTCCCTTTATCGCGTCATTGCATCGCGAAACAAGGCGCTGATCGACCTCAACCGGGAACTGGAGCATTTGGTCGAGGAGCGCACCATGGCCCTCTCCAATGCCAACGCCAAGCTGGTCTCGGAACATCGGGAACTGAAGGAAGCGCTGAATGCCGTGGAGTCGGCCCAGCGCAAGCTGCTGGAGTCGGAACGGCGTCGGGCCCTGGATGCGCACCGCTATATGCAGCAGTTGCTCGCCCAGATTGTCGATGGCGACCCGGTACCGACGCTGGTCATCGATGCAAACCACAAAGTAACGCACTGGAACAAGTCCTGCGCGGCCATTACCGGCGTTGCGGCCAGCGAGATGATAGGGTCGAACCGGCAATGGTCAGCCTTTTACCCCAACGAGCGGCCGATCATGGCCGATCTGATCGTCAGTTCCGCGATCGATGGCATGGAGACGCTGTATCACGGAAAATTCAAGCGTTCCAAGCTGATTGAAGGCGCCTATGAGGCCGAGGATTTCTACCGTCATATGGGAGAGTCCGGTCGCTGGCTCTATTTCACTGCCGCACCATTGCGCGATGCCAATGGGCGCATCATCGGGGCCATCGAAACCCTGCAGGATGTCACCGAACGCCACAAGGCCGTGGATGATCTGCAAGCCTATCAAACCCAACTTGAAGACCTGGTCGAAAAACGGACGAGCGAACTCGGCAACGCGAATCGCCAGCTGGCTCAGGACATCGCCAAACGAGAAGAGGCCGAGACGGAACTGCTCCGGCGCTATTCGGAACTGACTGAACTGAATATCCAGCTCTCGGATACCAAGAACCAGCTTGTTCAATCAGAAAAGCTGGCCTCCATCGGCCAACTCGCTGCCGGCGTCGCCCACGAGATCAACAATCCGATCGGCTATGTCCATTCGAATATTGGCTCCCTGCAAAAATATCTTGCCGATCTGTTCCGGATGCTGGATGCCTATGAGGCCGCTGAAAATGCAATCGGTGATCCGGCTGAACGGGCTCGTTTGCAAGCGCTGCGCCAGCAGATAGATCTCGGCTTTCTCAAGGAAGACATTCCGATCCTGATGGAGGAGTCAAAGGAAGGTATTACCCGGGTCAAGAAAATCGTTCAGGACCTGAAGGATTTCTCCCGGGTGGATACCACCCAGGATTGGGAGTGGGCCGATCTGCATCAGGGAATCGACTCGACGATCAATATCGTTGCCAGCGAACTGAAGTACAAAGCCGATGTGGTCAAGGAATACGGCGTTCTGCCAAAAGTCGAATGTCTCCCGTCGCAGCTCAACCAGGTTTTCATGAACCTCCTGGTCAATGCGGCACACGCGATGGGCGACCAGCGGGGTGAAATCCGCATTCGCACCGGAGAGGCGAACAATCAAGTCTGGCTGGAATTTTCCGACAACGGCAGCGGCATCCCGGCCGAAATCTGCGGCAAGATATTTGACCCGTTCTTCACCACCAAACCGGTGGGCAAAGGTACCGGGCTTGGGCTTTCGCTCGCCTACGGAATAATCCGGGACCATAACGGTTCCATCGAGGTAAGCAGCGAAGTCGGCCAGGGAACGACATTTCGTATCCAGCTTCCTGTCCGGCACGTTGAATCTGTCGCCACCGCCAGCCAGTGAGCGCGTTGCATGCATCCATTGCTTAAACGACAGCTAAAACGCCAATTCGGCTCCCCGGAGGCAGCGCCGGAGTCTCTGCTTGAATTCATCGAGCGGATCAATGTCGATTATGAGAAGAGCGATGCCGACCACGCGCTGGCTTTGCACTCCCTGGCCGAGATGTCTCGCGAACTGAATGAGCGTAACGAGACACTGCGGCGCGAACGCGATGAGCTGGCAGCACTCGCCAAAAGCCTGGAAGAGGCTCACAACCAGCTGCTGCAGTCAGAAAAGATGGCCTCGATTGGCCAACTTGCGGCCGGAGTCGCGCATGAAATCAACAATCCGGTGGGCTACGTCAATTCGAACCTGAAGTCGCTCGATGCCTTCACCCAGGATTTGCTCACCCTCCTCGATGCCTACGAACAATCTGCAGAACAGTTGCCGACGGATGCTCAAAAATCGCTGTCCGGCCTCAGGGAACAGCTCGATATCGATTATCTCAAGACCGATGTGGTCGACATCCTGCGTGAGTCGCAAGAAGGGATTGATCGAGTCAAGAAGATCGTCCAGGACCTGAAAGATTTCTCGCATGTTGACGATGGCAATTTCAACTGGGCAGACCTGCACCAGGGCCTGAACTCCACGCTCAACATCGTTAATAACGAGATCAAGTACAAGGCCGATGTCATCAAGGAGTATGGCGACATCCCGATGGTCGAATGCCTGCCTTCACAGCTCAATCAGGTATTCATGAATCTTCTGGTGAATGCTGCTCACGCGATACTTTCCGATGACCGTGGCAAGATCACGGTGCGTACCGGCATGAATGCCGAGGCGATGGTCTGCGTGGAGGTATCGGACAATGGCAGCGGCATCCCGCAGGAAAACCTGACCAGAATCTTTGACCCCTTCTTCACCACCAAACCCATTGGCAAAGGCACCGGCCTTGGCCTGTCGCTGGCCTATGGCATCGTGAAAAAGCACGGGGGACGCATCGAGGTGAGCAGCACGGTAGGCGTCGGAACGACATTTCGCATACTGCTTCCAGCCCGCCAGCAAACCGGTGGTCAATGTGCCACAGATCTGAAGTAAATACGCAGCATTGACCGGCAACGCCCTGGCCCCGGAAGTCCTCGCCATTGATCCCGCGGCGTGCCGCGGGTTTCCTTGATGTATGAATCGCTAAAACGGCAACTCCGCCTGCACTGAACCGGCATCAGTCTCGACCTCATCCAGCGGAATCAGCCCCCCGGCACGCACCCCGAGCAATCGAATCCGTTGCGTCAGTGGCACCCGTTTCAGGCATTCGCCGGCCGCTTTCCGGATCTGATCGCCATCGCTCACCCCGACCGGCAAGGTGACATCGCGGGTTACCGCATGAAAGTCGGAATAGCGTAGCTTGATGCCGATAGTCCGGCTGGCGTAGCCCTTGCGCTTCAGATCGTCGGCTACCCGCAGGCAGAGCGCGGTAAATATCTCCGAGAGCTCTGCCCTGTCCTGCCGGGCATGCAGGTCGCGGTCGAAGGTGCTTTCCCGGCTGATCGACTTGGGTTCCGATTCCATGACCACCGGCCGTTCGTCAAGGCCATGCGCCACCCGATGCAACCAGGTGCCGGTCGTCCGACCAAAGGCATTCACCAGAAATTCGACCGGTGTGGCCGCCAGTTCGCCGATAGTCGTGATCCCGAGCCGGCTCAGGCGCTCCGTTGCCTTGGGACCGATGCCGTTGATCTTCCTGGCGGGCAGCGGCCAGATTCGCGTGGCAATCTCCGCCATGCCGAGCACGGTGATTCCGTTCGGCTTATCCAGGTCCGAACAGATCTTGGAGAGCAATTTGTTCGGCGTGATGCCAATCGAACAGGTCAGGCCGGTCGCATCAAAAACAGCCTGCTTGATCCGCCTGGCCAGGGTATGGGTTTCTTCCGGAATATCGCTGAGATCTATGTAGATTTCATCGATGCCCCTATCCTCGATTTGCGGCGCAATGCTTGCCACAGCGGCTTTGAAGCGCCGCGAACAGTCGCGGTAGGCATCGAAATTCGCCGGCAACAGAATCGCCTCCGGTGCCAGTTGTGCCGATTTCATCAGTCCCATGCCGGAAAAGACACCGAGCGCCCGCGCTTCATAGGTCGAGGTCGTAACGACGCCGCGCCCGGCATAGTCGCCCAATCGGGCAAAGCGCCTGGCACCGTCGACCGGCTGATGAACATTTCGACCGCCCACCACCACCGGCTGCCCGCGTAGCTCCGGGTAGCGTAGCAACTCGACGGAGGCAAAAAAGGCATCCATGTCGAGATGGGCAATACGTCGAATACTGTTCATATTTGCAGTTTATCGAATTTTGATGGACTGCGACACCTACGCTTGCCGGCATCCGGCCAGGAAAGCCAATATCACCCCAACGAAAGGTCTGGTTTGCTGCCAAGCCAAATCCAATCGCTACCGGAGGAGTAAACTGACCAATGGTAATCGTCGTCAGTCCAAGGACCCATTGGCATCATGGAAGTCATCCAGTCAGGCAAGGAATTTCAATCGTTGTTGCAAAAAGCCATTCTCGATGAGTCACCGGATGGCATTCTTGTCGTTGACCGGGAAGACCGGATCGTTTCGGTCAACAAGCGTTTCTATACGACCTGGGACATCCCCCTGCCCGCTTGCGCGATGGACGAATTGCGGCATGAAACCGAGGCACAGAATCTGCAACAGGCCTTAGCCAAGGTCGTTCACCCGGAAGAGTTTCTGCAGCGCGTCCGGGCCTTGTATGCCAACCCCGAACTGGAAGACATCTGCGAAATCCAGCTCAAGGACGGCCGCACGCTGAAGCGCCACTCGAATGCGCTGTATGGCACAGGCCATGAGTATCTCGGACGGGTCTGGTATTTCCGCGACATTACCGAAATGATCGCTTCCCGACAGGCCAGGGAAGACAGCGAAACACGCTATCGCACCGCCTTCCAGACTTCGCTCGACGCGATTGCCATTACGACACTGAGCGAGGGCATTTATGTCGACGTGAATCAGGCCTTTCTGGACATTTTGGGCTACCAGCGGGATGAGTTGATTGGCCACAGCTCGCTTGAACTCAACGTCTGGGCCGATACGGACGAGCGGAAATCCTTCAGCGACAAACTGCGCAACGAGCCACTGCACCTGAAATTCGAGGCGCGCTTCCGCAAAAAGGATGGCAGTTTATTCTGGGGCCTGTTTTCAGTATCACCCATGGTGCTCAATGGTGTTCCCTGCCTGATGTCCATCACCACCGACATTACGCTGAGCAAGGCGGCCGAATCCGAACTGGTGCAACACCGTGATCACCTGGAACACCTGGTTGAGGAACGTACGGCCGAGTTATTGCGGGCCAAGGAAGCGGCTGAAGCCGCCAACGTGGCGAAAAGTGCATTTCTCGCCAACATGAGCCACGAAATTCGCACGCCGCTGAATGCCATAACCGGCATGGCCCATCTGATCCGCCGTGGCGGCCTGACGCCGAAGCAACAGGAGCAGTTGAGGAAACTTGAGGGCGCCGGCGAACATCTCCTGAATATCATCAATGCCATCCTGGAGCTTTCGAAAATCGAGGCCGGGAAATTCGTCTTGTCCGAATCAGCGATCAACATCGAGAACATTCTGGACAATGTCGCCTCGATGCTGCAAACGCCTCTCCAAGCCAAGCATTTGCAACTTGGTATTGAAGCCGATGGCATCCCCGACAATCTGCTCGGTGACGCGACCTCCCTGCAACAGGCGCTGCTCAACTATGCGGCCAATGCAGTCAAATTCACCAAGACTGGTGGCCTTACCTTGCGGGTTGCCTTGATCGAGGATCACCCGGCAGATGCCTTGCTCCGCTTTGAGGTCCAGGATACCGGGATAGGCATTCCGGAAGAGGCGATGGCCAGGTTATTCACTGCCTTTGAGCAAGCCGACAACACGATGACCCGACAATACGGTGGAACCGGCCTGGGCCTGGCGATCACCAAAAAGCTGGCCGAACAGATGGGCGGCACCTCGGGAGCGAGCAGTAGCCCCGGGCAGGGCAGCACCTTCTGGTTCACTGCCCGACTCCGGAAAGGTTCTTCGCTCAGCCCGAAATCGGCGGGCAAGGAGCAGGTCAGCGCCGAAGATATCCTGAAGCGCGACTATCCGGAACGCCGCATCCTTCTGGTTGAGGACGAAGAAATCAACCGCGAGGTCGCCACGATCATGCTTCAGGATGCTGCGCTGGTCGTCGACACTGCTGAAGACGGTGCACAAGCCGTCGAGCTTGTTCAACGAAATGACTACGATCTGATCCTGATCGACATCCAGATGCCCAACATGGATGGCATGGAAGCGACCAGGATCATCCGCACACTGCCCAATGGACAGGACAAACCGGTCATTGCATTTACCGCCAATGCCTTCTCGGAAGACAAGGCGCGCTGTTTCGAGGCGGGCATGAACGACTTCATCGCCAAACCGGTTGAGCCGGCAATCCTTTACGCCACCCTGCTCAAATGGCTGGCTCAGCCCACCGGCTCCCGGGCTCGCCAGCTCACCAGCTGCCACTGATTCGTTCCTTTTGAGAAAAATGCAGTCGAACGACGTGATTGTTTGATCGCCAAGCCTCCGTTATCCTGCAGCTCGCCGCCGTTGTGCCAAGGAAAGTTTGTGTTTTATATCGTTGAAAGCAGCAAGTCATTTTACGAAGCCGGTCTTGATCTCGAACCGGTGGTCCAGCGCCTTGGCTTTGTCATTCTGCACTCGTTCGACTTGAGCGAAACCCTGCGCCGCAAGGGCATCGAGCTTGATGAAGACTGTCAGGTCCATGAAATCTGCAATTACCGCTACGCCGAAAAATTGCTGGCTCACGATATGCGCCTCAGTCTCACACTGCCCTGGCGAATTTCGATTTTCACCCAAAACGGCGCGACGATGATCGGCCTGACCCGCCCGGATACGATGCCCTCGATACTTGGCGAAAACGACGAGCTGGCACGTACCGTGGCTGAACTCGAAGCCAGGATGATCATGATCGTTGACGAAACGCGCTGATCCTTCTCTCTCGCTCCATTTCAGCCCTGACAATTCTCTTTCGGCGTGCCAGCGCACCTCACGTGCTGCCTGATCCCTCTTCTTTCTTAAGAATCCTCACATGATCGTCCGCCCCCATTTGCACTGGTTCCGCCTGCTCTTCGTCTGGCGCGGCTCGGTGCTGCCTTACATCATCAGCCGGCTGCTCCTTGTCCTGGCGGTTTCCGTGCTGAGCATCCTGAGCCGCGACTGGTGGATGAGTGCCCATGCCGCTTCGGCCCTGTCGATTCCGCCATTTACCTTGATGGGCATCGCCCTCGCCATCTTCCTCGGCTTCCGCAATTCGGTCAGTTACGACCGATATTGGGAAGCCCGCAAGCAATGGGGCGCCCTCCTGATCGGCGCCCGCTCGCTGACCCGCGAAGTCGCCAGCTTCGCCCCGGTGTCAGTCGATTTGCAGCGACGCGTCGCCCGCACACTGGCCGCCTTCGCTTATGCGCTCAAGCACCAGTTGCGCAACACCGATCCGCGGCTCGATCTGGCTTGCCGTCTGGATAACGCAACGCTGGAGCGGGTTTGCGCCGCCCGCTTTGCGCCATCTGCCCTGCTTCTCTGCCTGGCGCAAGACATTGGCTCGGCCCAGAAAGCGGGCATCATCAGCGATCTGCAGTTGCAGTCGATCGATCGCAACCTCAACCTGCTGACGGAAGCGTCCGGCGCCTGCGAGCGGATTGCCAACACCCCCATTCCTTATACCTACCGGGTGCTGATGAACCGCACGGTGATGGTCTATTGCCTGTTGCTGCCCATCGGCCTGAGTACCTCGATTGGCTGGCTGACCGTCCTTGTCGCCCCGTTCATTGCCTACACATTCCTCGCCCTGGATGTCATCGGCGAACAGATCGAGGAACCCTTTGGCAAGGAACCGAACGACCTGGCCCTGGCCTCGATGTGTCATGGCATCGAGGTTTCTGTCTGCGAACTGGTCGGCGAGCAACCCCGGAGTTCGCCGCCGACAGTGGTCGATTACGTCGTGAGCTGAGTGGCGATGCCGCCCGGCAGTGAACAATTTGCTGGCAGTGAAGCCAACTAGACGACCGGTCTAATTCGTGGCAAAGTTCAAGCCATGAACATTCGTCACGACAATACGCGCCAGCACATTCTCGATACCGGGTACCGGATCATCGCCGGGAAGGGGTTTTCGAGCGTCGGTCTCAATGAAATTCTGACCACGGCCGGTGTGCCCAAGGGCTCGTTCTATCACTACTTCGAGTCCAAGGAACAGTACGGCCAGACCCTGCTTGAAGAGTATTTCAATCGCTATCTGACGACGATCGACACCCTGCTGCAAAGCGAAGCCGCGTCTGGCCATGAGCGCCTGATGCGTTACTGGCAGCAATGGCTGAACTCCCAGTGCGATGAATGTGCCGATCAAAAGTGTTTGGTGGTCAAACTTAGCGCCGAAGTCGCCGATCTGTCGGACGCCATGCGGCTCACCCTGCGCGATGGCACCGATCAAGTGGTGGCCAGGATTGCCGGTCTGATCGAAGCGGGGGGTGCCGACGGCTCGCTGCCAGCACTGGAACCCCGCTCGACGGCGCAGATGCTCTACCAACTATGGTTGGGCGCCAGCTTGCTCGGCAAGCTGCACCGCAATAGCGATGCCCTCGAAGGTGCCATGAAATTTACCCAGCAGTTGATGTCCCGCTGAATCTTCATGTTTTGACCGGCCGCATTCAAAGGCGGCCAATTTTTCACTTCAACCGATAGACGACCGGTCTAATTACCTCTTGAATACCCGCCACCAAGGAGAATCACCCATGAATTCCCTGTTCGACCCCATCAAAATCGGCGATATCGCCTTGGCCAACCGCATCGTCATGGCCCCGCTGACCCGCAATCGCGCCATCGAAGGCCACAAGCCCGGCCCGTTGACCGTCGAGTACTACCGCCAGCGCGCCACGGCCGGCCTGATCATCGCCGAAGCCAGCCAGATCAGCCCGATGGCCCAGGGCTATCTCGACACCCCGGGTATTTACTCCACCGAACAAGTGGCCGCCTGGCGCGAGGTGACCGACGCCGTGCATGCCGAAGGCGGGCGCATCGTCCTCCAACTCTGGCACGTCGGCCGCATCTCGCATTCCTCGCTGCTGCCGGATGGCGCCGCCCCGGTGTCATCGACCAGTCGCCGCCCGGAAGCCATGACTTTCACCCGCGAAGGATTCGTCCCGGTTTCCGAACCCCGCGCCCTGCGCGATGACGAGTTGCCGGGCCTGATTGCCGACTATCGTCGTGCTGCGCGCAACGCGATCGCCGCCGGCTTTGATGGCGTCGAGATTCACGCCGCCAACACCTACCTGATCGAACAATTCCTGCGCGACAGCATCAACGACCGCAGCGGTCCCTACGGCGGCAGCATTGCCAACCGTGCCCGCCTGCTGCTCGAAGTCGTTCAGGCCGTCACTGAGGAAATTGGCGCCGGCCGGACAGGTGTTCGCCTCTCGCCGATGACCACCTTTGGCAACACCGCACCGCTTGACAGTGACCCGCAGGCGCTGCACAACTACGTCGTCGAACAACTGGCACCGTTCGGCCTGGCCTTTCTCCACGTCATCGAGGGTGAAACCGGCGGCACGCGCACACCGGAAGGCAAGCCCTTCGACTACGAGTCGCTGCATCGCCGCTTCCCGGGCGCCTGGCTGGTCAACAACGGCTACAGCCTTGAGCTGGCAAAACAGACTGTTGCCGACGGCAAGGCGGGTCTGATCGCCTTTGGCCGCCCCTTCATCAGCAATCCCGATCTGGTTCGCCGCCTGCGCGAAGGCGCTCCGTTGAACGAACTGCGGGCCGACAAGCTCTATGGCGGCGGCGCCGAAGGCTATACCGACTACCCGTTCCTGCCTGCCTGATCTGCCTCTCACCGTGACGGGAGCCCCCGTCACGGTACCCTGTCTTCTTTCCGGATTTTCGATGTCGTCATTTCGCCGCTGGCTGCCCCCGCTTGCCCTGCTCGTCCTTTCCCTGACCTGGGGTTATACGTGGGTACTGGCCAAACAAGGGCTGGTCTATGCGCCACCCTTTGCCTTCGCGGCGGAACGTTGCATCGGTGGCGCCGTTGCGCTGTTCCTGGCGCTCAAGTTGATAGGGCGTTCGATCAAACTGGTGGCGCCGGGGCCAACGCTGGCCATCGGTCTGACGCAGGTCGCAGGATTCATGGTTTTCCAGACCTGGGCGCTGGTCGAAGGCGGCCCGGGCAAGACTGCCGTGTTGATCTTCACCATGCCGATCTGGACACTGCTGATGGCCTGGCCCATCCTCGGTGAGCGGGTCAAAGGCAAGCAATGGCTGGCCGCCGCCAGCACCCTGACCGGCCTGTTGCTGATCATCGAACCCTGGGACATGCATTCCAGCCTGTTCAGCAAGTTCCTCGGTCTGATGGCGGCGCTCTGCTGGGGCATCGGCACCATCCTGATCAAGCGTCTGCGTTCGACCCAGCCGGTCGACCTGCTCTCGCTGACCGCTTGGCAGATGATCTTCGGCGCCATCCCGCTCGTCCTTCTGGCCCTGCTCGTACCGGAACGCCCGACAGAATGGAGCCCCAACTATCTGGGCATTCTCGCCTTCATGTCGATCGCCAGTACCGCCCTCTGCTGGTGGCTCTGGATCTACATCCTCGACCGGGTGCCGGCCTGGGAGGCCAGTCTCTCGGTACTCGGCACCCCGGTCGTCGCCATTCTCTCGTCCCGCCTGACCTTCGGCGAGGAATTCAAGGCGCTGGAAGTTGCCGGCATCCTGCTGATCGGTAGCGGACTGGCCATGTTGTCCTTATTCAGCTGGGCCGCCAGCCGGCGTAATCCGGCAAAATCAGTCACCAACAAACCCGCATGAAGGAAACCCGCCATGCCGCACCTTTTTGACTTCAGTTACCAAAACCCGACCCAGATCCATTTCGGACTGGACAGCTTCAGCAAACTGAAAGAACTGGTGCCCCAGGACGCCCGGGTACTGATGCTCTATGGCGGTGGATCAATCAAGAAAAACGGCGTCTATGCGCAGGTAAGCCAGGCGCTGTCCGGGCATCAAGTCGTTGAATTCGCCGGGGTCGAACCCAATCCGACCTTCGAAACGCTGAATCGGGCGGTTGAGCTTGTGCGGGCCGAAAAGCTGGATTTCATCCTGGCCGTCGGTGGCGGCTCGGTCAGCGATGGCGCCAAATACATCGCCTGTGCCGCCTTGTACGATGGTGATGGCTGGGACATCGTCAGCAGCAAGCACAAGGTGGAACGCGCCCTGCCGGTCGGCGTGGTGCTGACCTTGGCCGCGACCGGCTCGGAATCGAATGCCGGTGCTGTGGTGACTCGCGCCGCCAATCATGAAAAGCGGGTGTTTTACGTCCAGCCGGCCCGGCCTCGCTTTGCCATCATGAATCCTCAGGTCTTGGCCAGCCTGCCGGATCGGCAACTGGAAAACGGCGTGGTCGATGCCTTCGTCCATGTCTGCGAGCAATATCTGACCTATCCGGTTGGTGCACTGGTCCAGGATGGCTACGCCGAAGCGGTCATGCGTGCCCTGAAAACGCTGGCCGATACCTTCGGGCAACGGCGCGACATTGGCTGGTTGCAAAACCTGATGTGGGCGGCGAATCAGGCCCTGTGCGGGATTATTGGCGTTGGCGTGCCGACGGACTGGGCCACCCACCGGATGGCCGTCGAACTGACTGCCCTCTATGGCATCGACCACGGGCGGACCTTGGCTATCATCCAGCCCGCCTTGCTACGGGAGACAATTGAGGCCAAGCGGGCCAAGCTGGAACGAATGGGACATGCCGTTTTCGGCCTTGCCCAGCCTTCCGCCGAAGACACCATTGCCGCCATCGAGCGTTTTTATCGCCGCCTGAATATGCCGCTGCACCTGAGCGATGCCGGTATTACCGACCCCGACGCCGTAGCACGCGTCATGCAGGCTTTGCGCGATCACGGCAATGCGGCGCTGGGCGGTCACGCCGAATTGGACGAAGCCAAGACGGAGCGCATCATCCGCTCTGCCTGCAGCAAATAAGAAAGAAAGCCTTGCGGCTCAGGCCCGCCGCAAGGCCATGTGGGCGGAAATCATCTCCGGAACCCGTGAAGGCAAGTCCGAACCTTTCTGGCAGCCGAGCAACAGGTGCAGCAAACCGGAGGTAAACGCCCAGGTGTCCTTGGCCGTCGCGAGCGGATCCAGTCCTTGGCGCAAAGTACCCTTGGTAGCGGCCTGCTGATAGACGCGCTCGATCTTGGCCAGAAAAGTCTGCGCAGGCCGGCCAACCTCTTCCTGTACCGCAGCAAACTCGTCGACATACTCACAGCGCGAAATCATGATCTCGAAGACTTCGCGAACCACCGAACAGTCTTCCAAAACACGGAAGAACTCCTTGATCGAAGCCTCGATGGCATCCAGCGGATTGGCAAATTGATCCGACAGCAGAAATGCGTCAGTCCGTTCAACCATCGGTGCGAAAACATCCTCGCGCATCGCGAAGAACAATTCCGCCTTGTCCTTGAAGTGCCAATAAACAGCACCGCGTGTCACGCCGGCCGCCTTGGCAATTTTCTCCAGTGTCGAACGACTTACACCGCACTCATGGAACACGGTGCGTGCTGCTTCGATAAGGTGCTTGCGGGTCTGCTCCGCTTCTTCCTTGGTTTTGCGTACCACTTTCTCTCCTGAACGAACTTTTCAGTTACTTCGCATATCCGAAACTACTGGATAACGCATAGTTACAAATTCGTATTTACATACATCCATGAATGTTTATAATCGAGCCAGCAAAAATAATCAAGGAGAACCGGCGTGAACCCAACTTCAACATTCCAACGTAAGGCCCTGCCCTTCATCGTTTCGGCCATTATTGGCGCACTGGCCGCCGCCGGTTGTTCCGGCGACAAGACAGCTGGCGGGCCGCCCAAGATGGGGCCGATGCCGGTGACGGTCATCGAAATGCAGCCGCAGAAAGTGCCTTCGAGCATCGAGATCATGGCGCAAACCGAAGGCGCCCGCGAAACCGAAGTTCGCGCCCGCGTTGGTGGCATTCTGATCAAGCGTCTCTATCAGGAAGGTGAAACGGTCAAGACCGGCCAACCGCTGTTCCAGATCGACCGTACCCCCTATGAAAACGCACTCGCCGAAGCCAAGGCCAAGGCCGAGCAGACTGCCCGCGAAGTCGGCCGCTTGAGAGGTCTGGCCGAAGCCAAGGCCATCGCCCAGAAGGACTACGACGATGCCGTCTCCGCCAACGCGATGGCCCAAGCCGCGCTGCACCAGGCCGAACTGAATCTTTCCTGGACCACCGTGACGGCTCCGGTGGCCGGCACCACCGGCCGCGCCATCAAGTCGGATGGCAACCTGATCTCGACTGCTGACAGCCTGCTGACCTCGATCTACCAGACCAACCCGATCTGGGTTCGCTTCAGCCTGGGCGAAAGTGACCTGGCGAAGTTCCCGAGCGGACGCGTGACCGCCAAGGACGTCAAGGGTGTCGAACTGGTCATGGCCAACGGCGAAAAGTATGAAAAGCCGGGCAAACTCAATTTCCTCGCCACCAATATCGATACCACGCTGGGCACCCAGGCCTTGCGCGCGGAGTTCGACAACGCTGGCGGCCAGTTGCTGCCCGGCCAGTTTGTCCGTGTCCGCCTGCTGACCGGCGAGCGCGATGGCGTTTTCCTGGTACCGCAATCGGCCGTTCTGCAGACTGAACAAGGCACGCTGGTGATGACTGCCGGACCCGAGAACAAGGTCGCGCCGCGTCCGGTCAAGGCCGGCGAGTGGTACGGCAAGGACTGGGTCATTCTCGGCGGCCTCAATGCCGGCGACAAGGTGATCATCGACAACCTGATCAAGCTGCGCCCCGGCGTACCAGTCGATCCAAAACCGCAGCCTGGCCAAGCCGGCATGGCCGGCATGACGGGCATGGAAGGCGGAGCATCAATGACCGGCATGTCCGGCATGGCTGGCCTGACCAACAATCGCGCCAAGCCATAAGGAACAACCATGGCTAAATTCTTCATCAACCGGCCGATCTTCGCGTCGGTCATCTCGATCATCATCGTCATTGCCGGGCTGGTTGCCTCGCAGGTGCTGCCGATTGCGCAGTACCCGCAGATCGCCCCGCCGACAGTGCTGATCACCGCCACCTACCCGGGCGCCTCCGCTGAAACGCTGGCCAAGACCGTGGCTGCGCCGATCGAGGAGCAGTTGAACGGCGTCGAGAACATGCTCTACTTCACGTCGTCGGCCAGTGCCAACGGCGCGGTGACCATCACGGCCACCTTCGAAGTTGGCACCAATGTCGATATGGCTTCGGTCAACGTCAACAACCGGGTCAAGGCGGCCGAACCACGCCTGCCGGAAGCCGTTCGACGCAATGGCGTGATCGTCCAGAAACGCTCCAACGACATTCTTCAGGTTGTCGCCCTGAAGTCGGAAGGCGGCAAGTACAACACGCTCTACCTGTCCAACTACGCCAGCCTGAACATCGTTGACGAGTTGAAGCGGGTCAAGGGCGTTGGTGATGTCACTATTTTCGGCGCCCAGGATTACTCGATGCGCGTCTGGCTGAAACCGGATCGCATGGCCCAGCTTGGCCTGACAACGACGGAAGTTGCAGGTGCCATCACGGCGCAGAATGCCCAGAATGCAGCCGGCAAGATCGGCCAGGAACCGGCCCCGAACGACCAGCAACTGGTTTACACGGTGACGGCCAAGGGCCGCCTGCTCAGCGAGGAAGAATTCGGCAACATCGTCATCCGTGCCAGCGGCCCGGGTGGCGTGTTGCGTCTGAAGGACATCGCCCGCATCGAACTCGGCGCCTACAGCTACGACCAGCGCGTGACGCTGGATGGTCAGCCGACCATCGCCATGGGTGTATTCCTGCAGACTGGCGCCAATGCGCTGGAAGTTGCTGATCTGGTCAAGGCCAAGATGGTCGAGCTGAAGGGCAAGTTCCCTGAAGCCATGGATTACGTCATCCCCTTCGACACGACGCGCTTCGTCTCGGCATCGATCAATGAGGTGGTCAAGACCCTGATCGAAGCGATGATTCTGGTGCTGGCTGTCGTCTTCCTCTTCCTGCAAAGCTGGCGCGCCACGCTGATCCCGATGGTTGCCGTGCCGATCTCGCTGATTGGTACCTTTGCCGGCCTGTGGCTGTTCGGTTTTTCGATCAACACGCTGACCCTGTTCGCCATGGTGCTGGCAATCGGCATTGTGGTTGACGACGCCATCGTCGTGCTCGAAAACGTCGAGCGCCTGATGGCCGAAGAGAAACTGCCGCCCAAACAGGCTGCAATCAAGGCCATGCAGCAGGTTACCGGGGCACTGATCGCCATCGTGCTGGTGCTGTGTGCCGTATTCATTCCGGTCGCCTTCCTTGGCGGCATTGCCGGCCAGCTCTACAAGCAGTTCGCTGTTACCGTGGCTGTCGCCGTCGTGCTCTCCGGCGTGGTCGCCCTGACACTGACTCCCGCCCTCTGCGCCCTGCTCCTCAAGGCCCAGCACACCGAGAACAAGCTGTTCGCTCCGTTCAACCGGATGTTCGAACGCCTGACCGGCAATTACACCCGCGCCGTCGGCTTTACGATGAAGCACGGCATTATCGGCTCGCTGGTTTTCCTGGCAGTGATTGGCGCCACCTTGCTCTTCTTCCGGATCATTCCGGGCAGTTTTGTGCCAGCAGAAGACCAAGGCTACCTGATCTCTGCCCTGATGTTGCCGGACGGCGCAACGCTGAAGCGCACGGAAAAGACCGGCGAAGGCATGCGCCAGATGATCGCCGGCGATGAGGCCGTCAAGCACACTTTCATCGTTTCCGGTTTCGATCTGATTGGCGGCGGCAACAAGCCCAACGCCGGGACCATGTTCATTCCGCTCAAGGATTGGTCCGAGCGTCAGGGCAAGGCGCAGGATCTGGCCGGCAAGTTCATGGGCATGGGCATGATGCAGCCGGACGGCATGGGCCTGGTGTTCAACCCCCCACCGATCATGGGTCTGGGCTCGGCCGGCGGTTTCGAGGTCTATGTTCAGAACCGCGTCGACGGCGATGCCCGCAAGCTCAACGACGTCACCCAGACCTTCATGGAAGCGCTGAAGACGCATCCGGAATTCACCCGGATTTCCACCTTCTTCCGCCCGACCGTGCCGCAGTTGTTCGTCGAAGTTGATGAACAGAAAGCGCTGGCGCTGGGCATCCCCATTGCCGACATCTATTCGACGCTGCAAAGCACGATGGGTGCGCTCTACGTCAATGACTTCAACAAGGCCGGCCGCGTCTATCGCGTGCAACTGCAGGCCGAAGCCAACTACCGCATGAAGGCGGACGACATCGGCAAGGTCTATGTGCGCAGCGCAACGACCAACGCGATGATTCCGCTGTCGGCAGTCAGCAAGGTGAAGAACGTTGTCGGCCCGGAACAGGTCGAGCGTTTCAATGGCTTCATCGCTGCCAAGGTGATGGGTGATAGCAAGCCGGGCGTCAGCTCTGGTGACGCGATCAAGATCGTTGAACAGGTGGCCGAGGAAACCCTGCCCAGCGGCTATGGCATTGCCTGGACCGGCCAGGCCTTCCAGGAAAAGCGCAGCTCTGGTTCTTCCCTGCAGGCATTCGGCTTCGCCATCATCATGGTCTTCCTGATCCTCGCTGCCCAGTATGAAAAGTGGTCGCTGCCTGTGGCTGTCGTCATGGCCGTGCCCTTCGCGCTGATGGGTGCGCTGACCGCCATCTGGCTGCGTGGCATGCCGAACGACATCTACTTCCAGATCGGTCTCGTCGTGCTGATCGGACTGGCGTCGAAAAACGCCATTCTGATCGTCGAATTCGCCGCCCAGAAGTACGCCGAAGGCATGAGTGCGGCTGAAGCAGCAGTCGAAGCCGCCCGTTTGCGTCTGCGCCCGATCATCATGACCTCGCTGGCCTTCGTGCTCGGCGTCTTCCCGCTGGTCAAAGCCACCGGTGCCGGCGCCGCCGCCCGCCAGTCGATGGGTACTGGCGTCTTCGGCGGCATGCTGGCTGCCACCTTCATCGCCACGCTGTTCATCCCGCTGTTCTTCAAGTGGCTGGAACGCGGCAAACAGATCGACCCCTCGCACCTCGATAACAACGAGGAGGAGCAAGCATGATTTCCCCCGCCTTTTACCGTCTGACACCGCTGGCGCTGGCCTTTGCCCTGAGCGGCTGCGCCATCGGCCCTGACTACCTGCGCCCATCGGCCTTGCTGCCCAGCCTTTTTGGCGAAGCCAAGCCGGCCGAGACGGTTGCGATTGCGCCCAACCCGGCCATCGATCCGCGCTGGTGGACGCTGTTCAACGACGCCACCCTGAACGATCTGGTCGATCAGGCCCTGAACAATAACGCCAGCCTCCGCCAGGCCATTGCTCGCGTCGAACAGGCCGAAGCCGTCGCCCGCGAAGCCGGTGCCTCCTTCTTCCCGCAAATCGATGGTTCGGCCGGAATCAGCAACACCAAGGCAAGCACCAAGACGGCGACTTATGTCGCCTCCCAACCGGCAATACGCCATGCCCGCAACGCTGGGCTCAGTACATCGTTTGAACTCGATGTCTGGGGCCGCATTCGCCGCGCCAACGAATCCGCCCGCGCCACCCTGCTGGCCAGCCAGTATTCCCGCGATTCCATTCGGATCACGGTCGCCGGTCTGGTCGCCAGCAACTACCTGGCCTTGCGGGCCTACGATGCGCAACTGACGCTCACCAGCGAAACGCTGAAGAGCCGTGAAGACAGCCTGAAACTGGTGAAAACCCGGGTCGATGCCGGCCTGGTTTCGCCACTCGATGGCTACCAGGCAGAAGGCGCGCTCGCCGCCGCGCAGGTGCAAATCGCCGAACAACGCCGGCAGCGCGCCCTGGCCGAACACCAACTGGCGCTGCTAACCGGCAACCCGGAACTCAAGCTCGCCGCCGGCGACCTGCGCCAACTGCCCATGCCGCCACTCCCGCCGGCTGGCCTGCCCTCCGACCTGATTGAAGGCCGCCCCGATGTCCGTCAGGCCGAAGCCGAGTTGATCGCCACCAACGCCGGCATCGGTATCGCCAAGGCCGGCTACTTCCCGAAATTCACGCTGACTGGCAGCGTCGGCAGTGAGAGCAAGGTGCTGTCCGACCTGTTCAGCGCCGGCTCCGGCACCTGGTCGCTCGGCCTCGGTGCGCTGATGCCCATCCTCGACTTCGGCCGCACCTCTGCCCGCGTCGATCAAGCCAAGGCCCTCAACCAGCAATCCCTGATCGCCTGGCAAAACTCCCTGCAAACCGCCTACAAGGAAGTCCGGGATGCCCTGGTCAGCCTGCGCGAAGACGGCGAAGCCGAAACCGCCCAAAACATCCGCGTAGACAGCGCCCGCAAGGCGCTCGACGTTTCCCGCCTGCGCTACGAAGCAGGCCACGCCGGCTACCTCGAAGTCCTCGACGCCCAACGCACCCACAACGATGCGGTAACGACAATGATCGCTATGCGCCAAGCCAGACTGGGTGCGGCGATTGATTTGTTCAAGGCGCTGGGTGGTGGGTGGAAACCAGACGGGCAGTCTTGATGGCTTGGTCGCTCAAGCAGTGCTTATACGGACCCTGGGGTCCGTATAGCAAGTGACATTGAAGCGGCAAAATTGTGCCTCCCGGGACAGTTTGTAGCGGGCAAAGCCGCCGTTGGCACCGAGATGGGTGACTTGCGTGATGTGGCCGTTGAAAAGCCTCAGCGTGGTGCGTGAGGCAGAGGTTTGCAAGTCGAGTCGTGCCGGTTGGCCGAGCAAGGCGGTCAGGGATTGCTCGGCGTTGGCCGTCAGCACCGTCAGTTCGATATGATAGCCAGCATGCCAAAAACATACGGCATAATGGCGTTTTCGGATTGTTTCGGAAACACCATGCCATTGAGATTCCGTTTTGCCCTGATTCTGCTTTCCGTCTCGCTGGGCGCTTGCGCCCAAACGCCTACTGCATCGGACGAGACCATGAAGGCACGTGTTATCGCGCTGCTCGACCGTACGCTCAAACACATGGTTTTTCTGGAGGGGGGCAGCTTCGAGATGGGGGATTGGTGCGGGCCACAGCGTGTCTGTGATACCGAACGCGATTCCAAGCCTTTGCATCTTGTGACGCTGGGTGGCTTTTCCATGATGGCCTACCAAGCCACCTACGACGATTTCGATGTGTTCACCGATGCGGTTGGTGAGGCGCGGATCAACATGGATTCGTTCGGGCAAAAATATCGCGGACCGCGTAAAGCCGCTAGCCCCAACTGGTACGGCGCGAAAGCGTTTTGTCTATGGCTTGGCCAGCAGACGCAGTTGCCCTTCGATCTGCCGACCGAAGCGCAGTGGGAGTATGGAGCGCGCTCCCGCGGGCAGCGCGTACTGTTCGCCACCGACTCCGGCAAGATCGAGCGGGGACGGAACTTCCCGCCCAAATGGGAATATGGGCAGCCCAAGCCGCCGAGGCCGGAGGTGGGCAGTTACCCACCCAACCCGGCGGGGCTGTACGGTATGAGCGAGGGGATGACGGAATGGGTCAATGATTGGTACGCCCCGGATTACTACAAGAATTCGCCCGAGAAAAACCCGCAAGGGCCTGAAACGGGGACTGAGAAGGTCAAGCGCGGCTCGACTGGCACTCCCGCAGAAGCGGCCAATTTGGTGATGATGCGAACGCAAGCAACGCCACGAGGCTTTGAGCCGAAGGTGGTTTTAGGCAAACCGACAGAAAAAGTTGAAATTCCTGGATATTCAACACTTCCCGATACCGCCGTCCGCTGCGTCATCAACGCCCCTGCCCCAATCAAGCGCCCCGACTGACCATCAGGCCGTGTAAATCGCCCCGTTCAAGGGCAGGGTTGCCGCAAAGAAACTAGGTTCGTCATTGCGCAAGAACGGTTGGCCGATCATTGGCTCGACCGCGCCGGCGAGCCGTGTTTCCGCTTTCTCCAACGCCCCGGCGAAGGCCGTGTCACCGAACAGGGAGGATAGGGCCAGCCGGGCCGACGCCTCGTCGCCCTGGCTACCCATGTCGTAGCTGAAGCGCGTCAGGGTCTTGTCGAGATGGCGTTCGGTTTGCGCGGTGCACAACAGTTCGTTGGCGCAATAGGCCGCAGCCAGTTGCAAATCCCGGTCACTTGGCGCACTCAACCGGGCGTCGTTGATCGCCAGCATCATGGCCCCTCGTCCCTCAGGCGGCAGATAGGCAAACCATCCCCAACCGGAGCGCAGGCGTTGTTCTAGTTGTTGCAGGAATTCGCGCCCTTTGCGCCGAGCTGCTTCTACTGTCTTTTCATATTCCGTTCCAATAAATAACTCGGTCGTTTTCGCAAACGACTTGAGATCTTGCCCCCCTGCCTCCACCAAAAATAGAATCTTGTTGAAGCTATCGAAAGTATCCTGCTCCATCACATCTCGCATCTTGTGGTAATCCGCCTGCTTGAGCATATGGCAGACGCACATGAAGAAGTCGCCGATGGTTGCGGCACCCACATCTGCCGCAACCTTGCCGCCGCCACCCAGACCGAGGCAGAGGTTGGCATCCGCTGCGATGCGAAAGCTGCCGTTTCGGAAGGCGCACTCGAACCCCAACTTGGCCGCTAGACCTTCGATAGCCTCGGCCCCCAAGCTGACTTTGGCAATGTCGGCGAATTCGGCTATCGCCTGGTTGGCTTTCAGTTTCTTCGGCTTACCTGTTCCCAGAACACCCTCCGGATTGAGCCATTGCACCGCGCCAGAAAGTTGGACGCCCTCCTTGATCCCGGCGAAGAGTTCGATACTGCCCTTGGCGCCGGCTTTGGCCTTGGCACCTTTTTGGCCCTTTGGAGTCCCCTTGACGCCTTGCTTGTCGCCAGTGAGCATGATTCCAAGGTCGGCCTCGAGGGCAACGCTGGCCCCGGCTAGTCCATAGAGCAGCAAATCGCCCTGCGCCCGGAAGTAGCCAAAGTTGAACGGCTGGCCGAGCACCTCCGGTGACATCTCCCAGCCGCTGTAATGCGGTAGATAGGCGATGGTTTCCACCTTAGCCTCGCCGATGGCGAACGAGGCTTCGGCGTTGGCCTTGATGCCGAAGCGCGCAGTCTTGGCGGCGCGTTTGGCGCGGTCCTTCCAGTCTTTATCGCGCTTATCGAATAGCGATCCCTGAAAGGGGCTGAAATTTAACTCCAGTCCCGCACCGCCTGCCCAGCGCATGAGCTGAGCTTCAGCGGCGAGGTCGATATTTCGGTAGGGATCATTTTTGTTGTGGCTCAATGTCGATGGAAGTATTTGCTTGACCAGTTCTTCTTGCGTTCTTTCGAGAAATGCCTTGGTATCGGCACCCATCGTTTTTGCCCAATCGAAGAGGATGCCGCTGTAAACATCTGCATCTGCTGGGGCCAGCTTCCATTTCTTGGAAAATTTTGCCTTGTCCTGAACTTTGTCAGCGATCCGGCGTTTGATCTCGTCGGTGTTGAGCGATGTCCCGTTGAGAATTTTCTCCTTCGTCTGCTTTTTGCGCTCGGCCTCTCCTTCAACGAGGTAAACGCGCTTGTCTGCCAGCACGTTCTTGAGCTTGTCGGCTTTCACGTAAATGGGCGTAATCAGCCGGCGGCTTTCATGCCCCCCCTTGGACTTGACGACACGCTTCATCGTCAATGGAACGAGCTCATAGAGCTGGTTCGGATCGTTGCTCAATGTCTTGATGGGTTCGATCTTTTTCTTGGCCTCTTCTGCCTTCGCCGCCACGTCATTGAGCGCCGTCGCCAGTTCTTTTTCAGCTTGCGCCAGTTCGGCTTTGCTTACCCCTGGTTTCCTCTGAAGGTCACGTAGAGCAATAGCCTTTTCTGTCGCTTTCGAGTTGGCCTCTTGCAGGGCTTCAATCGGAGTGACGTTGCTTAGCGCATCGGCTCGGATATTGAACCACTCTTCGTCATAGAGGGCGATGAAGCTGTTGTCTTCAGGTCGATACAGCAGAACACCCTCGCCAAATGATTGCAGCGCATCAATGTAGGTATCCTGCTTGGTGTCGGTCAGCGTCTTGGCGGCCGGAGGTGGATTCAATGTATCAGTGTGCATGTCATTTTTTCTTGATGGCTCAATCGACGATGATCAATTTGATCTCGGTCGGTTTGCTGGTGTGGACGCGAGTAGTCTTGCCTTCTCCATCGGTAATCCCGCTCGCCAGAATCCCTTCCGGGCCCTCGATCCGATAGCGAACGCCGGCCAGAATTTCTCCCGTTTCTTCGTTACGAACCTTGAACGCCTCGTTATAGCGTTCAAGGTTTCCGGCCTTGGGCATCGCTGTCGCCTCTGCCCCCGCACTCTTCGGCCCCGTCAAATTCTTCTGACTCGCCTTCAGTTCCACTTTCCCCGGCGCATGTAGCTGGATGTTCCCGCCTTCGATCTTCAGGTAAGCGCCTTGTGCCGTAGCGAGAATGTGCTGCTTGGCGCTGGAGGTGAGCTTGCCTGTGGTGCTGGCGATGGTCACTTTCTTGTCGGCGGCGGCGGTGGTTTTGCCGCTTTGGCTTTGCAGGCTGACGCTTCCGCTGGCGGCGTGGAGGTGGATGCCTGTTTCGGTGTTGGGTTTGTTTTTGCCGTTGGCTTTGCCGACGGTGAAGAGGGCAATGCCGTCTTTGACGGCGAGACTGTGGTTACCTTGGGCGATGAGGTTGGTATCTTGTCCGGTGGCGATGCTGAGATTCTTGCCGCCGGCGAGGATGTGGTTTTGCGGGGTGAGTTGGGCGATGCCGGCCGGGGCGCTGTATTGGATGCGCGGTTCTGACCAGGCGGGGACGGTGCCGGTGCCGCCCTGGGTGGCTTTGATGGTGTCGCTGCCGGCTTGGGTTTGGCCTTGAGTCGCGGTGGCGCTCATGACGTCGATGGCGTGTTTGAGGGCTTCGCTGGCCGGGAGTTTGTCGGCTTGGGGGTCGCCTTTGATTGCGGCGTTTTGTTTGGTGGCAACGTCGGCGAGGCTTTGCGTCAGGCTTTGGGCGTCCTGTGTCTGGGCGATGGGTTCGCGGCTGTCGAGGTGGGTGCTGCTGGCGTTGGGTCGGGCGTCGGTGCTGATCAGCAGGCCGTTGCCGGCGCGGATGGCACTGGCGGACTGGGTGGCGAGTTCGGCGCCGTGGCCGCGGTCGGCCTGGCGGGCGTTGTCGGTTTGTTGTTTGAGGTGGCCGAGTTGGAGGCTGCTTTGGTGTTCGGTGGTGGCGGCTTCGATGCGGCTTTCGCCGGGGGTGTCGTCGAAGACTAGTTGGTTGTAGCCGCCCTGCCCGGTTTTGCTGGCATTGAGTTGCTGGCTCTTGAGGCCGGAGAGGCTGGCGTTGTGGGTATGGGCTTCGGCTTCCTTGCCGGCGAAGAAGGCGGGAGCATTGGCGCTGGCTTGCAGGGTGCTGCCGGCTTGCTGGTTGCCTTGGGCGTCGGTCTGGCCGCTGCCGTTGTAGACGGTGCCGATGATGAGCGGACGGTCGATGTTGCCGTTCTGGAAGGCGACGAGGACTTCCTGGCCGGGGCGCGGGGTCATGTGCCCGCCCCAGTTGGCACCGGCGACGGGGGTCATGACGCGCAGCCAGACGCCGAGGGCGTCGCTGGCCGGGCCGTTGTCGGCGCCGGTGGGGTGTTCGCTGCGTCCGGCCGATTGGGCGCCACGTTGCCAGGGGAACTGGACGCGAACGCGGCCGTCGCGGTCGGTGTGGGTGGGTTGGCCGTTGCCGATGACGACGGCGGTGAGGGTGCCGTTGATGGTCGGGCGCGGGTGGATGTTCCGGCCGTGACTATCCGCACTGAGCGGGCGCCAGGGGATGCCGGCGCGGATGGCGGTGATCTGGTTGCGGTAGAGGTCGACGCTTTGTTCTCCGCCCTGCCCCTGGCTAGCTTCGCCATTGACGGTTTCGGCGAGGTTATTGCGTGCTTCATGGGTGATGGCGGTGATCAGGAACTTGCGTTGTTCCGGCGCGTCCAGATCGTGTTCGGGATGGTCGGCCAGCGTGAAAGTGGTGCCGGGAGCGGCACTGCGGACGGTGCCTTGGCCGTCGAACTGTTTCACTCGGGCGTCGATGGCCTGACGTTGGTTGCCGAGCATGCGTTCGCCGTGGGCGCTGTTCTGCCAAGCGTATTGGCCGGGGTCGTGCCAGGCGACGGTCTTGGGGAGAGCGCCGCTGTCGATGCTGCTGCGCGCGCCTTGCGGACGGGTTGAGAGGCTGCGGTAGTCCCAGCTGCTGGCGTTGGTTTCAACGGTGTCGAGCTGGCGCAGGCCGTGCCAGCGGTCGAGGGAGTCTTCAGCGAGCGTGGCGCCGGCCTGGGTGTAGCGGATGAGGGATTGGGGGTTGTCCGTGAAGGCGCCGTTGTGGTCGGCGATGATCAGGGTATGGCTGCCCAGGGTGTCGCCGTCTTCGGCTTTGTGTTCGAACCAGCAGAAGAGCCCTTCTTCGGCCAAGAGGCGTTTGAGGAAGGCGAGATCGGTTTCGCGGTATTGCACGGTCATGCCGCGCTTGGGGTAGGCGGCGGTGTCGGCCAGGTTCCAGCGCCAGTCGGGAACGAGCTTGCCTTGGGTTTTCCAGTCGGAGAGCAGTTCGTCGATGATCTCGATGACGCTTTTGTCCTGAAAGAGGTAGTTGTCCTGATTGTGGCCGAGGAAGGCGAGCCAGGGTTCGATGACCAGTTGGTAGCGGGCAAAGCCGCCGTTGGCACCGAGACGGGTGACTTGCGTGATGTGGCCGTGGAAAGGCCTCAGCGTGGTGCGGGAGGCAGAGGTTTGCAGGTCCAGACGGGCCGGTTGGCCGAGCAAGGCAGCCAGGGATTGCTCGGCATTGGCCGTCAGCACGGTCAGTTCGATGCGATAGCCAGCATGCTCGGCAACCGGGCCGAGGGCTTCGTCGATGCGGGCTGTTTCGGCCAGCAAGGCATCCGGCCCGGCCGGCGTGGTCAGGGTCAGTAGCCGGTTGGTCTGGCGCCAGCCGGCGCCGCCGGAAATCAGGTCTAGGATGCTGTTCATGGTCTTGCAATCAACGGTTGGAGTGGCGCATTAAACGGCGGGATGGACTTTTGATCAGTTCATCGAAGACCGGCTTGAGCCCGGCGCGATATGTTAAACGAATTTCATTAACCCAATGGGATAAGAAGCCAATCAGGGCAGCGGCCAGAAGCGAACTTCAAGCGGGTGCTTGATTTCTGCCGCGCGGCACATTGCACCAGCGTTGCGTCCATCGAGCAGGCCGATCAAGCCACCCTGGGGGCCGGAGCCCTGCATAAAGGCGACAATGCCGCGCCGACCAAACAGCTGATAGGCGACTTCAGCCAAGCCCTTGTCGAGCGGCAGCATTTCCGGCATTTCATGACGCACGCTCAACCAGTCGGCAAGGCGGTTGGCGCCGTTGAAAGCCTTGCCGCCAGCCTGTGGGCCGGCCTCGATACGCAGCGACCCGCTGAGCGGCACGCCGCTGGAGAGCAGCGCCAGACTGGTCAGCACCGCCCCGTTATGTGCATAGCCTGACGAACTGCCCTTATCGTCCCAGCCCAGGGCATTGAACAGACTGTCCTTGTCGAGCCCGGCATAGCGCCGGTAGGCATTGGCAACGTTGGCGTAGTTCAGGTTAAACATACATAGCTCTCCAGTTCGTTATCCGACGACATGCGCCGGCTACTTGATGGCGTATTTGAATTCACCGTTCTTGCCGGCCCCAACCTTGATGCGCTCGACCGCAGCGCCTTCGGCCATGCGGGCCAGCACCACCTCGGCAATTTCGGGTAACAGGGTGCCATTCAGGATGTGATCGACGTTGCGCGCCCCGGAATCGACTTCGGTACAACGGGCCAGTACGGCTTCGACCAGCTTGTCATCCCATATGAACTCGGCCTTGTGGTTGGCGGCGATCCGGTCGCGGATGCGGCCGAGCTTGAGTTCGATGATGCTGACCAGCACTTCGTCGGAAATCGGGTAGTACGGCACCACCTTCATGCGGCCGAGGAAAGCCGGCTTGAAGGACTTGAACAGGATCGGGCGCAGGGCATCAGCCAGCGCATCGGCTTCCGGCAGTTCTTCGGCCGGCTTGTTCAGGCAGGACTGCATGATCTGCGTTGAACCGACATTGCTGGTCAGGATGATCAGCGTATTGCGGAAGTCGATTTCACGGCCTTCGGCATCGTCGAGTACGCCCTTGTCGAAGACCTGGAAGAAGAGTTCCAGCACATCGGGATGCGCCTTTTCGACTTCATCGAGCAAGACCACACTGTACGGATTGCGCCGCACGGCTTCGGTCAGCACACCGCCTTCACCGTAGCCGACATAGCCGGGTGGCGAACCCTTGAGGCCGGAAACACTATGCGCTTCCTGGTATTCGCTCATGTTGATGGTGACCAGCTTGCGTTCACCACCGTAGAGGATGTCGGCCAGCGCCAGGGCGGTTTCGGTCTTGCCGACGCCGGAGGGGCCGACAAACATGAAAACACCTTTCGGCTTGTTGGGGTCTTCGAGGTTGGCGCGGGCGGTGCGAACGCGCTGGGCCACGGCCTCCAACGCATGATCCTGGCCGATGACCCGTTCCTTCAGGAGCGGCTTCAGGTTGAGAACAGTGTTGATCTCGTTCTTCACCATCTTGCCGAGCGGAATACCGGTCCACGCGGCAATGATTTCGGCAACGACATGACCATCGACCTGCAGCGGGACCATCGGCGACTCACCCTGCAATTCGCGCAAACGCGCCAGGGTCTTGTCGAGTTCGCTATCGCCAGTCGCTTCGCCCTCGCCTTTCTTGCGCGCCTTGGCTTTTGGCTTTGGGGCGGCATCGACGGCCGCCTCGCCATTTTCAAGCTGGCCACGCAGTTCGAGAACACGATTGACCAAAGTTTTTTCCTCTTCAAAACGCGTTTTGAAGATGGCGAGATCGGATTCGATGGCCGCAATCTGGGCCTTCAGCTCCTTGATCCGGGTGTCGTGCCAGGCACCGCTGGCAGCTTCACGTTCGAGGGCGGCCAGTTCGGCACGCTCGCGCAGCAGGCGCTTGTCGGCCTCGTCGATCATCGCCGGTGTGGCGCTCCGGCCCAGGGCTACCTTGGCGCAGGCCGTGTCGAGCACGCTGATTGCCTTGTCCGGCAGTTGGCGGCCGCTGATATAGCGGTGTGACAGGCGAACCGCTTCGGTCACCGCCTCGTCAAGGACGCGAATGCCAAAGTGTTTTTCCATCAAGGGCACCATGCCGCGCAACATGGCCGAAGCCAGCGTCTCGCTCGGCTCCTCAACCTTGACGACCTGGAAGCGACGAGCCAGTGCAGCATCTTTCTCAAAATATTTCTTGTACTCGGCCCAGGTCGTTGCTGCCACGGTACGCAACTCGCCGCGTGCCAGGGCCGGCTTGAGCAGGTTGGCCGCGTCGTTCTGGCCGGACTGCCCCCCAGCCCCGATCATGGTGTGCGCTTCGTCGATGAAGAGGATGATCGGCTTGACGCTCTTCTTGACCTCATCGATGACATTCTTCAGGCGGTTTTCGAACTCGCCCTTGACGCTGGCCCCTGCCTGCAGCAGGCCCATATCCAGCGTGTGCAGTTCGACGCCGAGCAGCGGTGGCGGCACGTCGTCCTGAGCAATGCGCAAGGCCAGGCCTTCGACAACGGCCGTCTTGCCAACCCCGGCCTCGCCAGTCAGGATCGGATTGTTCTGGCGGCGGCGCATCAGGATGTCGATCACCTGGCGGATTTCGCTGTCGCGGCCGATCACCGGATCAACCTTGCCATCGCGGGCACGTTGCGTCAGGTTGGTGGTGAATTGGTCGAGGGCTGGGGTCTTGCCGCCTTGCGGGCCACCAGCCAGCAAGGGATCGCTTTCATCTCCGCCATCGTCCGGCGCCGCCAGCCCGGCCACTTCAGCCGCTTCGGCCGAGCCTTCGGTCATCGGGTCGAAGTTGTGCTTCAGTTCGTCCAGGCGAACCTTGGCCAGCAGCTTGGAGCCACGGAATGCCAGTTGCGACAGTTCCGGCTCGGTGAGCAGCGCCAGCAACAGGTGGCCGGAGCGAATGCGCGGCAGGCGGGCGTCAAGCGAGGCAATCAGCCAGGCTTGTTCGAAGAGTTTGAGAATGTGCGTCGAGAAAACCGGCGTCCGGGTGTTGCCGGTCTTGAAGCGGTCGATTTCCTGGTTCAACTCGCGCTCCAGGCCGGTCGGGCTGATGCCGCAACGCTTGCCGATGACCAGCAGGTCGGCACCGGGATTTTCGAGAATCGCGATCAACAGATGCTCAAGATCAACCTCGTAATTGCCGCGCGACATGCACAGGCTGGCGGCGCGTTCGGCTGCCTGGCGGCAGGTGCTGTTTAGTTTGCTGATCAATGTTTTCAAAGAGGTGCTCATCGCGGTCGATCGTTGTATTAGTGAATGAAATGGGTGAGATAGCGGGTATCGCTGCGGTCGCTTGTTTCCGGCTTGGTCAGCATGAAACTGTCGTAACCAAGACGGCAGCCATTCGCGCCGCCAAGGCTGGCCGGGCGCACATCCGCCGCGCGCAGGATCGGGCAGATTTCGTATTCGAACTGGCCGCCAGTCGCCAGGGTGAGAATTTTCTTTAGGGCGGCAGCCAGTTCGCCGCTAGGAAGGAAGGCCATGTAGCGCTCGTGACGCAAGGGGCCAATATGGATGCGCAGTCGCAAATTACGCTGCCAGACCCGCTCGCCGACCAGGGCATTGCCGCCCAGTGCCACGTTGTTGCCACCCAGCGTCGAGCGCTGATCGGCGGGAATGGCATACCAATGCCCGACGAACTGTTCGACTTCGACCGTTTCACGAAAATAGCCGCTGATCACGCGCTGCAGGGTTTCTGCCGAGACCGGCCGCTGGCGCAACAAGCCGGCAAAGAAGGCAATCGACTCGTCGTCGATGGCTCCCGGTCCGTCATTCATGCGTTGACGCAAGGCATCGAAACCCAGCCCGCTCAGCGCCAGAACAATCGGGAGAAAACGATTCTGCCGATCCGTTTCATACTGGATCGGTAGCTTGTATTTCTTCCAGGCGCGGTAAAAATGGCCAACCGAACGGTTGGTGAATAGATCGAGAAATGCCCGGCCGGAGTCATCGCGCTTGAAGCGCGCCTGGTTGATGACCTGCTCGGTGTAATGAATCGGCAGCGTGCCGTTGACACCCAGCATGCCCATGAAACTGGGCGTGATCTCGACACGCTCCAGGTCGGCGGTAGCCAACCCTTCTTCATCCACCCGATAACTCGGCGCCATGGCGTCGACCTGGCTGGGCGCAAAGCCGAGGCGCAGCGAATTGCGGAAGCGAATCCGCTCGTTAACGACATCGCCGCCGCCCGACCGGGCCGCTTTCCGGAAAACGCTCTCGTACAGGCGCACGAGCTGGAAAAACTCGTAGCGTTCCGGCGCCTCAAGGGTGCTATCGACTAGGCCAGGATCGAGTCGCCGTTGCGAGGTGCGCATCGGATCAATTCCTCTCCGGTTCGATTGGAAACCACGACCAGTTGAATGAAGCTGTTGAGACTGACGTACAGGCCAAGGAAGCGGTCGATACAGCGAACGAAGACATCAAGGCCGCTGCCGACGAAGCTCGACTCATCAACGGTGATGCGGACTTCCAGGCCTCTGACGAAACAGGCAAAAGGCTTGCCGGCCATCCACACCGTTTTGTCACTCTGCTCGATGCCGAGCACGCCTTCGATCTGCCGGCGGCTGGCGGCCGTTCGCGGCAAATCATAGAGCGCCAGCATCTCCTGGAACGCGGTCAGACCGTTACCGGTCAGCGACAAATGGTTCAGCGACAGATGCGAGATGATCCGCCACTGACCATCCCGCCGATGGTCGAAACGACAGGGTTGAGTCGGTTTTCTCAGCAGCTTGATCGAACGGACGCTCGAGCCGCCTTCGAGAAACAGGTCACCGGACGGCATGCCAACCGACATCAGGGTCGGCAGTTCACGATTGGTGCAGGTCAGTTGCAGACTGAGCACATCGGTCTTTGGTTGAACCGGATCGAAATCGGCATCGACGATGGAAAGCGAGGTTTCGTAACCGGGGCTGCTCTCGGCGATCAAATGATCGCGTTGGGCATACCAGTAGTAACCGTTGCGCTCCGGGGTTTCGCCGTGGCGCAACGAAAAGAAGGAACGAAACTCGGTAATCGATTCGCCCTGCGCGGTTTGGCGGACGCGTCGCACCGAATCAATTGAATAGACGTCGTAGGCATAGGCCCGCCGACCATCGGCAACCACCGGGTAGGCCGACTGACGATTGCTGATTCGGATCGGATCGCCACGCTGGGCAAAGAGATTGACTACCGGCACGCAACCCAGACGAAGGTTCTGTGTGGTCAGCGTTTGCAGCAAACGGGAGGCATCACTGTCGGCGCGCAGATCGCCAAGCGCAATATGGAGGGTGATTTTCCCCTCGGCATGCAGCCCGGAAGGAATCTCGCCGATATTGATATCGAAGAAATTGAATTTTTCCGGGAAGCAGAAATACTCGGTCAGGTAGCGATAGGCGCCATGTGAGGTATCCGGCATATCGATCAGCGCTTCCTGATCGGCAAACCCGACCTCGCTGATCAGTTTCTCCCTGGCAATGCGCCAGCGCTTGTCGGCACCAGAGGCATAGACCTTCAGCTTGCGCAGAAAAATGGCATCCCGCAGCGCCGAAGCCACCGAGGGCTCGGCGTCGATATAGAGCCGCAACTTGTCGAGCTTGCCTAGGCCGGCCTCCGTGTTATTGCCGCGCAAGGCGAGCGAAAACGAAAGAATGGCATTGCAACCGACCGGCAGGCGGACTTCGCTGGGGGCGCTGGCGATTGGATCAAATGCCAGTTCACCGATGGAAACCGGCGCCAGTTGAATATCCCATGCCGTCCGGAATTTGCAGATGGCGCCCTTGATCGGCCGGGACTGCAACTCGGTTCCCCGCGGGATGGTCGCCACCGAGGTCAGCTCACCGCCGCCATGCTCGAAATGAGCGATGGAGCAACTCGGGAACGGCCTAAGATAGTGCGGGTAAAGAACGTTGAGCAGCGCTTCGGTGAATTGCGGATAGCTGTCTTCCAGCTTCTTGGAAACCCGCGCCGTCAGCAGCGCGAAAGACTGGATCATCCGCTCGACATGCGGATCGTCGCAGCCCTCGCCCGACAGCAACAACTGGGCAGCCAGCTTGGGGTAGCGCTCGGCGAACTCGCGGGAATGCTGACGCAAAAACGCCAGTTCTCGCTCGTAATAAGGCAGCAGGTCTTCCACCTAGCCTCCCAGCCGCGGACGGTGCCGGGTCACGGAATACTGCAGGCTGGTCGGCTGCAGCAGTGCATCGAAACTGACGGGTTCCTGCGCAGGCCTGACAACCAGCACGGCATTGATTGAAAAATACAGGGCGTTCACCGTCTTTCGATGCAATTCAAGATCAACACGAACCTCGCGCAAGCGCGGCTCGTGGGCAGCAATGGCTGCTTCGATGGAGGCACAGATCCGGCGCCGGTCATGGACATTGGCCAGGCTCAGCCCGGCAAAGTCGGACAGGCCAAACCCGGCAACTGAACGTGTCGTCAGCGGGAAGGACGTCTCGAATCCGTCATCGAGCACCACCCGGGTGTTCAATAGCGCTTCAAGATCGCGGGCGACCGAATCCTTCAACTGCTCAAGCGACAAACGGCGCCGGGCAGCCCCAACGGGCTGATCGTCGAATAATTTATCGAACAGGGAAGGTTCAAAACCTTTGATCATAAAAAACGGCGGAAACGAGTTCCGCCGTGGGTTCCACAGAAGGAATTATCAGGTCAGATTCGGCGTGTTCTTGGCCAGGTTCCAGGCGCCCTGGATATTGACCTTACCGGACTTGGTGCCGTCGATATTCAGTTCGTCGTAGGTCCACTTCACGGCGGAATACTTCAGCGAGAAGCTTTCCTTCGGAATGCCTTCCTCATCAACGGCCGGGGAGACCGAAGCGATGATGACGTTCTTCAGTTCGATCTTCAGGTACTGGTGACGATTCTGGGTAGCAGACGGATTGCCGGTCGTGTTCTGGCCGCCGAAAGCGCGGTAGAAGTAGATGATGACGTCGCTGACCACCAGGCCGGACGAGCAAGCCTGATACAGCTTCGGGCTGGAGCCGTCGATATCCTTGGTAAAGATCATTTCGCCGTGCTCGACACGCTCGGCGGTGTGGCCGCCAGCAGCCGATGCCGTTGCCGACTTCGGCTGACGCATGGAGTGGCTCCAGCTGTAAACCTCAACCGTGTCCTTGTGCTTGGCATCGCGGGAATCACCCTTGATGTCACTACCCTTGAATTCGACGTAAATATCCTTCATTTCTCATTTTCTCCTTGGAGGTTGAACAACGCTTAGCTCTTGGTTGATTGCGGCAATTCGGCGACCAGGCGCAGCGACACCGAAAGCTCATCCAGCTGGAAATGCGGCCGGATGAACGATACGGCCCGATAAACCCCAGGGCGGCCCGGCACTTCGCTGACTTCCACGGAAGCCTCACGCAGCGGGAACTGCGCCTTGGTTTCCTGGGAAGCGGAATCGTCGGCAGTTACATACTGGTCAATCCAGCGCTGCAGGTAGTTCTGAACGTTGGCAGCAGAAGCGAAGCTGCCAATCTTGTCGCGCATCATCGCCTTCATGTAGTGGGCGATGCGGGACACCGCAAACATGTATTGCAGCTGGGCGGACAGCGAGGCGTTGGCGTTGGCCGAGTCGGTATCGTACTTCCTTGCCTTTTGCGCCGACTGGGCACCAAAGAAAGCTGCGTAGTCGGTGTTCTTGCAGTGAACCAGCGGAATGAAGCCGAGATCGCTCAACTCTTTCTCGCGACGATCAGTAATCGAAATTTCCGTTGGGCACTTGAGGGCCACTTCACCGTCGTCGGTGCGGAAAGTATGCGTCGGCAGATCTTCAACCAAGCCACCACCTTCAACGCCACGGATCGCGGCACACCAGCCATAGTTCTCGAAGGCATCGGTCAGGCGGGCGGCAAAGGCAAAGGCAGCATTGCACCAGAGATACTTGTCGTGCTCGGTACCATCGACTTCTTCGACGAAATTGAAACCTTCGGTGACTTCGCCATCGATTGGGTTATAGGGCAGACGGCCCAGGAAGCGCGGCAAGGCCAGACCGACATAGCGCGCATCCTCGGACTCGCGGAAAGACTTCCACTTGGCGTATTCGACGGTGTCGAACACCTTGCCCATGTCGCGCGGCTTGCCAAGTTCGGTATGCGACTCCAGGCCGAACAACTGCGGCGCAGCGGAAGCGATGAACGGAGCGTGCGAGGCAGCAGCGATATGTGACATCTGCTCGACGAAATACATATCTTCGGGCTGACGGCTGATTTCGTACTGGCCGATCAGGGTGCCAAAAGGCGCACCACCGAAGGTACCGAACTCTTCTTCGTAAACTTTCTTGAACAGCGCGCTCTGGTCGAAATCGATGGCCGTCTTGAAGTCCTTGACCAGTTCGCGCTTCGAAGCGTTAAACAGCTTGATCTTGAGTTGCTGGCCGGTCGAGGTCTGTTTGCACAGGTAATGCAGGCCGGTCCAGGCGCTTTCCAGAGCCTGGAATTCCGGGGCATGCATCACTTCGCTCAACTGCTCGGAAATCAGACGATCAAGTTCGGCCACGCGGGCATCAAGGGATGCTGCCAGATTTTCTGAAACGACTACTTCACCGTCCAGCACCTGATTGACGAGTTCGCTGATGATGTCCCGGGCCCGATTCTTTTCCTGATCGGACTGGGCAACACGGCTTTCCTCAATGATCTGGTCGAGCAGGCCCGATTCGCGAACATTGGCCGGCGCGGCAGTAACTGCAGCCTGGGCGCTCATTGTCCGTCTCCTGCATTCTTCTGGCTGCCCAGACTCTGCAACTGCTCGGTGCTGTTCAAGACATCATTGAGAAGATCTTCAAGCTTTTCGTTACCGGCCAGCTTGTTGCGGAGATCGGCGAGCTTGGCACGCGCTTCCTGCAACTTACGCAGCGGTTCAACCTGCTGGACCACAGACTCCGGACGAAAATCCTCGAATTTTTCGAACTTGATATCGACACCCAGTTCGCCACCGGCTTCGGTCAGACGGTTCTTGACACGGAATGCAGCGCGTGGCGCCATGCCTTCCATGACATCGTCGAAATTATCCATATCGACGTTGACAAATTTGCGATCACGAACCTTGCCCTGCGGCTCCTTTGACTGTGCGGCAAAGTCGCCGAGCACGCCAACCACAAATGGCAATTCCTTGACTTCGAGGGCATCGCCAATCTCAACGTCATAGGTCAGCTGAACGCGCGGCGGACGAATCTTTTGCAACCGCTTTTGAACACTCTCTTTTTTCGCCACAAGATCCTCCGGTATGGATATCCAGTCGGCCACACAAAGCGAAAAACGCTTCAGGGCCGATCAATAATTAACTTACAAAATCACTTCAGAACGCTGAACGGATTGGCGCCCGATGCCGCCGGTGCAGCATCTGCCGCTCCACCTGTTTTTTTGGGCGCCACAGCCACGGCGGGCTTTGGACGCATCACGGGTGCCACCTTCTTTTTCTTTTCTGCCTCGCCAGGAGGAACCAGGACATCCTCACCCAAGGTATCGCGCATGACTTTGGCCAAGCCAACGGCATCCGAGCGAGCATCACCCTTCAACTCGACATCGCCGCGCAGATCGGTCAGCGACTGGGCAGCCACCCTCAAGCCAGCGACGGCACGAATGCTTTTTGCCGATCGATCCGTACCATCGCGCTGCAAAGCCTCTTCGGCTGCAACAATCGCCTGCGCGTAGTTCTCGGCGTCGAAATGCACCTTGGCCATGCGTATCCACGGTTCTTTGCGCCCCGGGTTTTTCTTGGCCAAATCGCCGAGTACCTTGACCGCTTCTTCCTGATTACCTTTTTCCAGCAAAGAGTCGACATTCATGCTGGATTGCGCCATTGCGGCCGAAAACTCTTCCTGGCTCATCGATACCTTGTTTGAAGCGCAACCTGAAATCGCGATCGAGGTGCCAAAAACAAGCGCAATTGATAGACGCTTAAGGGTAAACATCAAAACTCCTGAGTATGCCAAATGGCGTATAAAATGCCATTGGGTTTGCTTAGATGAAACCGAAATAGTACATTACGAACTTGGCTGTTATCAACACATATGCATATTTTCATTTCTCATTTATCTAATTTTTAGCCATTTTAAATACTTGCTGCACACTTAATGACAATTGCAACACTCCGACAACTTTTATGTACCCGCATGGCAAGCTTGGCGCTCGTTTGCGCATTGCTGTCAGGGTGTGCACAGGTTTCTGCCCTGCAAATGGCGGGCACCGCTGTCGGCATGGTTCTCGAAGCGACCGGCGTCACCAAGAAAGAGAGCGGCGACCCCAGCAAAATCCTCAAAGATTTACCAATCCGGATTTTTGCCGGTGATCAATTGAATTTGACCAGCAATGGCAAGCCGTTGTCGTTGGTCATAAAAATTTACGTTTTGCGTTCCCCTGAACGCCTTAAAACGCTTACCTACCCGCAGATCACCTCCACCGAGAGCGAAAAAGAGGCCCTGGGTGAAGAGTTGATTTCAGTCCGAGAGGTCATCCTGCTACCAGGAAAATCGTACGACGCCGTACTAAAAGTACCGGGAGATGCAACGACGATTGGTGTCGTTGGCATGTTCCGCGCGCCGTACTCCTCGAGATGGAAGCTCGCTTTCGACAGCAAGCAGTCATTCGAGACCGGTATCACCATTGGCGCCCACGCTTGCGCGCTGAGCGCCAGCAAAGGTGCCCTGGTCACCGAAATCAGCCCGGAATCAGTGCGATCACTGGTCGGCATCCAATGCAATTCCTAGCAAACTGAAACAATGAACAACGCCAAAATTCTCTGGGGCGAAGGGCTTTTCCTTCGCCCGCAACACTTCCAGCAGCAAGATGCCCACGCCGAGGCCGTAAACCGACGCATCCTGCTCTCGGCCAATCCGTTCGCCTGGGGCATCCGCGACCTTGACCTCGACCTGGACTCTCTGAAGAGCGGCGTACTTCGCTTCAACCGTATCGACGCAGTTTTCGCAAATGGCGACTTTTTCACAGCCCCCGATATTGACCAATTACCACCTCCGCTAGCCCTGGATGCCGCAGTGGACGAAGAAGGTGTGACCGAGTTTTTTCTGGCGCTGCATCACCTGAATCCACACGGCGGAAACTGTGCCGAGGATGTCTCCGACTCCGGCCAGGCCCGTTATCTAATCGTTCCGCGTGATAGAGCCGATCTTTACACCGAGGCTGCCGAGGCCGACATCGCGACGCTAAGCCAGATCGCTCACCTGAAATCTGCCAACGAGAATCGCGACCAGTTTCTGACGCTGCCTGTCGTACGAATTCGCCGTACTTCCAGCAACGGTTTTGAAGTCGACTCCTCCTTTGTTCCGCCTTCGATCAGCCTGCGTAGCGCCCCCAACCTTTACATGCTGCTCCGGCGACAGATCGACGCCCTTCTGGCCAAGGTCGACGCGCTCTACGGATTTCACCGCGAACCGTCGAAAAACGTGATCGAGTTCCGCTCCGGCGACATCGCCTCCTTCTGGCTGTTGCACACCGCCAGCAGCGCCTGCGCCACGCTGACCCATCTGTTTCGCAACCCGGAAACCTCTCCAGAGCGATTATTTCAGGAATTACTGCGCCTGGCCGGTGGCCTGATGACCTTCTCCAAAGGTTTTTCGCTGAACGACCTGCCCAGCTACGACCACCTGCAACCCGGCCCCGGCTTTGCCCGTATCGACCAAATCCTGCGTGAATTGCTCGACACGGTAATTTCCACCCGCTATTTCGCCATTTCGCTGACCCAGCCGAAACAAGCCTTCTATGCTGGTCATCTGGATTCCGAAAAAATCAACAGCGAAACAGCTTTCTACCTGTCGATCACTGCAGCACACCCGCAGTCGGAAATCATCGAATCCATCCCGCTGCGCATCAAGCTTGGTGCCCCGGACGATGTCGAAAAACTCGTTCTCTCCGCCATGTCCGGCGTTCGCCTGACCCATGCCGCACAAGTTCCTGCCGCCATCCCGGTTCGCCCTGGCGCCTGCTACTTTGCGCTGGATGCCCACGGGCCGCTTTACGAACGAATGCTCAAAGCCCAGTCCGTCATGATTTATGCCCCGGAAAGTTATCGGGATCTCACCGTTGAATTGATTGCCGTTACGCCATGACCACAGCCCCCAGCCTCTTTTCCGTCACCCCGAGTACACGCCCTGACGACTCGGCCACTGAGCGTCCGGCCAAAAGCCTTGTCGACCTGCTGTATGACGGCTTCTACATGCTGATCCTGCTCAACAACCGCAGCGTCCCCAAGGACCCTGACGAGTTCTCCGGCAATATCCAGAAATTCCTCGATCAGTTCGAGCGGGCGGCCAAGAAAAACAACTTCAATGCCGAAGACATTTTCGATGCCAAGTACGCTTTCTGTGCCGCCATCGACGAATCCGTTCTTTCCTCCAAGATGAACATTCGCGACGTCTGGGAACGCCGCCCACTGCAACTCGTGCTCTTCGGCGACCAATTGGCCGGTGAGCATTTCTTCGACAAGCTCGAAGTAGCGCGCAATGGCGGCGCCAGTCGAATCAATGCGCTCGAAGTGTTCCACATGTGCCTGTTGATCGGTTTCAAGGGGCGGTACCTGCTCGAAGGACCGGAAAAGCTCAAGTACCTGACCCTGCAACTCGGCGAGCAAATTGCACATATCAAGGGCAAGGCAGCCACCTTTGCCCCGAACTGGGCAGCCCCGGACACTATCTCCAATGCCATCAAACGCGACATCCCGTTCTGGGTCATCACATCGGTGCTCGCCCTGTTCGGTCTGGTCGCCTATATCGGGCTCGACTGGCACGCCGGCAGCACGGTCCAGCACACCCTGTCGCCATTCAAGAACATCGTCCAACTGGCCCCACGGGCGCCAACGCTGACCATCACCCTACCTTGATCAGCCGACCATGAATCAGTCCATCATCGACACCCTGTTCAACCAGCACGCCCGCCTGCTCGAACTCAAGACCGCCCTGCCCGACGCCTCCCTGATCGTCGAACGTTTCAACGGCTACGAAGCCGTCTCCGAATCCTTCCGCTTCGAAATCGACTGCGTCTCGACCAACGCCCACTTTGATCTCAAGCCGCTGCTCGGTGAAGAAATCACCCTCCGCCTGTTGCAGGCCGATGGCAGCAAACGTTCCTGGCACGGCTACGTCACGCAAGCCATGCAACTCGGTGCCGATGGTGGGCTGGCTCGCTACCGTCTGATCATGGAACCCTTCCTCGCCTTCCTCGCCCAGCGTCGGGATTGCTACCTGTTTCAGGACAAGACGGTCATCGACATCATCGGCCAAATCCTGACTGATTACCCCGAAGCCCACTGGTCCAACCAAGTCACCCAGCCGCTGCGTACCTACAGTGTAGCTACCCAGTACAGAGAATCTGATTTCGAGTTCCTCCGTCGTCTGCTGGCCGAAGAAGGCCTCTCCTTCCGTTTCGAACACGACCAATCCGCTGCCGCCGGCGATAAGGCCACCCACGCCCGGCACCAGTTGATCGTCTTCGACCGGGATACCGAGCTACCCGATGGTGCCCAACCGAGCATCCGTTTCCACCGCAACAACGCCACCGAAGACTCGGACACCCTGCAACAGTGGCACGAAACCCGCACCGTCCTGCCCAATGCCGTCTCGCTCGCTGGCTGGGACTACAAGACCCTGGTCGCCACC
>JAYREA010000020.1:0-44003 GCA_041909135.1 Azonexus sp. | reverse complement strand
TGCCTTGCTTGGCTACGACTCGCTGTTGAAGGGTCTGGGCAAGCTAGAAATCAACGCCGACCTGATGAAGGCCGACCTCGACGCCAACTGGGAACTGCTGGCCGAGCCGATCCAGACCGTGATGCGCCGCTATGCCGTGCCGAACGCCTACGAAAAGCTCAAGGAACTGACCCGCGGCACCCGCGTTTCCCGCGAGGGCATGCAGGCTTTTGTCTCGACGCTGGAAATCCCCGAAGCTGCCAAGGCCGATCTGCTCAAGCTGACGCCGTGGGACTACACCGGCAAGGCAGCAGAACTGGCCAAGCGGATCTAAGCCATGAAGTGCAGCAAGTGCGGCCAGGAAGCGCCGGCGGATGCGATCTACTGTCCGCATTGCACCGGTGACCGGAAAACCACGGATCAGGAAGTGATCCGTGGTGGTATCCGGGGTGGGGCGATTGGCCTGTTTCTCGGCCTCTTGCCTACCGTCTGGCTGCTCTTTCATTTTGGTGCAGAGCGCGGCATCAAGGCGATTGCCTTCATCGTGCCGGCCGTCACCTTTACTACCGGGCTGATCATCGGACTGGTCAAAGCCAAACGGGAATGGAAGTAGGAGCTAGTTATTAGTGGTTAGTTGCTAGCAAAACCGATCGCCAGCAACGCGCCACCGTGCCAGTCTCCAACCCACCCGCTAACAACTCACGACTAAGTACTAGCAACTAACCATGTCTTTTGCTGAAAATCTGAAAAAATTGCCGGGCATCTCGCATCTGGCCGCGATCAATCTGCTCGATGGCGAAGGCAATATCGTTGCCACCATCGAAAACAAGGCCGGTAGCCAAGGTTCTTTGGCCGTCTATAACCACCTGGCCCAGACCTACGGCTCGATCAATGTTGAAGCCGCAAAGAAGGGGGTGGAGATTTTTGCCGAGCATACCGAGGATGAGCGTGCCAATCCGGGCAAGCATCCGAACATAGCCCGCTTGCTGGCGATCGAGTCCGGTTCACCGGCACTGCGCGTCAAGCACGTTTTCGCAGTCTGAGTGTCGTTCGGCGCAGTGAGTGGCGCCTAAGGCTGCTCAGAGCAGCTTGCGCAGCATTTCCTGCACCTTTTGCCGGAACTCCTCCTGAATGGACAGGAAATGCTCGATAAGCCGCGGGTCGAATTGCGTACCGGCGCCTTCGCTGATGATTTGAAGCGCCTCGTCCGCTGAGAAGGCTTTTTTGTACGGGCGCTCGGAAGTCAGCGCATCGTAGACATCGATGATCGCCGTAATCCGTCCTTCGATGGGAATGTCCTCGCCTTTCAAGCCGCCCGGGTAGCCGTTGCCGTCCCAGCGCTCATGGTGGGTGAGCGCGATGGTTCGTGCCATGCTGGTTACGTCGGCATCGTAATCGCCGAGGATGTCGACGCCATAACGGCAGTGTGTCTTGATGACCTCGAACTCTTCTGGCGTCAGCTTGCCCGGTTTGAGCAGCACCCGGTCGGGGACGCCGATCTTGCCGATGTCGTGCATCATTGCGGCATAACGGATCAGCTCGACAGCGCGGCGCGGCAGTCCGGCTGCCTGGGCCAGCAAGTGGCAGCCGATCGATACGCGCAGGATATGCGAGCCGGTATCGTTATCGCGGAACTCCCCGGCCCTGGCCAGGCAGCGCACCAGTTCAAGCTGGGTTTCGACGAGCTGGCTGGTGCGCAGGGCAACCATTTCCTCGAGCCGTTCCGCTTCGTTCTCCCGGTCCTGATAGAGAAAGCGGGTTTCCAGCGCATTGTGAATCCGGTGCAGTACCTCTTCATTGTCGAAAGGTTTTACCAGATAGTCGCGCGCCCCGCGGGAGAGGGCGGATAGTCGCGTTTCACGCTCGGTCTGGGCGGTCAGTACGATGATCTGCAGGCCTTCCTGGCGAATGGCATCCTGCAACAAGGTCAGCACGCCGAGGCCATCGAGAATAGGCATCCGCATGTCGAGAAGGATCAGGTCGACTGGTTCGCGGTCGATTTTTTCCAGCACCAGGGTCGGGTCGGTAATGCCTTCGACGTGTCGGTAGCCGGCTTCGGCAAGAAATACCTCAAGCAGCCGGACATTGCTTGGCTGATCGTCGACGACCAGTATCCGGGCGTTATGGAAGCGTTCGCCGGCAATTTGGGAGGGCAGAGGAGGGTTCATCGCACGATCTCTCTTAGTAGGCGGGCCATTTCTCGGCTCTTGATCGGTTTGCGTTGCCAGTATGGCGCCAATTCGATTGCCTGGGTGGCGTGGCCGGGGGCCGTGCTCAGGGCGATCAGCGGTGGCCATCCATCTTTCGTCGGGGTGGCGGCGAGCAATGCAGGCAGGCTGCTTTCATCGACGATGATTGCCCGGCAGGGCGATTCGTCGAGAATTCCCGGAACTGCTGCCGGATCGTCGGATTCGATCAGGCGAACCAGTCCGAGGGTGCTGGCCACCAGGCGCAGTAGTTGGGCATCATCGGCGGCGAGCCCGAGCGCCACCAGGCAGGGCGTAGTCGGTGCGGCCAAGTCCGGCTGTCGTGTCAGGGAACTGTCCGGCGATGCCTGGCTCTCGTCGCCCGGACCGCGGCTTTTCTGGCCAGCCGGCACCAACTCGACCCGGAAGGTCGTGCCGATGCCCAGTGTGCTTTCAAAGCTGATGCTGCCCCCCATCAGCTCGACCAGTCGGCGGGTGATGGCAAGGCCGATGCCGGTGCCCTCGGCATTTTCTACACCGAGGCGGTCGAAGGGTTGAAAGACTCGCTGGGCCAGTTCGGGCGGAATGCCTCGACCGGTATCGCTAATATCCAGCCGGATAAAGCCCGTTGTTTCGCCGATGCTAAGCCTTACTTCGCCGCCATGACGGTTGTACTTGATGGCGTTGGACAGCAGGTTGAGGAGAATTTGCTTCAGGCGCTTGCGGTCGGCCGCGACGGTGGCGCTTTCACTGCCGCTGAGTTTCAGGGTGATTTCGCGGTTGGTCGCCAGCGGCTCGATCAGTGCGAGGCATTCGCGCAGCACGGGGGGCAATTCAATATCTTCAATCTCGACCTTGAGCTGGCCCGACTCGATTGATGAGAGGTCGAGAATTTCGTTGATCAGCCCCAGCAAGTGCTGGCCACCGTGCAGGATGTGGTGAACATATTCCTGCTGCGCACTATTCAGCGGGCTTGCGGCATCTTTCTCCAGCACTCGGGCAAAGCCGAGAATGGCGTTGAGCGGAGTGCGCAGTTCATGACTCATCCGGGCCAGAAATTCGGATTTTGCCTGGCTGCCCTGGTCGGCCGCAATCAGCGCACGTTTGAGGTTGCTGACATCGGACCAGATGACGACGGTACCTCCTTCGCGCGTATGCCGTTCGGTGATTCGCAGCCAGCCGCCGTTAGCCAGCGGGATTTCGCTCGAACCGGCCGCCTGGCGGTGCATCTCCAGCCTCGTTGTCAGCCAGTCATTCACGGCATCTGCTGTTTGCAGGTAAAGGCCTTGCACGGCGATGTCGTGGATAAAATCGCTGAAACTCATGCCAATCCGGATGGTGCTGCTTTGTAATGAGAAAAGTTCGGTGAAGCGCAGGTTGTGAAGAATCAACCTGTCCTCGGCATCGAACAGGGCGAATGCGTCGTCCATCGCCTCTATTGCATCGACCAATCGTTGCTGGAAGCGCTGCAGCTTGATTTCAGCCTCGTGTCGATCGCTAATGTCGCGGAAGGAAATGATTGTCCCCTCGCCGTCGGGCCGCGCTGCCACGGAGTATTCAACAGGAAAGGTGGTCGGCTCGGAGGCGTCCGGTGCGGGAGTGCTGCGGTTGAACCAGCCGTCTGAAACCTGTGCCGGGCCAGGGTGCTCCAGCATCCGGCAAATCGGGCAGCCGGCACTGTTGGTGATGATATCCGGATGGTGGTGGCGGCCCACCAGCTTGCTGATGTCACGCCCGAGCATTGCTGCGGCAGCCCGATTGGCGAAACGGATGCGCCCGTCGCGATCAATGCCAAACATGCCGCCGTCAGTGGTTTCCAGGATCAGGTCGTTTTCCTCGATGGCGTGACGCAATGCCGTTTCGGATTTTTCCTGCTCGTCAAGGGCATGCCTGACCTGGCGGATCAGTGGGCGCAGTATGCCGAGCCCGGAAAAGGCCAGCAGGCCGAGTGCGGTAAGCAGGGCACAGGCCTGAAAGAAGCGCAGTGCGTCGGTGCGTTGTTCGCTTTGGGCTTGGTAGAGGCCGACCAGTCGATCCAGTTCAGGCAGGATATGCTGGCTTAAGGCAACCAGTTCTTCAGCGAGAGGGCGGTATTCCGGCGAGTCGGCCGGAAGCGTGGCCAGCTTCTGCCCCTGGCTGAGAAAGTGCTGTATTTGTGCGTCGACCGTGGCAGGAATCAACGGACTATCAACGTCTTTCCTTCCGGAGTCGCGATAGCCGTGTTCCAGAGCATCCCTGAGCAAGGCGTCGTGGATTTGTGCCATGTCCTTGATGGCATCGGCTAATTGTCGCCTTTCCTGCTGGGTATCCCGGTGCTGTAATTGACTGGCGAGCAGGCCGATATGTTGGGAAAGCATGCGCCGTCGCCCAGCCAGATTGATTTCAGCGGCACCGGCTCGGTCACTGGCGGTCTGGCTTTCGAAAATCGCATAGGCGGCGATGGCGACCAGGGCCAGTAGCGTGAACATCCAGAACGAGCGCCGGCCGAGTCGATCGACAATTGACTGGCTGTATCTTTCACGGTGTTCGCGCATCATGCCTGTTCAGGGTCAGTTGGGATGTTTCCGGTCTGGCTTGGGCAGAGTAATGTACTTTTTACTTAATTTCCGTGATATTCCCCCGATTTTGTTGACTTTGATGATGCCGCCTAAGCATGGACACTGGGGCTAGCCCTTCAAGTGCCAAGGATGCACCTTGCTGCATTAGTTGCCTGGCATTGATTCAAGGCTATGATTTTTGCCACAATTCTGCTTCAATCGCTTCCGCAATGTGGTCAAGCCAAGGTTTAAAAACAACGGAGAATCAATATGAAATCAAAACTGTTACTGATACTGCTCAGCGCGACGCTGGCAGGTACCGCCACCGCCCAGGTCAAGCCGGAAGATGCCATCAAGTGGCGCCAGTCCGGCTATGGCTTCATAGCCTGGAACATGGCCCGTATCAAGATGAACGTCGAAGGCGGCAACTACAACAAGGACGAGGTGATCAAGGCGGCCAACGCCATCCAGGCCATTGCCAATTCCGGCATGGGCGCCCTGTATTTGCCGGGCACCGACAAGGGCAAGGGCTGGGAAGAAACCCGCGCCAAATCGAATATCTGGACTGACAAGGAAAAGCTGGGCAAGGCGGCCATGGCCTTCAACAAGGAAGCCAATGAACTGGCCAAAGTGGCAGCGAATGGCAGTGCCGATGCCGTCGAGGAGCAACTCGGCAAGCTGGGCGGTACCTGCAAGGGCTGCCATGACGATTTCAAGGCCAAGCGCTAAACTGGCATGCTCCCCAACGACAGGCACCTGCGGGTGCCTGTTTTTTTAACGATAAAAAGATATGAATATGAACAGCAAACGTTTTCGCCTGTGGGATCTGCCGACGCGCCTTTTTCACTGGCTGCTTGTCCTTAGTGTTGGCGCTGCCGTGGTCAGTGGCCAGCTAGGTGGCAAGCTGATCGACTGGCACGGCAAGATCGGCCTGCTGGTCGTCGGTTTGATTACCTTCCGTCTGGTCTGGGGTCTGCTCGGTTCGACCTATGCCCGCTTTGCCAATTTCCTGCCGACGCCGGGGGTAATCAAGGCCTATCTGCGTGGCGAATGGCGTGGGCATGGCCATAATCCGCTCGGTGCGCTGTCCGTATTTGGCTTACTGGCGCTGCTGGCCGGGCAGGTGATCACCGGCCTGTTTAGCAATGATGACATCGCCTTCACCGGCCCGCTGGCCGCACTGGTTGGCAATGACCTGAGCAATCGCCTGACCGGCATTCACCATCTGCTTTCCAACCTGCTGATCGGGCTGGTCATTCTTCATGTCGGGGCCATCGTTTTCTACGGCCACGTCAGGAAGCAGAAATTGCTCAAGCCGATGGTCACGGGCTGGGGCGAGGGTGAGGGCCAGTCGGCGACAGGTGGCGGGCTGCTTGCCTTCGTCGTCGCCTTGGTTGTCGCACTGGGGGCTGTCTATGGGGCCAGCGGAGTCTGGTTGCCCAAGCCCCCGCCGCCATCGGCGGTGGAAACGCCGAACTGGTAAGCCAAAAATGAAAAAGCCCGCCGATTGCTCAGCGGGCTTTTTGCTATCTTGAGGCGGCTGCTTTCAGACCACCGCGCCATCCTCGTTGGCGCCTTCGACGACTTTTTTGACCTTGATGAACTGCTCGCGGGAAACGCCCAGCCACATGACCAGCGGGCTGGCGACCAGCACCGAGGAGTAGATGCCGAAGCAGATGCCGATGGTCAGGGCCATGGCGAAGTAGTGCAGGGTTTCGCCGCCGAAGATCAGCATGGAGAGCACCATCAGTTGCGTGCTGCCGTGGGTGATGATGGTCCGGCTGATCGTGCTGGTGATGGCGTGATCAAGGACTTCCGGCGTGCTCAGGCCGCGCACCTTCTTGAAGGTTTCGCGGACCCGGTCGAAGACGACGACCGACTCGTTGACCGAGTAGCCGAGCACGGCGAGCACGGCGGCCAGCACCGACAGCGAGAATTCCCACTGGAAGAAGGCGAAGAAGCCGAGGATGATCACCACGTCGTGCAGGTTGGCGATGATGGCCGAGACCGAGAAGCGCCATTCGAAGCGGAAGGCCAGGTAGATCACGATGCCGATGACGACCAGCAGCAGCGCCATGGCACCGTTTTCGGCCAGTTCCTTGCCGACCTGCGGGCCGACGAACTCGACGCGGCGCAGCTGCGAGCCCGGTGCTTCGGCTTCGAGCGCCTTCATGACCGATTCACCGATCTGGTTGGTGTTCTGCTCGCTCTTCAGCGGCAGGCGGATCATGACGTCCTGTGACGAACCGAAGTTCTGCACCGAAAAGTCACTGAAGCCCGACTTGCCGAGCGCGCCACGGATCTTTTCGAGATCGGCCGCCTGCTCATAGTGGGTTTCGATCAGCGTGCCGCCGGTGAATTCGACCGACAGGTGCAGGCCCTTGGTAAAGAGGAATACCACGGCCAGCAGGAAGGTGACGAGCGAGATGATATTGAACTTCAGCGCATGGCGCATGAAGGGGATGTCTTTGTGGATGCGGAAAAATTCCATGTTCGTTTTTCCTTATTTCTGGCCGGCGACGGTCGTGGTGGCGGGCTTCCAGAGCTGGCCGATGGCGACCTTGGTCAGTTTCTTCTGGCGACCGTAGATCAGGTTGACCAGGCCACGCGAGACGACGACGGACGAGAAGATCGAGGTCAGAATGCCCAGACAGTGCACCACGGCGAAGCCGCGCACCGGGCCGGAACCAAAGATCAGCAGCGCGAGGCCGGCGATCAGCGTGGTGATGTTGGAGTCGAGAATGGTCCCGAAGGCACGTTCATAGCCTTCGGAGATGGCCGCCTGCGGTGGCATGCCGGCGCGGAGTTCTTCGCGGACCCGTTCGTTGATCAGCACGTTGGCGTCAATGGCCATACCCAGGGTCAGCGCGATGGCAGCGATACCCGGCAGGGTCAGCGTGGCCTGCAGCATCGACAGAATGGCGACCAGGAACAGCAGGTTGGACGCCAGCGCCAGCACCGAAACGACGCCGAACATCTGGTAGTAGAGGATCATGAAGACGGCAATGGCGGCAAAACCCCACATCGTCGAATGGAAACCTTTCTGGATGTTCTCGGCGCCGAGCGACGGGCCGATGGTGCGTTCCTCGATGATGTCCATTGGCGCGGCCAGCGAACCGGCGCGCAGCAGCAGGGCGGTGTCGTTGGCTTCCATGGTGGTCATGCGGCCGGAAATCTGGACGCGGCCGCCACCAATCTCGGTACGGATAACCGGGGCAGTGACCACTTCGCCCTTGCCCTTTTCGATGAGCAGGATGGCCATGCGCTTGTTAACGTTCTCGCGGGTCACATCCTTGAAGATGCGTGCACCGGCAGCGTCGAGCGTCAGGTGGACGGCGGCTTCCTGGGTCTGGTTGTCGAAGCCGGGTTGAGCATCGGTCAGGCGGTCGCCGGTCAGGACGACCTGTTTCTTGACCAGCAGCGGCTGGCCGCCACGCTCGTTGTAGACCTCGGTGCCGAACGGCGGATTGCCGGCCAGTGCGGCATCCAGGGCGCCTGGAGAGTCATCGACCATGCGGATTTCCAGGGTCGCCGTACGGCCCAGGATGTCCTTGGCCTTGGCCGTGTCCTGCACGCCGGGTAGCTGGACGACGATGCGGTCGGCGCCCTGTTGCTGGATCACCGGTTCGGCGACGCCGAGTTCGTTGATCCGGTTGTGCAGCGTGGTGATGTTCTGCTTGAGAGCGAATTCGCCGATCTTCTGCTGGGCTTGCGGCTTCAGCGTGGCAACCAGTTTCGGCTCGGCGGCATCGCCGGCATCGGTGAGCAGCAGATCGGGCTGGCTGTCGGAAATGGCGATGCGGGCCTTGTTTTGCGTTTCGGCATCGCGGAACTTGATGACGATGCGCTCGCCTTCGCGGTTTACGCCGCCGTGGCGCAGGTTCTTGTCGCGCATCACGGTGCGCAGGTCAGCCGAGGTCGAGTCGAGGCGCTTGGTCAGCGCACCCTTCATGTCCACTTGCAGCAGGAAGTGCACACCGCCGCGCAGGTCGAGGCCGAGGTACATCGGCAGCGCGTGCAGCGAGGTCAGCCATTGCGGCGAGGCGGCCAGCAGGTTCAGGGCAACAACGTACTGCGGATCAGCGGCGTCCGGGTTGAAGGCCTTTTCCAGTGCGTCCTTGGCCTTCAACTGAGTGTCGGTGTCCTTGAAACGGGTCTTGACGCCGTTGAAGTCGAGCTGGATGCCGTCATGCGTGATGCCGGCGGCCTTCAGCGAGTCTTCGACACGGGCCTTGGCTTTTTCGTCGACCTTGATCGTGGCCTTGGCGCTGGAAACCTGCACGGCCGGCGATTCGCCGAAGAAATTGGGTAGGGTGTAGACGAAGCCCAGCACCAGCGCGATGGCAATGGTGATGTACTTCCAGAGAGGATAGCGATTCATAGTGGCTTTAAAGCGAAAAAGGCGGCTTGGGGCCGCCTTTTGGGGTGATTACAGCGACTTCAGCGTGCCCTTCGGCAGAACCAGTCCAATCGAGGGCTTTTGCACGACGACTTCGGTGCCTTCGGCGATTTCGACGGTCACGTAGTTGTCGCCGACCTTGATGATCTTGCCGACGATACCGCCCTGGGTGACGACTTCATCACCCTTGGCCAGGGCGCCGAGCAGGGCCTTGTGTTCCTTGGCCTTCTTCATTTGCGGGCGGATCATCAGGAACCAAAGCACGACGAACATCAGGATCATCGGCAGCAGACCCATCAGGCCGCCAGTCGGGTCAGAGGATGCGGCCGCGGTTTGGGCGTGGGCGAGACTAATCATTGTTAAAACTCCGGATTGCTTGAAAACGAAACGAAGGATTCTATCACTGGCCCGAGGAACGGTCGCGGGCAAAGCCGGCGGCCCATTCGGCGAAGTGTTCGACTTCAATGGCGGCGCGCATTTGGGCCATGATGGTCTGATAGAAATGCAGGTTGTGGATGGTGTTCAGCATGCCGCCAAGGATTTCGCCGTTGCGGAACAGGTGGTGCAGGTAGGCGCGGGTGAAATTGGTGCAGGTATAGCACGAGCAGGACGAGTCGAGCGGGCCGGTGTCCATCTTGTAGCGGGCATTCTTGATCTTGACGTCGCCGAAACGGGTGAACAGGTGGCCGTTGCGGGCATTGCGCGTCGGCATCACGCAATCGAACATGTCGATGCCAGCCTTGACTGAATAGACCAGGTCTTCCGGTGTGCCGACGCCCATCAGGTAGCGTGGCTTGTGGGTCGGTAGTTGTGGCGCGGTATGGGCCAGGATACGCGCCATGTCTTCCTTCGGTTCGCCGACCGACAGGCCGCCGATAGCCATACCGTCGAAACCGATGTCGCACAGACCGGCCACCGATTCGTCGCGCAGGTCTTCGTGCATGCCGCCCTGGACAATACCGAACAGGGCGTTGCCGTTTTCCTGCTTGTTGTGCTCGTCACGCGAACGCTGGGCCCAGCGCATGCTCATCCGCATCGACTTGGCCGCCTCTTCATGCGTCGCCGGGTAGGGCGTACATTCGTCGAAGATCATCACGATGTCGGAATTCAGCACCTTCTGAATCTGCATCGAGATTTCCGGTGTCAGGAACAGCTTGGCACCATCGTGCGGCGACGAGAACTTGACGCCTTCCTCGGTGATCTTGCGCATGGCACCGAGCGAAAAGACCTGGAAACCGCCGGAATCGGTCAGGATCGGCTTGTGCCAGTTCATGAAGTCATGCAGACCCTTGTGGGCAGCGATGACCTCCAGCCCCGGGCGCAGCCAGAGGTGGAAAGTGTTGCCGAGGCAGATCTGGGCGCCAATCTCCTCCAGCGACTTCGGGGTCATCGCCTTGACCGTGCCGTAGGTGCCAACCGGCATGAAGACGGGGGTCTGGACAACGCCGTGGGCCAGGGTCAGCGTACCGCGGCGGGCGGCGCCATCGGTTTTCAGGAGATCAAATTGCATCGGAGGGTTGTCCTGTTCGTTCCAGAAGCATGGCGTCGCCATAGCTGAAGAAGCGGTAGTGCTCTGCCACGGCGTGGGCGTAAGCGGTGCGGATGTTGTCGTAACCGGCAAAGGCCGAGACGAGCATGAGCAACGTCGATTTCGGCAGGTGGAAATTGGTGATCAGCCTGTCGACGACCTTGAAGCGGTAGCCCGGGGTGATGAAGATGCTGGTTTCGGCGCCACCGACCCGTACTGTGCCATCATCGTTACCCGCGGATTCCAGGGCGCGCAGGCTGGTCGTGCCGACGGCGATGACCCGGGCGCCAGCGGCGCGGGTCGCGGCGATGGCTGCGGCGGTGACTTGCGGAATCTCGAAGCGTTCGCTGTGCATCCGGTGATCGGCAATCTTTTCGACGCGCATCGGCCGGTAGGTGCCGGCGCCGACATGCAGGGTCAGGAAGGCGGTATTGATGCCTTGTGCCCGCAGCGTGGCCAGCATGTCTTCGTCAAAATGCAGCCCGGCCGTCGGTGCCGCAACGGCGCCTGGTTCGCGGGCATAGACGGTCTGGTAGCGGGTCTCATCGGCGCCTTCGGCCGGGTGCTCGATATAGGGCGGCAGTGGCAGCTTGCCATAGCGTTCCGATAACTCCCAGAAATCGCCCGGTTCAACCAGTTCCAGCGCAAAGAAATCGCCGTCGGCGCCGGCCCGGCCGGTCATCTTGACTGTAAAGGCGTCGGCCAATCGCATCGTGCTGCCCGGCTTCGGCGCCTTGCTGGCGCGAACCTGGCAGATGGCATGCGTCGCATCGACGATGCGCTCAAGCATGATCTCCACCTGGCCCCCGGTTTCCTTCTGGCCGAAGAAGCGCGCCTTGATCACCTTGGTATCGTTGAAGACCAGCAGGTCGCCCGCCCTGAGCAGGGTCGGCAGCTCGGCAAATCGGCGGTCAACAAGTTGCTCCCCGCAGACGTGCAGCAGGCGGCTGCCCCGGCGCTCGGCGGCCGGGTGCTGGGCAATCAGTTCGGGGGGGAGGGGAAAGTCGAAGTCGTCGACGGTCAACGACATGGGCAGGAATCCGCGTGTGATAAACAAAAACGGCCTTCCGTCAGGAAAGCCGATTTGTCGTTACTGGTGCCCCGGGCCAGACTCGAACTGGCACACCTTTCGGCGGCGGATTTTGAATCCGCTGCGTCTACCGATTCCGCCACCGGGGCGAGTGGAGGCCGGATTATCCATGAATCACTTCTTTGATTCAAGCGCTTCGCTGCATGGAAATGCTTTTGCCAGTGCGCCAGCAACCAGCGTCGCGGTGCTCATGGTCGTATTGGGCGGCACGCGCTCAACGTGAATGACCACGGCACGGACCAGTCGCATCGATAGATCAGGGTCGTTCGGCAGGCAGAACGCGTTGAGTTTGACGCCGATTTTTTCGGCCAGATAGTCGCTGACGGCATAGCTGTCAGCGAAGCCGGCGACGTAGGCGATGCAACGGGCGCTGCGGATCGACTGGAAAGGGTCGCTGCTCTTTTGCTTTGCGTACATTTCTTCGGCCGCCTGACAATCGCCGCGCAACTCGTCGGGGGAGTAGGCGTAGGCTTGGCTGGCGAAGAGGGTGGCGATCAACCAGAGATATTTCAACGCTTTTCGAACCAGTTGAGCTTTTCGTGTAGCCCGACGACGCTGCCGACAACGATCAGTGCCGGTGGCTTGATGCCGGATTCGACAATGCGATGGGGCAGGGTGCCGAGCGTGGCGAGCAGGGTTTGCTGGTCTGCTTGCGTACCGTTGCGGATCACCGCGGCAGGGGTCATTGAGGGTAGGCCGTGATTGATCATTTGCCGGCAGATTTCTTCGGCTGCACCGATGCCCATGTAGAAAACAACGGTATGACAGGGACGGGCCAAGGCGGCCCAGTCGAGATTGACGGTGCCGTCCTTCAAGTGCCCGGTGACGAAGGTGACCGACTGGGCATGATCGCGATGGGTCAGTGGAAAACCGGCGTAGGCGGCGCAACCGGCTGCCGCTGTGACGCCGGGGATGACTTCGAAGGGAATTCCTGAGGCAGCCAGGGTTTCCAGCTCCTCGCCGCCGCGGCCGAAAATGAACGGATCGCCGCCCTTCAGACGAACGACTGACAAGCCTTCGTTGGCGAGGTCTACGAGCAGCTGGTTGATGGAATCCTGTGGCATCGTGTGCTTGGAGGATTCCTTGCCGGCATAGACGAGGCGGGCATCGGCCCTGGCCAAGTCCATGATGCCATTGCCGACCAGGTGGTCATAGACGATGGCATCGGCCATGGAAATCAGTCGTGCTGCCTTGATGGTCAGTAGTTCCGGGTCGCCTGGGCCGGCGCCGACTAGCCAGACCTTGCCACCCTGCAGTTGTTTTGTAGTGTTCATGCGTTATCTCAGCCGTTTGGCGGCCATCCTAATGCGGGATCAGGCGCCTGCCAATAGCGGGAGATCAATCAATTCAGAAATATACTACTTTTGGTTTATGTATATAGTACTTTTGGACTATATTCACTTGAATGTAAAGGATTTCTTATGGTTAAAAGCTTGATGAGCATCAAGGATGTGATTGGGGCACAGGTTCAACCTTGCGAACATCGCGTTACGGGGATCGAGGCGCGAACCGATTCGTTCTAGGAGAGGAAAGATGAAGAAAAACGTAGTAGGGATCATTGCACTTAGCGCCATGGCTGTTGCTATGGGTTCTGCCTTCGCTCAGGAGACTGCCAAGGCAGCGCCGGCGATGACGGCGGCTGAAAAGGAACAGGCCAAGAAGATTTATTTTGAGCGTTGTGCTGGCTGCCACGGCGTGCTGCGCAAAGGCGCAACCGGCAAGAATCTCGAGCCGCACTGGTCGAAGAAGGACAAGGACGGCAACGTCACCGAGGGCGGCACGCTCAAGCTCGGTCAGCAGCGTCTGGAAAAGATCATCGGTTACGGTACCGATGGTGGTATGGTCAATTTCGACGATATTCTGACCAAGGAAGAAATTTCCCTGATGTCGAAGTACATCCAGAATGTACCGGATGTGCCGCCTGAGTACAGCTTCAAGGAAACGCTGGATTCCTGGAAGGTCATCGTGCCGGTCGACCAGCGCCCGACCAAGCAGATGAACAACTTCAACCTGAAGAACATGTTCTCGGTCACCCTGCGTGACACCGGTGAAGTGGCCCTGATCGACGGCGACACCAAGGACATCCGCAGCATCGTCAAGACCGGCTATGCGGTCCACATTTCCCGCCTGTCTGCTTCTGGCCGTTACGTTTATGTGATCGGTCGCGATGGTCGTCTGTCGCTGATCGACCTCTGGATGGAAAAGCCGGCTGTTGTGGCTGAAGTGAAGATCGGTTTCGATGCACGCTCGGTCGATACCTCCAAGTTCAAGGGCTTTGAGGACAAGTACGCGATTGCCGGTTCCTACTGGCCGCCCCAGTACGTGATCATGGACGGCGATACGCTGAAGCCGCGCAAGGTCGTTTCCACCCGTGGCATGACCGTTGATGGCGAATACCATCCGGAACCGCGCGTTGCTTCCATCGTCGCCTCCTTCATCAAGCCGGAATGGGTCGTCAACATCAAGGAAACCGGTCAGATTCTGCTGGTCGATTATTCTGACATTGAAAACCTGAAGACGACGACCATTGCTTCCGCCAAGTTCCTGCATGACGGCGGCTGGGATGCTTCCAAGCGCTACTTCCTGGTGGCAGCCAATGCCTCCAACAAGATTGCCGCGGTCGACACCAAGACCGGCAAGTTGGCCGCGCTGGTCGATGTTGCCAAGATTCCGCACCCGGGTCGCGGCGCCAACTTCGTTCATCCGAAGTTCGGTCCGGTCTGGGCGACGGGCCACCTCGGTGCCGATGTCGTGACCCTGATCAGCACACCTTCCGAAAAGAAGGCTGATGCCAAGTTCAAGGAATACAACTGGAAGGTTGTTCAGGAAATCAAGCATGTGCCGGGTAACCTGTTCGTCAAGACCCATCCGAAGTCGAAGCATCTGTGGGCCGATTCGGCACAGAACTCCGACAAGGATCGTGCTGAATCCGTTTCCGTTTGGGACATGGCTGATCTCTCCAAGCCGAAGGCTGTCCTGAACGTTGCCAAGGACTCCGGTATGCCGGAAGCCAAGGCAACCAAGCGTGCCGTGCATCCGGAATACAGCGCGGACGGCAAGGAAGTCTGGATTTCCCTGTGGGGCGGCAAGACCGACCAGTCGGCCATCGTTGTTTATGACGATGCCACGCTGAAGGTCAAGAAGGTGATCACCGATCCGAAGATGATCACGCCGACCGGCAAGTTCAACGTCTTCAACACCCAGCACGACATCTACTGATCGACTGTTGATTGTTTGATTTGAAGCAAGTTACGGGGGCGCAAGCCCCCGTAGCATATGAAGCACAAATACTTGCGCGGGGTAAATTTGCTGCGCAGTGAGCAATCATTTTTGGCGGAGATAATCACGATGAAGAAGAATCTCGTTTCACTGGCAGTTGTTGGCGCTTTTGTCGCGCTTGGTTCCCAATCAGCGATGGCCGCTCCGGACTGGAACAAGGCTGCCAAGAGCACGATCCACGTTTTCCACCCGGGCGCTGCTCCGATTGAATGGCTGCAGGGCAAGGGTGAGCATAGCGGTGCCAGCGGCCTGAAGAAGGGCGAAAGTTGCGCTGGATGCCACGTTGAAGATGGCAAGCTGAGCCTTGACCTGAAGCGTCTGGCCAGCAAGGAAATGGAGCCGAAGGGCGCGCCGAAGACGATGACCTACCCGGTGACCGTGCAGGCTGCCTACGACGCAAGCAATCTCTATGTTCGCCTGACCTTCAAGGCACCAGCCGGTGGCTTCGATCACTCGGACAAGGATAATGAGCTCAAGGCTACTGTCATGTTCCCGAATGACAAGGTGCCCCTGGCTGATCAGGCCGGTTGCTGGGCTGCTTGCCACGACGACGCCAAGGGCATGCCGAAGGGCAAGGAAAAGACCAAGTACGTTTCGGCCGGCGCCATGGATCTGATGCAGTGGAAGAGCAGCGGCAAGTCGGCTGACGGTTTCGTCGCTGACAAGCGCAACATGGAAGGCGGCAAGGCTGGTGCTACCGCCGAAGGTGCCAAGGCAGGCGATACCTACACGGTGACCTTTACCCGCAAGCTGGCCGGTAACGCCGTGCTGGCCGCCGGCAAGGCTGTGCCGTTCGGCATCGCCATCCACGCCGACAACGCCGCTGGTCGTTTCCATCATGTTTCCTTCGGCCACACGATCGGTCTGGGTGCTGATGGCGACGTGAAGGCTGCCAAGCAGTAAATCCGCATGCCATCCGGAACAACGCAGTATCCCGGATGGCTGTGCCTGAAAAGAGCGCCGCTTGTGCTGGCGCTCTTTTCTTTTTCGGCGCTGGCCGGGAGCATCGTTGAGGTGCAGATCGAAGGCTACAAATATGCACCGGCCGAGGTGAGCATCAAGGTCGGCGACAGCGTGCGCTGGGTCAACCGCGAAAAACGGACCAGCCACTCGGTGGTCTTCCCGGCCGAAGGCGGTCTCGAATCCGAGCGGATGTTTCCCGATGAAAGCTGGCTGCGTCGCTTCGAAAAGGCGGGGCGCTACGATTATCATTGCGGGCCGCACCCAGAAATGAAAGGTAGTGTCATTGTTGGCGAATAATCCGGTTATCGGCCTTGTTTTCCTGTCGATCGTGAGCATAAGCGGCGCAGGGCCGGCATTTGCCGGCGAACCCGACGCGGCGCGTCAAAAGGAACTGGTGCACCTCGTTCGCCAGGATTGCGGCTCATGTCATGGCATGACGCTGAAAGGCGGCCTCGGCCCGGCCTTGTTGCCGGAGACTTTGCGCGACAAGCCAGGCGATGGATTGGCAGCAACCATCTATTACGGTCGTCCGGGTACCCCGATGCCACCGTGGAAACAATTCATGTCCGAAGCTGAAGCGGCGTGGATAGTCGATAAACTGATGACTGAATTCCCCCAGTGAGAACACCATGCGCCTGCTGCTGATTGCCCTCTTTACCCTGCTGCTCAACGCCTGCGCCGGTCCGCAACTGCGCGGCACTGGCGATCTTGGCGTGATCATCGAACGCGCCAGCGGCAACGTCACGCTGGTCAACACCACGTCACGCCAGCCTTATGCTCGGATCGGTGGCTTGGGCGATCTCTCGCACGCCTCTGCCGTCTATTCGCGGGATGGCCGCTACGCCTTCATCTTCGGTCGCGATGGCGGACTGACCAAGATTGATCTGCTCGAAGCGAAAATCGTCAAGCGCATCATCCAGTCCGGCAACGCTATCGGCGGTTCGATCTCGCAGGATGGTCGCATCGTCGTCGCCCAGAACTACACGCCGGGCGGCATCAAGGCCTTCGATGCCGAAACGCTTGAGCTGCTTTCCGAAGTGCCGGCCGAATATGCGCCCGGCCAGTTCTCCAAGGTCGTCGGCCTGGCCGATACGGGAGGTAACAAATTTGCCTACGCGCTGTTCGAGGGGGGCGAAATCTGGGTCACCGATTTCAGCAATTCCAAACAGCCGAAAACCCAACGCTTTCCGGCCGGCAGCCAGCCCTATGACGGTCTGGTGACGCCGGATGGCCGTTACTTTCTGGCCGGTCTGTTCGGCGAGGACGGCGTGGCTATGCTTGACCTCTGGCAGCCGGAAAAGGGGGCAAGGAAGATTCTCGAAAAATACGGCCGTGGCGAAGAGAAGCTGCCTGTCTTCAAGATGCCGCACCTGCGTGGCTGGTCGGTGGCTCAGGGCAAGGCTTACCTGCCGGCGATCGGTCGCCATGAAGTGCTGGTCGTCGATGTCGCGACCTGGAAGGAAGTCGGCCGTATTCCGGTACGTGGTCAACCAGTGTTCGTGATGGCACGGCCGGATGGCCGCCAGATCTGGGTCAATTTTGCCTTCCCGGATAATGGCAAGGTGGATGTTATCGATACGCTGGCTGGCAAGGTGGTGCATGCCTTTGAGCCGGGCAAGGGCATCCTGCACATGGAATTTGCACCGCGCGGCGAAAATGTCTGGCTCTCGGCGCGTGACGATAACAAGGTCCTTATCTACAACACCGAAACCTTTGCCAAACAGGGTGAAATCTCGGCAGAAAGCCCGTCCGGCATCTTTTTCACCTCCCGCGCCGTGCGTATTGGCTTCTGATGGACGACGCGCTCGACTTCCAGTTGCTCAACGATTTCCAGCGTGATTTTCCGCTGGTCTCGGCCCCCTTTGCCGAACTGGCCTCGCGCCTGGGGGTCGGCGAGAAGGTCGTGCTCGGCCGGCTCGAGAATCTGCGGCGCGAAGGCAAGATTTCCCGGGTCGGTGCCGTCTTTGCGCCCAAGCGCATCGGGGCCTCGACGCTGGCCGCGATGGCCGTGCCGCCGGAAAAGCTGGAAGTAGTTGCGGCGGCGGTCAATCGCTTTCCCGAGGTCAATCACAACTATGAGCGCGAGCATCGCTACAACCTGTGGTTCGTCGTCACTGCGGCCAGCGAGGGGCGTTTGCAGGCCAGCCTCGGCGCTATCGAACAGGCGGCCGGCTATCCGCTGTTGGCCTTGCCCTTGCTGGAAGAGTTTCACATTGACCTCGGTTTTTGCCTGAACGGTGGCAAGCAGAAGTCGGTGGCAACCGCCCTGCCCGTAAAACCGGTCGCGCTGATGGACGAAGCTGAGCGCCGCCTGGTTTCCGTGTTGCAGGAAGGGCTGCCGCTGTTCATGCGTCCGTTTGCCTTGATTGCCGAGCGCATTGGCGCTTCCGAGCCGGAAGTCATCAGCCGTATCCGGCGCTGGCTGGAGGAGGGCGCGATCAAGCGTTTCGGCGTTGTCGTCCGCCATCACGAACTTGGCTTCCGCGCCAATGCCATGCTGGTTCATGACATCCCCGACGATCAGGTCAGCGCCATTGGTCGTGCGCTGGCCGAAGAGCCGGGGGTGACGCTGTGCTACCGCCGGCCGCGTCGCCTGCCGGACTGGCCGTACAACCTGTTCTGCATGATCCACGGCCGAGAACGGGGCGAGGTCGAAGCGACCATTGCCGATCTGCGCCAACGTCATGGGCTGGTGGGCTGCGCCCATGAGGTTCTGTTTTCATTAACCCGCTTCAAGCAGAACGGGGCCCGCTATGCCTGAACTCTCCGACCTCGACCGGAAAATCCTTGCCCAATTGCAAGGTGACTTTCCGATCTGCGAACAACCTTATGCCGAGGCGGCAGCGCAACTCGGTATCGAAGAAGCCGAATTGCTGGGGCGCCTGCAAGGGTTGCTGGCCGACAAGGTACTGACCCGTTTCGGGCCGATGTTCCAGATCGAGGAAATGGGGGGGGCCTTCGTGCTGGCTGCGCTGGCTGCTCCCGAAGGGCGCTATGACGAGGTGACGGCGCTGGTCAACGCGCTGCCGCAGGTTGCCCACAATTATCGTCGTGAACACGAACTCAACATGTGGTTCGTGCTGGCGACGGAAACGAAAGATGGCATCGCTGAAGCGATTGCCCGTATTGAGCACGACACCGGTTTGCCGGTCTATGCCTTCCCCAAGGAGCGCGAATTTTTCGTCGAAATGAAGCTGGAGGCAAGGCGGTGATTGACGACATCGACCGTACCCTGATTGTCGCCACCCAAGGTGGCCTGCCGCTGGTGTCGCGGCCTTATCACGCGATTGCCGAGCAACTGGGTTTGCGCCCCGAAGAGGTCATGCAGCGCCTGCGGGCCATGCAGGCTTCGGGCGTCATTCGCCGTATCGGCGCCGTGCCCAACCACTACGCCATCGGCTGGACGGCCAACGGCATGACGGTGTGGGATGTCGCCGACGATCAGGTCGACGAACTCGGCGAGCGCATCGGCGCTCTGGATTTCGTTACCCACTGCTATCGTCGTCCGCGTGCCTTGCCGGCCTGGCCCTACAACCTGTTCGCCATGGTCCACGGTGCTTCACGCGAAGAGTGTTCGGCCAAGGCGGCCGAAATACGATCCTTGCTGGGTGACGCCTGCCGGGCAAACGACATTCTCTATTCGACCCGCATCCTGAAAAAAACGGGTTTGCGCATCGCTCGCTGAGCGAGCGTTCCAGGCGGTTACCAATAATTCTCGGCGGCAAAATGCCCGGGGGCGCGCCCTAGATCGGGGCGAAAGCCGCGCGCGGTCAATACCTGACGCACGTCGTCGAGCATTTGCGGATTGCCGCAGATCAGAATACGGGCTCGCCCGGCATCGATGGGCAGGCCGACGCTTCTCTCCAGTTCCCCATCATGCAGCAGGTCGGTCAATCGACGATTCAGCATGCCGGGAACTGTCTCCCGCGTAACAATCGGGGCAAAGTGCAGCTTGTGGCCATGCTCGGCGAATGGCTCTTCCTGTGCGATGGTGGCAATCTCTTCCCGATAGGCGAGTTCCGACTGCTGGCGAACGCTGTAGGCGAGCACTAGATTCTCGTACTGTGCCCAAACCTCCGGGTCGCGCAGGATGGACAGGAATGGCGCAATCCCGGTTCCGGTGGCCAGCATCCAGAGATCCTGCCCGCCGACAAAGCGGCTGGTCGTCAGGTAACCGTAGGGCTGCTTTTCGACATAAATGGTATCCCCGACTGAGGCCAGGGCCAGTTTTGTGCTGAAGGCGCCATTGGGCACGATGATCGAAAAGAATTCCAGATATTCATCGTAATTGGCCGAAACCATCGAATAGGGGCGCCAGATTGTGCCACCGCTGCCGCTGGCGATGCCAATCCGGGCAAACTGTCCGGGTTGGAAGCGGAATGCCCCGTGGCGAGTGGTGCGCACAGAGATCAGTTTGTCGGTCCAGCGGCGGATATCGAGAATATGCCCGGCCGTCGCCTTGTCGGTGGGGGCGGCTAGCGGAGCGCGGCGGAATGGTGGGGTGGGGGAGTTCATGGATGCTCTTTCAACGGGATTCGCAAGTGATCACCGTTCGACGCAGCGGTGCCTGTTCGCCGCGTTGTCTCGGGTGTTCCTACATAAAGTAGTCAGGCAATCCAGCGCTGAAGTTCCCGTTGGCGCCAGGTAATTTGCAGAGGATGGCAATCAACGCCATGCCAACGCCACGATTCCCAGCCCCAAAAAGCGAAGGCCCGGTATTCGCCGGGCCTTCGCTTTACCAAGTGGGCAGCATGGTCTAGCCGGCCGCAATCCGCTTTTCGATGTGCGCCAGAGCTTCCTCGACCTGGTCGATCAGGATCAGGCAGAGGTCGCCGGGTTGCAGGCGGTTCAGGGCGGTGTCGATAGCCACGAACTCACCGGTGATGGCATCGATCTGCTTGGTACGGCTGGCGTTGGCCAGACCGGCGCGCAACAGGCCGATCACTTCGCCATCGGCCCGGCCGCGCTGGCAGGCGTCCTGGTAAAGGATCACATCGTCGAAGGCTTCACCAAGAATTTCGGTTTGCTGGCGGATGTCCTCGTCGCGGCGGTCACCGGCCCCGCTGATGACTACGGAGCGACGCACCGCCGGCATGTTTTCGACCGCCTTGACCAGCGCCTGGATGGCGTCCGGGTTGTGGCCGTAGTCGGCAATCAGCGTTGCACCCTTGTAGTCGAAGACGTTGAAACGACCGGGCGCGGTCATTGCATCGCTGACGAAATTGGCCAGGGCGCGTTCGATGACGGGCCACTCATAGCCGAGTGCCCAGCCGGTGGCGGCTGCCGCCATGGCGTTCTCGATCTGGAAGCCGATGGTGCCGTTGCGGGTCAGCGGGACGTTGGCCAGCGGCACGCGGTGCTTCTTGCGACCTTCGCCGAAGATGATGGCGTCGCGTTCGACATAGACGACACGCTTGCCCTGGGCGCGGTGCGTGGCCAGGACGTGGTGGTTGCGGTCACGGGCGAAGAAGATGACATCGCCCGGACAATGGTTGGCCATCGAGGCGACGATCGGGTCGGTCGCATTGAGTACAGCGGTGCCGTGCGGCGAGACGTTTTCGACGATGACGCGCTTGACCACGGCCAGCTCGTCGACCGTCGTGACGTAATTGAGGCCGAGGTGATCGCCGAGGCCGATATTGGTGACGACCGCGACATCGCACAGGTCGAAACCGAGGCCTTCGCGCAGCACGCCGCCACGGGCCGTTTCGAAAACGGCGGCATCGACGTCCGGGTGCATCAGCACGTTGCGGGCGCTACGCGGGCCGGAGCAGTCGCCGGTATCGATTCGCTTGCCTTCGATGTAGATGCCATCGGTGCTGGTCATGCCGACGCGCAGGCCGCTCGATTCGAAGATGCGGCCGATCAGGCGGCTGGTCGTTGTCTTGCCGTTGGTGCCGGCGATGGCAACGACCGGAATGCGGGCGTTGTCGCCATCCGGGAACATCATGCCGACGATGGCTTCGCCCACCGGGCGGCCCTTGCCGAAGGACGGGTCGAGGTGCATGCGCAGGCCGGGGGCGGCATTGCATTCGACGATGCCGCCGCCTTGCTCTTCGAGCGGCTTGAGCATGGTGTCGCAGACGACGTCGATGCCGCAGATGTCGAGGCCGACGGTCTGGGCGGCAGCAATGGCGGCAGCGGCCAGTTCCGGATGGACGTCGTCGGTGACATCGGTAGCTGTGCCGCCGGTCGACAGGTTGGCGTTGTTGCGCAGCACGACGCGGACGCCGCGACCAGGCACGGATTCGGCGCTGTAGCCCTGCTCTTCGAGGCGGGCGAGGGCGATTTCGTCAAAACGGATCTTGGTCAGCGAGGTGGCGTGGCCATCCGAGCGACGCGGATCGCTGTTGACGATGTTCACCAGTTCGCGCACGGTATGCGTGCCGTCACCGATGACTAGGGGCGGATCGCGGCGGGCAGCGGCGATCAACTTGTCGCCGATGACCAGCAGGCGCCAGTCGTGGCCGGAGAGGAATTTCTCGACCATGATGTCGTCGCGGAATTCGATGGCGACGCGGTAGGCACGGCGGACTTGTTCCTCGGTCGTCAGATTGACTGAAATCCCCTTGCCCTGATTGCCGTCCTGCGGCTTGACGACGACCGGCAGGCCAACCTCCTGGGCGGCAACCCAGGCATCGTCTTCATCTTCGACTGGGCGGCCGTAGGGAACGGCAACGCCGGAGGCATGCAGCAGCTTCTTGGTCAGTTCCTTGTCCTGGGCGATGGCTTCGCCGATGGCACTGGTGAAACTGGTTTCGGCGGCCTGGATGCGCTTCTGCTTGCTGCCCCAGCCGAATTGGACCAGGCTGCCCTGCGTCAGGCGGCGGATGGGGATGCCACGGGCAACGGCGGCCGAGACGATGGCGCCGGTCGAGGGGCCAAGGCGAATGTCTTCGTCGAGGTCGCGTATTTCCTTGAGCACGCCATCGAGGTCGAAAGGCGTGTCATCGATTGCGGCCCGGCACAGTTGCTCGGCGCGCTCGAAGGCCAGGCGGCCGACATCCTCTTCCGAGTATTCGACCACGACCTGATAGACGCCGGCATCGACTGTTTGCGTCGTCCGGCTGAAGGTCACCGGGCAGCCCGACTGGGCCTGCAGGCCCAGGGCGCAGAACTCCAGGGCGTGCGCCATGGAAACGGTGTCGAGGTGGTCCGAGGGAATCAGATCGCCGAGTTCCGGGAAGCGCTCGCGCAGGCGGGCTTCGAAACCGGGCAGGTCGGCAATGGCACACTCGCCACCTTCACAGGTGACGATGGCTTGAATCGCGGTGTGGCGGCTCCACAGGTTGGGGCCGCGCAAGGCACGAATGCGGGAAACGTCCATGACGCTAAATCCTTGTTATTTCCGGGTGATCGCCGGCTTCTTGGCGGGTTGCGACTTGCGGGCGCGCTGCGGAAGCAGGGCAGCCGGGTCGGCGATTTCGAGGCTGAAGGTCTTGATGCCGATAGTCAGCACTTCCTGGCTGAGACCCATGGCCCAGCCGCCGGCTATGGCCGCCAGCACGTTGGCGATGCTGGTCGGCAGCTTGGCCTTGCCGATGTACGGTGCATCGACCAGACGGCAAAGGCGGGTTTCATCGGCGCCGGAGCGCAGCACAATGCGGTTATCGACCACGGTGACACCACGCTTGCCGGCGGCCAGATGGGCGACCAGCGTCGGGTTCGTCGGGTCGCAAGCGAAGAAGATCACTTCGCCATCGCACAACTCAGCGAAATCGGCGACCAGTTCGTCCTCGGCGTTGAGCACGGCATGGCCGTTCGGCAGCACGACATCGACCTGCGTCCGGTAGATCGAACGCGGGGTCGTGTAGTACTCGCCGCCGGTCGGCTGGACATCCCAGCGCGACAGGTCTTCGTCTTCCGAAACGATGTTGGTGACGATGCCGACCGAGCAACGGTCATAGGGCAGGCCTTCACCGAGGATGACTTCGGCGCCGTTCTCGATCACGGCAGCTTGCGCGGCGCGATTCAGCAGCAGGCGACGACCGCCTTCCCAGTTGGCAGCGCTGGTTTTCTGGACCTGGCGGCGGGCCAGGAACATGCCGTCCGTGCAGGCCAGGCCACCATGTTGGCCGGAAAGATAGATCAGGTGTGCAACCAGCTTGGCGACGGTGTTGCGGCCGTGGGTGCCGGTGACGCCGACCAGCGGAATGCGACCGCTTTCTTCCGGGGCAAACAGGTTGTCGACAATCGCCTGGCCAACCGGGCGGGGTTTGCCGATGCCCGGCTTGATGTGCATCAGCAGGCTGGGGCCGGCATTGACTTCGACGATGGCGCCGCCTTGTTCGGCCAGCGGTTTCGAGATGTCCTTGCAGACCAGATCGATGCCGGCGATGTCGAGACCGACGACGCGGGCGGCCAGCGAAGCGACGGCGGCGGTATCGGGATGGACTTCGTCGGTGCAGTCGAAAGCGTGGTTGGCATTGCGCTGGATCAGCACTTCGCGGCCCTTGACCGGCACGCTGTCGGCGTCCAGTTTCTGGCGTTCGAGTTCCATTTTGGCAGCCGTGTCGATCTTGATGATTGACAACGGGTGGAGTTCGGTCGTGCCGCGGCGCGGGTCGGTATTGACCTGGCTGGCGATCAGTTCGAGGACAGTCGATTTGCCGTCACCGGTGACGGTGATTAGGTCGCTGCGGTTGGCGGCGACCAGTTTGCCGCCGACGATCAGCAAGCGGTGTTCGATGCCCTGAATGGAACGCTCGACCAATACACCGGAGCCTTCTTCGGTGGCGATGGCATAAGCCTTGGCGACTTCTTCCCGGTTCATCAGGTCGATGAAAACGCCGCGGCCATGGTTGCCGTCGGTCGGTTTGACGACGACCGGGAAGCCGATGTCTTCGGCGGCCTCACCGGCATCTTCGGCGCTGTCGACTTCGCGGCCTTCCGGTACCGGCACGCCGACCGAGGAGATCAATTCCTTGGTCAGGTCCTTGTCGCGCGAGATGGTTTCGGCAATGGCGCTGGTCTGGTCGGTTTCGGCCGTCCAGATGCGGCGCATAGCGGCGCCATAGCCGAGCTGGACGAGGTTGCCGTCGTCGAGCAGGCGAATGTGCGGAATCTTGCGGGCTTCGGCGGCATTGACGATGGCAGCCGTTGAGGGGCCAAGGTACTTGCGGTCAACCCGGCGGCGCAGCGGCCTGAGCGCTTCTTCAAGATCGAACGGTTCGTTCTTGATGGCGGCGAGCAGCAGTTCGCGGCCGGTGTCGAGGGCCAGGCGGGTGCATTCTTCGTGGAAATTGCTGACCACCAGCTTGTAAACGCCACGGGTGGTCGTTTCGCGGGTCCGGCCGAAGCCGTCCGGCAAGCCGGCCAGCGTCATCAGTTCGAGCACGACGTGTTCGAGGATATGACCGGTCCAGGTGCCTTCCTGCAGACGCTGCAGGAAGCCGCCGCGCACGTCGTAGTTGCAGCGATGCTCGATCAGGCCGGGGAGCCAGGCTGACAGGCGTTCGTAAAGGCCGGGAATCTTGTCGGAAGGGAAGTCTTCGAGTTCGCCGATGTCGATCCAGGTTTCAATCGATGGCGGGTAGGTCCAGATGCTCGGGCCACGCAGGGAGATGGTGTCCCGGAAAATGATGTCCTTGTTCTTCATGCTCTTGGCTAGGGCTCCAGTGGCCGGCAGTGATGAATGTCTTGTTTCAGCATTATTAACGCTTTCGCGTTGTTTGCGGCTGACCGCTGTGCAAAATTGTCACACTTCTGCACAGGCTGTTACACAACGATTTACAGGAAACGGTCGAGTAGCTTGCGGCTGTTGCGGTCAAGCTGGCTCAGGTCGCGAACGAGAAACTGGATGCCGTTGGCGTCGGCGATCAGCAGGCGCGTCTGGCTCAGGCGACGGATGTCTTCTTCGCCCTTCAGGATCAGTTCGGCCTTGCCGCGATTCGTCAGCAACTGCCAGGTGCTCGGGCAGGCGAAGCTGGAGACTGCCTCGATGCGCTCGATTTCCGGCACGAATTCGCGGCTGGCCAGGTCGGCTTCGATCAATTGGGCGATGGCTGGCGGCAGGTCGGCCAGATTTTCGATCCAGGCGACTTCGTGGCCTTCGTAATTGACCAGCGACAAGCCTTCGTCGGGGGCGGCGATCGGGAAAGCGCGCACTGGCGTGACGCCTTCATGAATCTCGCCGTTTTGGGCGGTCAGAACGAGTCGGCCGTAGCTGTCGCGCTGCAGTTGGAAATTGGCGTTCGACATGGGTTCAGTCTGCATGGGATTTTGGCTGGTTCGGCGAGCGCGGCAATTCCGGTTCGGTATCGACGTTGCGGGCCTGGGCCTGGTAGAGCTTGAAGTAATGGCCTTCGACCGCCATCAACTGGTCGTGGTTGCCGATCTCGACGATCTTGCCTCTATCCATGACGACCAGCCGGTCGGCCTTGCGCAGGGTGCTCAGGCGGTGGGCGATGGCGATCGTCGTGCGGCCCTTGACCAGGTTGTCGAGCGCCTTCTGGATTTCCTTTTCGGTCTCGGTGTCGACCGCCGAGGTGGCTTCGTCGAGGATCAGGATGCGCGGATCAATGAGCAGGGCACGGGCGATCGAGATGCGCTGGCGCTCGCCGCCGGACAGGCCCTGGCCGCGTTCGCCGACCAGCGAGTCGTAGCCATGCGGCAGGCGCAGGATGAACTCGTGGGCATGGGCGGCGCGGGCGGCGGCGATGATTTCCTGGCGCGTCGCGTTGGGCTTGCCGTAGGCGATGTTGTCGGCAATGGTGCCGAAGAACAGGAAAGGTTCCTGCAGCACGAGGCCAATGTGCTGGCGGAACTCGGCCACCGGCACGGAACGGACATCGACGCCGTCGATCAGCACCTGTCCCTCGGAAACGTCGTAGAAGCGGCAGATCAGGTTGACCAGCGTGGACTTGCCGGAACCGGAATGACCGACCAGACCGATCATTTCGCCAGGCTGGATGACCAGATCGACGTCGCGGGTTACCGAGCGCGTGCCGTAGCGGAAGCTGGCTTTCTTCAGTTCGAGCTGACCGGTGACCTTGGACAGATGCACCGGATTGGTCGGCTCTGGCACGCTGGAGACGTGGTCGAGGATGTCGAAGATGCGCTTGGTGCTCGACGCGGCGCGCTGGGTGGCCGAGACGATGCGGCTCATCGAATCGAGGCGGGTGTAGAAGCGGCCGATGTAGGCGAGGAAGGCGGTCAGCACGCCGACCGAGCTGTTGCCCTTGGAAATCTGCCAGATGCCGAAGACCCAGACAACGAGCAGGCCGATTTCGGTGAGCAGCGTGACCGTCGGCGTGAACAGCGACCAGGTCTTGTTCAGCTTGTCGTTCATCTGCAGGTTGTGCTCGTTGGCGGCGCGGAAGCGCTCACCCTCGCGCTTTTCCTGGGCAAAGGCTTTGACGACGCGGATGCCGGGGATGGTGTCGGCCAGCACGTTGGTCACTTCGGCCCAGACGCGGTCGATCTTCTCGAAGCCGGTGCGCAGCTTTTCACGCACGAAGTGAATCAGCCAGCCGATGATCGGCAGCGGCAGCAGGGTGACGAGCGCCAGCCACGGGTTGATGCTGAACAGGATGACGGCGGTCATCGAGATCATCAGCACGTCGGTGGCAAAGTTGAGCAGGTCGAGCGACAGGAAGATGTTGATGCGGTCGGTTTCGTTGCCGATGCGGGCCATCAGGTCGCCGGTCCGCTTGCCGCCGAAATATTCGAGCGACAGGCCGAGCAGGTGGTCGTAGGTGGTGGTGCGCAGATCGCGCCCCATCCGTTCGGAAACCAGCGACAGGATGTAGGTGCGGATCCAGCCCAGTACCCAGGCCAGCATGGCAGCGCCGAACAGGCCGCCGAGGTACATCGAGACCAGCGGCCAGTCGATCGGCTTGCCGTTCTGGAACGGGATCAGCACGTTGTCCATCAGCGGCATGGTCAGGTAGGGCGGGACCAGCTGAGCCGCGGTCGAGGCCAGCGTCAGCAGGAAACCGGTCAGCAGTTGCCAACGGTAGGGGCGGGCGAAGCGCCACAGGCGGAACAGCGTCCAGGTCGAGGGTGCAACGGTCGATTCGCGGTTGCAGATCGGGCATTCGTCTTCGCCCGGTGGCAACGGCGCCTTGCATTTCGGGCAGCAGTCTTCGCTGGCCCGCTGCACTGGCTGGCCAGAAACGATGCTGTCGCGGTTGAGGTCGAACTCGCTGATGACGCGCAAGGCGGCCAGGTTCTTGGCCAGCGTGTAGCGCCAGGTGGCCAGTTGGCCTTGTTCGTCGATCAGTTCCAGCGCGCCGACCCCCGCGTGGTCATGGTGGTTCAGCGTCAGGCCGCCGCGCAGGGGCCATTCCTGCCACTCGGTCTCGCCAGCTGGCTGGGCGAGCAGGCGGCGATTGGTCACCAGGACCAGGCCATTGGAGAATTTCAGACGGTTATCGAGGTCGATTTCCAGCCAGGCCTGCGTTGTTTCGCCGGGCGTCAGCCGGGGCTCGATTGCGGCAGCCCAATGGCCGGGGAGCGCCAGCTCGTTGCTGGCTGAATTCAGTGGTTTCGCGCTCATCATGGGAGTATACCGCAAGGGCGAGGCCACGTACCTAGACGCCCATTCGGGCGGCTGATTGACGCAGGTCAAGGCGCTGTCTGGCGCGCTACCATTGAATGTCGCAGGACCAAACATCAGGAAAACCATGTTTCGCATCTCACAATACATGCAGGAAATCGCCGAGCCGACGCCGCTCGGGCCGAAACGCAATCCTCCCGGCCCGGTGGTGATCTGGAACCTGATCCGTCGTTGCAATTTGACCTGCAAGCATTGCTACTCGATTTCAGCCGATACCAATTTCCCCGGCGAACTGAGCACTGAGCAGGTTTTTACGGTGATGGACGACCTGCGCGACTTCAAGGTGCCGGTGCTCATTCTCTCCGGCGGCGAACCGCTGCTGCGGCCGGATATCTACGACATTGCCAAGCGCGCCAAGGCCAAGGGCTTTTATGTCGGGTTGTCGTCGAACGGCACCTTGATCGACGAAAACAACATAGCCCGGATTGCCGAGTGCGATTTCAACTATGTCGGCGTTTCGCTCGACGGCATCCGCGAAACCCACGACAAGTTCCGCCGTCTGGAAGGTGCTTTCGAGGCCTCGCTGAAGGGCATCCGCCTGTGCCGCGACCTGGGTCTGAAGATTGGCGTCCGCTTCACCATGACGCAGGACAACGCGCACGACCTGCCCGGTCTGCTCAAGCTGGTCGAGGACGAAGGCATCGACCGTTTCTATTTCTCGCACCTCAACTACGCCGGGCGTGGCAACAAGAATCGCAAGGACGACGCCCAGCACCAACTGACGCGCTGGGCGATGGACCTGTTGTTCGATACCTGCTGGGAGTACAACCAGCGCGGCCTGAACAAGGAATTCACCACCGGCAACAACGATGCCGACGGTGTCTATTTCCTGCACTGGGTGCGCCGGCGCTTTCCCGACAAGGCGGCGCATGTCGAGGCCAAGCTGCGTCAGTGGGGGGGCAATTCGTCGGGCGTTAATGTGGCCAACATTGACAATCTCGGCAACGTGCATCCGGACACCATGTGGTGGCACCACAACCTGGGCAACGTCAAGGATCGGCCGTTCTCGCAAATCTGGCCGGATACCTCGGATGCCCTGATGGCCGGCCTCAAACAACACCCGCGCGCGGTCAAGGGGCGTTGCGGCACTTGTACTTACCTGCAAATCTGCAACGGCAACACCCGCGTTCGCGCCCAGCAAATGACCGGCGATGCCTGGGCTGAAGATCCCGGCTGCTACCTGTCCGATGAGGAAATTGCATCATGAACTGGAACATCCTGATTCCGGCTGGTTTTGCCGCCTGCACCTTGTTGATGATGGCTGAGCTGGCGCAGGCTGCCGATGCGCCGGCTGCCTACCGCGAGCACTGTGCGAGCTGTCATGGCGAGGCGCGGCTGGGCGGTGTCGGCCCGGCGCTGTTGCCTGAAAATCTGGCCCGGCTGCGTAAGGCCGAGGCAGAAAAGGTCATCAAGGAGGGTCGCCCGGCGACCCAGATGCTGGGTTTTGGCGACAAGCTGTCGGCCGACGAGATCAAGGCGCTGGTCGAGTATGCCTATACGCCGATCAAGCCGATGCCGGCCTGGGGTGAGAAAGAAATCAACGCCTCGCGGATTGTCAGCCACGCGCCGGGTAGCCTGCCGGACCAGCCTCAATTCAAGGCCGACCCGCTGAACCTGTTTGTGGTGGTCGAATCCGGCGATCACCACGTCTCCATTCTCGATGGCGACAAGTTGGAACCGATCCACCGCTTCCAGTCGCGCTTCGCCTTGCATGGTGGACCGAAATTCACGCCGGACGGCCGTTACGTCTTCTTTGCCTCACGCGACGGCTGGATCACCAAGTTCGATCTGTGGAACCTGAAAGTGGTGGCCGAGGTGCGCGCCGGTATCAACACCCGCAACGCTGCAGTCTCCGGCGACGGCAAGTGGGTGGCGGTGGCCAACTACCTGCCGCACAGCCTGGTCATCCTCGATGCTGATCTGAAGCTGAAGAAAATCCTGCCGGTGGCCGACAAGGACGGCAAGACGAGCTCGCGCGTTTCGGCGGTCTACGATGCCTCGCCGCGCCAGAGCTTCGTCGCCGCGTTGAAGGATGTGAAAGAAGTGTGGGAAGTCTCGTACAACCCGAAGGCCGACGACATTCCGACCGGCATGATTCACGATTTCAAATACCGGGAGGGGGCCTTCGTTTCGGGCTTCCTCAACCCGCAGCGCACCCAGCTTGACGATTACCTCGACGACTTCTTCTTCACGCAGGGCTACGACGAGGTGATGGGCGCTTCGCGCAACGATTCGAAGAGTGCCGTCAGCGGCCAGGTGGTCAATCTCGATGCGCGCAAGAAAATCGCCGACCTCCAGTTGCCGGGCATGCCGCACCTCGGTTCCGGCATCAGCTGGACATGGCAGGGCAAGACCGTGATGGCAACGCCGAATCTGAACGAAGGTCTGATCAGCATCATCGATATGAAAACCTGGCAGACGATCAAGCAGATCAAGACGCGCGGCCCCGGCTTCTTCATGCGCAGCCACGAAAACAGCCGCTATGCCTGGACCGATTCGATGATGAGCAAGGAGTTCAAGGACACCATGCAGATCATCGACAAGGAAACGCTGGAAATCGTCGCCGAACTGAAGCCCGAACCGGGCAAGACCTTCGCCCACGTCGAATTTACCAAGGACGGAAAATACGTGCTGGCCAGCCTGTGGGACATGGACGGCGCGCTGATCATCTACGACGCGGTGACACTGAAGGAAGTGAAGCGCCTGCCGATGAAAAAGCCGGTCGGCAAATACAACGTCTGGAACAAGATCACCAAGTCGGAAGGCACCAGCCACTGAGCGGTCGTGCGCCATCGCAATTGTCAAGGCATGACAGTTTTGGCGCAGGGACATTGCCGGGGTGACAGCCCGTCTGCCCGGGGGGGGGGCCAATAAAGTGATGATGCTGACGGTCAACCCGAAAAAACGGCCAAAATCGTGATTTGCCTTCCTTCTGCCACAGGGTAGACATTTTGTGATGCCGCTGCTGCCTCGTCAGTCCTGCCAATTGTTGCTCTGCCTCGCTCCGGATTGGGCTTCCCCGGTGGGGTGTCTGCAGCGCTTCGTGCGCGCCCGGGAGGGCGCCTGGGTGAAGTGTTCGCGGGCCGTGCCAGTGAGCCTGGGGCGTAACGGCCTGGCCTGGGGGCGGGGGCTGCATCCCTTATCCGGTCTGCCTGGCCCGCAAAAGCGCGAAGGTGACGGTCGGGCGCCAGCCGGTATTTTCGCCATCAGCGCCTTGTTCGGTGCGGCGACTTCGGACAGCGCCTTTGCCTCGGCTGCCAAGCTGCCTTACCGCGCCGCGACACCGAATCTCAAGGTCATCGACGACCCGGCGTCGCGCTATTACAACCAGATTGTCGATCAGTCATCCATTGCGCAACCCGATTGGGTTTCGAGTGAGGACATGCTGCGCGGCGACCAGCGCTATGCCGTCGGGGCGGTGGTTGCCCACAACACCGAGCCGTCCTTGCCCGGCGCGGGGTCGTGCATCTTTCTGCATGTTTGGGCAAGTGAGGGCGTGCCGACAGCCGGGTGTACGGCAATGTCGCTGGCTGAGATGACCGAGATTGCCGGCTGGCTGGATGGTGTGGCGGCACCGGTGCTGGTGCAGTTGCCGCAGGCAGAGTACGAGCGATTGCACGGGGCTTGGGGTCTGCCGGAATTATTGCTGGACGACTGAGCGCAGGAGGTTTCCTGGGCTGGGTTCGCCCCTCTCCTCAGCCCTTTCCTTGCTAGCGGGGCGAGTGGGCTTGGTCTCGGCGGTGACAGTCTTCGGGTCGCCGGCTAGACTGACTGCCTTTCAACTGTCCCGCCTCGTCGCCTGTGCTCAATCTAATCTGGGTCGCTTTCATCCTTGTCGGCTTTGTCGCGGCGGTGGCGCAGTTGCTGCAAGGCGATCTCGATATTTTTGCGCGGGTGCTGACCGGGCTGTTCGAGTCGGCCAGGACGGGTTTCGAGATTTCTCTCGGGCTGGTCGGCGTCATGAGCCTGTGGCTGGGCGTGATGAAGATCGGTGAGCGGGGCGGGCTGATCGAACTGTTCAGCCGCCTCGTCGCGCCGTTCTTCCGCCGCGTCTTTCCTGAGATTCCGGCCGGCCATCCGGCTAGCGGCAGTATCGTGATGAATGTCAGCGCCAATATGCTCGGCCTCGACAACGCCGCAACGCCGCTCGGGCTTAAGGCCATGCGCGAACTGCAGGAAATCAACCCGCAGAAAGACACCGCCAGCAACCCGATGATCATGTTCCTGGTGCTCAACACGGCCGGCATCACGCTGATCCCCACCACGGTCATTGCCATCCGCCAGAGCATCGCGCTCAAGCAGGGGCTGGTCGGTTTCAACGCCGCCGATATTTTCCTGCCGACGCTGCTTGGCACCTTCGTTTCCTTCTGTGCCGGACTGATCGCCGTCGCCATCTGGCAACGCATCAACCTGTTCTGCCAGCCGGTGCTGGCCTTTTTCGCCGGTTTTGCGGCGCTGATGGGGGGGCTGTACTGGCGGCTGGGCGGTATGCCGCCGGAGCAGATGGCGCAGATGATTGGCCTGCTCGGTAGCGGCTTGATCGTCGCTATCGTCGTCCTCTTCGTCGCCGTGGCTGCCTGGCAGCGCATCGATGTCTATGAAAGCTTTGTCGAAGGCGCCAAGGAAGGTTTCGGCGTTGCCGTCCAGATCATTCCCTACCTGATCGCCATGCTGGTGGCGATTTCGGTTTTTCGGACCACGGGCGGCATGGACTACCTGATCGGCGGCATTCGCAGCATCGTGCTGGCCGCCGGGCTGAACGACGATTTCGTCCCGGCCCTGCCGGTCGGCCTGATGAAGACGCTGAGTGGCAGCGGGGCGCGTGGTTTGATGGTCGATGTGATGACCACCTACGGCGTCGATTCCTTCCAGGGCAAGCTGGCGGCGATCATCCAAGGGTCGACCGAAACGACGTTTTACGTGCTGGCCGTCTATTTTGGCAGCGTCAATATCACTAAAACCCGCTATGCCCTGGCTTGCGGCCTGATCGCCGATGCGGTCGGGCTGGTCGGTGCCATCCTGATCGGCTACGCCTTCTTCCACTGAGAGGGGCTTAACAAGGCGGAGATTCCCCGCTAGAATCGCGCCCCTTCATCGACGGTCGAAGCAAGCCAGCATCCCCGGATGCCGCAGCCTTGGTGGTGAAATTGGTAGACACGCTATCTTGAGGGGGTAGTGGCGCAAGCTGTGCGAGTTCGAGTCTCGCCCAAGGCACCAAATGCTTCACGTCGCAGGCCGAGTGGTCTCTCGCCAACCAACTGTTGCCCCGCTGGCCTGAACTGTCAGGCCTCTCCGCTTTTTTTCGCGGCGGCAGCCTTCTCGCGAAGGACGCGTTCGGTGACATCCCGCGCGATGGCCACCGAACCGATGGTTTTTCCTGGTTGGTCGATGACCAGCGAGAAGCTCATTTCGACATAGATTTTCTCTCCTGCCTTGCGTTCAGCGCGGGTCAGGGTGGGGCGACCGTGCAGCCTCGTTGAACCACTGGCCATCGCTGCCTCAAAACCGCGCCAGTGCGCTGCCCGAAGGGCTTCGGGAATGATCAGGTCCAGGCTCTGGCCGCAAGCCTCGGCAAACGAATAGCCGAACATCGATGTGGCCGCCGGGTTCCAGCGCTCGATCAAGCCTTGGCGATTCGAGTAAATGACGGCATCGGCGGTCTGTTCGAGGATCAGGTCGGCCAGTGAGGAAATGCTCGGCGCAGGCTCATTCATGGATTTTCACTCCGTCTGTTTGTCCGTTGCCTCTGGCGGTTCGCTCAGCTCGATACCCCAGTCTCCCCACGTGTACCAATCGTCGCCGAGCATTTCGGCCGGGTGTTGCGTGCGGCCGGAGCCATTGCCGCACTGCAGTGCATTTACCGAGCAATATTTGTCGCAGCCCCAACAGGTTCGCTCCGGATGTTTTGGGTGCAACGGGAATTTCTTCGCCATCTCAGGGCTTTTGAAGAAAGCGGGAGTTTTGCTCATGTCCTGTGGCCTGAAAGTTGATTGCGGTACTGGCTGTTTGTGCGGCTATAGTTGAGTAGATTACTCGGCTATTTGGCGGGTTGTTTGATTTTGCTCAAACAATCCGTGATGTTGTGCCTGATCTGTTGCTGCCTCGATGCCGCCACCTTGCCGAGATTCCCCAGCAGCCAAGCGGCTGGCGCTAGGGGCAACAGGAAAAATCGGCGAAAATCGAACTCTCGCCCAGCCCCGAATACTGCCACCGTGTCCTCCCTCGTTTTGTTCAACAAGCCTTACGGCGTTCTCAGCCAGTTCACGCCGGAGGGCAAGTGGCGGGCGTTGAATGAGTTCATCACCGTCAAGAATGTATACGTCGCCGGCCGGCTCGATGCCGACAGTGAGGGGCTGCTGATCCTGACCGACGACGGCAAGTTGCAGGCGAAGATTGCCGACCCGAAGCACAAGCTGGAAAAAATCTACTGGGCGCAGGTCGAGGGTGTGCCGGATGAGGCGGCGCTGGATCAATTGCGCGCCGGTATCAAGCTTTCGGACTTTACCGCCAAACCGGCCAGGGTGCGGCTGATCGACGAACCGGCCGACCTGTGGCAGCGCGATCCGCCGATACGCTTTCGCGCCGCGATTCCGACCTCGTGGCTGGAAATTCGCATTTCGGAAGGCAAGAACCGGCAGGTCAGGCGGATGACGGCAGCCATCGGTTATCCTACGCTGCGCTTGATACGGGCTGCCATTGGGGCAGCGACGCTGGAGGGTCTGGCGCTGGGGCAATGGCGAAAGATCGACGGCAGTTACCAGGATTTGCAAGGAAGATTCAATGAATAAGACACTCGTGGGCACCTTGATCGGCTTGGCCATCAGCGCCGCCGCCTGGGCACAGAACGCCATGCCGACCATCGAGCTGAGCGCCGGCTTTCATCGCATCGAGGCCGAAGTGGCCGCCACCGATCCGAATCGCCAGCTCGGCCTGATGAGCCGCAAGGCGATGCCGGCTCAGCACGGCATGCTGTTCGTCTTCAATCACGAGAACACTCATTGCATGTGGATGCGCAACACGCTGTTGCCGCTGTCGGTGGCTTTCATGGATGCTGAAGGCAAGATCATCAATATCGAGGACATGCAGCCGCAGACCGAAGACAACCACTGCGCCCGCCGGCCGGCCCGTTTTGCGCTGGAAATGAATCTCGGCTGGTTCGCTCAACGCGGCATCAAGCCCGGCATGAAGCTGAACGGTATCGACAAGGCGCCGCGGCCGCAGTAATGAAACGCAGCAAATGGCGAACTCGCTTCGCCGGCGCTTATTGCGATCCCATTCTCCGCTCCTGGCTGACTGAGCCGGATTCGCTGACGGCGCGCTGCCAGCGGGCGAGTTCCGCCTTTCGCGTGCGCCTGTTGCGCTATGGCCAGGGCCAGGCGCTGGCTGATGAGGCGGTAGACGGCGGCATTCGCCGACATCCGGCCTGGGTGCGCGAGGTGGTGCTCGAATGCGACGGCGTGCCGGTGATCTTTGCCCACACCACCTTATCGACTGCCATCGCTGGCCGAATGACCCGCTGGATGGCCGGCCTGGGCAGCCGCTCGCTCGGTTCCCTGCTGTTTTCCTACCCCGGCTTCAAGCGGGGAGGGATCGAGTTTCTCCGGCTCGATGCGCGTCACCCGCTCTATCGGCGGGCGGCAGCCTTGGGGGCGGTGCCAAAATCCCTGTGGGCGCGCCGCTCACTGCACCGACTCGGCCGGCAACAGGTGCTGGTGACCGAGGTTTTCCTGCCGGCGATCTCGCTGCTGGAGTGAGACGCCATGCGCCGGCTCCGGGCTGGTGTTTCCGGCTGGCCCGGTGTCGCCAATCAGCAAATGGACCTGGCGCTGATTGGCCGCATCCGCCTGGCCAATTTATTCATTCTTTAACTGATTTCCGGTCAGTAACACACCGACACAAAACCACTGCAAATTAAAAGATTCGATGGTCTAAACTGGTATTCATTGTGCACCGCACAAATCACATCAGGAGTCCTCCATGGAATACCAACAGATTTATACCGATCTGCGAACCGCGACAATGAGCTTTTCTGACTTCATGGCTTTTCTCGGCACGATCTACGATTTGGGGGTTGAGAACGGCAAGCGTTCAGCGGCGACCGAAGCATATCCGGCTTACTTCGCTGCGGTTCCCTTGGGCGAGCAATTCGAGTATCGCGCCAATCAGTAAGTTCGTCGTCGGTCTCTGGATGCGGTGAACAAGCGGCGGCCGAGCGGCTATGATTCTCCGGTGCCCCTCCCAGAACCAGTACCGGTAAAACCGACATGTCGCTAACCAGCACCACTGAACACATCGAAATCCGCGGCCTGCGCTACCACGTCCGCCATTGGGGCCCGGTCGATGCCCCGAAGCTCTTCCTGCTGCACGGCTGGATGGATTCGTCGGCCACCTTCCAGTTTGTCGTCGATGCCTTCCGGCAGTCCTGGCATGTCATTGCGCCGGACTGGCGCGGCTACGGCGAGAGCGAATGGCTGGGGCGGCCGTACTGGTTTCCCGACTACTATGCCGATCTCGAAGCCCTGCTTCAGCATTATTCGCCGGATGAGCCGGCCCGCCTGGTCGGCCACAGCATGGGCGCCAACATCGCCGCCGTTTATGCGGCGCTACGTCCGCAGCGCGTTGCCCGGCTGGCCATGCTCGATTTTCTCGGCCTGAAGCCGGACCCGGCCATCGATGCACCGGCCCAGATCGGCAAGTGGCTGGATGAGATCGCCGACCAGCCCCGCCTGCGCGCCTACCCCGACCATGCCGCACTTGCCCGTCGCCTGCGCTTCGCCAACCCTCGTTTGACACCTGAACGGGCCGAATTCCTGTCGCGTTCGGTCAGTCGGGTGAATGTCGACGGCTCGGTCGCCATGGCCTGCGACCCCTGGCACAAGGTCGCCTCACCGGCGCTCTACCGGATCGAAGATGCGCTGGCCGCCTGGCGAAAGATTGCCTGCCCCGTGCTGATGCTGATTGCCGACAAGGGCTTCGTCCGCATGCGCTTCGGCCGGGATACGCCGGAGTTCGAGCAGCGCATCGAATGCTTTGCCAATGTCCTTGTGACGGACATTCCGGAGGCAGGGCACAACCTGCAGCACGATCAGCCTGAACTGGTTGCTGCTGGGCTTGAGGTCTTCCTGCAGGAGTAGCCTGGCTGCTTCGGTGCCGCCGGTCGCCGTGCCTCAGTGCGCTCGCCAAGGCGCCGAGTCCTTATCCCGGGGCTGGGAGCCGATGTAATGCTGGCGCAATGATGAAGAAATATTCCTTGGCTACGATGGGCAGCGCTATCGCGTCGCCGGTAACAAAAACCACAGCCGGCGATGGCGGCATTCAGGCGCTTATTCACTCTTTGGCTTCCCGCCCATCCCAATCAGGAGTCTCGTTCATGCACAAGCTCAACCGCAAGGCCATCGTTTCGGCCATTGCCCTCGCTATTTCCGCCGGCGCCATGCCGGCTTTCGCTGCTGATCCGGTCGTTCAGGGGCCGGAATCCGTCCAGGACTGGTACAAGCAAGGCCAGCATTTCATTCGCCATAGCGAAAGAATGCACCATGACAACCACCGTCACGCCAAGAACGTCATCCTGTTCGTCGGCGACGGCATGGGCATTTCGACCGTCACCGCTGCCCGTATCCTCGAAGGCCAGCTGAATGGCAAGCCGGGCGAAGAAAACCGCCTGTCTTTCGAACACTTCCCGAATCTGGCGCTCTCCAAGACCTATTCCTGGGACCAGCAGACCTCTGACTCCGCCCCGACGATGACCGCCATGGTCACCGGCTACAAGGCGCGTGAAGGCATGCTCTCGGTCAACCACCTGACCGCCCGCGGCGAATGCGATGCTGCCAAGATCGCCGCCAACAGCCTGCCGACCATCCTCGAGCAGGCCGCTGCCGCTGGCAAGGCGACCGGTGTCGTCTCGACCGCCCGCATCACGCACGCCACCCCGGCTGCCACCTACGCCCACACTGCCGTGCGCGATTGGGAACATGACGGTCTGGTCGCCAAGGCTTGTGCCGGTGTTGCCAACCCGGTCAAGGACATTGCCCGCCAGCTGATCGAAGTCTCGCCGACCGTTGCCAAGAGCCTGAAAGTTGCTCTCGGCGGTGGCCGTGAATATTTCCGCCCGAACACCCAGTTTGACCCGGAAGACACCACCAAAAAGGGCCTGCGTACCGACGGTCGCGACCTGACCGCCGAATGGGTCGGTACCCGTGGCACCAACGCCAAGTTCGTCTACGACCAGGCCGGTTTCGATGCCGCCACCCCGGCCAACACCAGCCACCTGCTCGGCCTGTTCGAGCGTTCGCACATGGAGTACGAGGCTGACCGTGCCAACGACACCGCCAAGGAACCGTCGCTGACCGAGATGACCGCCAAGGCCATCGACATGCTCGACAACAACCGTCGCGGCTTCTTCCTGCACGTCGAGGCTGGCCGTATCGACCACGCCCACCACGCCGGCAACGCCAAGCGCGCCCTGCTCGACACCATCGAGTTCGCCAAGGCGATCAAGAAGGCCTACGAGATGACCGACCCGCGCGAGACGATGATCATCGTCACCGCCGACCACAGCCACGTGTTCACCATCGCCGGTTACCCGCATCGCGGCAACGACATCCTCGGCCTGAGCAAGGAAGTGCCGGCCGTTGATGGCGCGCCGACGGCACCGAGCAAGGCTGGCGACGGCATGCCCTACACCACGCTGGGTTACCAGAACGGCCCGGGCGCTAACGCCAACCCGCGCAGCAATGACCTGAGCAGCGTCGATACCACCGCCCTGAACTACCTGCAGCAGGCTGTCGTGCCGATGGGTTCGGAAACCCACGCCGGTGAAGACGTCGCCATCTACGCGACCGGTCCGAAGTCCCATCTGGTTCGCGGCACCATGGAGCAGAACTGGATCTACCACGTCATGAAGGAAGCCTTCGGCTTCTGATCATTGTTCCGGGCAGCTGTCAGTTGGCTGCCCGGTGCTTGAAACAAGGGCGCCCTGCGGGGCGCCTGCTGCGTTTATCGAGGAAGTTTTGTGAACCTGAAAAAAATAGTGATTTTGAGCGGACTGGGCCTGAGCCTGATGGCCAGCGCCCATGCCCATGAAGCGCATCACGAACATCATGCGCTGGCCGGCGCCTCAGCCGTCGCCAGCCAGCCGCTCAAGCCGCTGGCCGCCCGCTACGACCTGAGCAACAACAAGCTGCGCACCGAGTGGTACCTGTGGCGTGATGCCGATGCGGTCGAGACGGCCGACCTGGCGACCGGCCAGAACAACATCTGGGAACGCCAGGGCAAGGACGATTACAGCTACCGTCGCGTCTTTCATCGCGATCAGCGCGTCGTCGAATACACACCGGGCGAGATCCGGACGCGCAACGCCGAGCCCGACTGGGTCAAGCTGGCTTCGATCGTCTCACCCCAACTGCTTGAATCGCTGAAGCGCGGCCCGAGCAAGATGCAGTTCGGCCAGAAGGCAGTTCGCTACAGCGGCACGCTGAACGGCCAGAAGATCGAGCTGTGGTGGCTGGAACAGGCCCAGTTGCCGGCGCGACTACAGATCACCGGCCCGCAGCAGCGCATGGAACTGAATCTGAAGGAAATCCATGCCGAGGCCCCGGCTGCCTGGCCGCGCGCCACCGATGAACGCATCGCCAGCTACGGCAAGATCGATGCCTCCGACTTCGGCGACATGGAAAGCGACCCCTTCGTCGCCCGCGTCATGCAGCAGGATGGCCACCACCACAGCCACTGAGCAAGCCTGATCGGACCAAAAAACAGGCCCGGCGGCGATAACGCCCCGGGCCTGCTGGTTTCTGAAGGACTGGATCAGGCCGCCTGTTCGGCTGCCTTTTCCGCCTTGGCCTTGTTCGCTTTGGTGACCTTGACGGTGTTCTCGGACAGGGCAGTCAGCTTGGCCTGCGTCGATTCGGAGGCTTGCTTGACGACGTTCTGCACCGAATCCATCGCCTCGTTGGCCGAGCTCAGCGCACTCTTGACGGCTTCCATGACCGGCTCGGCGCCTTGCGGCACGTTCTTCATCGTCGCTTCAACCGCAGCGACGAACTGCTTTTTCGCCTCCGCCATCTGGGCTTCGATCAGTTCGCTGAATTCGTTGCCCAGGCCAACAGCGATGCCGAACAGGTCGTGGTTGTAGGCAGCGGTCTTCTCGGCCAGTTCGTGCAGGGCATTGTTGTGCAGTTTCGACAGGCCCTTGATGTCCTTGCTGCTGAGCAGGGAATGGGCGTGCTCGTGGTGACGATCCAGGGAATTCTTCGAAGTGTCCAGATTCAGCTGGGCGATCTTCTCGACGGTGAGCAAGGCCTTGCCAGTCATTTCGTGCAGGGCAGACAGTTGGGCCTTGTGGGCGGCAATCACTTGTTCGGCATTCAGCATGGGGCTTCTCCAGTAGGTGGGTTGATCCGGCAGATACCTTAATGCCGCGGCATTACATGCTTATTGCAATGCAGCAATTCAGCCCCCGGTGGTCAGCACCTGTCGTTCCTGCAGCGGTTGATAAACGAAGACGACCTGGCCGGGCGAAATCGCCCCGACCGTGTAGGCTCCATTGATCACATCGCCCGCCTTGACGACCAGATGCCGTCCCTGGTGGTTGATGAAGACCCGGACTTCGTTGTCCTCGATCAGTTGCCCGAGGAACTGGAAGGGCAAGGGCGGCGCCCTGGGTTTGGGCGGCGGGGGAGGGGGCGGGGCGATGTACCAGCTCTTGCTGCGAAAGGGATCAATACTTTCCGGATTTGCCGCGTTCTCGGCCGCGGCCTCCTGTTCGTCCGTAGAAGGTGGCGGCAAGGCGATGGCTGCCGTTGTCGCCATCCCGGCCATGGCTTCGGAACTCGGCGCAGCCATGCGTTTGGCCGGCCGCTCCGCTGCTTCCAGTGCAGCCGGATCGTCTTCGACAAAAACTGCTGCCGTCACCGTGCCGAGCAACAGCGCACCGAGAATCAGCCAGCGTTGGCGTGGGCTGGGGGAAGTCATTTGGTCTCCGGGCGACGGGCGAAGATGACCAGGCGCAGTTGTGCATCGACGCTGCCGGCGCCGATGTTTTCGCGGCGCAGGGTGACATCCTCGATGGCCAGCGCCGGGAACTCGGTGCGGATGGTCGTCAGGTAAGTGCGCAGGTCGCGGTAGCTGCCCTGCACCGGCAGGTTCAGCACATAGCGGTCGAACAGCTTGTCCTTGCCGGCCAGCAAGCGGTATTCCCCGGCCGATAGCTGCAGGCCTTTTTCGCTGGCCAGTTCGAGCAGGCGACCGAGTTCGGCGTGCAGGCGGTCCTCGTCGGGAAAGCTTTCAAGCAAGCTGAGCCGCGCCTGTTCTGGCGTCGCCTGGGTGAGCTGGCGATCGATCTGGGCGCGTCGACTTGCCCGTTCGAGCTGTTGCAGCTGACGTTCGCCGGTCTCGATTGCTGTTTCGCGGCCGGGCAGCACAACCAGGTGCAGTCCGGCGGCAATCAGCACCAGCAGGGCACCGGCCAGCGGCAACCATTGCGGGTTAGCCAAGGCAAAACGGCCGCGGGAGAGCCAGTTGTTCATCGGGCGCTAGTCCATGTGGCGGCAATCTCAAAGCTGACCGGGCGTTGCGGATCGTCGGCCTTGATCTTGTGGGAGAGCAGGCTGACCTGCGACAAGGGCTGCTGCCGCAAGGTATCGACAAAGCCGAGCGCGGCCTGCAGGTTGCGGGCCTCACCGGAAATCTGCAGCGATTTGGCCGCGGCATTCGGCGTGATGCCCAGCAGGCTGACATCTTCCGGCGTTGCCCGGTCAATCCGCTGGTACAAGCCTTCCCAGTCGATGCCAATCGCCGCAACAGCCTGTTGCAGCGCCTTGCCCTGTTCGGCCGGCAGGGCGGCTTCACGCTGCGCTGCCTCGCGGCTCGCCCGCGTCAGCCGGTCGGCCCGCCGTTTGGCCAGTTCCTGGCGCGATTCCAGATCGGCCAGTTGCGCGTTCTGCTGGCTGGCCTCCAGCCAGGCGTCGGCGCAGAGCACGGCACCGACCAGCAAGAGGATCAATGGCAGCAGGCCGGGGCGGCGGGGCTGGAAATCCAGCGCAAGATCACGCATGGGCACCGCCTTCAAGCAGCGACATCTGCTGTTCGATCTCCCAGTCACCAAGCGTCTTCGGCCAGGTGCCGCGGCTGAAAATCCGCACTTTCTTGCGGTCCACCGCCGCATTTTCGGCGGCCAGCAGGCCCAGCAATTCGCTGCCCAGTTGTTCCGGCTCGGCATGCGTCCGGTGATTGCGCAGCAGCGTGATGTTGCCGTTGCGCAGGCCGAGCAGGGTCAGCCAGCCATCATCGGGGAAGACCACACAGCCGTCGCTGAACGAGTGGCGGCAACTGGCCAGGTCGCTGGTCAGGCGCGGTTGCAGGCTGTCGAGGCGCAGGCGCCGGGCTTTGGCTGTCTGGCGCAATGCCGCCAGCAGGCCGCGGGGAATGCCGGCGGCCAGGCCGTTCAGGCCGAAGCTGGCGCGATCCAGCGCGATGTCCAGTTGTTCGGCCTGCTCGCCCAAGGTATTGCGCAGCAGGGCTTTGGCCATGCCGAGTCGTGCCTTGTCGCCGAGCACGCTGTCGCTCCACGGCAGCAGTGCGAAGCGGACGAACTGGTTGGCCACGACGATCTGCAGGCGGCCGTAGGGGCGCGACTGGGCAGTGAGCAGGGTGCCGGCGGCGGTCAGTGCCGGCTGCCAGTCCGCTTCGTCCGGCTGGGCGGGCGGCACTTCGGCCGCGAAGCGCTGGGCCGGGCCGCGCCACGGCTTGCGTTCGAGCACGATGTGCCGGGGATGGACGAGCAGGGTGTGCCGGTCAAGCCACGAAAGTGACACGGTTGGCCTCCTCCAGACTGGTAATGCCGACCTTGACCAGATCGAGCGCCGATTCGCGCAGCGAGCGCGTGCCGCCGCGGCGGGCGGCTTCCTTCAGTTGGCGGATCGGGGCGCGGGCCAGGATCAGTTCGCGGATTTCATCGTCGAGGGCCAGCAGTTCGGCAATCGCCCGCCGGCCGCGATAGCCGGTGCCGCGGCAACTGCCGCAACCGACGGCATGGCGGAACTGCCAGTCGGCGGCAGCCAGGGGGTCGATTTCGGCGTTGGCCAGCGCTTCGGGGGTCGGCGTTGTCGGGCTGGCACAGGCCGGGCACAGGGTGCGGATCAGGCGCTGGGCAACAACGCCGTTCAGCGCCGAAACGAGGTTGTAGGGATCGACTTCCATGTGCAGGAAGCGGCCGATCACGTCGAAGACGTTGTTGGCATGCACCGTGGTGAACACGAGGTGGCCGGTCAGCGCTGCCTGCACGGCGATCTGGGCGGTTTCCGAGTCGCGGATTTCGCCGACCATGATCTTGTCCGGATCGTGGCGCAGGATGGAGCGCAGGCCGCGGGCGAAGCTCAGTCCCTTCTTTTCGTTGACCGGAATCTGCAGTACGCCGGAGAGCTGGTACTCGACCGGGTCTTCGATGGTGACGATCTTGTCCTCACCGCGATTGATCTCGGACAG
>JAYREA010000019.1:0-50147 GCA_041909135.1 Azonexus sp. | reverse complement strand
ATTGCACCGATCGCCATGGAAGAAGGTCTGCGCTTCGCCATCCGTGAAGGCGGTCGTACCGTCGGCGCCGGCGTCGTCGCCAAGATCATCGAGTAATCGGTAATCTTTCAGTAATTAAGGCGCTTCGGGCAACCGAAGCGCTTTGATGTTTCTGCAGCAGGGGTGTAGCTCAATTGGTAGAGCAACGGTTTCCAAAACCGTAGGTCGGGGGTTCGATTCCCTCCGCCCCTGCCACTCTCTTTAAAGATCGCGAACGTAATGGCTGACAAGATCAAGTTTGCGCTGGCGCTGATTATTCTGGCGGCTGGCGTGGCTGGCTTCTACCTGCTCTCCGAGCAAGCAATGATTTTGCGCGTCCTGGCGGTCCTCGTCGGTTTGGCGCTGGCAATTGCAGTGGCTTGGAAAACGGAGCCGGGTCAGCGTTTTTTCCTGTTTGGAAATGAGGCGGTTGTCGAGGCCAAGAAAGTCGTTTGGCCGACTCGCAAGGAAACCATGCAAACCACGGGCGCCGTATTCGCCTTTGTCGTGGTCATGGCAATTTTCCTGTATCTGACTGACAAGAGCCTTGAAGTGGTTCTTTACGACTGGGTGCTGGGCTGGAAGAAATCATGAGCAAACGCTGGTACGTCGTACATGCCTACTCCGGCTTCGAAAAGAGTGTAATGCGCGCCATTCAGGAGCGCATTACCCGTTTGGGTATGGAAGAAAAATTCGGTCGGATTCTGGTTCCGGTTGAAGAGGTTGTTGAAATGAAGGGTGGTCAGAAAGCAATTTCTGAGCGCAAATTCTTCCCCGGTTACGTCCTCTGCGAAATGGAGATGGACGACGATTCTTGGCATTTGGTCAAGAATACGCCGAAGGTCACCGGTTTTGTCGGTGGCACAGCAACCAAGCCGACCCCTATTTCCGAAAAGGAAGTCGAAAAGATCATGCAGCAAATGCAGGAAGGGGTTGAAAAGCCTCGTCCCAAGGTGTTGTTCGAAGTTGGTGAAGTGGTTCGCGTCAAGGAAGGCCCGTTTACTGACTTCCATGGCTCGGTCGAAGACGTCAACTACGAAAAGAATCGCCTGCGCGTTTCGGTGACCATCTTCGGTCGCGCCACGCCGGTGGAGTTGGAGTTCGGTCAGGTCGAAAAGGCCTGATCAAGGTTTCAAGGTTCGCCGAAAGCCCGAATTTCGGCAAGAGGAGCGTCAGTAGCTGTTAGTGGTTCGGCCAACGCGCGTTACGACTCATTTATCAGGAGTAAATTATGGCCAAGAAAATTATTGGCTACATCAAGCTGCAAGTGCCAGCCGGCAAAGCAAATCCGTCGCCCCCGATCGGCCCAGCCCTCGGTCAGCGCGGTCTGAACATCATGGAATTCTGCAAGGCCTTCAATGCCCAGACTCAGGGCGTCGAACCGGGTCTGCCGATTCCTGTCGTAATTACCGCCTTCGCGGACAAGTCTTTCACCTTCGTGATGAAGACCCCGCCGGCCACCATCCTGATCAAGAAGGCTGCTGGTATCAAGTCCGGTTCGGCCAAGCCGCACACTGACAAGGTTGGCAAGATTACCCGCGCCCAGTGCGAAGAAATCGCCAAGACCAAGTCGCCTGACTTGACCGCTGCCGATATGGAAGCAGCTATTCGCACCATCGCCGGCTCCGCCCGTTCGATGGGTATCACGGTAGAGGGTCTGTAATCATGGCTAAGCTCACGAAAAAGCAAAAAGCCCTTGCCAGCAAGGTTGTCGCACAGAAGCTGTATCCGCTGCAGGAGGCCCTGACCCTGGCCAAGGAAACGGCAATCGCCAAGTTCGATGAATCGATCGACGTCGCAGTCAACCTCGGTGTTGACGCACGTAAATCGGATCAGGTCGTTCGCGGTTCGGTCGTTCTGCCGGCTGGTACCGGCAAGTCGGTTCGCGTTGCCGTGTTCGCCCAGGGCGACAAGGCTGAAGCCGCCAAGGCCGCTGGCGCCGAAGTTGTCGGTTTCGACGACCTGGCGGCCGAAGTCAAGGCCGGTAACCTGAATTTCGATGTTGTCATCGCCACACCGGATGCCATGAAGGTCGTTGGTCAGCTCGGCCAGATCCTCGGTCCGCGCGGCCTGATGCCGAATCCGAAGGTTGGTACCGTGACCATGGACGTCGTGACCGCAGTGAAGAACGCCAAGGCTGGTCAGGTGCAGTACCGTACCGACAAGGCCGGCATTATTCACGCCACGATCGGCCGTGCTTCCTTCTCCGTTGAGAGCCTGGAAAGCAACCTGAAGGCATTGATCGACGCGCTGAGCAAGGCCAAGCCTGCTTCGTCCAAGGGTCAGTACCTGAAGAAGATCGCAGTTTCTGCCACGATGGGCCCCGGCGTTCGCGTCGACCAGTCCACGGTGGTGGGTTAATAGAACTTTGGGCCGTTGGTGGTCACTTCGGTGGCCGCCGGTGGATCGTCAAAGACCGCAGGTGTTTCGGTAACGGAACTTAATCGCGTAAGTAGCCTGCGCAGACGGTGTCCCCGAACAAGATTTCTAGCTGTCCGCAATGGATGGCTTAACTTCTGGTTCAGGTCGCCGTAGGTGCGGCGGGAATTCTCCCGTCGTGTTATGACTTGAAAGGAGGAAGGACCCGTGGGTCTCAATCTGAACGACAAAAAAGCGGTTGTAGCTGAGGTGTCGGCACAAGTAGCCAACGCACAGACCATCGTGATTGCCGAATATCGTGGCATTGAGGTTACTGACCTCACCGTGCTGCGGAAGAAGGCGCGCGAGTCTGGTGTGTATCTGCGTGTGTTGAAGAACACTTTGGTGCGTCGCGCGGTCGCGGACACGACGTTCGCTGGCCTGGCTGACCACATGGTCGGACCGCTGATTTATAGCGTCTCCGCTGACCCGGTGGCTGCCGCGAAGGTACTCAGTGATTTCGCAAAAACCAACGACAAATTGGTACTCAAGGCCGGTTCCTATGCCGGCAAGGTGCTCGACAAAGCTGGTGTGCAGGCGCTTGCCTCCGTACCAAGCCGCGAAGAGCTGCTCTCCAAGCTGCTGTATGTCATGCAGGCTCCGGTTGCCGGCTTTGTCCGTGGCCTGGCCGCTTTGGCTGCGCAGCGCGAAGAAGCTGCTGCTTGATCCTTACCGCATACGAACTGATTTAGGAGTTTATTGAAATGGCAATTAGCAAAGAAGACATCCTGGAAGCCGTTGGCTCCCTGACCGTTATGGAACTGAATGACCTGGTCAAGGCATTCGAAGAGAAGTTTGGCGTTTCCGCCGCTGCCGTCGCCGTCGCTGGCCCGGCTGGTGCTGGTGCTGCCGCTGCTGAAGAGCAGACCGAGTTCACCGTCATGCTGACCGGTGCTGGTGACAAGAAGGTTGAAGTCATCAAGGTCGTTCGTGCAGCTACCGGCCTGGGCCTCAAGGAAGCCAAGGATCTGGTTGATGGCGCTCCGAAGGCTGTCAAGGAAGGCATCTCCAAGGCCGACGCCGAAGCCCTCAAGAAGTTGCTCGAAGACGCAGGCGCCAAGGTCGAAGTCAAGTAATCGACTTTTGGTGTGTGGGCTGGCGGTTTTCCGCCAGCCCTTTTGTGCTTTGTACGACAGGTTTGATAGACCTAGAAAACGAACTTGAATAACGCCAACTGGCAAACGCAAACAAGGCTTTCCTTTTCCCCGATGGGGAGGAGAGTTTGTTTGCGTTTGCCTGTTTTCTCAGGTTCCACCTTTGATTTCATCCTCACGGAGTTACCATGACTTACTCCTTCACCGAGAAGAAACGCATCCGCAAGAGCTTCGCCAAGCGCGCCAGCGTGCTGGACGTTCCGTACTTGTTGGCGACCCAGTTGCAGTCTTTCAAGGACTTTCTGCAAGATGAGGTTGCTCCCGAGAAGCGGAAAAACGAAGGCTTGCAAGCCGCGTTTACCTCGATCTTCCCGATTGTTTCGCATTCCGGCAACGCACGTCTGGAGTTCGTCAGCTACATGCTCGGCGAGCCGGCATTCGACGTTACCGAGTGTCAGCAGCGTGGCCTGACCTTTGCATCTTCGCTGCGGGCGCGGGTTCGCCTGGTCATCATGGACCGCGAGGCCCCCGATACGGTCAAGGAAGTCAAGGAGCAGGAAGTCTACATGGGCGAAATTCCCTTGATGACGACCAATGGTTCCTTCGTGATCAACGGTACCGAGCGGGTCATCGTTTCCCAGCTCCACCGCTCGCCTGGCGTCTTCTTCGAGCACGACCGCGGCAAGACCCACAGTTCCGGCAAGTTGCTGTTCTCGGCGCGCGTCATTCCCTACCGCGGTTCGTGGCTGGACTTCGAATTCGATCCCAAGGATACCTTGTTCTTCCGTGTCGACCGTCGCCGCAAAATGCCGGTTACGACGCTGCTCAAGGCAATCGGGATGTCTTCCGAGGAAATCCTGAGCCAGTTCTTCGAGTTCGATACCTTCCTGATCGCCAAGGACAAGGTCGAGTTCACCCTAGTGCCGGAGCGCCTGCGCGGCGAAGTGGCTCGTTTTGACTTCGTTGGTCCGGACGGCAAGCTGATTGTCCCGAAAGACAAGCGCATCACGGCCAAGCACATTCGCGACATCGGTGCTGCTGCAATCAAGCAGATCGTCGTTCCCGACGAGTTCCTGATTGGTCGTGTGGTTGCCAAGAATACGATCGACAAGGCGACTGGCGAGGTTGTTGCAAACGCCAACGACGAAATTACCGAAACCCTGCTGGCCAAGCTGCGCGAGGCCGAGATCACTACGCTCGAGACGCTCTATACGAACGAACTCGATCGCGGTGCTTTCATCTCCAACACGCTGCGCGCTGATGAAACGGCAACCCGCCAGGCTGCTCGTGTTGCGATTTACCGCATGATGCGTCCGGGTGAGCCGCCGACGGAAGAAGCGGTTGAGATTCTGTTTAACGGCCTGTTCTATTCGGACGAGCGCTACGATCTGTCCGGCGTCGGTCGGATGAAATTCAATCGTCGTCTGGCTCGTCCGGATGTCATTGAATACAAATTGATGGTCAAGGGCCTGGCTTCGAAGGCTGAAGCCGCGCTGAAGAATCTGGCCGAAGCCTCCGGTTTTGCCCTGTCGGCAATTCAGGATCTGGTCAGTCTGATGCCCTTCGGTGCTCGCGCCATGGTCGAAAACTCGACCTTGGGCGAAGTCGAAGCACTGGCCGCCAAGCTGAAGCCTCTGGGCGCCAATGTTGAAGTCCGCGAACAGTTGACCCTGTCGCCGCGCGATATCGTCGAAGTCATCAAGATCCTGGTCGAACTGCGTAATGGCCGTGGCGAAATTGACGACATCGATCACCTCGGTAACCGCCGTGTCCGTTCCGTTGGCGAGTTGGCTGAGAACCAGTTCCGCGCCGGTCTGGTCCGTGTCGAGCGTGCCGTCAAGGAACGTCTGTCGCAAGCCGAATCCGACAACCTGATGCCGCATGATCTGATCAATGCCAAGCCGATCAGTGCTGCCATCAAGGAATTCTTCGGTTCCAGCCAACTGTCGCAGTTTATGGACCAGACCAACCCGCTGTCGGAAATCACGCACAAGCGTCGTGTTTCCGCTCTGGGCCCGGGCGGTCTGACGCGCGAACGCGCTGGCTTCGAAGTCCGCGACGTGCATCCGACCCACTACGGTCGTGTTTGCCCGATCGAAACACCGGAAGGCCCGAACATCGGCCTGATCAACTCCTTGGCGTTGTTCGCCCAGGTCAATAGCTACGGCTTCATCGAGACCGCCTACCGCAAGGTGAATGACGGTCAGGTGACCAACGATATCGAGTATTTGTCGGCCATTGAAGAAGGCAACTATGTGGTTGCTCAGGCCAATGCCTCGCTCGATGCCAATGGCCGTCTGTCTGACGATCTGGTGACCTGTCGTGAAAAGGGCGAAACCATTCTGGCTGAGCCGTCACGCGTCCAGTACATGGACGTTGCACCGGGCCAGATCGTTTCGGTTGCTGCTTCGCTGATTCCGTTCCTTGAGCACGATGACGCGAACCGCGCCTTGATGGGTGCCAACATGCAGCGTCAGGCCGTGCCTTGCCTGCGTCCGGAAAAGCCGCTTGTCGGCACCGGTATCGAGCGTACGGTTGCTGTTGACTCGGGTACTGCCGTCGTCGCACTGCGCGGCGGTATGGTCGATTACGTCGATGCGGCTCGTGTTGTGGTTCGTGTCAATGACAATGAAACCATTGCCGGTGAAGTTGGTGTCGATATCTACAATCTGGTCAAGTACACCCGTTCCAACCAGAACACGAACATCAATCAGCGTCCGATGGTGCGTGTGGGTGACCACATCGCCAAGGGCGACGTGGTGGCCGACGGTGCTTCGACCGACAAGGGCGAACTCGCTCTCGGTCAGAACATGCTGATCGCCTTCATGCCGTGGAACGGCTACAACTTCGAAGACTCGATCCTGATCTCCGAGCGCGTCGTTGCCGAAGATCGTTACACCTCGATCCACATCGAGGAACTGACCGTCGTCGCGCGTGATACCAAGCTCGGCCCTGAGGAAATCACTCGTGACATCGCGTCGCTGGGCGAGGCTCAACTGTCCCGTCTGGATGACTCCGGTATTGTCTATATCGGTGCCGAAGTTGAAGCCGGTGACGTGCTGGTTGGCAAGGTCACGCCGAAGGGCGAAACCCAGCTGACGCCGGAAGAGAAGCTGCTGCGCGCCATCTTCGGTGAAAAAGCTTCGGACGTTAAGGACACCTCGCTGCGCGTGCCGTCCGGTATTGCCGGTACGGTCATCGATGTTCAGGTCTTTACCCGTGAGGGTATCGAGCGTGACAAGCGCGCTCAGGCCATCATTGACGAGCACCTGCGTCACTACAAGCTGGACCTCGCTGACCAGATGCGTATCGTTGAACGCGATGCCTTTGCTCGCGTCGAGCGCCTGATCACCGGCAAGAAGGCCAATGGCGGCCCGAAGAAGCTGGCCAAGGGAACGGTGATCGACAAGGTTTATCTCGACAGCATGGATCCGCACCACTGGTTCGACATCCGTCTGGCCGATGACGAAGCTGCCCAGCAACTGGAACAGGTCAAGGATGGTCTGGAGCAGGCACGCAAGGACTTCGACATTGCCTTCGAAGGCAAGCGCAAGAAGCTGACCCAGGGCGACGAATTGCCGCCGGGCGTCCAGAAGATGGTCAAGGTCTATGTCGCCGTCAAGCGTCGTCTGCAGCCAGGTGACAAGATGGCCGGCCGTCACGGTAACAAGGGTGTGGTATCCCGCATCTTGCCGGTCGAAGACATGCCGCACATGGAAGATGGCAGCCCGGTCGACATCGTTTTGAACCCGCTCGGCGTGCCGTCACGGATGAACGTTGGTCAGATTCTGGAAGTTCACCTCGGCCTCGCTGCCAAGGGCCTCGGCCACAAGATTGGTGCCATGTTGCGTGCCCAGTCGAGCGCCAAGGAAGTGCGCGGTTTCCTCGACCAGATCTACAACTCCAGCGGCAAGTCCGAGAACCTCGAAGAGTTGAATGATGTCGAAGTTCTGGAAATGGCGGAAAACCTGAAGAGTGGCGTGCCGTTTGCAACCCCGGTGTTCGACGGTGCCAAGGAAGAAGAAATCAAGGCCATGCTGGCGATGGCCGGTATGCCGTCTTCTGGCCAGATGACCCTGTTTGACGGTCGTACTGGTGAGGCTTTCGAGCGCAAGGTCACAGTTGGCTACATGCACTATCTGAAGCTGCATCACCTGGTCGACGACAAGATGCACGCCCGTTCGACCGGTCCGTACTCCCTGGTTACCCAGCAGCCGCTGGGCGGCAAGGCGCAGTTCGGTGGTCAGCGCTTCGGTGAAATGGAAGTCTGGGCACTGGAAGCCTACGGCGCATCGTATGTGCTGCAGGAAATGCTGACCGTGAAGTCCGACGATGTGAACGGCCGTACCAAGGTCTACGAAAATATCGTCAAGGGCGAACACCGCATCGAAGCCGGCATGCCGGAATCCTTCAATGTGTTGGTCAAGGAAATCCGTTCGCTGGCGATCGATATCGATCTGGAACGTTACTGATTCAGGGCTTAGGAGTTAAACGATGAAAGCATTGCTCGATCTGTTCAAGCAGGTAACCGCCGAGGAAGAATTCGACGCGATTACCATTGGCCTCGCTTCGCCCGAAAAGATCCGTTCCTGGTCCTACGGCGAAGTCAAGAAGCCGGAAACCATCAACTACCGTACCTTCAAGCCGGAGCGTGATGGCCTGTTCTGCGCCAAGATATTTGGCCCGATCAAGGATTACGAGTGCCTGTGCGGCAAATACAAGCGCCTGAAGCACCGTGGCGTTATCTGCGAGAAGTGCGGCGTTGAAGTCACGCTGGCCAAGGTTCGTCGTGACCGCATGGGTCACATCGAACTGGCCTCGCCGACCGCCCACATCTGGTTCCTGAAGTCCCTGCCGTCCCGTCTCGGCATGGTGCTCGACATGACGTTGCGCGATATCGAACGCGTCCTGTACTTCGAAGCCTACGTCGTGACCGATCCGGGCATGGTCAGCAACCTTCAGCGCGCTCAGTTGCTGACGGAAGACCAGTATCTGGAAATGGTCGAAGAGCATGGCGACGAATTCCAGGCGCTGATGGGTGCTGAGGGTATTCGCGAACTGCTGCGCAACCTCGAACTCAATAGCGAAGTCGAGTCCCTGCACGCCGAACTCGAGGTGACCGGTTCCGAAGCCAAGAACAAGAAGCTGGCCAAGCGTCTGAAGATTCTTGAGGGTTTCCAGAAGTCGGGCATCAAGCCGGACTGGATGATTCTCGAAGTCCTGCCGGTGTTGCCGCCGGATCTTCGCCCGCTGGTCCCGCTGGACGGTGGCCGCTTCGCAACGTCCGATCTGAACGACCTCTATCGTCGCGTCATCAACCGTAACAACCGTCTGAAGCGTCTGCTCGAACTCAAGGCTCCGGAAATCATCGTGCGCAACGAAAAGCGCATGCTGCAGGAAGCTGTCGACTCGCTGCTCGACAACGGTCGTCGCGGCAAGGCCATGACTGGCGCCAACAAGCGTCCGCTCAAGTCGCTGGCCGACATGATCAAGGGCAAGGGCGGTCGTTTCCGTCAGAACTTGCTCGGCAAGCGCGTTGACTACTCGGGCCGTTCGGTCATCGTGGTTGGTCCGCAGCTCAAGCTGCACCAGTGCGGCCTGCCCAAGCTGATGGCTCTGGAGCTGTTCAAGCCTTTCATCTTCCACAAGCTGGAAGTGCTCGGTTACGCCACCACCATCAAGCAAGCCAAGAAGATGGTCGAAGGCCAGGAGCCGGTGGTGTGGGACATCCTCGAAGATGTCATTCGCGAACATCCGGTCATGCTGAACCGTGCGCCGACTCTGCACCGTCTGGGTATCCAGGCTTTCGAGCCGACCCTGATCGAAGGCAAGGCCATACAGCTGCACCCGCTCGTTTGCGCGGCATTCAACGCCGACTTCGACGGTGACCAGATGGCTGTTCACGTTCCGCTGTCGCTCGAAGCCCAGATGGAAGCTCGCACGCTGATGCTGGCTTCGAACAACGTTCTGTCGCCCGCCAACGGCCAGCCGATCATCGTGCCGTCGCAGGATATCGTTCTCGGTCTTTACTACGCGACTCGCGAAAAGATCAATGGCAAGGGCGAAGGCATGTACTTCGCCGATACCAACGAGATCGAGCGTGCCATGGCGGCCGGCCAGTTGGACGTCCATTCCCGGATTTCTGTCCGCCTGAAGCAGTACGAACCGGGCGCAGTTGACGGCGAATGGGTCGAGAAGATGGTTCGCGTCGAAACGACGGCTGGTCGTGCGCTGCTCGCCAAGATTCTGCCCAAGGGCTTGCCCTTCAAGGCAATCGATCGTGCGCTGAAGAAGAAGGAAATCTCCAAGCTGATCGATGAGTCTTTCCGTCGCTGTGGCCTGAAGGAAACGGTCGTTTTTGCTGATAAGCTGATGCAGAACGGCTATGCCCTCGCGACTCGGGCCGGTATTTCCTTCTGTTCCGATGACATGCTGGTGCCGGCCAAGAAATACGAAATCATTTCGTCCGCCGAAGCCGAAGTTAAGGAAATTGAAACCCAATATACGAACGGTCTGGTCACCCAGGGCGAGCGTTACAACAAGGTCGTCGATATCTGGGGCCGCACCGGTGATCAGGTTGCCAAGGTGATGATGGATGAACTCGGCCACGAGGAAGTCATCGACCGCCACGGCAAGAAGGTCAAACAGGATTCCTTCAATTCGATCTACATGATGGCCGACTCCGGCGCCCGCGGTTCTGCGGCCCAGATTCGTCAGCTGGCCGGTATGCGCGGCCTGATGGCCAAGCCGGACGGCTCGATTATCGAAACGCCGATTACCACCAATTTCCGCGAAGGCCTGAACGTTCTTCAGTACTTCATTTCGACCCACGGTGCCCGTAAGGGGCTGGCCGATACCGCGCTGAAGACCGCCAACTCCGGTTACCTCACGCGTCGTCTGGTCGACGTGACCCAGGATCTGGTCATTACCGAAGACGACTGTGGCACCAAGAACGGTTTTGTCGTCAAGGCGCTGGTCGAAGGTGGTGAAGTCATCGAAGCTCTGCGCGAGCGGATTCTCGGCCGAGTCACGGTTGACGATCTGGTCGATCCGGAAACCCAGGAAACGGTTATCTTTGCCGGCACCATGCTGGACGAGGATCTGGTCGATCTGATCGACAAGCTGGGCATCGACGAAGTCAAGGTTCGTACCCCGCTGACCTGCGACACGCGCTACGGCTTGTGCGCTCAGTGTTACGGTCGTGACCTCGGTCGCGGCACGATGGTCAATGCCGGTGAAGCGGTTGGCGTTATCGCCGCCCAGTCGATCGGCGAGCCGGGTACCCAGCTCACCATGCGTACCTTCCACGTCGGTGGCGCGGCTTCCCGTGCTGCCGTGGCGGACAAGGTCGAGGGCAAGTCGGCTGGTACCGTGCGCTACACCTCGAACATGCGTTTTGTCACCAGCGCCAAGGGCGAAAAGGTGGTCATTTCCCGTTCAGGTGAAGTGTTGATTGTCGACGATCACGGTCGCGAGCGCGAACGTCACAAGGTTCCTTATGGCGCCATGTTGTCGGTCGATGAAGGCAAGGCGGTCAAGGCCGGTGCCAAGCTGGCCACCTGGGATCCGCATACCCGTCCGATCATCACCGAATATGCCGGTACCGTTCGCTTCGAGAATGTCGAAGAAGGCGTCACTGTGGCCAAGCAGGTCGACGATGTGACTGGCCTGTCCACGCTGGTCGTTATCGACCACAAGCGCGGCGGCAAGGCTGCCATCAAGGGTGTTCGCCCAGTGGTCAAACTGCTTGATGAAAGTGGCCAGGAAGTTCGTGTCCATGGCAGTGACCACACTGTTTCCATCGCCTTCCAGGTTGGCTCGATCATTTCGGTGATCGACGGTCAGCAGGTTGGTGTGGGTGACGTTCTGGCCCGTATGCCGCAAGAGTCGGCCAAGACTCGCGACATTACCGGCGGTCTGCCGCGCGTTGCCGAATTGTTCGAAGCGCGTACCCCGAAGGATGCATCCGTGCTGGCTGAAGTCACCGGCACGATCAGTTTCGGCAAGGACACCAAGGGCAAGCAGCGTCTGGTCATTACCGATCTCGACGGCAATGTGCATGAGTTCCTGATTTCCAAGGACAAGCATGTGCTGGTGCACGACGGCCAGGTGGTCAACAAGGGTGAAAAAATTGTCGAAGGTGAGCCGGATCCGCACGATATCCTGCGTCTGCAGGGCATCGAGGCGCTGGCCCGCTACATCACCGACGAAGTCCAGGACGTTTACCGTCTGCAAGGCGTGAAGATCAACGACAAGCACATTGAAGTGATCGTCCGCCAGATGCTGCGTCGGGTAACGATTGTTGAGCCGGGTGATACCAAGTTCATCAAGTCCGAGCAGGTTGAACGCGCTGAGTTGTTGGCCGAGAATGATCGGGCCAATGCCGAAGGCAAGATTCCGGCAACGATTGAACATATGTTGCTCGGTATTACCAAGGCCTCGTTGTCGACCGATTCCTTCATTTCCGCAGCTTCCTTCCAGGAAACGACTCGCGTGCTTACCGAGGCTGCCATCATGGGCAAGCGCGACGAGCTGCGTGGTCTCAAGGAAAACGTTATCGTTGGTCGCCTCATCCCGGCGGGTACCGGTCTGGCCTATCACCGTAGCCGCAAGGCTCAGGTGGCAGGCGAAGACATCGCGGCTGCCCGTCCGATCGAAGAGGCAACTGCCGAAAACGCAACACAGGACGCCGATCAGGGCCTGTGATCTGTTAGGCAACCTCCGTGCCACGTTGACACGGGGGTTGATCAGCCATAGAATTTATGGTCTTTGTCGGCAGAGGCTAATCATTGTCTCTGCTTTGGATAACAAAATTGCCGTCGTGCACCACTTTTCGGTGCCCGGCTGTTGAAGGAAGTTTGATATGCCGACCATCAACCAGCTCGTGCGCAAGCCGCGCGTAGCCGAAAAGGCCAAGAGCAAGGTTCCTGCTCTGGAAAAGTGCCCGCAGAAGCGTGGCGTCTGCACCCGTGTTTACACCACTACCCCGAAGAAGCCGAACTCCGCACTCCGTAAGGTTTGCAAGGTCCGTCTGACGAATGGCTTCGAAGTCATTTCGTATATCGGTGGTGAAGGCCACAACCTGCAGGAGCACTCTGTGGTCCTGATTCGTGGTGGTCGTGTCAAGGACTTGCCGGGTGTGCGTTACCACACCGTGCGTGGTTCCTTGGATACGCAGGGCGTTAAGGATCGTAAGCAATCCCGTTCCAAGTACGGCGCCAAGCGTCCGAAGGCTGCTTAATTCCTTAAGTGGCTTAAGTAAGTGGTCGCTCTGCTGGGCGGCCGAGAGGGCCGGGTGGGTGAAAACCCCTTCCCGGCTTTTCAACTGAATCGTGTTCAATTGAGGTTAATATGCCCCGTCGTCGTGAAGTACCCAAGCGTGACATTCTGCCGGATCCGAAGTTCGGCAACGTTGAAGTCTCCAAGTTCGTTAATGCCATCATGCAAAGCGGCAAGAAGTCTGTTGCCGAGCGTATCGTTTATGGCGCTTTCGATATCATCACCACCAAGGGTGGCAAGGATCCTCTCGAAGTCTTCAGTGCTGCCATGAGCAACGTGAAGCCGATGGTCGAAGTCAAGTCCCGTCGCGTTGGTGGTGCAAACTATCAGGTGCCGGTTGAAGTTCGCCCGGCTCGTCGCGCCGCGCTGGCAATGCGCTGGCTGCGTGAGTCTGCCCGCAAGCGTTCGGAAAAGTCCATGGGTCAGCGTCTGGCTGCCGAGATGATGGAAGCAGCTGAGAACCGCGGCGGCGCTGTCAAGAAGCGTGACGAAGTTCACCGCATGGCTGATGCCAACAAGGCCTTCGCTCACTTCCGCTTCTAATTTTCAAAGGGCTTTAACGTGGCACGTAAAACTCCCATCGAGCGCTACCGCAATATCGGTATCAGCGCGCACATCGACGCCGGCAAGACGACGACGACTGAACGTATCCTTTACTACACCGGTGTTAATCACAAGATCGGCGAAGTCCACGATGGCGCTGCCACTATGGACTGGATGGAGCAGGAGCAGGAGCGCGGTATCACCATTACCTCCGCTGCGACCACCTGTTTCTGGAGCGGTATGGACAAGCAATTCCAGCCGCACCACATCAACATCATCGACACCCCGGGTCACGTTGACTTCACCATTGAAGTCGAGCGTTCCATGCGTGTTCTCGACGCTGCCTGCATGGTTTACTGTGCGGTTGGTGGCGTTCAGCCGCAGTCGGAAACCGTTTGGCGTCAGGCCAACAAGTATGGCGTGCCACGTCTGGCCTTCGTGAACAAGATGGACCGTTCCGGTGCCAACTTTTTCAAGGTTGTGGACCAGCTCAAGCTGCGTCTGAAGGCCAATCCGGTGCCTATCGTCATTCCTATCGGCGCTGAAGACAAGTTCGAGGGCGTGGTTGATCTGATCAAGATGAAGGCAATCTACTGGGACGAAGCTTCGCAGGGCATGAAATACGATGCTCGCGACATCCCGGCCGAGTTGGCTGATGATGCCGCCACTTGGCGTGAACAGATGGTCGAAGCTGCTGCCGAAGCCTCTGAAGAGTTGATGAACAAGTACCTCGAAGAGGGTGAGCTGTCCGAAGCTGACATCATTCTTGGTTTGCGTACGCGTACCATCGCGTGCGAAATTCAGCCGATGCTCTGCGGTACTGCCTTCAAGAACAAGGGCGTCCAGAAGATGCTCGACGCCGTTATCGAGCTGCTGCCGTCGCCGGTTGACATTCCGCCGGTCAAGGGCATTCTCGAGAACGAGTCCGAAGGCGAGCGCCGTGCCGCTGATGACGAAGCTTTCTCGGCCCTAGCTTTCAAGATCATGACTGATCCGTTCGTCGGCCAACTGATCTTCTTCCGCGTCTACTCTGGTGTTATCAACTCCGGTGACACTGTTTACAACCCGGTTAAGGGTCGTAAAGAGCGTCTCGGTCGTATTCTTCAGATGCACGCCAATCAGCGTGAAGAAATCAAGGAAGTGCGCGCTGGCGACATCGCTGCCGCCGTTGGTCTGAAGGAAGCCACCACCGGCGACACGCTGTGTGATCCGCAAAAGGTCATTACCCTTGAGCGCATGATTTTCCCGGAGCCGGTTATTCACGTCGCAGTTGAGCCGAAGACCAAGGCCGACCAGGAAAAGATGGGTCTCGCCCTCGGTCGTCTGGCCCAGGAAGATCCGTCCTTCCGTGTGCGTACTGACGAAGAGTCTGGTCAGACCATTATTTCCGGCATGGGTGAGCTGCATCTGGAAATTCTGGTTGACCGCATGCGTCGCGAATTCAATGTTGATGCCTCCGTCGGTGCGCCGCAGGTTGCCTACCGCGAATGCATCAAGAAGGCTGTCGAACAGGAGGGCAAGTTCGTCAAGCAGTCCGGTGGTCGCGGTCAGTTCGGTCACGTCTGGCTCAAGATCGAGCCGAATGAGGCTGGCAAGGGCTACGAATTCATCGACGCCATCAAGGGCGGTGTGGTTCCTCGCGAATTCATCCCGGCGGTTGACAAGGGCCTGCGTGATGCAGTGACCAGCGGTGTTCTGGCTGGCTTCCCGGTGGTCGATGTGAAATTCACGCTGTTCGACGGTTCATATCACGACGTTGACTCCAACGAAAATGCATTCCGTATGGCCGCTTCGATGGCCTTCAAGGAAGGCATGAAGAAGGCCAGCCCGACATTGCTTGAGCCGATGATGGCGGTTGAGGTCGAAACGCCTGAAGAGTATATGGGCAACGTCATGGGTGACCTTTCGTCACGTCGCGGCATCGTTCAAGGCATGGAAGACCAGGTTGGCGGCATCAAGGTCGTCAAGGCTGAAGTTCCCCTCTCCGAGATGTTTGGTTACTCGACCTCCGTGCGCTCTTTGTCGCAAGGCCGGGCTACCTACTCGATGGAATTCAAGCACTACACCGAAGCGCCGAAGAACGTCGCTGAGGCCGTCATTAACAAGAAGTAATCTGGAGAACTGATAATGGCTAAGGAAAAATTCGCGCGTACGAAGCCGCACGTAAACGTTGGCACGATTGGTCACGTTGACCACGGCAAGACCACGCTGACGGCTGCGATCACCACGGTGTTGTCCGCCAAGTTCGGTGGCGCTGCCAAGAAGTATGACGAAATCGACGCTGCGCCGGAAGAAAAGGCCCGCGGTATCACGATTAACACCGCCCACGTCGAATACGAAACCGCCAACCGTCACTACGCCCACGTTGACTGCCCGGGTCACGCCGACTACGTCAAGAACATGATCACCGGTGCCGCCCAGATGGACGGCGCGATCCTGGTTTGTTCCGCTGCTGACGGCCCGATGCCGCAAACCCGCGAACACATCCTGCTCGCCCGCCAAGTTGGCGTGCCGTACGTTCTCGTGTTCATGAACAAGTGCGACATGGTTGACGACGCCGAGCTGCTCGAACTGGTCGAAATGGAACTGCGCGAGCTGCTCTCCAAGTACGACTTCCCGGGCGACGACACCCCGATCATCCACGGTTCCGCCCTGAAGGCCCTCGAAGGCGACCAGTCCGAAATCGGCGAACCGTCGATCTTCCGTCTGGCCGATGCCCTGGATACCTACATCCCTGATCCGGAACGCGCCATCGATCAGCCGTTCCTGATGCCGGTTGAAGACGTCTTCTCCATCTCCGGTCGTGGCACCGTCGTCACCGGTCGTGTTGAACGCGGCATCGTCAAGGTCGGCGAAGAAATCGAGATCGTCGGTATCCGTCCCACCGTCAAGACCATCTGTACCGGTGTTGAAATGTTCCGCAAGCTGCTCGATCAAGGTCAGGCCGGCGACAACATCGGCGCCCTGCTGCGTGGTACCAAGCGCGAAGATGTCGAGCGTGGCCAAGTGCTGTGCAAGCCGGGTTCGGTCAAGCCGCACACCCACTTCACCTCCGAAGTGTACATCCTGTCCAAGGATGAAGGCGGCCGTCACACCCCGTTCTTCAACGGCTACCGTCCGCAGTTCTACTTCCGTACGACCGACGTGACCGGTTCCATCGAGCTGCCGGAAGGCACTGAAATGGTCATGCCGGGCGACAACATCGCCATGACGATCAAGCTGATTGCACCGATCGCCATGGAAGAAGGTCTGCGCTTCGCCATCCGTGAAGGCGGTCGTACCGTCGGCGCCGGCGTCGTCGCCAAGATCATCGAGTAATCGTTCTTTTTAAAAATCCGGGGTGAAGAAGACTTCACCCCATCGCTCTTTGGAAACCAAAATGGCAAACCAGAAAATCCGTATCCGTCTCAAGGCCTTCGACTATCGCCTGATCGATCAATCGGCTCAGGAAATCGTTGAAACAGCCAAGCGTACCGGTGCTGTTGTTCGTGGTCCTGTTCCGCTGCCGACCCGTAAGCAGCGCTTCGACATCCTGCGTTCGCCGCACGTCAACAAGGCCTCCCGTGATCAGCTCGAAATTCGTACCCATCTGCGCCTGATGGATATTGTTGATCCGACCGATAAAACGGTCGATGCGCTGATGAAGCTGGATCTGCCGGCTGGTGTCGACGTCGAAATCAAGTTGCAGTAATAGCAGTTCGCGGATATAATCCGCGCCTTTCGGGGGTGGCCGGCGACGGCTGCCCATTTGTTGTTTTACATCGACCGGCCAATCGCAGCCGGCGATGAGGAGAATAACCATGAGTCTAGGCCTTGTTGGTCGCAAGGTTGGCATGACTCGCATTTTTGCTGAGGATGGCGCGTCCATTCCGGTAACTGTGCTTGACGTGTCAAACAACCGCGTGACCCAAGTAAAAACGCCGGAGATCGATGGCTACGCAGCCATTCAGGTCGCATTCGGCAAGCGCCGTGCCTCGCGCGTTTCCAAGCCCCTCGCTGGCCATCTGGCCAAGGCGGGCGTTGAAGCCGGGCATGTGCTCAAGGAATTCCAGATCGAAGCGGATCAACTGGCTAGTTTCAAGGCTGGTGATCAGGTTGCTGTCACTATTTTTGCCGAAGGGCAAAAGGTTGATGTGACCGGTACCTCGATCGGTAAGGGTTTCCAGGGTGGTATCAAGCGCCACAACTTTAGTTCCAACCGTGCTTCCCATGGTAACTCGCTGTCGCATAATGCGCCGGGTTCCATCGGTATGGCGCAGGATCCGGGTCGCGTTTTCCCGGGTAAGCGCATGGCCGGTCATCTGGGCGATGTTCAGTCCACGATGCAGGGGCTGACGATTGTTCGCGTTGATGCCGATCGCCAGCTTTTGCTGGTCAAGGGTGCCGTTCCAGGTGCCAAGGGTTCCGACGTCGTTGTGCGTCCGGCGGTCAAGGCTTAAGGGGGCGACATGGAACTCAAGGTTATTAACGAACAAGGTCAGGAAGCTGCCAAGCTGCAGGCTTCCGATGTGCTGTTCGGTCGCGATTTCAATGAAGCGCTGGTTCATCAGATCGTCGTTGCCTATCAGGCAAACGCCCGTTCTGGCGATCGTCAGCAAAAGGATCGCTCCGAAGTCCGTCATACCACCACCAAGCCGTGGCGTCAGAAGGGCACCGGTCGTGCTCGTGCTGGTTCCAATGGCAGCCCGCTGTGGCGCGGAGGCGGTCGGATTTTCCCGAACTCTCCTGAAGAAAACTTCAGTCAGAAGGTTAACAAGAAGATGTTCCGCGCCGGTATGGCTGCGATCCTCTCCGAGTTGGCCCGTCAGGACCGTCTCGTCGTTATCGACGATCTGTCTATCGACGCGCCCAAGACCAAGCTGTTCACGCAGAAGCTGAAGAGCATGGGTCTTGAAGGCAATCTTCTGGTCATCACTGACGCGCTGAACGAAAATCTGTATCTCTCGTCGCGCAACCTGCCTAACGTTCTGGTTCTCGAAGCTCAGGAGGCCGATCCGGTTTCTCTGGTTCGCTTCGCCAAGGTTCTGGTTACCAAGAACGCCGTGGCCAAGTTCGAGGAGATGTGGGGATGAATCAAGAACGTCTGATGCAGGTGCTGCTGGCACCGCAAATCTCCGAGAAGGCAACTTACGTTGCCGACAAGTATGAGCAAGTGATTTTCCGCGTTGCATCCGATGCAACCAAGCCGGAAATCAAGGCTGCTGTTGAGCTTCTGTTCAAGGTTGAAGTTGAGGGTGTGCAGGTTGCCAATGTGAAGGGCAAGGTTAAGCGCTTCAAGGGTGCAACCGGCCGTCGCAAGGGCTGGAAAAAAGCCTACGTGAGCCTCAAGCCGGGTCAGGAAATCAATTTTGTTGAAGGGGGGAATGCGTAATGGCTCTCGTTAAAGTCAAGCCGACTTCCCCTGGTCGTCGCGCCGTTGTTCAGGTCGTCAACGCCAACCTTCACAAGGGCAAGCCTTTTGCTGCCTTGGTTGAGGCCAAATCGGGTAACGCCGGTCGTAACAACAATGGCCGCATTACCGTTCGCCATCAGGGCGGTGGTCACAAGCAGGCTTATCGTGTTATCGATTTCAAGCGCAACAAGGACGGTATTCCGGCCAAGGTTGAGCGTCTGGAATACGATCCGAACCGTACCGCCAATATCGCGCTGCTCTGCTATGCAGATGGCGAGCGTCGCTACATCATCGCCAACAAGGGCATGGTGGTTGGTCAGCCGATCATGAGTGGCTCTGAAGCGCCGATCAAGTCGGGTAACGCCCTGCCGATCCGCAATATCCCGGTTGGTACGACCATTTGCTGTGTCGAAATGCTGCCTGGCAAGGGTGCGCAAATCGCCCGCTCTGCAGGTACTTCCGTCCAGTTGCTGGCTCGCGAAGGTGCCTATGCTCAGATTCGCCTTCGCTCCGGTGAAGTGCGTCGTGTGCATGTCGAGTGCCGCGCCACCATTGGTGAAGTCGGTAACGAAGAGCATAACCTGCGTAAGTTCGGTAAGGCCGGTGCGATGCGTTGGCGTGGTATCCGCCCAACCGTCCGTGGTACTGCCATGAACCCTGTGGATCACCCGCATGGTGGTGGTGAAGGCCGTACTGGCGAAGGCCGCGTGCCGGTTAATCCGTGGGGTCAGCCTACCAAGGGTTACCGCACCCGCAGCAACAAGCGCACGAACAGCATGATCGTTCAGCGCCGTCATAAGCGTTAAGGGGTAGGAAATGGGACGTTCTCTCAAAAAGGGCCCGTTTGTTGATGCGCACCTGATCGACAAAGTCGAAACAGTTCGCGCTACCAGCGACAAGCGCCCGATCAAGACCTGGTCGCGTCGTTCGACGATCCTCCCCGAGTTCATCGGCCTGACGATTGCGGTCCACAATGGCAAGCAGCATATTCCGGTGTTCGTCACCGAAAATATGGTCGGTCACAAGCTCGGCGAGTTCTCGCTGACCCGTACGTTCAAGGGTCACACCGCCGGCAAGAAGGCCAAGAAGTAAGGAGCTGACATGGAAACTCGTGCAAGTCTGCGAGGCGTACGCCTCTCTGCGCAAAAGGGCCGCTTGGTTGCGGATCTCGTGCGCGGCAAGCCGGTTGGTCAGGCTCTCAACATCCTGGCTTTCTGCCCCAAAAAGGGCGCCGGTATCGTCAAAAAAGTGTTGGAGTCGGCAATTGCCAACGCCGAGCACAATGATGGTGCTGATATCGATGAACTGACGGTGAAAACCATCTACGTCGAAAAAGGCATGGTGCTCAAGCGCTTCACCGCGCGCGCCAAGGGTCGTGGTAATCGGATCATCAAGCCGACCTGCCATATCTATCTGACCGTTGGTAACTAAGGAAGAGCCATGGGACAGAAAATTCATCCGACTGGCTTCCGCCTGGCAGTCACCAAGAACTGGAGTTCGCGCTGGTACGCTAACAGCAAAGACTTCCCTGGCATGCTGAACGAAGACATCAAGGTTCGCGAATATCTGAAGCGCAAGCTAGCCCACGCTTCGGTTGGTCGTGTCCTGATCGAGCGTCCGGCAAAGAACGCCCGCGTCACCGTTTACTCCGCCCGTCCGGGTGTGGTTATCGGCAAGAAGGGCGAAGACATCGAACAACTGCGTACGGATCTTCAGCGCATCATGGGCGTTCCGGTCCATGTTTCGATCGAAGAAATTCGCAAGCCGGAAATCGATGCTCAACTGATTGCTGACTCGATTGCCCAGCAGCTCGAGAAGCGCATCATGTTCCGTCGTGCCATGAAGCGTGCGATGCAAAATGCCATGCGTCTCGGAGCCCAAGGTATCAAGGTAATGAGTGCAGGCCGTCTCAACGGTGCTGAAATTGCCCGTAGCGAATGGTATCGCGAAGGTCGTGTGCCATTGCACACCCTGCGTGCTGACATCGACTACGCAACTTCTGAAGCGCTGACGACCTACGGCATCATTGGTATCAAGGTCTGGGTTTACAAGGGTGACATGCTTGACCGTAATGAGCAGCCGGCAGTTGAAGAGCCGGCAGCTGACGACCGTCGTCCGCGTCGCTCCCCGGGCAAGCCCGAAGGCGACAGGCCACGCACTCGCACGGTCAAGAAGGCTGACGGCGCTGCTGATCCGGCCAAGCGCGTAAGAAAGGCAGGTGCTTAACATGCTGCAACCTAATCGTCGCAAGTTCCGTAAGGAACACAAGGGCCGCAATGAAGGTCTGGCGACTCGTGGCACGAAGGTTTCCTTCGGCGAATGGGGCCTCAAGGCCATCGGTCGCGGTCGTCTGACGGCTCGTCAGATCGAAGCTGCCCGTCGTGCCATGACCCGTCATATCAAGCGGGGTGGTCGCATCTGGATCCGTATCTTCCCGGACAAGCCGATTTCCAAGAAGCCGGCTGAAGTTCGTATGGGTAACGGTAAAGGTAATCCGGAATACTGGGTTGCCGAGATCCAGCCCGGCAAGGTTCTGTACGAAATGGATGGTGTCAATGAAGCACTGGCTCGTGAGGCATTTGCCCTTGCTGCTGCCAAGTTGCCAATCGCTACCACCTTCGTGACTCGTCATCTGGGGTAATCATGAAAGCTAGTGAACTGAGAACCAAGAGCGTGGACGAGCTCAAAAAGGAATTGCTGGACCTGTTGAAGGCCCAGTTCGGTCTGCGTATGCAACTCGCTACCCAGCAGTTGTCCAATACCAGCCAAATGTCCAAGGTGCGTCGCGACATCGCTCGCGTTCGCACGCTTATCCGTGAAAAGGCGGTGCAGCAATGAGCGAATCCTCCAGTATCAAACGTACTCTCATCGGTCGTGTTGTCAGCGACAAGATGGACAAGACGGTCACCGTCCTTGTCGAGCGTAAGGTCAAGCACCCTATGTACGGCAAGGTGATGGTTCGTTCGAAGAAGTACCACGCCCACAATGAAGGTAATTCGGCCAAGGCCGGCGATCTGGTTGAGATCGTCGAAACTCGTCCGGTTTCCCGTACCAAGACTTGGGCTGTCACCAGCGTTCTTGAAAAGGCGATCGTTGTATAACGAAAGTTTTTAAAAACGCTTGCGCAGTGATCAAAGAAGCCGGTATAATCCGGCTTCTTTTTTGCGGCTGCCGTCCTGGTGGTTGCGAAGTTGTTCGACCCGTACGGGTTCCAAGACTGACCGCCTGGGCGGATTAAGTTGGAGTTTAATTAAATGATTCAGATGCAGACGACTCTGGATGTCGCCGATAACACCGGCGCACGTTCAGTAATGTGTATCAAAGTGCTGGGTGGATCCAGGCGCCGTTATGCGGGCATTGGTGACATCATCAAGGTCAGCATCAAGGATGCTGCCCCGCGTGGTCGCGTCAAGAAGGGTGATGTATACAACGCCGTGGTGGTTCGTACCGCCAAGGGTGTTCGTCGTCCGGATGGCTCGCTGGTGCGCTTTGATGGCAATGCCGCAGTCCTTCTCAACAACAAGCTCGAGCCGATCGGCACGCGCATCTTTGGCCCGGTAACCCGCGAACTGCGTACCGAGCGTTTCATGAAGATCGTGTCGCTGGCGCCGGAAGTGCTGTAAGGAACGGATGATGGAAAAAATTCGCAAAGGCGACGAAATCGTCGTCATTACAGGTAAAGACAAGGGCAAACGCGGCACCGTGCTGCGCCGTGTCGATGATGAGCATGTGCTTGTCGAGGGTGTCAATCGTGCCAAAAAGCACGTCAAGCCGAACCCGGTCAAGGGTGTAGCTGGTGGCATCGTGGACAAAGACATGCCTATCCATATCTCCAATGTTGCGCTGTTCAATCCGGCGACCAAGAGGGCTGACCGTGTCGGCATCAAGGCGCTTGAGGATGGCCGCAAGGTTCGCGTGTTCAAGTCGAACGGCGAACTGGTAAACGCATAAGGGGTGGTCATGGCGCGTTTGCAACAGTTTTACAAAGAAACGATTGTTTCCGATCTGGTCAAGCAGTTCGGTTACAAGTCTGTTATGGAAGTTCCGCGCATCACCAAGATCACTCTGAATATGGGTGTGGGTGAGGCGGTAGCTGACAAGAAGGTTCTGGAAAACGCCGTTGGCGACATGCAGAAGATCGCCGGCCAGAAGCCGGTCACCACGAAGGCTCGCAAGTCGATCGCAGGCTTCAAGATTCGTGATGGTTATCCGATCGGTTGCATGGTCACCCTGCGTGGTCCTCGCATGTTCGAATTCCTTGATCGTCTGGTGACCATCGCTTTGCCGCGTGTTCGCGACTTCCGTGGTATTTCTGGCAAGGGTTTTGATGGCCAGGGTAACTACAACATGGGTGTCAAAGAGCAGATCATTTTCCCGGAAATCGAGTACGACAAGATCGATGCTCTGCGGGGTATGAACATCAGCATCACCACGACCGCGAAGACCGATGCAGAAGCCAAAGCTCTGCTGGCGGCCTTCAAGTTCCCGTTCAAGAATTGAGGCAATCATGGCAAAACTTGCTCTGATCAACCGTGAAGAGAAGCGCCGCAAGCTGGTGGCTCAGTACGCCAAGAAGCGTGCTGCCCTGGAGGCGATCATCACCAACGTGAGCCTGTCTGACGAGGAGCGTTATGAAGCCCGTCTGAAGTTCCAGGCCCTGCCGCGCAATTCCAGCCCGTCCCGTCTGCGCAATCGCTGCCAGCTGACCGGCCGTCCGCGTGGTGTTTTCCGTAAATTCGGTCTGTGCCGTAACAAGATCCGTGAGCTGGCCTTCAATGGCGAGATTCCGGGCATTGTTAAAGCCAGCTGGTAATCAGGAGATTCAGAAATGGCTATGAGCGATCCGATCGCGGACATGCTTACTCGCATCCGCAACGCCCAGCTCGCCGAAAAGGCGTCTGTCTCCATGCCCTCATCCAAGGTCAAAGTGGCTATCGCCGCCGTGCTGAAAGATGAAGGCTACGTCGAAGAATTTGCAGTCCGTCAGGCTGATGGCAAGGCAACTCTCGAAATCGCCCTCAAGTATTACGCCGGTCGTCCGGTTATTGAGCGCATCGAGCGTATCTCCAAGCCTGGTCTGCGTATCTACAAGGGCTGCGACGATATTCCGCGTGTCATGAATGGTCTTGGTGTGGCCATCGTTTCTACCCCGAAGGGCGTCATGACTGACCGCAAGGCTCGCGCCAGCAAGGTTGGCGGCGAAGTCCTGTGCATCGTGGCGTAAGGAGCGAAGCATGTCTCGTATTGGTAAGAATCCCGTAGTGCTGCCGGCCGGTGTTGAAGTCACCGTCGGCGAGCAGATCGTCGTCAAGGGGCCGTTGGGCTCGCTGAAGACGGCTGCTCATTCGGCAGTCAATGTTGCCGTCGAAGGCCAGAACGTCACCGTTTCCAAGGTTGCTGGTGTAGCTAACGCTGCTGCCATGTGGGGCACCATGCGTGCCAACCTGAATAACATGGTGACCGGCGTTTCGAAGGGCTTCGAGCGTAAGCTGCAACTGGTTGGTGTGGGCTATCGTGCTCAGGCTCAGGGTGACACTCTGAATCTGTCGCTTGGCTTCTCCCATCCGGTGGCGCACAAGATGCCCGCTGGTGTGAAAGTCGAGTGTCCGACCCAGACCGAAATCCTGATCAAGGGTTCGGACAAGCAGCAAGTCGGTCAGGTTGCCGCCGAAATTCGCGCATATCGCAAGCCGGAGCCCTATAAGGGCAAGGGCGTTCGTTATGCCGATGAAGTGGTGGTTATCAAGGAAACCAAGAAGAAGTAAGGGTGGCATATGTTTAACAAGAAGCAAGCGCGTCTGCGCCGTGCCCGCAAAACCCGGGCCAAAATCGCCGAGCTCAAAGCTGTCCGTTTGTGCGTTAATCGTACGAACTGCCACATTTACGCCCAGATCATTTCGCCTTGCGGCGGTAAGGTTCTGGCTTCGGCTTCCACGCTGGATACCGATGTCCGCAAGGATGTCGTGAACGGCGGTAACAAGGCTGCAGCCACTACGGTTGGCAAGCTGATTGCCGAGCGCGCCAAGGCCGCCGGTATCGAGCAGGTGGCCTTCGACCGTTCCGGTCTCCAGTACCACGGACGTATTCAGGCGTTGGCGGAAGCCGCGCGTGAAGGCGGCCTGAAGTTCTAACCGACGGCAAAAGGACGAGGTTAAGAAATGGCTAAACCTGAAAGAAACAAGAAGCCGCAACAGGCTGAAGAGCGCGATGATGGCATGCGCGAAAAAATGGTTGCGGTTAACCGCGTTACCAAGGTTGTAAAGGGCGGCCGGATTCTCGGTTTTGCAGCCCTGACCGTGGTTGGCGACGGTGATGGCGGCATTGGCATGGGCAAGGGCAAGTCCCGCGAAGTGCCGGTTGCTGTCCAGAAGGCAATGGAAGAGGCCCGTCGCAAGATGGCCAAGGTCAGCCTGAAGAGCGGTACCGTTCATCACACCGTGATGGGTCGTCATGGTGCTACTACCGTGATGATTCAGCCGGCGCCGGAAGGTACTGGCATCATCGCAGGCGGCGCAATGCGTGCTGTCTTTGAAGTCGTTGGCGTCACGAACGTGGTTGCCAAGGCTCATGGCTCGACCAATCCCTACAACATCGTGCGTGCCACTATCGACGGTCTGTCGAAGGTGAATACGCCAGCCGAAATTGCCGCCAAGCGTGGTCTTTCGGTGGATCAGATCCAGGGGTAAGTCATGGCTGACAAGAAAATCAAAGTCACGCTCGTCAAGAGCGTTATCGGCACCAAGCAGGACCATCGGGCTACGGTCAAGGGTCTTGGTCTGCGCAAGCTGAATAGTTCTTCTGAACTGATTGACACGCCAAATGTACGCGGCATGATCCAGAAGGTTCAGTATCTCGTTAAGGTTGAGGGTTAAGCCATGCGTCTGAATACCATCAAGCCGGGCGAAGGTTCCAAGAAAGCTGCCAAGCGTGTTGGCCGCGGTATCGGTTCCGGCCTGGGCAAGACCTGCGGTCGTGGTCACAAGGGCCAGAAATCGCGTTCCGGTGGCTTCCACAAGGTTGGCTTCGAGGGCGGTCAAATGCCTTTGCAGCGTCGTCTACCGAAGCGTGGCTTCAATTCGCTGACCCGGGCACGCAACTACGAAGTTCGCCTGACCGATCTGGAGCGTCTGCCGGTTGACGAAATCGACCTGCTTGCGCTGCAAGTGGCTGGTATCGTTCCTGGTGATGCTCTCTCCGCCAAGGTGATCTTGTCCGGTGCGATCAGCCGCAAGGTCATCCTGAAGGGTGTTGGCGCGACCAAGGGTGCGAAGGCTGCTATCGAAGCAGTCGGCGGCTCAATCGCTGAGTAAGACAGGGAAAGGTTAGAACGTTGGCAGCAAATCCCAATACCGTTGGCAAAGGTGGAAAGTTCGGCGATCTCAAGCGCCGGCTTTGGTTCCTGCTGGGGGCACTCGTTGTGTACCGCATCGGCGCCCATATCCCGGTTCCGGGTATTGACCCCAACGCTCTAGCTGATCTTTTCAATTCGCAGAAGGGCGGCATCCTTGGCATGTTCAACATGTTCTCGGGTGGTGCCCTGTCGCGATTTACCATTTTTGCGCTGGGGATCATGCCGTATATTTCGGCGTCGATCATCATGCAACTAATGAGTGTTGCAAGTCCGCAACTGGAAGCTCTCAAGAAAGAGGGCGAGGCCGGGCGTCGCAAGATCACTCAATACACCCGCTACGGGACAGTGATTCTTGCCCTGTTCCAGGGGCTGGGCATCGCCGTCGCGCTCGAAGCGCAGGCCGGTCTGGTGAATGATCCAGGCTTTATGTTCCGCCTGACAACGGTTTCCACCCTGCTGACCGGCACCATGTTCCTGATGTGGCTGGGGGAACAGATTACCGAGCGTGGTCTGGGTAACGGTATTTCGATCATTATTTTCGCTGGTATTGCCGCTGGTTTGCCGAATGCAATTGGCGGCCTGCTTGAGCTGATTCGTACTGGTGCGATGCATCCGCTGACAGCCCTGATCATCTGCGTTTTGGTCGTCGCAGTTACTGGCTTCGTGGTGTTTGTTGAGCGTGGCCAGCGGAAAATCCTGGTCAATTACGCCAAGCGCCAGGTCGGAAACAAGATTTATGGTGGCCAGAGTTCGCATCTGCCACTGAAATTGAATATGTCCGGTGTTATCCCACCGATTTTCGCTTCGTCGATCATTCTGTTTCCGGCAACTGTGGCCAACTGGTTTGGTTCCAGCGAGTCGATGCACTGGTTGAAGGATGTTGCAGGCACCTTGTCTCCAGGGCAGCCCATCTACGTGATGCTCTATGCATCGGCGATCGTGTTTTTCTGCTTCTTCTATACCGCCCTTGTGTTCAACTCCAAGGAAACGGCCGATAACCTGAAGAAGAGTGGTGCTTTTGTCCCTGGTATTCGTCCTGGTGAACAAACCGCCCGCTACATTGACAAGATTCTGATGCGCTTGACCCTGATCGGGGCCGCTTACATCACCGTTGTTTGTCTGTTGCCGGAATTTTTGATCCTGAAATGGAACGTACCGTTCTATTTCGGCGGAACGTCGCTGTTGATTATCGTGGTCGTGACCATGGACTTCATGTCTCAGGTTCAGGCCTATGTGATGTCGCATCAATATGAAAGCCTGCTGAAGAAAGCAAACTTCAAAGGCGCACCTATGATCAAGTAGTAACCAGTTATGGCGAAAGAAGATTACATCGAGATGCTCGGCGAGGTAGTTGAGAACCTTCCGAATGCAACCTTCAAAGTCAGACTGGAAAACGGACACATAGTGCATGGGTTCATTTCCGGAAAAATGCGGATGCATTACATCCGCATCCTTCCCGGAGACAAAGTAACCGTGCAAATGACGCCGTACGATTTAACCAAGGCCCGGATTGTTTTCCGGACCAAGTAAAAAGTTCTCTACGCAATAAACCGCAGGGCAAGGAAACACGGCTGCTTCCAAGCCCTCGCAGACGAGGAGTGAAACATGAAAGTCCAACCTTCAGTGAAGCGCATCTGCCGCAACTGCAAAGTTATCCGCCGCAAAGGTGTCGTGCGCATCATTTGCAAGGATCCGCGTCACAAGCAGCGCCAGGGTTAATTCCCTGTCCAGTTCGGCATTTGTTAATTTTCGAAATAGTGGAGTGATTCAATGGCCCGTATCGCTGGGGTAAACATTCCGAACCATCAGCATGCAGAAATCGCCCTGACGGCGATCTTCGGCATCGGCCGTACCCGCGCACAGAAGATCTGTGACGCAGCCGGCGTTGGTCGTAACGTTAAAATGAAAGACCTGTCCGATTCGGACATGGATCGTCTGCGTGACGAAGTTGGCAAGTTCACCGTTGAAGGTGATCTGCGCCGCGAAGTCACCATGAACATCAAGCGCCTGATGGACCTCGGTTGCTACCGTGGCCTGCGCCATCGCAAGGGTCTGCCTTGCCGTGGTCAGCGCACCCGTACCAATGCTCGTACCCGCAAGGGCCCGCGCAAGGCCATCGCTGGCAAGAAGTAATAGGGACAGAACATGGCAAAGACTGCTACTAAAGTTCGCAAAAAGGTTAAGAAGAACGTTGCTGAGGGCATCGCCCACATCCACGCATCGTTCAACAACACCATCATCACCATTACCGACCGTCAGGGCAATGCTCTGTCTTGGGCTACCTCCGGTGGCGCCGGCTTCCGCGGTTCGCGCAAGTCGACCCCGTTCGCTGCCCAGGTTGCTGCTGAAGCCGCTGGCAAGGCCGCTCAGGAATGTGGCGTCAAGAATATCGAAGTCCGTATCAAGGGCCCTGGTCCTGGTCGTGAATCCTCTGTCCGTGCGCTCAACGCGCTGGGCATGAAGATCACTTCCATTTCGGACGTGACGCCGGTGCCGCACAACGGTTGCCGTCCGCCTAAAAAGCGCCGCATCTAAGGAGAAAGACAAGTGGCTCGTAATCTCGATCCGAAATGCCGTCAGTGCCGCCGCGAAGGCGAAAAGCTGTTCCTGAAGGGCGAAAAGTGTTTTACCGACAAGTGTGCCATTGAGCGTCGTTCTTACGCGCCGGGCCAACACGGTCAAAAGTCAGGTGCCCGTCTGTCCGACTACGGCGTTCACCTGCGTGCCAAGCAGAAGATTCGTCGCGTTTATGGCGTTCTTGAAGGCCAGTTCCGCAAGACGTTTGCCGAAGCTGACCGCCGCAAGGGCCAGACCGGTGAAAACCTGCTGCAGTTGCTCGAAGCCCGTCTGGACTCCGTTGCCTACCGCATGGGTTTTGGTGCTTCACGCTCTGAGTCGCGTCAGGTTGTCCGCCATAACGGCATCCTGGTTAACGGCAAGCGCGTTAACATTCCGTCGTTCATCGTCAAACCGGGTGATGTTGTCCAGTTGACCGATCGCGCACGTGCTTCCCTGCGTTGCAAGGCTGCTCTCGAAGCTGCCGAGTCCCGCGGTTTCCCGGAGTGGATCTCCGTGGACGTCAAGGAAGGCAAGGGCACGTTCAAGGCCATGCCGCAGCGCTCCGAATTGCCGGCGACCCTGAACGAAGGTCTCGTCATCGAACTTTACTCGAAGTAAGCACTGAGCAGAGGATCTAGCCCATGCAAAGCAGTGGACTTCTCAAACCCCGCATCATCGACGTGCAGAGCGTTTCGCCCGTGCAAGCGAAGGTGGTCATGGAGCCGTTCGAACGCGGCTATGGCCATACCCTCGGCAATGCACTGCGTCGCATTCTGCTGTCGTCGATGGTCGGTTATGCACCGACCGAAGTCGGCATCGACGGCGTGCTCCATGAGTACTCCACCGTTGACGGCGTGCAGGAAGATGTCGTTGATATCCTTCTTAACCTGAAGGGTGTCGTCTTCAAGTTGCACAATCGCGACGTGGTTAACCTCAAGCTGGCAAAGGAGGGCGAAGGTGCCGTCCGCGCCGGCGATATCGAGTTGCCCCACGACGTTGAGATCATCAACCCGGAACATGTGATCGCTCATCTTTCCCCTGGTGGCAAGCTCGCCATGGAGATCAAGGTTGAGAAGGGTCGCGGCTATGTGCCCGGTAATGTCCGTAACCTGGGTGATGCCAAGACGATTGGCAAGCTGGTTCTGGACGCTTCGTTCAGCCCGATCCGTCGTGTTGCTTATGCGGTCGAAAGCGCCCGCGTCGAGCAGCGTACCGATCTGGACAAGCTGATTGTTGATATCGAAACCAACGGCGTTGTCGAGCCGGAGGAAGCCATCCGCTACGCAGCACGCGTGCTGATGGAACAACTCTCCGTGTTCGCCGATCTGGAGGGTACCGCGCCCGTGGCTGAGGCTTCCAAGCCAGCCCAGGTTGATCCGGTTCTGCTCCGTCCGGTGGATGACCTCGAGCTGACAGTTCGTTCCGCGAATTGCCTGAAGGCCGAGAACATCTACTACATCGGCGATCTGATCCAGCGTACCGAGAACGAACTTCTCAAGACCCCGAACCTGGGTCGCAAGTCGCTGAATGAGATCAAGGAAGTGTTGGCCGCCCGCGGTCTGACGCTCGGCATGAAACTGGAGAATTGGCCGCCCGCCGGTCTGGAAAAGGCGTAAGCCTTTTTCAACCCGGGTCGTCAAGGGACGCCTGCAGAACATAGAAAGGATTAACCATGCGTCACCGCAATGGACTTCGCAAACTGAACCGTACCAGCAGCCATCGCCTCGCGATGCTGCGCAACATGACCGTTTCCCTGCTCAAGCACGAGGCTATCAAGACCACGTTGCCGAAGGCCAAGGAATTGCGCCGTGTTGTTGAACCGATGATCACTCTGGGCAAGAACCCGACGTTGGCTAACAAGCGTCTGGCTTTCGACCGTCTGCGCGACCGCGATATCGTGGTCAAGCTGTTCGCCGAAATCGGCCCGCGTTACGCAACCCGTCCGGGTGGCTACCTTCGTATTCTGAAGTGTGGTTTCCGTGTCGGCGACAATGCTCCGATGGCATTTGTCGAGTTGCTTGACCGTCCGGAAGTGACTGAGGCGGTTGAGATCGAGGAATCGGCAGCTGAATAAGCTGTTGAGACTTTAAATAAAAAAGCCAGTCATCGACTGGCTTTTTTAATTCTCGGGGCCCAACTTGTTCATGGGCACTCGATCAGCATTAGTGAAATGTCGTCACTTGCCAGGCAGCCGTTCTGATGCGCCTTCAGGGCAGCTTCTATCTTGCCAAAACGCTCTATTGGTGAACTGTTTATTGCCGACTCGATCAGGCCTGAACTGCCAAATTGATCCCCGTCCTTGTTCATGGCTTCCAGAAGACCATCAGAACACAAGGCGAGCTGGCTTTCCGGCTCCCAGGTGAATACTCTGGGCCGACCTTCGAGTTCATTGCTGCTGACAATGCCGAGCGGCAGATTGTCGGAAGGGAAGGTGCTGGCTACCCGGCCCCAACGATCGAAGAGGAAGGCTTCCGGTGTGCCGCCTACCCAAATTTCACCTTGTCGCTTGCTTTCGTCGAGACAGACGAGCGTTATGGCGACAAAGCGTCCGACCGGCATTGACTCCTTGAGTTGCTGATTCAGTTCGAGGACGATTTCCTGGATCGAGCGGTTGAGCTTTGTCATCCGGTAAAAGAGGGCCAGCACGGGAAGTACGCTGATTGCCGCCGTCAATCCGTGCCCGGTGGCATCGGCCAGCAGGGCATAGAGGTGTCCGTCTTGAGAGCGCGCAGCGGCGACAATGTCACCGCTGAAATGCTCAGCCGGGATGACTTTGTAACAGAGGCGTTTGTCCTGTAAGCCACTACGATGGAGTTGTTTTTCCATGAGGCGCAGTGCCAGTTGTTGCTCAGTTTGCGTCTGGTCGTAGTAATCCTGTAATTGGTGGGCGTTTTCGCGTAGCTTTTGCTCGGTTTGTTTGCGTTCGGAAATGTCACGGATGACGCTGATGATCATGCGCTGATTGTCGAGGCTGACCTGACTGATCGAAATGGTTGCCGGGAAGCGATGCCCATCCTTGTGGGTGGCTTCAACTTCTTGCTCCTGCGTGGTAACCAGCAGCGGTTCGCCTGAATCATGCGAACGAATCCTGCGTTCATCGGTGTCCTCTTGCAGGGCAGGTATCAGTACAGATGCGTTCTGCCCAATCAGCTCCGCCGCAGGCCAGCCGAAAATACGCTCGGTGGATTGATTGACTGAGACCACCATTCCTTCTTCGTTGGTGGTCACGATGGCATCAAGAACGTTGTCGGAAATCGCCTGGACCCGGCGCAGCGAATCGATGGATTGCTGCTGCATGGTCAGTGAGCGTTGCATCGAACGCAACTTGGCTTCCAGAACGACGAAATTGATTGGTTTGGTCAGATAGTCGTCGGCGCCTGCATCCAGGCCTTCGACGAGATTTTCGTCTCGATTGAGGGCAGAAAGGAAGATGACCGGCGTCCAGCGATCGCGGGTCATGGCCTTGATCCGGCGCGCTGCTTCAAACCCGTCCATGACCGGCATCATGATGTCGAGCAGAACCAGGTCTGGCGATTCGGACTCAAACCGGCGCACTGCCTCCTCGCCATTTTCGGCCAGAATGACTTCATGCCCCAGTTTTTTGAGGAAGACCTGGAGGATGTGCAGGTTGGTGCGGTTGTCGTCAACCGCTAGGACCTTCATTTTGTTCATTACGGAAATCATGATCGACTAACGCTGGGGGGCCGGATGCTGGCGGGCAATATTACTGGCAGTAATAGTACCAACCTTCGCGTCGAATTCTGCTGAAACTTGGTATTCGCCAAGCCGTGTGCCGAGCATTTAAGTTTCGTCTCCCGGCTGGCGAGGTTCCTCTTGTTGTTGCAGTGTCCACATTCTTGCGTAGTTGCCGCTGGCAGCAAGGAGGGCTGAGTGTGTCCCTCTTTCGATGATGTGTCCGTCGCTCATGACCAGAATTTCGTCAGCGCTCATCACGGTAGACAGACGGTGGGCGATGATCAACGTGGTATGGCCGATGGCGACCTGCTCTAGTTGGCTCTGGATCGCCCGTTCGGTCGCCGAGTCGAGCGCCGAAGTGGCTTCGTCGAAAATCAGGATGGGAGGGTTCTTCAGCAGTGCACGGGCGATTGCGACGCGCTGCTTTTCGCCTCCGGAAAGTTTCAGGCCGCGCTCGCCGACGCGTGTTTCGTATTTTTGCGGCAAGGACTCGATGAAATCGTGGAGCTGGGCAGCGCGGGCGGCGGCGAACACTTCTTCCCGGCTGGCCTCAGGGCGGCCGTAATTGATGTTGTAGAAAATGCTGTCGTTAAACAGGACGGTATCCTGGGGCACGATACCGATTGCCGCCCGCAGACTGCTTTGCTGCAGGGAGCGGAGATCATGGCCATTGATCCTGATCGCGCCGCCGGTGACGTCGTAGAAGCGATAGAGCAGCCGGGCCAGCGTCGATTTGCCGGCGCCGGAGTGCCCGACCACGGCAACTGTCTTGCCGGGCGGAATGGCGAAACTGAGATTCTTCAGAATCTGGCGATCGGGGTCGTAGCCGAATTCGACGCTATCGAAATTGATCTGCAGCGGGCTGGTCGGTAGCTCTCTGGCATCGGACGCATCGGCGATTTCGCGATTTTCCTTAAGCAGGTTGAACATCCGTTCGATGTCGGTCAGCGCCTGCCGGATCTCACGATAGACGATGCCGAGGAAGTTGAGCGGAATGTAGAGCTGGATCAGGAAGGCATTGACCAGCACCAGGTCGCCGATGGTCATCTCGCCCGCAACGACCCCGCTGGCGGCACGCCACATCATTGCCGTGACGCCGAGGGCAATGATTGCCGCCTGGCCGAGGTTGAGGAAGGCGAGGGTGGTCTGGCTGCGGGTGGCTGCCTCTTCCCATTTGATCAGTTGTTCGTCGTAGCGGCGTGCTTCCCAGGCTTCGTTGTTGAAGTATTTGACCGTCTCGTAGTTGAGCAGGCTGTCGACGGCACGGGTGTTGGCGGCGGAGTCGTTTTCATTGACGGCACGGCGGATGTCGATCCGCCAGTTGCTGACCTTGACCGTAAAGACGATATAGACGATGAGCGAAGTTACGGTGATGAGCACGTAGCCGACATCGTATTTGATGAACAGGATGGCGAGGACCAGTCCGATTTCGACCAGCGTCGGCAGGATGGAATACAGCGTGTAGGAAATGAGACTGGAGATTGAGCGGCTGCCGCGTTCGATGTCGCGGGAGACCCCGCCGGTCTGGCGTTCCAGGTGAAAGCGCAGCGACAGGGCATGCAGGTGCCGGAAAACCTCCAGTGAAACCTGGCGGACGGCGCGTTGGGTCACCCGGGCAAACAGGATTTCTCGCAGTTCGGTGAATAGCGAGGTTGAAAAGCGCAGCACGCCGTACAGGACCAGCAGCAGGATGGGTAAGGCGAGCAATTGCTGGCTGCCGGAAAGGCCGTCGATCATTTCCTTGAAGATCAGCGGCACACCGACGTTGGCCACCTTGGCGCCGATCAGGCAGGCCATGGCAGCCAGTACGCGCAGTCGGTAAGACCAAAGATACGGGAATAGCGTGCGCAGTGTCAGCCAGATGTGGGTTTGGGGCAGTGCTTGGCCGGCTGGCGGCTTGGGAAGTGCGGAGGTGCGACGCATGGGCTGGGGGAAATATCCGTGGCAAGAATCTCTGCCGAGTATATGAAAACTGCCGCCTTTCCGGGAAAATCCGGAGACTATTTGCAATCTGGACTGATCATGACTGTCGACCATCTCTCGCTACCGAACAAGCATTGCACGCTGCGTGTCGTCCCGATGCCGGCTGACCTTAATCAGAACGGCGATGTATTCGGCGGCTGGGTCATGGCCCAGGTTGACGTCGCCGGTGCCATCCCCGCGATGCGTCGGGCCTGCGGCAGGGTGGCCACCGTTTCGGTCAATTCCTTCCTGTTCAAGCAGCCGGTTTCGGTCGGCGACATCGTCAGTCTTTATGCCGACATTGTGCGAGTCGGTACGACATCGATTACCGTCCGCGTCGAGGTCTATGCCGAACGCAATTACGCAGCGCCGATCATCGTCAAGGTGACCGAGGCCGAACTGACCTACGTGGCGATTGATGGCGCCGGGATGAAGCGTAAGCTTCCGGCCGAAAAATGACCGGAAATGGTCTAAAATCCGACGGTTAAACAACTAACCCGCCTGCAAGCGAGCATTCCCATGAATAAATTGAACCTGCGTATCGTCCCGGCCCTGCTGCTGGTTGCCTTTTCCGGCGCCGCTTCTGCTGCCGCCTTCCAGCTCTGGGAACAAAATGCCAGTGGCTTGGGGACTGCCTATGCAGGCTCGGCGGCGGTGGCGGATAACGCCAGCACGGTGTTCTTCAATCCGGCGGGGATGACCCAACTGTCGGGCTTTCAGTTCTCGGCAGGGGTAACCGGGGTTGGGCCGAGCTATGAGTTTCGTGACAGTGGCTCGACCGGTGCAACCGGGGGCAACGGCGGTGATGCCGGCGGATGGCATGCAGTGCCTAATCTTTATGTTTCCGGACGATTGACTGATCGCCTGTCCTTGGGGTTTGGCGTTTCTTCGCCTTTTGGTCTGGCCACCGAATACGACAGCAACTGGGTCGGTCGGGCTCAGGCGATCAAATCGGAAATCCGCACAATCAACTACAACCCATCGGTGGCGTATCAAGTATCGGATAAGGTCTCACTTGGCTTTGGCGTGAACTATCAGACCATCGATGCTGAAATTTCCAGTAATCCAGGGGCTCCTTATCGGGTTAAGGGCGACGATTCGGCTTGGGGCTGGAATGCCGGTGCGCTGTTCACGCTCTCACCTGCTATGCGCGTTGGTGTCTCTTATCGATCGGCGATGAATTACACCCTGGACGGCACCAGAAGCCTCGGTGCCAGTTCCGTGCCGGCTAAAGCGGACATCAAGCTGCCTGACACTTTCATTCTTTCTGTTTGGCAGCAGGTTTCTGATCGCTGGGAGGCCATGGGTGACCTCTCCTACACGCGCTGGAGTACTCTCGACCGACTGGATGTTCGCCGTGCGGCAGGCGTCGACACCGAAATTTTCAATTATGGAAACTCCTGGCGTATTGCGTGGGGTGCGGCCTATAAGGCAAGTGATACGTTGAAAGCGAAGTTCGGTATCGCCTATGACCGCTCACCGGTCAAGGATTCGGATCGTTCGGCTCGCGTGCCAGATAACGATCGCCTTTGGTTGTCGCTGGGTGGGCAGTGGAATACTGGCCGCTACGGCAAGCTTGATCTCGGGTATTCCTACCTTTACGTCAAGGATTCCAATATTGCGATGAACAAGAATGGGACCTTCCTGCGCGGTAGTTACGACGCCAGTGCCCACATCGTCGGCCTGCAATATTCGGTGGGCTTTTAATCTCTTGAGCAAGGGGCCAAGGTGCCGGCGCTGGAACTGGGCGGGATGACACTGGGGCTGCGTGAAGGGGTGATCGTGTTGATCGCGCTGGTTGCGGTCTACATGCTTTTCGTCCTGTTGCGCATGCGCCGGCTACGCAACAAGCCGGTGGAGACATCGCTTGCTCCGGTTGACAGTATTCCGCCTGACGAGCCGGTGGCGCCAGCCTTGTCCGCTGCCCCGGTGGCGGACGAGGAAGAGACTTGGGAGCAAGCTTCGGAAGGTCTGGGGAAAGAGGTTTTACGCCGGGGCCTGGAGCAGGAGTTGGCCCAGTTGCGCGACGAGGTTGATGCCATGCGCGGCGAATTGGCGGCCTTGCGCGACGATATGCTGCACGAACTGGCCCATTTGCGGGCCAGTCAGACGGTTTCCCCAATTTACGGCGACGCGATGCAGATGGCTGTTTCCGGCTACGATCCGGCGGCCATAGCCGAGCGGTGCGGTATCGCCCGGGCCGAAGCGGAATTGGTTGTTGCCTTGGCCAAAAGTCAGGAACGTTGAGGTAGGGAATGGCAGATCAACCTGAAGTGTCCGAGAGCGACGACAATGCCCGCGACTTGCGCGGCAAGCTGATTGCCCGTTTGGCAGTGGCTGGCGTGCTGGTAGCCCTGTTGCTCGGCGTGCTGGCGTTTTTCGACTACCTGGCGAATCCACCTGACGAGGCAGAGCAGCATGTTTTCACCCAGCCGGTTCCCGTCGCGCCCAAGAAGGAAGTCTCACAGCCGGTAACGCCGGCCGAGAACTTGCCGGAACCCCCGGCGCCCGAAAAAACCGAGCCGCCCGTCGAACCACCGCCGCCGCCCAAGGTCGAGGCATCGCAACCGGCTGTCGTCGAGGCCAAACCAGAGCCGCGTCCGGAATCCCATGCCGGTGCGAAATCGTCTGCTGCCAACGTGAAACCTGTGCTTCCGGCACCACCGGCACCACCGGCACCGCTGCCGCCAGCTGTGCCCGAGGCGACGACGGCACCTTCGAATACGCTGGCGCCGCAACGTCCTGCCGCACAGCCAGAGGTTGCGCCCACCAGGCCTTCGGTCCGGATCGTTGAAGCCAAACCGGCGCCGACCCCAGCTTCGGTGCTTGCCCCACCGAGCGCGCCGCGTCTGTTCTCAGGCTTCCTGCTGCAGGCAGGTGTGTTTTCGAGCATCCAGCGTGCCGAGGAGTTGCATGCCCGACTGACCCTGAGCGGTGTTCCATCAACGCTGGAAACCCGCGTTCAGGTTGGCCCGTTCCGCACCCGGCATGAAGCGGAGCTAGCTCAGGCCAAGCTCAAGGAGCTCGGCGTCGAGGCCATTCTTGTCCCGCCCAAAGGTAAAAACTAGCCAATTACGGCATACCCGGCAGGCGCGGCAGGCCGAGGCTGCGCCGGACATCGCGGTGGAGTTGTAGCGGTGGCGGCAAGGGAGCGTCATAGCGACGCCTGTCTTCGTAGCGCCGATCGTCGTAATACCTGCCGCCGCGGTCTTCGTAATGACGGTGCCCGGATTCGTAATAGACATTCGCCCTCGGGTAGCCATACGCCGGATATGTTTCCACATAAGCCGGCGGGGCGCGGTAATAACCCGCCGGATAGGCCGGAACCACCGTGCAGGCGCCGAGGCTGCCGAGCAGGGCAGTGGCGAGACTGAGGCGGATGAGGGTTTGCGAGAGCTTCATGGGGAAAGTGCTTCCGGTGGTTACGTAAGCAAATAACGCAGATGCTCCCCGCCCGGCATACGGCGATGCCGGGCTAGTTTGTAACAATTCGTTAGAGGGCGGCCCTGCAAGGGCTTTCAGGATTTCCTTCATGTGCTTGGTTCGGTAGACTGCGGTTGTCCGGCCAGCGCCTTGCGTGCCCGATTGGCAAACACCGTCATTTCTTTCGCTGCCTGGATGTCGCCGCGGGCCTCTGCAACCGCGATGCCTTGTTCGTAGGCAGCCAGGCAGCCGATGTTGTCGCCGGCTTCGGCGCGTGTCTTGCCCAGCGCCTTCCAGGCGGCTGAATATTGCGGGTCGCGGTCGACGGCGTCTTTGAAGCAGGCGGCGGCTTTCGTCAGATCGCCGGCCTTCAGGTATTCGTTGCCGAGCGAGAAGCGGAGCAGGGCGCCGTCGCGCGGGCCATTGAGCATTTTTTCCAGGGATTCGATACGTGGGTTCATCTCAGGCTACCAAGGCTAAAATAGGGTTTTGCAATCCGGATACAGGAAGTCACTCATGGCCAAGATCATCATCGCCACCCCGAACGCCCCGGCCGCCATCGGCACCTATTCGCAAGCCGTGCGCGTCGGCGATACCGTTTACATGTCCGGGCAGATCGGGCTCGATCCGGCCACCATGCAAATGGTAGACGGAATCGATGCGCAAATCGTTCGCGTTTTCGACAATCTGAAGGCCGTCGCCGAAGCCGCTGGCGGTTCACTGGCCGATGTCGTTAAGCTCAACGTTTTTCTGACTGACCTCGCCAACTTTGCCAAGGTCAATGAAACGATGGCCAAGTATTTCAGCGAGCCGTTCCCTGCCCGCGCTGCCGTTGGCGTCAAGGAACTGCCGCGTGGCGCGCTGGTCGAGGCCGATGCGGTGATGTTCATCGGCTGATCATCGTCAGATGACGACGAGCGGGGCTTCGGCCCCGGCTTCTCCGCCGATTCGCGCCTCCGAGGCGCTGCAGAAGAAGCTCGCCAAGATCGGCCTCCATAGCGAGGCCGATTTGCTGGTGCATTTGCCGCTGCGCTATGAGGACGAAACCCGCATCACACCGGTCAAGCGAGCCTTTGGCGGCGAGGCGGTGCAGATCGAAGTTGTCGTCCAGAGCAATGAAGTGCAGTTCCGGCCGCGCCGGCAGATGATCGTCCGGGCGGCTGACGATAGCGGCGAGATCACGCTGCGGTTTTTCAGTTTCTACCCGAACCAGCAGGCGGCCCTGAGCGAAGGCTCGCGCATCCGAGTTTTCGGCGAAGTGCGCGGCGGCTTCTTCGGTGCCGAGATGGTGCACCCGCGTTTTCGCAAGGTCAGTGACGATGAACCGCTGCCGACGGAGATGACCCCGATTTACCCGTCTACAGCCGGTCTGGCTAATTCGGCATTGCAAAAGCTAATCGGCAAGGCGCTGGCGGTGGGCGATCTTTCGGAAACCTTGCCGGATGAACTGCGCCAGCGTTTGAAATTGCCGGGCTTGGCGCGCAGCCTGCGTTTCCTGCACACGCCGCCACCCGGCACTGATCTCGATACCCTGCATGCCCGTAATCATCTGGCCTGGCGGCGGGTGAAGTTCGACGAGGTGCTGGCCCAGCAACTGTCGCTGCGCCGCGCTTATCTGGCCCGCCGCGAGCAGGGGGCGCCGGTGCTGGTGGCGCAGGATGATCTCGGGGCTCGCCTGCTCGACCAATTGCCGTTTGGCCTGACCGGCGCCCAGTTGCGGGCAATGGCCGAGATCGCCCACGATCTGGCTCAGCCCTACCCGATGCAGCGTCTGCTGCAGGGTGACGTCGGTGCCGGCAAGACCATTGTTGCGGCGCTGGCCGCGTGTCAGGCGATCTCGGCCGGCTGGCAGGCAGCCTTCATGGCGCCAACCGAAATCCTGGCCGAGCAGCATTATCTGAAGTTGAAGGATTGGCTGGAGCCGCTCGGCGTCAAAGTGGCCTGGCTTTCCGGCAGCCTGAAAACCAAGGCCAAGCGCGAGCAACTGGCAGCGACGGCAGCCGAAGCGCAACTGGTGGTCGGTACGCACGCGCTGATTCAGGAAGGCGTCGACTTCGCCAAGCTGGGATTGGCCATCGTCGACGAGCAGCACCGTTTCGGGGTCGCCCAGCGGTTGGCCTTGCGCAAGAAGGGCAATAACCCGCATCAGCTGATGATGTCGGCGACACCGATTCCGCGCACGCTGGCCATGAGTTACTACGCCGACCTCGATGTCACCGTGCTCGACGAATTGCCGCCCGGCCGGACGCCGATCAAGACGCGGCTGGTCGCGGACAACCGGCGCGAGGACGTGGTCGGTTTTGTGAAAAAGCATGTCGAGGAAGGCCGGCAGGCCTACTGGGTCTGCCCGCTGATCGAGGAGTCCGAAGCGCTGCAGTTGCAGACAGCGCAGGATACCTACGAGCAGCTTTCCATCGATTTGCCGGAATTGACCGTGGGTCTGGTGCATGGCCGCCTGAAGGCCGATGAAAAGCAGGCGGTGATGGCCGCCTTTGCAGCGGGCGACATCGATGTACTGGTGGCGACGACGGTGATCGAAGTCGGTGTTGATGTTCCGAATGCCAGCCTGATGGTGATCGAACACGCCGAGCGTTTTGGGTTGTCGCAATTGCACCAGCTTCGGGGGCGGGTCGGGCGCGGCAAGTACGAGTCGAGTTGCGTGCTGATCTATGCCGGGCCCTTGGGTGAGATTGCCCGCCAGCGCTTGAAGATCATTTTCGAGAACACCGACGGTTTCGAGATCGCCAGGCAGGACTTGCAGATCCGTGGGCCGGGCGAATTCGTCGGGGCCCGGCAGAGCGGGGTGCCGCTATTGCGCTATGCCGATCTGGAAATGGATGCCGATCTGGTCGAGATGGCGCGTGACGTGGCTGAGGAAATGCTGACCGGGCATCTCGAACTGGCCGAGCGGCACCTCAAGCGCTGGCTGGGCTCGCGGGAAGAATTGCTGAAGTCCTAGCCCGATGTCAGCCAAGCTGGAAACGCATAGTCAAAACCTGCAAAAGCACCTTGGCGTCACTCCCGCGAACGCGGGAGTCCAGAAACCCGAGGAGCTGGATTCCCGCCTGCGCGGGAATGACGGGTGTGGAGCCTAAGGCTTCCGTTGAGCCGAGGCGGTGATGCCGTCGCACAAGGTTTTCAGGGCGGCCATTGGTGCAGCTTCGCGCAGATGAATCATGCCGGTCGGCACCCGGCTGAACTCGTCAGGTACCGTTTCGATGACCAGATCGGCTGCATGGCTGGACTGCTCGACGACGCGGCGGGGCATCAGCGTCCAGCCGAGGCCGACGGAGATGCAGCCGAGGATGCCTTCCAGCGTGCCGAATTCCATGGCGTCGGCCACCGCGTGGCCCTGGCTGCGTTGCCAGGCGATGGCGCGGGTCCGGTAGGCGCAGCCTTCGCGGAAGAGGATCAGTGGCAGCAGCACCGGGTCGGTGCCGGCGGCGTGGACCTGGACCAGTTCCTCGACAACCAGTTGGTCGAACTGCAGGTCGGGATGGATCACCGGGCCGGCGACGAAGGCGCAGTCCAGCTTGTGGTCGAGTACCTTGCCGGTCAGCGTGCTGGTGGTGTCGGTAGTGACGCGCAGTTCCAGGCCGGGATGTCCGGCCCGCACGGCTTTCAGGGCGCTCGGCAGATGCAGGGCAGCAAAGGTCTCCATGGCGCCGATGCGCAGTTCGCCGGCGCTTTCGCCGACCTGACGCACCGCACTGGCCGTCTGGCGTTCGAGCATCAGCATCCGTCGCGCGTAGTCGAGCAGCACCTTGCCGGAGGGTGCGAGCTCCAGGCCGCGGCCCTTGCGGAAGAACAGTTCGGCCCCGAGTTCCTCTTCCAGCCGGCGAATGCGCCCGGTGACGTTGGACTGGACCGTGTTCAGCTTGCGCGAAGCGGCGAGGATGCCGCCTTCTTCGACGACGGCCTGAAAGGTGCGGAGGGCGACGAGTTCCATGGCGTATCTCTAAATAAGAATGGTCAGTTCTAAACAAATCATTTGAATTGATACTTTACTCTGTTTATTGTTCGCTTATCAATAACAAAGGGAACATCCCATGAACTCACAGAGAGAACGCCTCAAGGTGCTCGGCGCCGGGATTTTCAGCCTGCTGCTGACTTTCGGTGTCGCCCGCTTTGCCTACACACCGCTGCTGCCGCTCATGCAGCAACAAGCCGGGCTGGGGCTGGCCGAAGCCGGTTGGCTGGCGGCCTTCAATTACGCCGGCTATCTGAGCGGCGCCCTGATCGCCTCGCTGATCAGCGACCTGGTGCTCAAGGACAAGCTGTACCGGATCGGTCTGGTCGTCGCCATCCTGAGCACGGTGATGATGGGCCTGACGACCGATCCGCTGGTCTGGATGGCATCGCGCTTCATCGCCGGCCTCTCCAGCGCGGCGGGCATGCTGCTCGGCACCGGGCTGATCCTCAACTGGCTGATTCGCCATAACCATCGGCCGGAACTGGGCATCCATTTCGGCGGCATCGGGCTGGGGATTTCCGGTTGCGCCATTGCCGTGTGGCTGATGGGTGGTTCTATGGACTGGCGGGAGCAGTGGTTCGCCTTCTCGGCCATCGCCTGCCTGCTCATCGTACCGGCCATGGCCTGGCTGCCGGCGCCGGATACCAGCCCGGTGACCAAGACTGGCGCACCGATGCACGACAATCCGCCGAGCCCGCTGTTCCTGCGTATCTTCATGGCCGCCTACTTCTGCGCCGGTTTCGGCTACGTGATCAGTGCCACCTTCATCGTCGCCATCGTCAATGGCTTGCCGGGTCTGGCCGGGCAGGGCGGGCTGGCTTTCCTGGCCATCGGTCTGGCCGCCGCGCCGGCCGCCTTCAACTGGGACCTGATCGCCCGCTACACCGGGGACATCAATGCCCTGATCCTCGCCGCCGTGCTGCAGATCATCGGCATCGTCATGCCGGTGGCGGTCGGCGGCTTGTACGCCACGCTGTTCGGGGCGCTGCTGTTCGGTGGAACCTTCATCGGCATGGTCAGTCTGGTGTTGACCATGGCCGGGCGCTACTACCCGACCAAGCCGGCCAAGATGATGGGCAAGATGACGCTTTCCTACGGTGTCGCGCAGATCATCGGGCCAGCCATCGTCGGCTGGCTGGCGACGCGGCTCGGCGACTATTCGATAGGCCTGACCATCGCGGGCGGCGTGATGGTGGTCGGCGTGGTGCTGTTGGCTATACTGAAACTTGTCGAAAAGCGGGACGCCACGCTGGCGCTCGAACCCGGCCTGCAAAACTGAATACGGAGAGCATGTATGTTCAAGGGAATTCTGATCGAGAAGGATGACGCCGGTTACCGTGCGTCGGTACAGGAAATCGACGACAGCCAGTTGCCGGAAGGCGATGTCACGGTGCGCGTCGCGATGTCGTCGCTGAATTACAAGGACGGGCTGGCGATTACCGGCAAAGGCCCGGTCGTCCGCAAGTTTCCGATGGTGCCGGGCATCGATATCGCCGGCACGGTCGAAAGCAGCAATAACCCGGATTACAAGGCCGGCGACCGCGTCGTGCTTAATGGCTGGGGTGTCGGTGAAACGCATTGGGGTGGCCTGGCCCAGAAGGCGCGCCTCAAGGGCGACTGGCTGGTGCCGTTGCCGGCAGCCTTCTCCGAGCAGCAGGCCGTGGCCATTGGCACCGCCGGCTACACCGCCATGCTTTGCGTGATGGCGCTGGAACGCCAGGGCGTAAAGCCGGGCGATGGCGAGATCGTCGTCACCGGCGCGGCTGGTGGGGTCGGCAGCGTGGCCATTGCAGTGCTGGCCAAGCTCGGCTACACGGTCGTTGCCGTCAGCGGCCGGCCGGAAGAAACGGATTACCTGAAGCAGCTCGGCGCGGCCGAAGTGCTCGACCGGGCGGCCTTCTCCAGCCCCGGCAAGCCGCTGGGCAAGGAGCGCTGGGCGGGGGCGGTCGATGTCGTTGGCTCGCACACGCTGGCCAACATCTGCGCCACGACCAAGTATCGCGGCGTGGTGACCGCCTGCGGGCTGGCGGGCGGCATGGATTTCCCGTCGTCGGTGGCACCGTTCATCCTGCGCGGCGTCACGCTGGTTGGCATCGACAGCGTGATGTGCCCGCGTCCGGAGCGTCTGGTCGCCTGGCAGCGTCTGGCCACTGATCTGGATGTCGCCAAGCTCGGCCTGATCACCCATGAAGTGTCGCTGGCCGAAGCCATTCCGACGGCTGGTTTGCTGATGGATGGCAAGGTCCGAGGGCGGGTCGTCGTGGATGTGAATCGTTAAGGCGGCGCCGATCAAAACGGATTTGTCATTCCCGCGGTCTCGACACACCCGGGACTCCGCTTCGCGGCGGGCAAAGCGGGAATTCATGAGACCCAATCCGCTGGATCCCCGCTTCCGCGGGGATGACGAATTATTCAGCGTTTATTTACGGGAGAGCTAATGCCCTACGTCAATATCAAGATCACCCGCGAAGGGGCGACGGCCGAGCAGAAGGCCCGGCTGATTGCCGGCGCGACGCAGCTGCTGGTCGATGTGCTGGGCAAGAACCCGAAAACGACCATCGTCGTCATCGATGAAGTCGATACCGACAACTGGGGCGTGGCCGGCGAGTCGATCACCGTTCGCCGGGCGCGCGGTGAGTAAGACTGGCTCTTTTCCTATTTTGAAACTGCTTCAAGCATGAAACCATGAGCCACCTGTTCGAACCCCTGAAACTCCGCGACATCACCCTCAAGAACCGCATCGGCATTCCGCCGATGTGCCAGTACTCGGCGCAGGATGGCATGGCTGGCGACTGGCACTTCGTCCATTACGGCAGCCGCGCCGTCGGTGGTGCCGGGCTGATGATTCTCGAAGCAACGGCGGTGACGCCAGCCGGCCGGATCAGCCCAGGCGACCTCGGCCTGTGGAACGACGAGCAGATCGAGCCGCTGGCCAGAATTGCCCGCTTTGCCCGGGAGCAGGGCTGCGTACCGGCCATCCAGCTTGCCCACGCCGGGCGCAAGGCCAGTGTCGGGCTGGGCTGGGGCGAGCAGCGAACGCTGAGGGCAGATGAAGGCGGCTGGACGCCGGTCGCACCATCGGCGGTTTCATTCGGCGAAGGCTATGCGGTGCCGCAGGCGCTTGAACCGGCCGAGATCCAGGCCATCGTTGCGCAATTTGTGGCATCGGCCAAACGCGCTCTGGTGGCCGGTTTTCAGGCCATCGAAATCCACGCCGCCCACGGCTACCTGCTGCACCAATTCCTGTCGCCGCTATCGAACCAACGCAGCGATGCCTACGGGGGCAGCTTCGAAAACCGCACCCGGCTGCTGCGCGAGGTGGTAGCGGCGGTGCGTGCCGTGTGGCCGGAAAACCTGCCACTGCTGATCCGCCTGTCGGCCACCGACTGGGTGGAAGGCGGCCGGTCAGCCGATGAAACGGTGGAACTGTGCCGAAGCCTGAAGGCGCTGGGCGTTGACCTGGCCGACATCTCGACGGCCGGCCTGGTGCCCTGGGCAAAAATCCCGGTCGGCCCGGGCTTCCAGACCGAGTTTGCGGCGCGTGTTCGTAACGAGGCAGGCTTGCCGTCAGCGGCGGTTGGCCTGATCACTTCGGCAGCGCAGGCCGATCACATCCTGCGTACCGGGCAGGCCGACATGGTCCTGATCGGCCGCGAAATCCTGCGCAACCCCTATTGGCCGCAACAGGCCGCCCAGGAACTACGGCAAACCGGCGTCTGGCCGAGCCAGTATCTGCGCGCGGCACCGTCCGGGTCGGTTGGGCGCTGAGTTTATTCCTTCGGCCTTATGTGGTGCTTCAACATAAGGCCGAGGTGCTTTGGTCGGCTCGGGGAGGTGGCTGCCATCCTGGATGGCGCTAAGGAAAAGAGGCGATAGTCTGGTTCTGGTTGCCTGCACTCGCCCTATCGCTGTCAGTCATGGGCAAGTGGCTTGGCGCCCGGAATCGGTGGCGCTAAACAAAAATCATTTTCTTCGCAGGAACTTTTTCGGTACGTGCTGTCTATATCGCTTCAATTTTCTATTTGCCTGCGAGACGACGATGGACGAACTTTCCTACTTTGGTATTGGTTTTACGGTGCTCATTCTTGGTTTGGCCTGTTTGATGGCCGTCAAGCTGTCTTCCAAGACGGCCTACCACTGAGAAAAAGCCGGGGTTTCCCGGCTTTTTTGTGGGGCTGCTGTTTCGAGTCTGTGCCGATCAGCCGAATTTCTTCTGGTGCGCCTGAACGGCTTTCTGGCGGGCCATCTGCAGGCGTTCTTTGACGGCAGCGGGAAGGTCGTCATCCGTGTCGTTCACCTGGGCCAGGGCATGGGCTTCGACCGCTTTCATGCGGGCCAGGAAAAGCCTGAGCCTGACTGTTTCCGAAAGTTGCGGATCGAGCGCGTCGTCCGATTCTTCTTCGGCTTCCGTGGCCAGCCGTGGGCGACTGTAAGACCGGTGGAGGACCAGTTCGTCGTAACCGGCTTCGCCATTTTCGTCATTGAAATATTTGCGCCGCGGCGGATCGCCGGGCTTGGTCCTGGCGCTGAGCAGGGCGAGTTGATGCCGCTCGGTTCGGGAAAGCAGGGTGGTGGGGAAGGACTCTTTCTTGGCCAGGTTCAGTTTCTTGGCCGAACGCAGCTTGGAACCGCGGTTGATCGGCTGCAGTACCTCGATCACTGAGGCTGGCATCGGCACCGGGGTGATGACGACCGCTGCATCGGCGTAAGGCGCAGGCACCTCTGCGGCGACCGTTGCTTCATCAGCAAGCGGTTCTGCGGCATAAACACCGAGCGAAGAACACGCGGCGATTGCCGCGATGACCAACCAGCGCACTTCGATTCCCTTGGACAATATCTGCCTATATTTTACGCTTCATCAAGAACGGAAGCGAGATAGACCGACGGTCGGCGGGGCGGAATCCGCTCAGGCGATGAAGGCTTCGACGAGGCGCGCCACCGCTTCCGGCTGGTCGTGGTGCAGCATGTGGTCGGCGTTGTCGACCCATTCCTCGCGAACGTCGGTAAAGCAGGCCTGGCGGGCGGCCCAGTCGCCCAGGCGGGTGTCGAATTCGCGGATGACCCAGGACTGGCGGCCGGCGACCCAGAGCACCGGGCAGGTGATCTGTTTCCAGATGGCCATCGATTCTTCGAGGCGGAACAGGTAGGGGGCGGGGGCCTTGTGCCAGGGGTCACCGTTCCAGATGATGCCGTGACGACGCTCGCCGCCCTTGGTTTCGCCATCGCCAATACGGGCGAGGTGGCGGGACAGGAAATCGGCACGCTCCTGAGTCAGGAAGCGGTCGGTGTGCATCAGGCGACGGGCGAAGCCGGCACGGTCGCTATAGACATGCATGCGCGGCGGGCTTTTGAGGACGCCCAACCATTTCTGGTAACGTTCGGTCGCCATGTCCGGCGTGGTTGGAGCGATGCCGAAGCCTTCCAGCGAGATCACGCTTTCCACCCGTTCCGGACGGATGCCGGCGTACAGGCAGGCGAGGATGCCGCCCATGCTGTGGCCGACCAGTTTGACCTTGCCCTCGGGGGCGTAGCGGTCGAGGATGGCTTCGAGATCGCCGAGATGTTCGGCAAAGAAGTAGGGGCGGTTCAGCCATTCCGAACTGCCGAAGCCGCGCCAGTCGGGGGCGATGATGTTCCAGTCTTTCTGCAGTTCATCGACGACGAACTGGAAGGAGGCGGATACATCCATCCAGCCGTGGAGCAGGAAAAGCGTCGGTGCCTTCGGGTTGCCCCAGCGCCGGATGTGCAGGCGGATGTCGGGGAGGTCGAGGTATTCGGAGCGGGAAGTGAGCATGGCGAATTTTGTGCTGTGGCTAAGGGGCTGTCGTCGATTCTAGCCTGATGCCAGCTTGGCATCGGGTCGGCTGTGACCGGCCGACCCGATGGTGCGGTTTCAATGCTGGCTTACATGCCGAGATAAGCAGCGCGCACCTGCTCGTTGCTGATCAGTTCCTGGCCGGTGCCGGTCAGCGTGATGTTGCCGGTTTCCAGCACATAGCCGCGGTCGGCGATGGCCAGCGCGGCAAAGGCGTTCTGCTCGACCAGGAAGATGGTCATGCCCTGGCTCTTCAATGTCTTGACGACGTTGAACACCTCCTCGACCAGCAGCGGGGCGAGACCCATCGACGGTTCGTCGAGCAGCAGCATCTTCGGGCGACCCATCAGGGCGCGGCCGATCGCCAGCATCTGCTGCTGGCCGCCGGATAGCGTGCCGGCCGGCAGGGCGCGCTTTTCCTTGAGGATGGGGAACATCGCGTAGATTTTCTCCATGTCCTCGGCGACCTGGTGCTTCGGCTGGGTGTAGGCGCCGAGGCGCAGGTTGTCCTCGATGCTCAACGGGCCGAAGACCTGCCGTCCTTCCGGGCTCTGGCAGATGCCGCGGCGCATGCGCAGGTCGGAACGCAGGTGCGAGATGTCCTCGCCGTCGAACATGATCTGGCCGGCGCTCATCGGCTGGACCCCGGACAGGGTGCGCAGGAAGGTCGTCTTGCCGGCCCCGTTGGCGCCAACCAGCGCAACCAGTTCGCCCTTGCGCACTTCGAGGTCGATGCCCTTCAGTGCCTTGATGCGGCCGTAGCAGCTTTCCATGCCCTTGACCGAGAGCAGCACGTCACCGCCGCCGGCTGCCGCACCCGGTTGCAGCGAGCCGGCGCTGTGCGCGCCGAGGCCAATCGATTCGGGGGCGAGGCTGGCGATGCGGTGGAACAGTTCGCGGAATTCAGCACGGGCCTTGCTGCCGAACAGCGGGTCGTCGTTGTCGAGGAAGGCCTTGTCGATCTCGGCCCAATCTTCCGTCGTCAGCACCTCGCGGGCGAGGGGCATGGCGTCCTTTTCCTCGCTGCGGACGTGGCTCTTGATCGCGGCGGTGTAGTTGCGCAGGGCGGCGGTGAAGGCGGCATTGCTCTCGCCGCCGCCGGCCGTGGCCGCCAGTTTGGCACGCAGATCCTTGAGGTTTTCCGGGCCGTTGCGGTGCTCGGCCTGCAGGCGGTCGAGGATGGCCGCGGCGTCGGTCGAACGTTCGCGCAGCAGGCGGAACAGGTATTCGTCCTCCTTGGCGTGGTGGGCGCGGTCCATGAACTGCTCGATGTAGTCGAAGACCGAAGTGAAGAAGGGCGTCTCGACCTTGCTGCCGGCGTCGATCTCGTCGGCGACCATGTCGAGCGTGGTGGCGATGCGCCAGAGGTTCTGATGCTCTTCGGTGATGATGCGGAGTGCTTCCATATTCTTCCCCTGCTTAGGCATGCGCGCCGAGATAGGCGGCAATTACGTCCGGGTTCTTGCGGATTTCCTCGCCCGTGCCTTCGGCCAGCTTCTTGCCGTAGTCGAGGACGAGGATGCGATCCGAAAGGTTCATGACCATCTTCATGTCGTGCTCGACCAGCACCACCGTCACGCCGGAGTCGGCGATCTTGCGGACCAGGTGATCGACTTCGATGGTCTCCTTGGGGTTGAGGCCGGCGGCCGGTTCGTCGAGGAAGATCAGGCGCGGTTTCATGGCCAGGGCGCGGGCGATTTCCAGGCGCTTCAGGGCGCCGTAGGACATGGCGTCGGCCCGGGTCTCGACGTACTGCTCGAGCCCGACGAAGGCCATCAGTTCGGCGGCTTCGGCGCGTAGTTCGCGATCGCGCTTTTTTAGGCCCGGGAAACGCAGGGCGGCCTTGACCAGATTGCGGTCGAGCCGCAAGTGAGCGCCTACCATCACGTTCTCGACGGCACTCATGTTCATGCAGATCTGCAGGTTCTGGAAGGTGCGGGCGACGCCGCGGGTGGCCAGTTCGTTCGGCGATTTGCCGTGGATGGCCTCGCCGTCCAGCTTGATTTCGCCGGTGGTCGGTTTGTACACCCCGGTGATCAGGTTGAACAGGGTCGTCTTGCCGGCACCGTTGGGGCCGATGACCGAATAGACGATGCCGGAATCGATGTTGAAGCTGACATTCTGTACGGCCTTGACGCCGCCGAAGTGGATGGAGAGGTCTTTGACTTCGAGCATGCTCATGTTTATTCCCCCTTCCCGAACTTGGCGGCCAAGGTGGGCACGAGGCCCTTCGGCATGAAGATCATCGACAGCATCAGGATGGCGCCGAAGACCACCGTTTCCCAGCCTTCGAAGGTGGCCAGGGCCTGCGGCAGGGCGGTGAGCAGCACGGCGCCGACCAGCGAGCCGTACACCGAGGCCATGCCGCCGATCACCACCATGGTGACCAGTTCGATGGAGTGGAAGAAGTCGGCGAAGTTGGGGCTGACGAAACCAACGTAATGTGCCGTGACGCTGCCCATCAGGCTGGCGAAGACGGCGGACAGCACGAAGATCGCCACCTTGTAGCGCACGACATCGACGCCGACCACCTGCGAGGCGACTTCCGAGCCGTGCAGGGCGCGCAGGGCGCGGCCAAACGGCGAGTCGATCAGGTTCAGCGAGGCCCACACCGACACCGAGAG
>JAYREA010000018.1:0-53005 GCA_041909135.1 Azonexus sp. | reverse complement strand
GTAGTGCAGGTGGTGCGGACCCGCCCACATGTACGTAAAGATCAGCGCCCAGAAGTGGACCACGGACAGCCGATAGGAATAGACCGGACGGCCAGCCTGCTTCGGCACAAAGTAGTACATCATGCCCAGGAAGCCTGCGGTCAGGAAGAAGCCCACGGCGTTGTGGCCGTACCACCACTGGATCATCGCATCCTGCACGCCGGAATAGACCGAGTAGGACTTGGTCAGCGAGATCGGCATGGCAGCACTATTAACCAGATGCAGCAGCGCGACAGCAATGATGAAAGCACCAAAGAACCAGTTGGCCACATAGATGTGGGAAACCGTACGTTTGGCGATCGTTCCGAAGAAGACCAGCGCGTAAGAAACCCAGACCAACGTGATCAGGATGTCGATCGGCCACTCCAGCTCGGCGTACTCTTTACCCTGGCTCATACCCAACGGCAGTGTAACCGCGGCCAGCAGAATAACGACTTGCCAGCCCCAGAAGGTAAAGGGAACCAGCGGACCACCCCAAAGGCGGGCGTGACTGGTGCGTTGAACACACCAGTAAGACGTTGCAAACAAAGCACAGCCACCAAACGCAAAAATAACCGCGTTAGTGTGCAATGGACGCAAGCGCCCAAAGTGCAACCAAGGACCGAAATTCAATTCCGGCCAGACCAATTGAGCCGCAATAATGACACCGACAAGCATGCCGACGATGCCCCAGATTACAGTCATGACGGAGAATTGCCGTACGACCTTATCGTTATATGTGGTTTGCGTTCCAGACATGAACCCACCTCTCGTTAATAAAAAACGGAATGCCCACCTCCCTGAATCCAAGGGGGCACATGGAAACGGATATTATTCTAGTTGAACGGGGCCGTTTTGACCTAGATCAATCTACCAATTATCTAAGTTCAATTAGTCCAAATTAGCTAGCCAGCGAGGCAAGCGGGCTGCAAGTGGACAAAAAAAGGGTGCGTCGCAACGCACCCCAACCCCAACAGAGAATCGCAGCAAGGCTCGCGCCTCACAATGCGCTCATATTGCCGCCGCAAACGCAACGGCACGTTGACACAGGTCAAACTTTTCCGGCTTTGTCGGTCTCAACCGGCTCGGCTGGCTTTTGGGGGGGATTATCGTCCATCAGAATTCGGAAACCCGGCCCCTCCAGGTCGTCAAACTGGCCGCTGCGCACCGACCACCAGAAGGCCAGGGCAATACCAAATACCAGGATCACCGAAACCGGAATCAGCAGATAAACACTTTCCATCAGTCCGTCTCCACGCGTTGAATACGCAGTGAATTAAGCACGACCAGCAAAGAACTGGCCGACATCCCGATACCAGCCAGCCATGGGGTCACATAACCGCCAATCGCCAAGGGCAGTGCGACGAAATTGTACGCGAATGACCACCAGAGATTCTGACGAATGACCAGCAAGGTTTTCCGGGCGCGGCGCAAACCATAACGCAGATGGTCGAGATTCTCGGAAAGCAGGACAAAATCCGATTGCGTCCGGGCGAGCTGGGCGCCGCCCCCCATCGCGACCGAAACCTGCGCCTGAGCCAGCACCGGCGCATCATTGACACCGTCGCCAACCATCGCCACCAGCGCCCCGCCGGCCTGCAGGCTTTTGACGCAATCATGCTTGCCCTGAGGGGTAACACCAGCCCTCACATCATCAATACCTAAAGTTGCAGCCACCCGATTGGCAACGGCAGCAGCATCTCCGCTCAAAAGCACTACCTTTTTGCCCGCAGCTCGCAACTCCGAGATCAAGGCAGCGGACTCCGGCCGCAGTTCATCGCCAATCCGGAAAAGTGCCAGGCAACCGCTTTCGTCACCAAGAAAGACAACAGTATCGCCGCTTTCAAGCCAGCCACGGGCCTCATCGGGCAAAGCGCCCGCCCCCAAACCCAGCGCATATTCCGGGCGGCCAATCCGGCAGCGGCGACCGGCCACGACGGCCTCGATCCCCTGCCCCGGCTCGCTCAGCACGGACGAAGTTTCTGGCAGCACCGATCCAGCGGCACGACGCAGGGCCGTAGCTACCGGATGTTCGGAGGCATGCTCCAGTGCCGCCGCCAGCACCAGGCACTCGTCTTTGTTTAAATCAGCAACCGGGAGCACATCGACCAGATGCATGCGCCCGGCGGTCAGCGTGCCTGTCTTGTCGAAGACGAAATGAGTCGCCCGGGCCAGCGTTTCGATGGCATGACCACGCGTGACCAACAAGCCATCCTTGGCCAACGCACCGGCCGAAACGGTCAAGGCGATCGGTGTCGCCAGTGACAAGGCGCACGGACAGGTCACGACCAGCACAGAGACCGTAATCCACAGAGCCTTTGACGGATCGACAAAATACCAGCCAACGGCGACCAGGATGGCGACCGCCAGCAACACCGCAACGAAATAGCTGGCAATGCGGTCGGCCAATTCGACAATTTTTGGCTTCTCAGCGGCCGCCCGCTCCATCAACTGAATGATCGCCGACAAGCGCGTCCCTTCACCTACCTGCTCGACCTGAACGACCAGCGGACTTTCCGCGTTAATCGCTCCGCCAGTCACGGTTTCGCCCGGCGCCTTGGGCACCGGTTTGCTTTCGCCGGTCAACAGCGACTCATTGGCACAACTGATGCCATCGATGACCCGGCCATCAGCCGGCACAATGTCGCCAGCGCGGACCAGGACGTAATCACCGGGGCGAAGATCTGCCACGACACACTGTTCGGTCGTGCGATCGCCGGGAAAACCCGGCATTTTCTGGGCAAAGGCCGGCAGCAGTTTGGCGAGCGCCTCGGTCACGCTCAATGCCTTTTGGCGAGCCGTCATTTCCAGATAGCGCCCGCCAAGAAGGAAGAAAATGAACATCGTCACCGAATCGAAGTAAACCTCGCCGGCCTGCATGAAGGTTGCCCAGCAACTGGCGAGAAAGGCTGCCCCGACGCCCAGCGCAACGGGAACATCCATGCCGACACGACGCAGCTTGATGTCTCGCCAGGCGTTACGAAAGAAAGGCGCCGAGGAATAAAAGATGACCGGCATGGTCAGCAGCAGACTGGCCCAGCGCATCAGGCTTTCGATGTCAGGCGCCATATCGCCATCAGCGATGTAAACCGGGTAGGCATACATCATCACCTGCATCATCCCGAACCCGGCAACCCAGAGACGCCAAAGCGCGTCGCGCCGCTCTTTCTGGGAAATTTCCTCGTTTTTCGCGGCATCGTAGGGATAGGCCCGATAGCCGATGGCGGCGATGGCGCCGAGGATGTCGGAGAGCTTGACGCGAGTTTCATCCCAGCGCACGCGCGCCCGGCGCGTCGCATAGTTGATGTCCACCGCCGTCACGCCCGGCAGGCGACCAACATGTTGCTCATTCAACCAGATGCAGGCGGCACAGGTGATGCCTTCGAGCAGCAGGGAGGCCTCTCGCTCATTCTGGCCGAGTTCCTTGACAAAACTTTTCTGGAATTCGGCATGATCGAACAGCGCCAACTGGTCGAGCACCGCGGGCATGGCCTCACACGGCGACTCTGGCAGGGAATCGCGGCTGCGATAGTAATCTTCCAGCCCGTTTTCGACGATGGACTGCGCTACTGCCTGGCAGCCAAAGCAGCACATCGCCCGCGGCTCCCCACCGATTTTCACCGACAGCTCGACATCGTCGGGAATGGGCAGACCGCAGTGATAACAGGAAGCTCGGGACATAAATGGAAAACAAAAAAGGCACCGAAGTGCCTTTTAGATCAAGGGCGGAGCCGAAGTATAGTTTATTTGGCACCCATCCGGATCGCACCATCCAGGCGGATAACTTCACCGTTCAGATAGGAATTTTCCGCGATATGCCGAACCAGCGCCGCGTATTCGGCCGGCTTGCCCATGCGGGTCGGGAAGGGAACCATCTTGTTCAGTCCATCCTGAACTTCAGGCGGCATACCAAGCAGCATCGGAGTTTCCATGATGCCCGGGGCAATCGTCATGCAACGAATGCCGCTACGCGCCAGTTCGCGGGCAACCGGCAGGGTCAGGGCAACAATGCCACCCTTCGACGCAGCGTAGGCCGCCTGGCCAAGCTGACCTTCATAGGCGGCCACCGACGCCGTATTGACGATCACACCGCGTTCGCCGCCGGCATCCGGGGCATTCTTCATCATGGCATCTGCCGCCAGGCGGATCATGTTGAAGGTGCCGACCAGGTTGATATTAATGACCTTGGCGAAGCTCTCCAGCTTGTGCGGACCTTCCTTGCCCACCACCTTCTCGGCCGGCGCGACGCCCGCGCAATTGACCAGACCATGAAGTGCGCCAAACTTGGCGAGCGCCGTATTGATCGCATTGGTGGCGGAAACTTCGCTGGCCACATCCGTTTCGACGAAACAGGCACGCTCGCCCAATTCGGCGGCCTGCTTTTCGCCGGCTTGTCGATTGAGATCGACCAGCACCACCTTGGCGCCGGCATCCGCCAAAGCAATCGCCGTCGCCGCCCCCAAGCCTGAGCCAGCACCGGTTACCAGAAAAACCTTGTCCTTGATTTCCATTGTCACTCCTCCAAAATAAGCGCCACTTTCCAGACGGTACCGTATGGAAAAACGACATATTACTCCCGGAGAGGCCAAAGGAAAAATCCCTGATTTGATTCAAGTGCTATGATCAGAGAGTAGATTTATCACCGGGGCGCTCCGACCATGTTCGATCAGCCAGCATCAGGCAAAAACAAGCCGGCCGTGCTCGTTATCGCCCCTTCGGCGGCGAATCGTCAGCAAATCTGCGAATGCCTCTATCAGTTGCCGGATATCAGGACAGTCGCCACAGGCGATGGCAAGCAGGCCCTGACAATCATTCAGGAAACCTGGCCCAGCATGGTGCTGCTGGACGATGCCTTGCAGGGCATCGATGGCATTTCGCTGACCCGAACAATCCGCACCCTGGAACAATCACGGGACGAAGCCGGTTTTTCGCCATGGACACCGATCGTTCTGCTGTCCTCGGTTAACGATGAGGACATCCTGGCCCGGGGAATCCTGGCCGGCGCCGACGATTTTCTCTACAAACCCGTTTCGGAGGTTGTGTTGCTGGCCAAGGTAAGAGCCATGCTGCGCATCGCAACGCGACAACAGGAGATCTGCGCGGTGCACCGCCAGCTCAAGGAAATCGCCATTTTGGACAGCCTGACCGGCATCCCGAATCGTCGGCATTTCGATGACACGCTGGCCGCTGAATGGAAACGCTGCATACGCACCGAAAGCCCGCTCAGCATAGTCATCAGCGACGTTGATTTCTTCAAGCAATTCAATGACATCTACGGCCACCACGCCGGAGACGTCTGCCTCAAGGCCGTCGCCAGTTCGCTCAGCGAATCGCTGTTCAGGGTTGAGGACACCGTGGCGCGCTATGGCGGTGAAGAATTTGTCGCCATCCTGCCGGGAACCGATGCCAACGGTGCCTACGCCGTTGCCGAACGCATGCGCCTGTCGGCCCGCGAGCTCGGCATCCCGCACCAGCAGGGCATCGACGGCCGCATATCCTGCAGCTTTGGCGTTGCCAGTACCCGCCCCAGCGCCGACAAGGCCCCGCAGCAATTGCTCAAAACTGCGGATGCCGGGCTGTATGCAGCCAAGCGCGCCGGCAGAAACCGCGTGGCGCTGAATCAATAAACGACAAGGACAGCAGGCTTACACCTGACTAGCTGCCATCCCGGATTTTGGCATCGCGTTTTCCGACTTCCCCAAATCGAAATATTCTGCCGATGCAGCAGCCTGGGCGGCCGCCTTGGCCTCCTGTTCCTGGCGCTTTTCCTCCTGGCGTTTCAGCGTTTCCTCCTGGCGTGCCTTGAAGCGGGCGTACCCCATGTAAGAGGCGAAAATTGTCTCGCCCATGGCGTAAAAACAAGCCAGGACAATCAGCGCAACAAACGCTTTGCTCACCGGGTCATAAATGATTGCGTACAAGGCCCAGAGACAGACAAACAGACGGAAAGCCATGTGTCGCCAGAAAATCACCTGCTCGCCGTGAGAGAGCGAACCCAGGGCCTGAACATCGTTTTTGTCCTGCATGATCAATGTCGCCCTGGCGCTAACAGCTACTTACGGACATCAACAGAATCCCATGGCGAGGATTGCCGGTTCGTCGATAAGGTTCAGCAGCGCCCAGCCCGCCACGCGATGGGCCTTTATCCACGCCTCAGCGCAAATTCCAAGTATCGTTTCTGACATGGCCAACTGTTTAAATCGCTCATCATTGCCCGACGAATATTAGCCGTGGAAGCCTGCAGCGCGCTGCCGGGAAGCCAGAAAGCAAAAAGGCCAATCTTGAAGGATTGGCCTAAGTGCTTAAACATTTGGTGCCGCTGACCGGAATCGAACTGGTGACCTTCGCATTACGAATGCGCTGCTCTACCAACTGAGCTACAGCGGCGTCCAAGAGGCAAAATTATACAGAAGTCCCCATCGACGGGCAACAGGATCGCCCCTGTACAGGGCCTTGCTCCACCATCAGAACCCCCTCGGGCCATTCGCTCGACGATATTGGGCCGCGCAAGCAAGCCTATTCACAAGCAGTTGATAGATCGTTACACGACCAGCACAAACCTCTGTCAGCGAATCAGCAGGGGCATCGTTAATCGGGCATGGATGCAAAATTAACGGAGTCAAAAATGTTCGTAAATCAAACCGAATCTACCTTGTTCATTCAGTCCCTGAAAAAAGCTGGCGTCGAAATACACAATGAGCGGGAAGTTATCGAACGCCTGGCTGAAGCTCGTGAATGGCATTACGCCTTCAGCACGCTCGTGAAACAAGGGAAACGGATTGGCATCTGGTTTGCGGCCAGGTCCCAGATCCGTTCCAGGCAGTTGAGAGATCTGTTTGCCAGGTTTCATTTCTCCAGCCAGGATGAGTCTATTTTTGAAGCATCGCTGCAGGCCTAAAGCCGCCGTCAGCCGTCAAGGGAAAATCCCTTGGGCGCCACTGGATTGGCTGCCGAGCCAATAGCTGACATGAAGGAACATTGGAGCCTGCGCTGCCAGCTGATTGGCAACGGCACCCCTGAAAAAACCAGATAGCATCCGACGTGCGCTGTCTCAACGGAAGCAGAGCGTAGAATTGGTGCTTTTTCGATCCTTTTCAGGCAACGCCAAGACCCAATGAATCTGCTTCGCGCGCTGGCCACCGTCAGCGGAATGACCCTTCTGTCGAGAATTCTCGGCTTCGTCCGGGACTTCGTCATTGCCCGTGCCTTTGGTGCAGGACTGGCGACCGACGCTTTTTTTGTCGCCTTCAAATTACCCAACCTGCTGCGGCGGATGTTTGCCGAGGGCGCCTTTTCTCAGGCCTTCGTTCCCATTCTTGGCGAATACAAGAACAAGCGCAGCGAAGAAGACACCCGCACGCTGGTTGACCATGTCGCCAGCCTGCTGTCGATTGCGCTGTTTGCGGTCACCGCCATCGGCATTGCGGCAGCCCCCCTGCTGGTCTGGATCTCCGCACCGGGATTTACCGCCGATACGGGCAAGTTCGAGCTGACGATCACCCTGACCCGCATCACCTTCCCGTATATCTTCTTCATGTCACTGGTCGCGCTGGCCGGTGGGCTGCTCAATAGCTGGAGCCGCTTCGCCCTGCCGGCTTTCACGCCGGTGCTGCTGAACGTTTCCTTCATCGGCATGGCCTTGTTCGCCGCGCCCTATTTCGACCCGCCCGTTTTAGCCCTGGCCTGGGCCGTCTTTCTGGGCGGCGTCTTGCAACTGGCCATCCAGATTCCGGCCTTGAAGAAAATATCGATGCTGCCGCGCCCCTCCCTGAACTGGCGGGCCGCCTGGGCCGACCCCGGGGTACGCCGCATACTGATGCTGATGGGCCCAGCGGTGATCGGCGTCTCGGTCTCGCAGGTCAGCTTGCTGATCAACACGATTTTTGCGTCCTTCCTGAAAACCGGCAGCGTTTCCTGGCTGTACTACGCCGACCGCCTGATGGAATTTCCGTCGGGCATGCTCGGGGCTGCGCTGGGCACCATCCTGCTGCCATCGCTGTCGCGCTATCACGCCAGTGACAACCATGTCGAATACTCCCGGCTGCTCGACTGGGGTTTGCGCCTGACCTTGCTGCTCGCCGCACCGGCGGCACTCGGCCTGGCGATTCTGGCCGTTCCCCTGATCGCCACGCTGTTTTTCCATGGAGCCTTTTCGCCCCTTGACGTATTCAGCACCCGCGAAGCACTGGTCGCCTATACCGTTGGCCTGACCGGGATGATTCTCGTCAAGGTGCTCGCCCCCGGCTTCTATGCCCGCCAGAATGTCAGAACCCCGGTTCGTATCGCCCTGATCTCGCTCGCCGCCACCCAGGTGATGAATCTGGCCTTCATCGGCTGGATCGGCCATGCCGGACTGGCGCTTTCCATCGGCCTCGCCGCCTGCCTGAACGCCGGCATGCTCTATCGCGGCCTGCGCCGGCTGAACATCTACGAACCACAGGCTGGCTGGGGCAGTTTTGTGGCGAAACTGGCGCTAGCCCTGATCACCATGGGTATCGTCCTCTGGTTCGGCATGGGCAAAGAGATCAGCTGGCTGCAGAGCAGCTTCATCGAGCGGATCATTCACCTTGCATGGCTGGTTCCGCTTGGCGCCGGCGCCTATTTCGCTACACTATGGATTCTTGGCTTTCGCCTTGGCGACTTCAAGCGCCGCACGGCCTCATAATCAGGAGAGACAACGATGATATTGACGAGTAGCAGCTTTGCCGATGGACAAAGAATTCCCGGCGATTACGCCTTCTGCACCCCGGATCCGGCCCATCACGTCTGCCTGGGGAGCAACAGGAACCCCCAACTCGCCTGGACCGACGCCCCGAGCGCGACCCGGTCTTTCGTCATCATCTGTCACGACCCGGATGTTCCCAGCCAAGGTGACGATGTCAATCAGGAAGGACGAACCGTCCCGGCCGCGCTGCCCCGCGTCGATTTTTTCCACTGGGTTCTGGTCGATCTGCCGGCAACGATCAACAGCGTCAAAGAAGGCGAATTCAGCAGCGCCGTAACACCACGCGGCAAGACTGGCCCGCAGGCGGCTCACAACAGCCGCCAGGGCATCAACAACTACACCGACTGGTTCGCTGGCGACAACGACATGCGCGGCGATTACTACGGCTACGACGGCCCGTGCCCGCCGTGGAATGATGAAATCGTCCATCACTACGTCTTCACCGTCTATGCGCTGGATGTCGACAAGCTGCCGCTGGATGGCAGGTTTGGTGGGCCGGAAGTCCGCGCCGCCATTCAGGGGCATATTCTGGCCGAAGCCAGCCTGTCCGGAACCTATACGCTGAATCCCCGCCTGCAGGGCTAAAACCGGCAGGCAGCAAAAAGGCCATGCTGCGCAGCATGGCCTTTTTTTGGTTCACTCGTCGCCAGTATTCTGGCGACTGGTGACAGGAATTACCGGCTCATCGCCTTGCAACCGCCCACGGTATTGCCGACACAAGGGACGGAACTTTCGCGATTGATCAGCCACTTGCCGCCAACCCGGATCATTTCGAGCGATTTCTGCGTCGTATCGCGGAAGGCATTGGACTGATAGGCCTGACGGAATTCGACGAAGGCACGATCAGCGCCATCCAGACGAACCTTCAAGTCCTGCACATCGACGCTGATCTCACCGCGGGTGGCAATCCGGCTGCGCCGAAGTTGTGCCCAGTCTTCGCGAGAAAGGCCGCCATCCGGCGTAAAGGTCGGTGCGTAGAAGCCACTGTAGGCCGAGTAGTCGCGAGCCGACCAGGCGGCAGCCCAGGATTTCACCTGATTCTGGATGGCCGCCTCGCCCTCCACGGCGACGGGCATGGGCATCGGTTGGGCGGCATTCAGCTCGGCCGCCTTGGCATTCAGAGCCTCCCGATCAGGCAGGGTAAGGGCAATCGGGTCGTTCGGACAAAGCTGGGCCGGATCGATTTCGGCCAGCTCATTGGCTCCCGGCGTTTCCGCGTCGAGGCGCTGCAACCCGAGGTATTCAAGCAAGGTGCCCATGCCGGCGTAAGTCCGCAGATAGGCCAGGCTCAGGTCGGTATCGGCATTGGCCGCTGAACGACGGGCCGACAGCAGTTCGTTTTCGGTATCGAGCAGATCGAGCAGGGTACGTTGGCCGATATTGAACTGATCACGATAGGCGTTGCGGGTCTTTTCGAGCAGCGCAACCTGTCGGGCGTGATGCAGCGACTGCTCCTTGAGGCGCAGCACATCGTTGTAGGCGATGAGCAGGGTCTGCCTGGTATCGCGACAGGCTTTCTCACGCAGATCGAAGGCCAGGTTCTTTTTCTCGATGGTCTGTTTTTCGCGGGCACGGTCGGAACCGCCGTTGAACAGATTCCAGCTGACGACGAGTTCGGCCACCTTGTAATCACGCTGACCGGTTTCGCCCAGATAGTTCTTGGTCTGGTCGGTACGGGCGCGGAAATCGAGCTTCGGCGAGTAGGCGGCGCGTCGGGTATTGATTTCGTACTGCGCCGCCTCGATATTTTCGGTCGCGGCAAGCAGCGCCGGATTTTTCTTGTGCAGGGTATCGAGTGCTACCTTGGCCTGCCCGGGAAAAGCAGTGCTGACCAGCGTCGGCGCGACGATGGCAGCCTCTGGCTGGGCACCGACCAGGCGCTGGAAACGGGCGGTGACGTCATGCAGGTTGGCGCTTTCGGTCACCAGATTGATTTCGGCCAGCGCCAGGCGGCTCCCGGCCTGTTCGAGGTCCACCCGACGGCCGACACCGCTTTGGGTGCGGCGCTGGATCTGATCGTGGGTCGCCTTGTGCTGAACGTAGTTGTCCTTGGCGAGATCGACGAGGTGGCGATAGCGCAGGACGTCGAGGTAGGCCCGCCCGGCTTCGAGCGCGACATTTTCGGAAGCATCGAGCAGTTCGTAGTAACGAACCAGCTTGGCCTTGTCGAGCCGGCGAACCTCGTTGCGCGTAGCAAAGCCATCGAACAGCATCTGGTTCAGGCTGAGCATGTAGCCGCTGCGCGTGTAGTCCCGGTCGGCGGCCGAAGGCTGACGGAGATTTTCGCGCCCCGAGCCGGCGGTCAGGTCAACCCGAGGAAAATAGCCACCGCGGGCGATACCGACTTCTTCATCCGCTGCCTTGTAGTTGTGCCATTTGGAAGTCACTTCCGGGCTATTCAGGACAGCTCGCTGGGCGACATCCTTCAAGGTCGATTGAGCGCTGCTTGCAGCGGATGGCACCTGGGCAATCGCCGGAATGGCGGCAGCCAGGAGAAGAGAGGCAACGGTATTGGATTTCATGTTCGGCACTTGTCGAATTGGTTGGAAGAGCCTCCCGTCAGCGCAAAAGCAAGCGATCCGAAGCGGGAACAAGCCCTTCTAAAATTGGTGCCAATTATATGGAGCGAGCGCTATCTGATTGTAATGGTTCGTAAATCGAATGGATAAATACGTCACGAAGGCACGAAAAAAGTGCCGCTTTCCTATTCAAGCGTGACTCACCCTCCGCTGTCCGCCCCCGCCGCCTGTTGATCAGCCGGGTCTGAGCAAGGTTTACCGAGCGCTCATTATCCAACTGGAAAAAAGGGGGCTTTCTTCACAATAAAATGACAATTGGGAGTCGAATACTGACCAGCAAACCTGCACCAGCGGCGTTACTTGCGCTGATCGTGCCGTTGCCGACCTGCACGACCCGCCGTGCGATGGCCAGGCCCAGACCGTAGCCGTCATCCCCACCCGGCGCGGCACCGCGATAGAACGGGGTGAAGATGGCCTCGAGATCCATTTCCGCGACACCTGGTCCCTGATCGAGCACGCTGATCTGAAAGGCGCCGTCATCCCGCACGCCGGCCTCGATCCGGACGATGCCGCCAGGCGGCGAGAAGCGCAGCGCATTGCGGACCACATTTTCGATGGCCCGATGCAGCAATTCCGGATCGGCCAGAACCTCGGCCATTCTCCCCGGCACATAGTTGACCGTAACTTGCCGGGTCGCCCCTTCGAACCTTGCATCCTCGACCAGTTGCGCCAGCAATTCCTCCATGTCGACCGGTACGCCTGCGCCGGCGCTTCCGGCCTCCAATCGTGACAGCGTCAGCAATTCACCGACCAGCTGGTTCATCCGTTCGCTTTCGCGCTCGACCCGCGCCAGCAGCCCGGCCATCCGCTCCGGCTGCTGGTGGGCCAGGCCAACAGCCGCCTGCAGCCGGGCCAGCGGCGAGCGCATTTCGTGCGACACGTCGTGCAGCAGGCGCTTTTGCCCTTCGACAAGCGATTGCAGGCGTTCGGTCATCCGGTCGAAATCACGGCCGAGATCCGCCAGTTCATCGCGGCGCTTGCCCATGCCGGGCGCGACACGTGCCGCCAGATCACCATTCGCCGCCGCATCGAATCCTTGCCGGAGTTGGCGGATCGGCTTGGCGAAATACCAGGCCAGGCCGGCCGCGCAAAGCACGCTGGCGAGCAGGCCGGCCAGCACGGCCGGGATCGGCAACGGCATGCCGGGTGGCCCATGCCGAGGCGGCGGCGGACGCCCCGGGTTGGCGCCCTGCCCCCCAGAATCACCAAACGGCGGCGGGTGAAACTCGAATTCCCCTTTTGGCGGCGGCTCGCCGCCCCGATCCAGCTTCGTCAGGTAGCCATTCCGTTCGATCCAGAACAGGGTGCCCGTTCCAACGACAGCCGCCATCTGCCCCAGCCAGATGAAGAGAAACATTTTCCAGAACAGCCGCCCCACGCTATTCCTTGATCAGCTGATAGCCCTGCCGATACACCGTCTGGATGCATGAACGACCATCGGGCAAGGCGCCCAGCTTGTGGCGAATGCTCGACAGATGCACATCGATGCTGCGATCGAAACGCGCCAGCGGCCGGCCCAAAGCCTGTTCGCAGAGCACGCCTTTACTGATCGGGCGCCCGGCATGGCGGGCCAGCACCTCGACCAGATTGAACTCCGTACTGGTCATGTCCACCCAGTTGCCGCGCCATTCGACGCGGCGCTGCTCGGGATAAACGGTCAATGGTCCGACCATAATGGGGCCGCTTGCCGCTTCAGGCGGCTGGGTCCGACGCAGAATCGCCCGCAACCTGGCGGCCAGTTCGCGTGGCTGGCAGGGCTTGGGCACATAGTCATCGGCGCCGAGCTCCAGGCCGACGATGCGATCCATGTCGTCGCCCTTGGCGGTCAGCATCAGCACGGGCACGCTGCTGACGGCCCGAATCCGGCGCAGCACCTCGATGCCGCTGATGCCGGGCATCATCACGTCAAGGGCAATGATTGCGTAGCGCCCGGAGAGCGCCTCTTCGACGCCCTGCTCGCCAGCATGCACCGCCGTTGCCTCGAATCCATCCTGATTCAGGTAATCGCGCAACATGCCCGAAAGCTCGACATCGTCATCCACCAGCAGGATATGGGGCATCACTCACACACTTGATCGGCAAAGGACAATCATAGCCAAGCCGCCCCGGTGAAACCAGCCAAGGCCCTGTACCTTTACAGTTTTTTACGGCTTGGCGGCAGAAAATTGCCACCGGCAAATATTGCCGCCAGCAAAAACGTCCGAATTTCGGCAGAAAAATAGGAGTTTCCTGCAAAAAACCAGCCAAAAACTGATTTTCTTAACGGAAATTTACCCCGCTTTACGCAAAACACCGCCAATTTCCGAGCGTTTTGGCCGATAACTTGCTCAAGGAGGTTAGCCCGGCCAGGGCTATTCCTTTTTTGACCAAACATTCGGAGGTAATCATGATCAGCAGCCTGAGCAGTACAACATCGATCAGCCAGCTCTTTGCCAAGCTCGACACCAAGAGCCAGGGCTATCTGGACAAGAGCGACATCGTCTCGGCCTTCAGCAAGATCGAATCGGACAGCAGTTCATCGGCCGCCGCCGATGTCTTTGCCGCACTGGATACCGACAGTGACGGCAAGGTCACCGAGAGCGAGTTTTCCAGCACCCTGTCGAAACTTCAGGAAGAACTCGACAGCCAGTTCAACCAGATGCGGATGCAAGGGCATGGCGGCCAGGGTCCGCAAGGCATGGCCGGCATGCCGCCCCCACCGCCGCCCCAGGATGACGAGGGTTTTACCAAGGATGAATTGACCAGCCAGCTTGAGGAGATCGGCAGCACGGACAGCGAACGGGCCAGTTTCATTTCCAACGTGGTTCAGAATTTCGATGCCGCCGACACCAATGGCGACGGCAAGGTATCTTTTGCCGAAGCGCAGGCAGTCAACAGCAGTACGTCGGCCAGTACCTCAGAGGCCGGCACAACCGTCGCCAGCACCTCGGAAAACACCAACGCCGAGAGTCAGGTGATGATGAAAATCATGCAACTGATGCACGCCTACGGCAGCTTCAACGACAACAGCAGCAATTCGTCGCTGAGCAGCCTGTTGTCCGTTTCCGCCTGAGCGCTGCGCCTCAGGCGCTAGCCTTTGAGCCAGGCCGCGATTTCGTCCTTGCTGGGAATCCGGCCGGCCACCTTGACCACCTCGTCCACCACCAGGGCGGGCGTGGTCATGATCGGGTAGGCCATGATTTGGTCCATGGCCGTCACATGCTCGAAACTGGCCTCCAGCCCCTGTTCGAGGACCACTTCACGGGTCAGTTGCTCCAGACGGTTGCACTTGGCACAACCGGAACCAAGAATCTTGATCAACATGGCGCTTCCCTTTCAAACGGTCCGGGCCCGAGAGACCCGGTCCACAAAATGCAGCACGCTCACCAACAGGGCGACGAATCCGCCAACCAGCATCGCCAGCAACCAGAGCGAGGTGCCATCGACCCAGGCACCGTAGGTCAGACCGGCCAGCGTCGAGAACAGCGCGACGAAGCCGACGTAGGTCCATGCCTTGAGCTTGCCGATAATGGCGCTGGTAATCAGGATACTCTGCAGGGAAAGCTCGGGATCGGCCATCAGGTAGGCGATCAGCGGCCCCGGATGCATGCCGAGCGAGAGGAACATCTTGGCGATGGGTACCTCGACCAGGGTCGGGAAGTACATGAAGACGCCAAAGACGACACCGGCCAGGTTGGCCAGCACCGTATTGCTGCCAGCCACCGCCTGTATCCATTCCGGCCGGATGAAGACGCGGATGACCCCAACCAGGAAAACGCCGACGACCAGCAACGGAAAAATCTGCTTCACGAAACGCCAGGTTTCCCACAGCCATTGCTGCACGTCCCACGCATCGAAGCGTCTGGCCAATGGCACGAGGCCGGCACACAGCACCGCGACGGCGGCGGTTCGTACGCTCACCGTCAATAACAGCCCATTCTCCGCAACCCGGACGCCAAGCGCCGCGACGACCAGCGTCAGCGCAGTCAGCCCCAGTGCCACCGGCGTCAGGCGATTGAAGCCGTTATCGACCTGCCCCAGGCCGCGCCAGGCCGCCGCACCGATCAAGGCCAGCAAACCGATGAGGAACAGCCCCTGCACACTCAGGCCTTCGGCACCGACTGCTTCATCGACCGGGACCAGAATATCCAGCATCGACTGCAGCCCGGCCAGGCCCGGCACCGGCAACTCGATACTGAACAGCACGGCTTTCAGGAAATCGAGCTTCAGGGTGCCGGCGATCAGCAAGGCCACCAGGGCAGCGAGGAAAACCAGTGCCTGCCGCGAAATGCCCTCACCGGCGCCGAAAGCCTCGCTCTGCGCCAGCCGCGCCGCCTCGCCCTGCCGGAAAATGAGGGCCATGATCATGCCGATGCCAATACCGAACGACAGGGCAAGCACGATGCGGGCGATGGCGAAGTCGGCGCCCAGCGCCACCCCGGTATAGGACAAGGCCAGAATGTTGGCCGCCGGCGCAAAGAACAGGAAGGTGATGGCCGGCCCCAGCCCGGCGCCCTTCTTGTAGATGCCGGCAAACAAGGGCTGGATGGTGCAGGAGCAGACGGCAAGCAGGCTGCCCGCCCCGGCGGCAGCGGGATAGGACACCCATTTCGGCGCATCAGGTCCGAGAAAGCGGATGATCGATTGCTGCGGCACCAGCGCCGACAAGGCGCCAGCGATGAAGAAGGCCGGGACCAGGCAGAGCAGCACATGAGCCGCCAGATACGAGGCCAGCCCGGCCAATCCACCCTGCAGCGCTTCGATGATGATGTTCATGATCTTTTCCCTGCCGCCTCCAGCCTGCGACTATTTTGCCTCGTACCATCCCTTGCTGGCATTGACGACGCGGACGACCAGCAGCATGACCGGCACTTCGATCAGCACGCCAACCACCGTCGCCAACGCCGCCCCGGAGTCGAAACCGAACAGGCTGATCGCCGCCGCCACCGCCAGTTCGAAGAAATTGGAAGCGCCGATCAATGCCGACGGGCAGGCGATGTTGTGCTTTTCGCCAACCGCCCGATTCAGCCAGTAGGCCAGCGCCGAATTGAAGAAAACCTGGATCAGGATGGGCACGGCAAGCAGCGCGATGACCAGCGGCTGACGCAGGATGGCCTCACCCTGGAAGGCGAACAACAGAACCAGCGTCAGCAGCAACGCGCAGATCGACCACGGGCCGATTTTTGCCATTGCCGCATCGAACACGGCCTGCCCACGGGCCAGCAGCGACTTGCGCCAGAGCTGGGCCAGCGCCACCGGAATGACGATATAAAGCACGACCGAGGTGAGCAGGGTTTCCCACGGCACGGTGATCGCCGAAATGCCGAGCAGGAAAGCGACGATAGGCGCAAAGGCAAAAACCATGATCGTGTCGTTGACCGCCACCTGCGACAGCGTGAATAGCGGGTCGCCATTCGACAGCCGACTCCAGACGAAGACCATCGCCGTGCACGGTGCCGCAGCAAGCAGGATCAGGCCGGCAATGTAGCTATCGAGCTGATCGGCCGGCAGGTAGGCGGCGAACAACTGGCGAATGAACAGCCAGCCGAGGAAAGCCATCGAGAACGGCTTGACCAGCCAATTGACGAACAGCGTGACACCAATGCCTCGCGCGTGCTGTTTCATTTCGCTCAGCGCACCGAAATCGACCTTGACCAGCATCGGGATGATCATCACCCAGATCAGCAGCCCGACCGGCAGATTGACTCGCGCCACCTCCATGCCGCCGACCGCCTGGAAAAATCCGGGGAATACCTGACCGAAGACGATGCCGGTGACGATGCAGAGGAAGACCCAGATCGTCAGGTAACGCTCGAAAGCACTCATCGACAGGCCTTCCGCCTGTTTGATCGCCACTTCGCATTGCCCGCTCATGCCGCAGCCTCCGCGTGAATTGCCCGGGCTGCTTCACTGATCGCTGCGGTCGACATGGTTTCGAGCGGCAATTGCAAAAAGGCGGCGATCCGCATTTCCAGTTCGCCATAGGCCGTTTCAAAAGCCGCCCGGCGCGCCGCCAGCGGCTCGACATGAGCCGGATCGGCGATGCCCCAATGTGCGGTCGCCGGGTGTCCCGGCCATATTGGGCAGGTTTCGCCGGCCGCGCTGGCGCAGACGGTAAAAATGAAATCGAGCGCCGGCGCACCGGGCGCGGCAAATTCGTCCCACGACTTGCTGCGCGCCTCGGGCAGCGGCATGCCATGTTTTTCCAGCGTCTCCAGCGCCACCGGATTGACCTTGCCACTGGGCTGACTGCCCGCCGAAAAGGCGCGAATCCGCCCCCGCCCCAGATGATTGAACAGCGCCTCGCCAAGAATCGAGCGGGCCGAATTGCCGGTGCACAAGACCAGCACATTGAAAACCTTCATGAACATTTCTCCGGATTGCACGATTCGACCACCTCGCCACAACCCAGACCGCCACAGCAGTCTTCGGTCAGGTAGCGCAGCAGTTCGTTCATTGCCACGTAGTCGGTCGAGTAATAAACAAAACGCCCCTCCTGCCGCGAGGCGGCCAGACCGGCCGCAACCAGCTCCTTCAGGTGAAAGGTCAGGCGGCCATTAGCCTCGACGCCGAGCCCCTCGGCAATGCGCCCGACGGACAGCCCATCGGCTCCGGCACGAACCAGCAGCCGGAAAACTTCCAGACGGGTTTCATGAGCCAGCGCACCGAGCGCGGCAACAGCAAGTTTCGATTCCATATTTCAATAATAGTTGAAATGTATGCCTGGCACAACGAGCCAAATAAATAAATTTGTTGATTTTGTTGATTTAACCTATGGTATTTTTAAGTGCCCCACAGAAGAATTGCCCCATCTGCAACACACCCCCTGCGCAAGGCCCGAGCGCAGAACTCAGCCCGACGACCGCACGCCAGACAAACAAGCATCGTGAACGCAACTTACCCAAAATTTCTGGTCGCTTTAATGGCCATTGCCATCATCGTGCTGGACTGCGCCCTGGTTTTTGTCGGCTCTCACGAGAAAGCATCGCGCCTCGATCACGCCGAGGAAACGCTGCGCCGGGCCGTCGATACCTTGACCGATGAACTGAATACCGAGTTCGACTTGTTTTCGCGCACCTTGAGCGGCATCGGCGAAGTCATTGCCATTCAGGGGGGCATCTCCAGACTGGACGAGCAAACGGCGCATCGCTTGCTGGTGCGGCGCAATGCAATAACACGCAACCTGCGCTCAATCGTCCTGGTTCAACCCAATGGCGACCTGGCCGCCCATTCAATCGCCTTCCCGACGCCCCACATCAATGTCGCCGATCGTGACTATTTCCGCGCTCAGGTGGATACCTTTGATCAGGGGCTCTATATCGGGCACTCCGTCGAAAGTCGCTTCGATCGTGCCGAGGTTATCCCGCTCAGTTTTCGCATCGTTTCCGATGGCGGTTTATTCCTCGGGGTTGCCGCAGCCAGCATACGCAGCGAACGCCTCGCCGAAATTCTCGCCAGCCACAATCTTCCCGCCCCTTATTCGCTGAAATTGCTGCTGAGCAATGGAAACACGCTAGCCTGCCTGCCGACGGAAGCGTCCTGTACGCAAAAGAACTGGCGCGACGCCCCGCTCTTCAGCCAGCATCTTGTCGCCAATAATTCAGGTGCCCATCGGCAGGCCAGTCTTTTCGGAGAACCGGCAGGGCTCATCGCCTACAAGGCTTCCGAACTTTTCCCCTTTGTCGTTACCGGACAGGTGAATCCGGGCAATGTACTGGACGGCTGGCGCAACAGCCTGATCGAGTATGTCTTGATTGGCGTCGTCAGCAATCTCGCCCTGATCTATCTTGCGCTCTATGCCGTCCGCCAATTCCGGGCCCGGCAACAAACCCTGGCCAAGCTCCATGAAACAAATCGTACACTGGAGTCTCGCGTCGAGGAACGTACGGAGGAGCTGACGCGCAGCGAGCACCGCATACGGCAGATTTTTGCCGGCAGCCCAGTTGCCATGATGCTGGTGGGCCAGGATGGCCGGATCGCAAAGATCAATCAGCAAGCATTGAACCTGTTCGGCGGGAGCAACGCCGACTTGCTCGGGCGGGAAGTGGAAGACTTCATTCCCGTCGCGCTGCGGGAAGCGCACCGAAAGGACAGGGCAACCTATTGGCAGCAGCCCTACACCGGGATGATGGCGAGCCGTCGCGAGTTTCTGATGTTGAAATGCGATGGCTCGGAATTGCCCGTTGAAATTGGCGTGGGTTTCGTCGAAATTGATCACGAAAAACTTGTCGTCCTGGCCATTAACGACATATCGGAGCGCAGGAAAGCCCTGATCGAGTTGAATACCTACCGCGACCATCTGGAAGAAATGGTCCATGCACGCACCCTTGAACTGGCGCAGGCACGCGACGATGCCGAAAGTGCCAGTCGCGCCAAAAGCGCAATTCTGGCCAACATGAGCCACGAATTGCGCACACCGATACATCAAATTATCGGACTGGCCCAAATCACGCAGCGGCGCGCCACCGATGAGCGTCAGCAAGCCTCGCTGAGCAGTCTTCTGGAAGCCTCGAAACGCTTGCTGGAACTGATTGAGAAACTACTGGATCTGGCCCGGGCAGAATCCGGCCGGCTGACCATTGAATCAAGCCCCTTTGATGCGCAGGACGTGCTGCAAAAGGTGGCCGAACGAGCCCAAACCGAGGCGCAGAAAAAGAATATCCGGCTGCTGATCGAACACGATAGCAAGCTGCCGAAAGTGCTTTGGGGTGATGCCTATCGAATCGGCGAAATCATGGATTGCCTGGTCAATAATGCGATCAAATTCTCGGCCAGTGGCGACATAAGCATACGCACCCGGCTGGTGGAAAACCAAGCCCGGCTAACGGTGGTGCGCTTCGAGGTCCATGATCAAGGAATCGGCATCAGCCCCGAAGACCAAACCCGCCTTTTCCGGACTTTTACGCAGGTCGACGATAGTCAGACCCGAAAATTCGGCGGCGCCGGCCTGGGTCTGTCGTTAAGCAAGCGCCTGGTTGATTTGATGGGTGGCCAGATTGGCGTTCAGAGCGAGGAAAATTCGGGCAGCACTTTCTGGGTGACGCTGAATTTTTCAACATCAGCATCGAGCTGATTGCCTTCCCGGCACAAGCGGTGCGCCAGAAATGCTGATTCGCCTTACCCGTCAAGCGTATTCGGGTTTCGCTTAGCCCTTCAGCGCTCCTGCAACTTGCGGTACAGCGTCCGCGGGCTAATGCCGAGCCGTTCGGCCAATTGGGCGTGATCGCCCGTTTCCCGCTGACGAACCCAGGCCAGATAGCGCGCCTCCAGGGTGGCCAGATCGACGATTTCAGCGATCCGGAAAGCCCCATCTTCACTAACCTGGGCGGCCGGCACATCGTCGGCCATGTCCAGCAGGTGCGGCAGGTCGATGACTTCGCCATCGGCCATCAAGGTGGCGCGCTCGATCAGGTTGCGCAGTTCGCGGATATTGCCGCTGAAGTAGCGACCGCTCAGCCACGCCAGCGCCGCCGACGACAACCTCCGCCCCGGCTTGCGATCGACCCGTTCGAGCAGTGAAGTGGCCAGCAGGGGGATGTCCTCCGTCCGCTCGTGCAGGGCCGGCGTGTGAATCGGGAAGGTATTGATGCGGAAATAAAGGTCACGCCGAAAGGTTTCAGCCTGCACCATGGCCCGCAAATCGCGGTGCGTCGCTGTCACCAGTCGGAAATTGGCCGGCAGCCAGTCGAGGCCGCCGACCCGGCGATAGGTGCCGGTTTCGAGCAGGCGCAGCAGCTTGACCTGCAAGGCCAGCGGCAATTCGCCGATTTCGTCGAGGAACAGCGTGCCGCCGGCCGCGGCCTCGACCAATCCTTGCTTGCGGTGCGAGGCACCGGTAAAGGCGCCTTTTTCGTAGCCGAACAGTTCGCTCTCGAACAGTGTTTCCGTCATGCCGGCACAGTCCACCGCCACAAAAGGCCCCTCCTCGCGGGAGCTGGCCTCATGGATGGCACGCGCCACCAGCTCCTTGCCGGTTCCGGTTTCGCCGAGCAGCACGACGGCCGCGTCGGAGTTGGCCACCCGCAGGATTTTTTCGAGCATGCCGACAAAGGCCGGCGAGCGGCCGACCAGACCCTGCGCGGCCGCCCGGCTGCTGGCCTGGCGCACCACGCGCATGGTTTCGACGAAATAGACGACTTCTCCCTGATCATCCCGAATCGGCGTCGTTTCGACAGCCACATGCTCCTCGCCGCGCGGCGTGTGGTGCAGATGCAGGACGCGCTGCGGCTCACCGGTTTCAAGGCTTTGCTTCAGCGGGCAGGACTCGCCGGCCTGATCGCAGGGCACGTCAAAATGATGGGAAACCTCGTAGCAGCACCGCCCGGCCAGCGGTTTGGCCCCGCCAAACTCACGAATATAGGCCGCGTTGGCGGCGACGATCCGGTAGTCGGCAGCCATGACGATACGCGGCTCGGGCAGGCCATCCAGAAAGGAGATCAGTTCGCTGAGGAAGTGGGCGGTCATGCCACGATTGTCACATACGCCAAAGTTTTTTGCCATTTCTGACACAAACATCCACCAAAAGAACTAACAGGCACCCGCAAAAAGATATAAGCCGCTGATTTAATTGAACTTCAAATAAGCCAAAATTCAGGCACGTATCTTGATATAGGAACTACCGGAAACCGGCGACACCTCTCCTGCCCCAAAGCGCTTTCCTCAACGTGTGAACGAACAGGAGTTGGCAACCGAAATGGCTTGGCGGCATATCCCCCTTAGTTCGCCCCGCAGGCTTGCTTTATGCAGCCAGGTCATCGGCACCGGCAGTCCCGGTTTCCACTTCTATTGACCAATTGATCGAGGACCAATGAGCCAGCCCGAAGCCAACCCGCAGCAAGACAGCGTTGCAAAAGTTTCCTTCTACGAAAAGCGCAAGAAAATCTACGCCAAAGGCGTCCGCGGCTTTTTCGACAACTGGCGGATCGCCCTCGTCATCTTCACGCAACTGCTGTTCTACGTCAGCCCTTGGCTGGTCTGGAACGGCCGGCAGGCCATCCTGCTCCACCTCGTCGAACGCAAGTTCTACATTTTCGGCGTCGTTTTCTGGCCACAGGACGTCATCTACCTGGCCGCCCTGCTGATCGTTTCGGCCTACGCCCTGTTCCTCGTCACCGCCGTCGCCGGCCGGCTGTTCTGCGGCTACGCCTGCCCGCAGACGGTCTACACGCAGATGTTCATGTGGATCGAAAACTGGGTCGAAGGCGAACGCAACGCCCGCATCAAGCTCGACAAGGCCCCGCTCGATGCCCGCAAGCTGCGCATCAAGGCGACCAAGCACGGCCTCTGGCTGCTGCTGTCGCTGTGGACCGGCTTTACGCTGGTCGGCTTTTTCACCCCGGTCGAAGAACTGGTCAATAACGTCCTGACCGGGAATCTCGGCCCCTGGGAAACCTTCTGGATCTTCTTCTACGGCGGCTTCACCTACCTCTTCGCCGGCTTCATGCGCGAACAGGTCTGCAAGTACATGTGCCCCTACGCCCGCTTCCAGAGCGTGATGTTCGACCCGGATACGCTGATCATCACCTACGATCCGGAGCGCGGCGAAACGCGCGGGGCGCGCAAGAAGGGTGTCGATGCCAAGGCGGCCGGCCTCGGTGATTGCGTCGATTGCGGGCTCTGCGTGCAGGTCTGCCCAACCGGCATCGACATCCGCAACGGCCTGCAATACGAGTGCATCGGTTGCGCCGCCTGTATCGACGTTTGTGATCAGGTCATGGACAAGGTTGGCCTGCCGCGCGGGCTGGTGCGCTATTCGACCGAAAGCGCCATGGAAAAGCACCTGAGCAAGAAAGAAATCCTCGCTCACATCGTCCGCCCGCGCATCCTGCTCTACACGGTCATTCTCGTCATCATCACCGGCCTGGCCGTCTGGTTCCTGGCCCATCGCATCCCGCTCAAGGTCGACATCATCCGCGACCGCTCGGTACTGGCTCGCGAAGCCGACGATGGCCGGATCGAGAACGTCTACATGCTGCAGATCATGAATACCGAAGAACGGCCGCACCGTTACCGGGTCACCGTCGACGGCCTGCCCGGCGCCGAAATCGCCGGCAATCCGGAAGTCGATGCCAAGGCAGCGGGCCTGACCTCGTTCAATACCGTGGTCAGCGTGCCTCCCGATGCCGGCAAGACCGGCTCCAACCAGATTCACTTCGACATCGTCGCCGTCGATAACCCGGACATCAAGGTCCGCGAGAAAGCTGCTTTCCTCCTGCCTCAGTAGTCTTAGGCAGACTCCGCTTGGGCGGGAGCTGGTCTCCCGCCTTTTTTTATTTAACGTTTTTTATTGATACGGCCTTGCCGCGCACCAGGATGGTTGAATGAATTGCCAATGACCTCTATGACCTTTGGCTAATTGTCGCCCTTTGGGCTATGGCTCAGAATCATCGGATCAATTTATCGACAGGTGCCGGATCTCGTGGGACGAAAGAGAAAAGAATCAGTATTGGAGATAGCTCTGTCTTCAAACTGGCCATTGGCTGCAGTGATTTCAGTCGGGATACTATTTTTCGGCTACGTCTTGGTTCCAACGATGTTTGGCCAAAATTCATACCTCAAAGCCGCTGCAACAGGATTGAAGCCAGTCTTCCTTCTCCTGAGCTTTATCTTTGCCGCAATCGCGTTTATCAAGTGGTTGGCACAACTAAAAGAGTCAGCAAAAACACCGTCACTGGACATTGTTCGATCGCCTTCACCGACACGACCAGCCCAAAGTCGTTGGCAGCCGGCGAAAAAAGCCGCAACCGGTTTGAGAGTAGAACCTGTACTGACTCCGAGGGCAGAAGATAAAGCTCTCGAGTGGTCGCCTGAACTGATCCAGTCGATTGAGTGGAAACGCTTTGAAGACGTCTGCCAGAAATTCTACGAGCTGAAGGGCATTCGCAGCGAATGCACACCGCTGGGGCCTGACGGCGGCATCGACATTCGGCTATTCCAGGATGACAACAACCCGCAGCAGGCCACGGCAATTGTTCAGTGCAAGGCTTGGGGAGATAGCTTTGTTGGAGTAAAGCCGATCCGCGAGTTGCTTGGGGTGATGGCCCACGAAAAGATCGTGAAGGCCTTCTTCATGACCAGCGGCAGCTATTCCGAAGAGGCCAAGGCTTTTGCTGCACCAAATCGAATAACGCTGATTGACGGGAAAATGTTGTTGGCGATGTTCAATCGATTGGCGGCGGAACCGCATGAGGAACTGTTGGCCTTTGCCACTGCAGGTGACTACAACATTCCAACCTGCCCTAGTTGTGGAACAAAGATGCGCTTTATACCTGGCAAGGAAGGACGGCGCGATTTCTGGGGGTGTGGGGATTATCCCAAGTGCCGAAAGAAACTTGGCGCAAGGAAAGGCGCTAACACCGTGGCTGCATATTACGAGTGAAGTGGCTTATTGCCTAGGGCGCTACTGATCTGTGGACGCATAGTCGCTGAGACCATCACTGGTCGTGTGTTGGTGTTTCTGATGGCTTGTTGAGAGATGCTGACCCTACGCCACCTTGGTCATGGAGAAAGCGATTGGCTGAAATCAAACCAATGAGAACATGCCTCAGAAATAATTCAAATCTATTCAACGAGTAAAGGGAAAAATAATGGTTTTGGATACAAATGCACTCGAGAAACGTATAAATCACGGTGAAATGCGCTCAGACGAGGCAAAAAAACGGTTGCGTAAGATTGCTGCTTCGGTGTCCAAGATCGCGGAAACACTTTTAAACAACCTGGATTCCGCCGCAAAGGAAACGGGAACGCGCACAATCCTACGCATATACGATGATTATCGAGAGAATATTAAGCTTTTGGCCGAGACTAATAGTGATCTTGAGTCACGGCTATCGAAAATAGAGGGAAAACTGAACGCATACAACCAAGCAGCCGTAGAAAAATTTACCAATGAAATAAGTCGAGCAGCACAAGCTGCTGGCAGGGCAAAACGAAAAGCAAATTTCTACGATGATTTCCTTAATCACGTAAAAAGTAATTCATCTGACTTCCAGGCCCAATATTCGCATTTCCAGATTCAAGCCGGCGCTAAGGTAACGGACTTCAAATCATTTGATGTTCCCGCGATTGATTTTGTTGTTCTTGCGGCGGAATTAAGCTTGCACATGCACCTTGGCCCAATCGGAACGCTTTATCATTTGATCGAACTAAGGAAAGAGACAAAAGAAAGGGAAGCGAAGCCACTGAACCCCACTCTGAGTCTGATAGCAGCATTTGACCTGCTGGTATCCGCGATGACTTTGATTGCTATTGCCTTAAGGCAGATCCCGACTGAAATAGATAAGCACGGCAAACCAATCGAGGTTGACTCCTCCGTAGCCGCCAGCCCCTTCAAGAGCTAAACCCTAACTTCATTCATAATTTAGCTATGCGATTTATTGAAACGACATGCAAAATCTTAAGCCAAAATATTTTTCCTAACCGTTTAACTTCAGTGCATTGCGATTCTTTTATACGCCACGTGATACGTAGTGAAAAAATATAGAGCGGGAGTTGAACTCCCGCTTTTTTTCGTCCGGAATCAGCGCCCCATCGCGCGATCGAGAAAATCGCACACCGCGCCAATCTGCCGACCAATGTCGCCGTAATCGTCATGGCTGCCCGGCACCAACAGCAGCTCGACCGCGTCGCTGGCCCGGGCCGCATGAATCTGCTGCGCCTCGGCCACCGGCACCGTGTCATCGGCCAGACCATGGACGATCAGCACCGGGCAAGCCACCCGGGCGATGGTGTTGCACGGCGCAATGGCATCGAAACGATGGCCAATCACCCGTTGCACGTAAGCCAGAATGTAAGCACCAAGCGGCCAAAAGGGGATGTGCAGGCTCGCCAGCCAGCGCCGCATCATCGCCGCCGGGTGGGCGAAGGCGGCCAGACTGACCACCGCCCGCACATCGTGCCGACGGGAAGCGGCGAGCAGCGCCGCCCCGGCCCCGACCGAATGCCCGACAATGCCCAGCCTCTGCGGATCGACCTCGCCTTGTGCCGCCAGCCAGCGCAGCCCGGCATCGACATCTTCGGCAAAGCGCGGCAGCGAGGCGAAGCTGTCACCATCACTTTGGCCGTGGCAACGGGCGTCGAGCAGCAATAGCGAATAACCGGCCGCGTGCAACGGCCCGGCCAGTGGCAGCATCATTTCCGCATTGCCGCCCCAGCCATGCATCACAACCAGCGCCGGGCTGCCCGCATCGGCCAGAATGAACCAGCCAAACAGGCTTTTGGCGTTGGCGGTCGGCACTTGCACCGGACGCCACGGCAAGCCTTCCGGGCAAGCACTTTCGACCACACGCGGCGCCGCCAGGCCGCGCCGGATGCCAAAATTCAGCGCCCCCAGGCCTCCAGCCACCAGCGGAATACTCCAAAGCCAGTTCATGCGCGGCTTTATGGATGCGGCTGGAAGATGGCGCCGCTAGCCACGCCGCGCGCCGTCCTGAGCAGCGTAATGCCCCAGAAAAAGCAGAGCAACAGCCAGGCGGCAACACCGATGGCAAAGGTGCTGCTCCAACCGAGCAGTTTGCTCAGGCGCAGGCTTTCGCCGACGAAGGCACCCAGCGGGAAGGTAAAGCCCCACCACGAAAGGGCAAAGGGCAACTGCCCGGTGGCCCGGGCCGACAGGGTGAGCAGGCTGGCCATGACCAGCCACCAGACGCCAAAGCCCCAGACCAGCAGCATCAGCACCGTCGCCACCTCGCGCGCCGCAGGGTAAGGCAACTGCTCGGCCACGTTCATCAGGCTGACCGGAATGACGCCAATCGGCGCCAGATGAATCCACACCGTCGGCGTCAGGATGCCCTGCGCCGGCTTGTGCAGGTATTTGCGGTGCAAGGTCAGCCCGAGCAGCCCGAGATACATCATGCTGCCCGCCCCCAGGCCAATGGCGTTGATGGTGAGCGCCCACTCGCGCAGCGCACCTTCCATGTGGGCCAGCAGCGGCCCGCCGGCCAGCGGCATGACAACCAGGCCAACCGCCGGAATGAACTGGGCCGGCGTCACGTGTTCGGCCGCAACATGCTCGCCACGGAACATGATGAAAAGCACGGCGAAACTGAAGACGAAATGCAGGACGACGCCGAGCCACCACAGCGCCAACGCCACTGCCACAAAGGGCGTAAAGGTCAGCCACTGCGCCGCCAGTACGAGCAGGGCAATCGAGAAAGTCGGGTAAAAATTGGCCTGCACCGGGTGCTGCATGGTCTGCATCGCCGCCGGCCGGAAGCGCAGCCAGCGGGTCAGCCAGGGCACCGCCAGAACCAGAAAAAGGACGCTGTTGAACCAGTGCAGCAACTCGGCCGGCAGCGCCAGCCAGGACCAATGCCCGGCCAGCCCATGCGTCGTCATGGCAAAGACACCTGTCCCCATCACGGCAGCAAACCAGCCAGGGGCAAAGGTTCGGGAAATCTCGGCAAATCGCGGATAGCTCATCATTTGATCCGGTAACATTAGCAATTACTTATTTTACCCGTTCGCGCGCACGGCCAGGTACGCGAACCCTCAAAGCACCGGCAATTCGGCGATATACTGGCCCAAACAATATAAACCGAAACGGAGGCGAAGCCTGGCACTGTCGGGCCAATGCGCATGGATACCCTGTTCCTGCTCGCTGTTGCTACCGTCGTCATTGTCCTGATCTTCGACTACACCAACGGCTTCCATGATGCGGCCAACATCGTCGCCACCGTGATCGCCTCGCGCGCCATGACGCCGGCCCAGGCGGTGATCATCGTCGGTGTTTTCGAATTTCTCGGCCCACTGCTCGGCGGCACCGCCGTCGCCAACACCATCGGCAAATTCGTCGCGCTCGACGGTATCGCCCCCGTTCTTTCCCTGTCCATCCTGCTTTGCGGCCTGCTCGGTGCCATCGTCTGGAATCTCGGCACCTGGTATTTCGGCATCCCCTCCTCCTCGTCGCACGCCCTCGTTGGCGGGCTGATTGGGGCGGTGGTCGTTTCCGTCGGCTCCGATCACGTCGTCTGGGGCTTTGCCGAACTGGCCGATGGCCATTTGACCGGCATCGTCAAGGTGCTGGCCGCGCTGGTGCTGTCGCCCCTGATCGGCTTCTGGCTAGGCTTCCTGGCGCACCGACTGCTCACTGGCCTGCTCGTTGCCGCCAACCCGGCAGCCAACTCCCGGCTACGCGGCCTGCAATACCTCACTGCCGCCGGCCTCGCCTTCTCGCACGGCGCCAACGACGCCCAGAAAAGCATGGGCATCCTGACCCTGGTGCTGCTGCTCGGCGGCTTCATCCCGACCTTCGAGGTGCCCTTCTGGGTCATGCTCGCCTGTGCCTCATCCATCACGCTGGGCATCATGTCTGGTGGCTGGCGCATTGTCCGCACGCTGGGCTTTGCCATCTACCGCGTCCGCCCGATCCACGCCCTCGGCTCGCAACTGACTTCCGCCGCCGTGATCCTTGCCGCCTCGGCCGGCGGCGCCCCGGTCTCCACCACCCACGTCGTCGCTACCTCGATCATGGGTATCGGCGCCTCGGAACGGCCGCGCGCCGTGCGCTGGGCCAAGGCCAAGGACATCGCGATGACCTGGCTGATCACCATCCCCGGCGCTGCCATCGTCGCCATCCAGGCCTATGCGCTGGTTAATCTATTTCTCGGAGGCCCGCCATGAGCGAAGAAATCAAGCCGTCGATCTTCCGCCGCCTGTTCGATCGCGTATTCCCGAAAATGCCGGATTTCTTCACCCTGCTGACCGAGCAGTGCGGGCAGGTCGCCCACACCGCCGGGCTGCTCGTCGAATTCATGGAAACCGGCGACGCCAAGGTCGGCCTTTCAATCCGCCAGGACGAACACGAAGCCGACCGCATCAAGATTCGCAACCTGCACACCTTGAACGAGGCGTTTTCGACGCCGATCGACCGCGAAGACATCTACCGCGCCATCGTCGACCTCGACGAGATCGTCAATTACTGCAAGACCACGGTCAGCGAAATGGAAGTACTCTGCCTTGCCCCGGACAAGCACTGCCTGGAAATGGCCATGCACATCAAGCTCGGCACCGACGCCCTGGCCCAGGGCTATGCCCGGCTCGCCAAGCAACCGGCCGAAGCCGCCGCGGATGCCGACTCGGCCCGCAAGGCGGAACGCCGCGTCGAAAAAAACTACCGCCGCGCCATTGCCGAACTGTTCGTCGGCGACGACTACATCCACATGTTCAAACGCCGCGAAATCTATCGCCACCTGTCCAACGCCGCCGACCGCATGGCCAACTGCGCCAACACGCTGCACGACATCGTCGTCAAGATGACCTGAACCTCAAGAATCAAACCATCATGCTGAAAACCCTGTCGCACCGCCTGCTTGCCCTACTCGGCTGGAAACTGATCGAACCGCCGGAACGTCCGGCCAAAGCCGTTCTGGTCGCCTACCCGCACACCTCGAACTGGGATGGCGTCTATGCCCTGCTCGTCAAATGGGGACTCGGTCTGGAGGCGCGCTGGGTCGGCAAGGATTCGCTATTTTTCTGGCCGGTCGGCGGGCTGATGCGACGACTCGGCGGCATCCCGATCAACCGCCACGTGCGTAACGGCTTTGTCGCCGAGATGGCCGCACAATTCGCCGCCCACCCGAATTTTCTACTGGTAATCGCCCCGGAAGGCACGCGCAGCCTGACCAAAGGCTGGAAAAGCGGCTTCTACCGCATCGCGCTGGAGGCCAAGGTGCCGGTCGCACTGGCCTTCGTCGATTACACCCGCCGCGAAGCCGGCATCCTCACCTACCTGACACTGAGCGGCGACCCGGCCACCGACATCGCCGCCATCGCTCGGCACTACGAAGGTCGGCAAGGCAAACGCCCGGAACTCGCCTCACCGATCCGCTGGCTGGAGTAGCGAAAAGACCGGCAGTCAGTGCAGCGTCAATCCCGCCTATTCGGCGACCAGAACCACTTCTTCATCACCGATGGTAACGACTTGGCCGGGCCGCATTTTGGCCCGCTTTCTCGTATCGACCGCGCCATCCACCTTGACCCGCCCTTCGGCAATCGCCGCATGGGCAGCGCCGCCCGATTCGCAAAGCCCGGTCGCCTTCAACAGTTGATCCAGCTGAATGTATTCGCCACGCACGGCAAAGGTTGTGCTCACAAGGTTTCCCCAATCAGGATCAGATGTACCCGGCAAGGCCCGTGGGCGCCGAGGACGATGGTTTGTTCGATGTCGCCGGTCCGCGAAGGCCCGGAGATGAAATTGACAGCCCGTGGCAGGCTGCCGCGTTCGGCCCGGAGCAACGCAAAGGCGTCTTCCATGGTGGCCACGATACGCGAAACATCGACCAACGCGATGTGCGTTTCGGGTAGCAGGCTGACGGTAGCCGGCGTTTCCGGGCCGGAGAGCAGCATCAGGGTACCGGTTTCGGCGACGCCACAGAAGCAGCCGGAGATGCCCACCAGATCAGCATCTTCAGCCGCCCGTGCGGCGACCTGCAGGCCGCTGGCCGCCCAGTCCAGGCCGCCGACATCCGGCGTCACCACAGCCTGTTGCCCGATACCGTGCGCGGCCAGATAAGCCGCCACGGCCGCCGGGGCATCTTCGCGCCGGGCCACAACCTCGACCGTGCTCGACAGGCTTTCCGCCTTGAGTCGGAAGCGTTCGGCCAGATTGCCGGCCATGACCGGCTGCGGTCCACGTCCGGCATTGGTCAGGGAGGCAACGGCAGCCGCCCGACGGCCGGCAAAGTCGTCCTTGCCAACGCCGCGCCGGACGCGCCCAAGAATTTCGTCTTTCGCGCTCATGCGACCCGATTCCTTGGTGATCCGACGACAAAAGCCTCGATGTTGTCGATCAACTGATCGGCCAGCGTCTGCATGGCCGGCCGACTGGACCAGGCGACATGGGGCGTCAGCAGGAAGTTGGGCAAGGCCAGCAAGGCCGGATCGACCATCAGATGCCCGGCAGGCGGCGGTTCGGCGGTAATCACGTCGAAGCCGGCACCGGCAATCCAGCCTTCCTTGAGCGCCCGAACCAGGGCTGATTCGTCGACGATGCCACCGCGCGCCGTGTTGATCAGTAAGGCCGAGCGTTTCATCGCCCGTAATTCCGGCTCGGCGATCAGGCCCGTGGTTTCCGCCGTCAGCGGGCAATGCAGGCTGATCGCATCGGCCTCGGCCAGCACCTCGGCAAAAGCCGTGTAGCCGGGACGAACGGTCGCCGCCCCCTTGCGCTCGGCGCGCAGGACGCGCATGCCGAAAGCCTCGGCCAGCCGGGCCACGCCATTGCCTAGCGTCCCGCTGCCGATCAGCCCCAGCGTTGCGCCATGCAGGTCGCGGATCGGATGGTCGAACAGGCAGAATTGCTCGGACCGCTCCCAGCCGCCGGACTGCAGGGTTTCCCGCCAGGCGACCAGGTTGCGCGACAGGGCGAGCAGCAGGGCCATCACATGTTCCGGCACCGTGTGCTCGGCATATCCGCGAATGTTCGAGACGACAATGCCGCGCCGCCGGCAGGCTTCGAGATCGACGTTATTGGTGCCGGTGGCCGACACGGCGATCATTTTCAGATCGGGCAAAGCCTCGATGGCCGCCGCATCGATCGCCACCTTGTTGGTGATGGCGATCGCCGCGCCGGCCAGACGTTCAACGACGTCAGCTGGCGCGGTCTTGGGGTATTCGACCCACTCATGAGCGAAAGCCGGCCGCCGAATTTCGGCGATCAGCGATTCGCCTTCGAGTTGGACGATACGCAACATCAGGCCGCCTTCATTTCAAACGGTATACCGGCCGCCTCGGCGATTGCCCCGACTTGCACGCCGAGCGCGGCATGACCGCTAAAAACCAGGCGATCGACGCCGCCGCTGCACAAACCGGCGATGGCCGCAGCATCGCCCTGCATCAGATTCAGCACGCCGGCCGGCCATTCGGCCCGCGATGAGAGTTCGCACAGGGCATAGACTGCCGACGGTGCTTTCGGGCTGGGTTTGACAACCACGGTGGCCCCCGCCATCAGCGCTGGCGCCATCGCTTCGGCAAAATTGGCCAGCGGCCGGGAATCGTCAAGCACGATGCCGACGACGCCGGTCTGGCCGACTGAAGCCCCCTGCAGCGCAGCCACCGCTTCGCCCACTTCGGCCGTCGCCCTTGCCTCGTCAAAACCGCATTCCTGCACTAGCAACTTGGCGAAATGCCCGGTGTAACGATCCAGCGCCTCGGCCAGATTGGCCAGGCAATGGCGCCGCGCCGGCATGCCCATCATCGCCCATTCGGGTTGCGCCGCCTGCGCCGCCTTGACCGCCTCGGCAGCCTCGCTGGCGCCGCACAGCGGCACCCGACGAATGGCTTCGCCGCTGGCCGGATTGGTCACGGTGAAAAAGGAATCGGTGACGGTCAAAAAAGCATGGCCGTTGATCCAAAGCGGAATGGCCATCGGGCCGTCTGGGGCTAATTCCATGTTCAAGCTCTCTTTCTTGCTGCGTAAAGTTCGTGAAAGGTTTGGCGCCCGGCGACCGGCAGATCGCGGCCAGCGGTCCACTCCGGCGCCAGGCCAAGAATTCGGATGCGGCCTTCGCCATTGGCCAGCCAGTTCAGGTAGCGCGCCGCGCGGCGGGTCAACCAGCGATAGAGCCGCGGCTTGCCGGCGATCCACGCCCAGGCCATCAGCGCCAGACGCTCCGACCACGGGCGCAGGCCGCGTTCAACCTGCTCCTCGCGCAGACGGTGCATCAGGGTCGGTAACGGAATGCGCACCGGACAGACGCTGCCACACTGGTTGCAGCCGGTCGAGGCATGCGGCAAATCGAGCGCGTTCTCGATGCCCGTGTAGAGCGGCGTCAGCACCGAACCCATCGGCCCGGGATAAACCCAGCCGTAGGCGTGGCCGCCGAGCGAAAAATACACCGGGCAATGGTTCATGCAGGCGCCGCAGCGGATGCAGCGCAGCATGTCCTGATAGGCCGAGCCGAGCAGATTGGCCCGGCCGTTATCGACCAGGATGAACACGGTCTTTTCCGGGCCGTCGTGGTCGCCCGGCTGTTTGGTGCCCGTCAGCAGCGAGACGTAATTGGAAATGCTCTGCCCGGTCGCCGAACGCGGCAACAGGCGCATCAGCGTCGCAAAATCCTCCAGCGTCGGCACGATTTTCTCGATGCCGGTGACCACGACATGCACCTTGGGCAGCGTCGTCACCATGCGACCATTGCCTTCGTTGGTGACCAAGGCGGCAGTGCCGGTTTCGGCAATCAGGAAATTGGCGCCGGAAATGCCCATCTCGGCAGTCAGGAAGTGCTGGCGCAAGACCGCTCTCGCCTCCTGGGTCATCGCCGGAATATCAGCCGAGGTCCGCGTTTCAATGGGACGGCCATGCTCCTTGGCGAACAGCGCCTCGACTTCCTCGATAGTCTTGTGCACGGCCGGCGCAATGATGTGCGACGGCGTCTCGCCGGCCAGCTGCACGATGTACTCACCCAAATCGGTCTCGACCGGCCGGATGCCGGCAGCCGCCAGCGCCTCGTTCAGATGCGCCTCTTCGGACAGCATCGACTTCGACTTGGCGGCCTTGGTCACGCCGTGGCGACGGGCGATGTCGACCACCAATTGGCTGACCTCATCACCATCGCGCGCCCACAACACCTCGGCACCAGTTGCCCTGGCCCGCTCCTCGAAAATATCGAGCCAGACATCGAGATCGGCCAGCGTTCGATTGCGGATGCCTTCGCAGGTCGTGCGCAGCAACTCGAAATCGAGGCCGTCATCGGCCAGTGCCGCGACGCCCTTGGCCCGCTTGCCGACAAACAGCGGCTTGGCCTTCTGCAAGGCGCGCTGCAGCACCGGGTTCCGCACCTTCTCGCCGGCCCGCGCCTGGAAATGCATGGCTTGCGAATGCTTGGTGGCCGACATCAGGACTCGCCCCCGCCGGCCAGCACTTCGGCAATGTGCAGGACACGGGTCGTTTCATCGCCACGCCGACGCAGGCGCCCCTCGATATTCATCAGGCACCCGAGATCGCCGCCAACGAGAGCATCCGCCCCGGCCGCCGCAATCGAATCGCACTTGCGATCGACAATCCTGGTCGATACGTCACCGAACTTTACCGAGAAGGCACCGCCAAAACCACAGCACTCCTCGCAATCGGTCATTTCCTTCAGCGACAGCCCGTTCACCTTCATCAGCAATTCACGCGGTTGCCGCTTGATGCCCAGACCGCGCAAACCCTTGCAGGAGTCGTGATAGGTCACCGAACCATCGAACTCGGCCGTCGCCAGGGGCTGTTTCAGCACATCGACGAGAAAGGCCGTCAATTCATACGTCCGCTCGGCAACAGCCCGCGAACGCGGCCCCCAATGTGCATCAGCAGCAAACAGTTGCGGATAGACATTGCGGATCTGGTCGGTACAGGAACCTGAGGGAATCACCACGTAGTCGTAGCCCTCCAGTTCGGCAATCGCCTTTTTCGCCAGATCGGCGGCAAGCTCGCGATTGCCGGCACTCCAGGCCGGCTGGCCGCAGCAGGTCTGGCCTTCGGGCACCACCACTTCGCAGCCGGCAGACTCCAATAGGCGCAAGGCCGCGAAGCCCACGGAGGGGCGCATCAGGTCGACCAGACAGGTAACGTAGAGAGCTAAGCGCATGCTAATATTGCGGCGCACAAGAAAAATAGAAGTGGCCAATGCTACTCAAACCACACCAATAAAGGAATCCAGTTGTCTGAAGTCGCCAGCGGGTCCGCGAAAGCGCCCGGCTCAATTCAGGTCATCGAGCGCATGATGTCGCTGCTCGACGCCCTCGCCGCCTCGCCGGATGCCGCCAGCTTGAAACAACTGGCCCAGGCCACCGAACTCCATCCTTCGACAGCGCACCGCATTCTGGCAGCGATGTGCAATGCGCGCTTTGTCGAACGTCAAGATGCCGGCACTTATCGCCTCGGTATCCGCCTGCTCGAACTGGGTGGCATCGTCAAATCGCGGATCAACATGCGCGAGGTTGCCCTGCCCTTCATGCAGGAACTGCACGAGAAAATTGGCGAAGCGATCAACCTCGGCGCCCGCCACGATGACGATATCGTCTATCTCGAACGGACTTCATCCGGCCGCGCCCTGGTTCGCGTCGTTTATCTGGTCGGTGGCCGCGCTCCGCTGCACCTGACCTCGCTCGGCAAGCTGTTCCTGGCCGCCGAAAGTCCGCAAAAAGTGCGCGACTACGCCAAGCGTACCGGCCTGCCCGGCAAGACGCCGCATTCGCTGACCACCCTGACCGCGCTTGAGAAAGAACTCGACAAGGTACGCCGGCATGGCATTGCCTACGATGACGAAGAAGCCGAAATGGGCCTGAAGTGCGTCGCCGCCCCGATCTACGATCACGACGGCGAGGTCGTTGCCGCACTTTCCGTTTCAGCCCCGGCCGACCGGCACGATCCCGACTGGGCCCAGCAGGTCAAGCAGACGGCCGATGCCGTCTCGCAAACCCTCGGCTACACCGGCCTAAAAAAATAAAGGCCGCTCACGGCGGCCTTTGACTTGCTACGCTCCGGGAATTACACCGGGCGTCGCGCTCCAGATCCCAGACCAGCACTCTCCATCCAGCGCTTGATCCGGTTGGCATCGCCAACCCGGGTCATCTTGCCGTTCGAATCGAGCAGCACGATCACCACCGGCTTGTCGGCCACGCGGGCCTGCATGACCAGACAACGCCCTGCCTCGGAAATGTAGCCGGTCTTCGACACGCCGATTTCCCAGTTATCGCTGCGCACCAGCGCATTGGTGTTGTGGAAGTCACGGATGCGTCCGTTCAGCTCAACCTTGGCTTCGGCCGTCGTCGAATACTGGCGAATTTCCGGATAGCGCGCGGCAGCCGCCACCATGCGAGCCAGATCGTGCGCCGTCGAGACGTTATTGCTCGACAGGCCGGTCGGCTCTTCAAAACGCGAGTTGTACATACCCAGCGCCTGTGCCTTCTTGTTCATTGCCTGAACGAAAGCCGGCATACCGCCCGGGTAATGCCGACCCAGAGAATGGGCGGCGCGATTCTCCGACGACATCAGGGCCAGCAGCATCGCGGCCTCACGGGTCATCGTCGTGCCAACCGGCAGACGGGAGCGCGTTCCTTTCAGGCCATCCACATCTGCATCACCGATGGTGATGACTTCCTGCAGATCGAGTTTGGCATCCAGAACGACCATGGCGGTCATCAGCTTGGAAATGGAGGCAATCGGCACGACCAGATCCGGCTGCTTTTCGATCATGGCCTGACCGGTATTCTGATCGATGACCAGCGCTGAGGCGGAATAAAGCGCCAGGCGCGTCGGATCCATGTCCATCATCGAGGCGTGGCGAATCGGTTTGGCGGCGTGCGCCGCAGCCATTTTCCCGACATGTCGTGACGGGGCTGCCGCTTTCTTGGTCGGTGCAGCCTTGGCGGCTGATTTGGCAGCATGTTTGCCACTCGACTTGGCGGCAAGCGGTGCCTTGTGGGCGCCCTTGGCCGTTACTTTCTTTGTCGCCTGTTGCTCGGACTTTTTCGCTGTCGCTGCCGCAACGGGTGCCTGCATGCCAACACCCAGCAAGGCGCCGACCAGCAAGGCGGCCTTCAATTTGTGTTTCATTCACTATCTCCTGCCAACATCGGGCAAAGTTTACCTTACTTTAGCAGGAGATATAGAAATATCAATAAAAAATAGATAGATACAACAACAACTTAAAGCAGCCGATCACACCGCATCGACGACGGTCAGTGCAGTCATATTGACGATCCGCCGCACGGTCGCGGTTGGCGTCAGGATATTGACCGGCTTGGCAGCGCCGAGCAGGATAGGACCAATGGTAAGGTTATCTCCGGCCGCCACTTTCAGCAGATTGAAGGAGATATTGGCGGCATCCAGCGTCGGCATGATCAGCAGGTTGGCCTGCCCCTTGAGTTTCGAGTTAGGGAACGCAGCCTGACGAATACGCTCATCCAGTGCGGCATCACCGTGCATTTCGCCCTCGACTTCCAGATCCGGCGCCCGCTGGTTCAACTGCGCCAATACGTCGCGCATCTTGATCGAGGTCGGAGTGTCTTCAGTCCCGAAGGTCGAGTGAGAAAGCAGTGCCACCTTGGGCACGATACCGAAATTGCGGATTTCTTCGGCCGCCAGCAAGGCCATGTCGGCCAACTGTTCAGCCGTCGGATCGTAATTGACATAGGTATCGCCGATAAACACCGTCCGTTCCGGCAACATCAGCAGGTTCATCGCATAGTAGCGATCATGGTCGGCCCGGGTGCCAATCACGCTCTGCACGTACTCGCGATGCGTTTCGTGGCGCCCAAAAGTACCGCAGATCAGGCCGTCGGCGTAACCCAGACGAACCATCAATGCACCATACAGCGTGTTGCGACGACGCACTTCGCGTCGGGCGTAGTCGGGCGAGACCCCCTTGCGCTCCATCAGGCCATGGTAGGTCTTCCAGAACTCTTCGTAATGTTCGTCGAAGAACGCCGAATTGTCGGAGTGCACCACCTCAAAATCCTCGCCCTCACGAATACGCAGTCCGGCCGCTTCGATCCGACGGTTGATTTCAGCGTGACGCCCGATCAGGATCGGCTTGGCGATACCTTCATCACGAACCACTTGCACGGCGCGCAGCACGCGCTCATCCTCGCCCTCGGCAAAGACGATGCGTTTCGGGGCCATCTTGGCTTGCGAGAAGACCGGCTTCATGATCATGCCGGAGTGATAGACGAATTCGTTCAAGCCCTGGATGTAGGCATCCCAGTCCTTGATCGGACGGGTGGCAACACCTGAATCCATGCCCGCCTTGGCAACCGCCGGCGCGATCTTGACGATCAGGCGCGGATCGAACGGATTCGGGATCAGGTATTCCGGGCCAAAGCTGGCGACCTTCTCGCCGTAGGCACGGGCCGCAACTTCTGACTGCTCGGCACGCGCCAGTTCGGCGATCGCCTTGACGGCGGCCATCTTCATTTCTTCGGTAATCGTTGTCGCGCCGACATCGAGCGCACCGCGGAAAATGAAGGGGAAGCACAGCACGTTGTTAACCTGATTCGGATAGTCCGAGCGACCGGTACAAATGATGGCGTCGTTACGGACGCTCTTGACCAGTTCCGGGGTAATTTCCGGGGTCGGATTGGCCAGTGCCATGATCAGCGGATTGGCCGCCATCTTGGCCACCATCTCCGGCTTCAGTACGCCACCGGCCGACAGGCCGAGGAAGACATCGGCATCGGCGATCACCTCGCCCAGCGTCCGGGCATCGGTCACCTTGGTGTAGCGCGCCTTGATCTCGTCCATTTCTTCCACGCGGCCTTCGTAGACCAGGCCCTTGATGTCGGTCACCCAGATATTGCCCGGCGGCGCGCCGAGCATGACCAGCAGGTCGAGACAGGCCAGGGCGGCCGCACCGGCACCGGAGGTGACGATCTTTACCTTGGACAGGTCCTTGCCGATCAGATGCAGGCCATTCAGGATGGCGGCACCGACGACGATGGCCGTGCCATGCTGGTCGTCATGGAAGACGGGAATCTTCATCCGTTCGCGCAGCTTCTTCTCGATGTAGAAGCATTCCGGCGCCTTGATGTCTTCGAGATTGATGCCGCCAAAAGTCGGCTCCAGTGAGGCGATGGTATCGATCAGCTTGTCCGGGTCGCGCTCTTCGATTTCGATATCGAAGACGTCAATGTTGGCGAACTTCTTGAACAGCACGCCCTTGCCTTCCATGACCGGCTTGGCAGCCAAGGGGCCGATAGCACCGAGGCCGAGGACGGCAGTACCGTTGGTGATCACACCGACCAGGTTGGCCCGGGAAGTCAGCGTACTGGCTTCGCGCGGATCAGCGACGATCTCCTCGCAGGCAAAGGCAACACCCGGCGAGTAAGCCAACGACAAATCGTACTGGTTGGTCAGTTGTTTGATTGGGGTAACCGCAATCTTGCCCGGCTTGGGCTCGCGGTGATAGTAGAGAGCTGCTTCGCGTAATTGCCGAGAATCCATGTCGCCTCCGTTTTATATCGTGAAATGCCATTTCGAATCGCGGAAAATAATACCATGCAACAGCCTATCCAACACCCTCGGGAATCACTTAGGGGCGTAAAGTCAAGTAGATGTTTACCCTAAGTTGATGCATAATTACGGGCTTCCCAGCCGACGGCCCCTAGCCGCTTTCAGTCTTGGTGGCAGCTCCCGGCGACTGGCGTGAAACCTAGCTATTTCAGTAACTTAGAGAGAGACATCGCCATGACCGCACCGCTGAATGCACCTGCATACGTCAAACACGAAGCCCTGAAAAAATGGGTCGCCGAAATCGCCGAGCTGACCCAGCCGGACCGTATCCACTGGGCCGACGGGTCGCAGGAAGAGTATGACCGCCTGTGCGCGGAAATGGTAGAGGCCGGTACGCTGATCAAGCTGAACGAAGCCAAGCGTCCGAATTCCTACCTCGCCTTCTCCGACCCGTCCGATGTGGCTCGCGTCGAAGACCGCACCTACATCTGCTCCGCCAAGAAGGAAGATGCCGGCCCGACCAACAACTGGGAAGAGCCTGCCGTCATGCGTGAAAAGCTGAACGGCATCTTCAAGGGCTGCATGAAGGGTCGCACGATGTATGTGATCCCGTTCAGCATGGGTCCGCTCGGTTCGCCGATCGCCCACATCGGCTTCGAAATCACCGACTCCGCCTACGTCGTCACCAACATGCGCACGATGACCCGCATGGGCAAGGCTGTTTTCGACGTGCTCGGCACCGATGGCGAATTCGTCCCCTGCATCCACACCGTCGGCGCGCCGCTCGAACCGGGCCAGCAAGATGCCAAGTGGCCTTGCAACCCGACCGTCAAGTACATCGTGCATTACCCGGAAACCCGTGAAATCTGGTCCTACGGCTCCGGCTACGGCGGCAACGCCCTGCTCGGCAAGAAGTGCTTCGCGCTGCGCATCGCCTCCAACATGGCCCGCGATCAGGGTTGGCTGGCCGAACACATGCTCATCCTCGGCGTCGAATCGCCGGAAGGTGAAAAGTCCTACGTTGCAGCGGCCTTCCCGTCCGCCTGCGGCAAGACCAACTTTGCCATGCTGATCCCGCCGAAGACCCTTGATGGCTGGAAGATCACCACCATCGGCGACGACATCGCCTGGATCAAGCCGCGCGTGGACAAGGATGGAGTCACCCGCTTCTACGCCATCAACCCGGAAGCCGGCTTCTTCGGCGTTGCTCCGGGCACCTCGGAAAAGACCAACTTCAACGCCTTGGCCACCCTGAAGGAAAACATCATCTTCACCAACGTCGCACTGACCGACGACGGCGATGTGTGGTGGGAAGGCTTGACCAAGGAAGCCCCGGCTCACCTGATCGACTGGCAAGGCAAGGACTGGACGCCGGAAGACGGCAAGGCTGGCAAGAAGGCCGCCCACGCCAATTCCCGCTTCACCGCTCCGGCCAACCAGTGCCCGTCCGTGGACAGCGCCTGGGAAGATCCGGCTGGCGTGCCGATTTCCGCCTTCATCTTCGGCGGCCGTCGCGCCACCACCGTGCCGCTCGTGTACGAAGCCTTCAACTGGAACTACGGCGTCTACATGGCCGCCACCCTGGGTTCGGAAACCACGGCTGCCGCCTTCGGCCAGCAGGGCGTTGTCCGCCGCGACCCATTCGCCATGCTGCCGTTCTGCGGCTACCACATGGGCGATTACTTCAACCATTGGTTGAAAATGGGCAAGACCGTTGATGCCGCCCCGAAGATCTTCTGCGTGAACTGGTTCCGCATGAACGAAAAGGGCGAATTCATGTGGCCGGGTTTCGGCGACAACATGCGCGTCCTGAAGTGGATCGTTCAGCGTTGCAAGGGCAAGGTTGCCGCCAAGGAAACCGCGCTGGGCTGGATGCCGCAATTCGAAGACATCGATTGGACCGGCCTGGATATCAGCAAGAACGAGTTCAACAGCCTGACCAACATCGATGCCGATGCCTGGAAATCCGAACTGGCCGGCCACAAGGAGTGGTTCGACAGCATGGGCGAAAAGCTGCCGCGCGAATTCACCCTTAAGCGCGAACTGTTTGAAATGGCGCTGTTCAAGAACGCTGACTGATTTCAGTTCTTGCTATGATCGACGGCCACCTCAGGGTGGCCGTTTTACTTTGGAGAACCGCATGTACCGCCCCGCCCAACGCCTCGCCGAGATTGAACCCTTCCACGTCGTCGAATTGCTGACCCGGGCTCGGCAGCTGGAAGCCGAGGGGCGCGACATCATTCACATGGAGGTTGGCGAGCCTGATTTTCCAACACCGGAGCCTATCGCCAATGCGGCGATCAATGCGATAAAAAGCGGAAAGACCCTTTACACCCAAGCCCTTGGCCTGCCCGAATTACGCGAGGCGATCAGCCAGTTCTATCGCCAGCGCTATGGCGTCTCCGTGCCAGCCAGCCGAATCGCCGTCACCAACGGCGCCTCCGGCGCATTGAATCTGGCCTTTGCCTGCCTGGCCGACCCCGGCAGCGAATGGTTGCTGACTGACCCCGGTTACCCGTGTAACCGGCATATTTTGCGAGCCTACGAAGGACAGGCGCAGAATATCCCGGTTGGCCCCGACACCAATTTCCAGCCGACGCCGGAACTGCTGCACCGACACTGGAAACCGACCACCGCCGGGCTGCTCGTCGCCTCGCCTGCCAACCCGACCGGTACCCTGTTCACATTGCCGGAGATCGCTGCGCTCGCCGAAGTCTGTCGCGAAAAGAACGGCCACTTTATGGTCGACGAGATTTACCACGGCTTGACCTATGAGATCGAAGCGCCCACGGCATGCGCTGCCGGCGACGACATCTGGATCATCAACAGTTTTTCCAAGTATTTCCAGATGACTGGCTGGCGCCTGGGCTGGATGGTCATTCCCGAAGCCTATGTCCGCGACGTCGAAAAACTGGCCCAGAACCTCACGCTCTGCCCCTCGACGCCGGCCCAGCATGCCGCACTGGCCGCCTTCGAGCCGGAAACCATCGCCATTCTCGAAGGCCGGCGTAGCGAATTCCGGCGCCGTCGTGACTTCCTTGCCCCGGCGCTGGAGGCGATCGGCTTCCGCATCACGGCCCGCCCCGAAGGCGCGTTCTATCTGTATTGCGATTGCTCGACGCTGGCCGATGACAGCTTCGCGCTGGCCAAGGATTTACTGGAAAAAACCGGCGTCGCCGCCACACCCGGCCTCGATTTCGGCAGCAACCAGCCGGAAAAGCATATCCGCTTCGCCTACACCACCGGCGTCGACCGGCTGGCCGAGGCCGTGGAGCGCCTAAGCGCCTATTTCGGCCGGTAGGCCCAGTTCAGGATAGCGGGAACGCAGGGCCGCCCAGTCGAAATACGGCCCAGGATCGGTCTTGCGTCCGGGCGCAACATGGCAATGGCCAGCGATGGCCAAAATTGGATAGCGCCGGCGCAAGGCGTCCAGCAAGCCCCACAGCGAGGTGTATTGCTCAGCGGTATAGGGCTGGATATCCGAACCCTCCAGCTCGATACCGACCGAGTAATCGTTGCAGTTGTCCCGCTCGCACCAGCAGGACTGACCGGCATGCCAGGCCCGCCGGTCGCAGCCGACGAACTGGACGACTCGACCACTCCGGCGTACATAAAAGTGGGCAGACACCTGCAAATCGGCAATGGTCGAAAAATATGGATGCGCTTCAGGATTCAGGCGATTGAGGAAAAAATCCTCGACCCAGTCGCCACCAAACTCATCCGGCGGCAGACTGATGCTGTGAATCACGACCAGAGATACTGACTCACCCGCCGGCCGTTCGCCAAAATTCGGAGAAGGCAGCCAATCTGTCCCTTCCAGCCAACCGTCAGCCTGCCACGCCATCACTCGATGCCCAGACGCTCAAGCCGATAGCGCATGGAACGGAAAGTCACGCCGAGCAGGCGGGCCGCTGCCGTACGGTTCCCTTCGGCCTTCTGCAAGGCTTCCAGAATGGCCTGACGTTCAAGGCGATTCAGGTATTCATCCAGAGTTTCACTGCCCCGCCCCGGCGCTTCGCCGCCCGGCATTTCCTCGGGGCCGAGATGCAGGTCGTCGACTTCGATGGTGTCGCCGGCACAAAGCGCCGTCGCGCGCTCGAGAATATTTTCCAGCTCGCGAACATTCCCGGGAAAGGAATAGAACTCCAGCGCCTTCAGTGCACCACTGGAAAGCTTCGGCGTTGCCTCGCCGAAAACCCGGCGCAGGATGGCATCGACCAGTGGCGCAATATCTTCAAGACGCTCGCGTAAAGGTGGCATACGGAGTTCGATCACATTCAGGCGATAGTACAAGTCCTGCCGGAAGCCGCCCTTGTCCACCAGATCGCGCAGATTGCGATGCGTCGCACAGATGATCCGGACATCCACCGGCTCTTCGGCCACGCTACCCACCTTGCGCACCCGCTTTTCCTGAATGGCACGCAACAGCTTGACCTGCATGGCCAGCGGCAAATCAGCCACTTCATCGAGGAACAGCGTGCCCCCATTGGCTGCCTGGAAAAAGCCCTCGCGCTCACTGTCGGCGCCGGTAAACGCCCCTTTCCGGTAACCGAAGAATTCGCTTTCCATCAGGTTTTCCGGAATTGCCCCGCAGTTAACCGGCACGAAGGGCCCCGCTGCCCGGGCGCTGCGGCTATGGATCAATCGGGCACCCAGTTCCTTGCCGCTGCCGGATTCGCCGGAAATGTAGATCGGTGCCTGACTACGCGCCAACTTCTCGATCATCGCCCGCACCTGCTGCATGCTTGGGGAGTCACCAATCAAGGACTGCAAGGGATTGTCGCTATCCTGCCCACCACCAGGCAAACGCAAGGCCGACTTGATCAGGGCGCGGAGTTGCTCAAGCCCGACCGGCTTGGCCAGATAGTCGAAAGCCCCGGCCTTGAGGGCGGCGACGGCATTGCCCGCACTGCCATAGGCAGTAATGACGGCCACCGGCGTCTGGGGATAATGTTCGGTGATCAGGCGGACAATTTCGAGGCCCTCGCCATCCGGCAGGCGCATGTCAGTCAGACAGAGCTGAAAATCATCGGCCTCAAGCGCGGCCTTCGCTTCAGCGACCGAGCCCACACACTCGGTGGCCAAGCCCATGCGCGCCAAGGTTAGATCAATCAGTTCACGAATATCGGGCTCGTCATCGACAACGAGAACCCGGCTTAATTCGCCGCGAGGGCGCCGTTCGGTTCTGACAACTGACACGTATCGTTTCTCCCTGCCACAATGAAATGCGCCCCGGAGACGGAAGCCATCAATTCCAGGCTCGCCCCGTTGGTTGCACAGAGCTCACGGGCAATAAACAGCCCAAGACCAGTCCCTTGCGTGTGTGTCGTGAAAAATGGCTCAAAAATCTGTTCGCGTACCGTTTCAGGCACGCCCGGACCATCATCGATCACATGTAATTCTACTCGCCCATCGTCTTGACCGCCGAGCAACTCGATCCGCACGGCCCCCGGCCCGCGACTCGAATGGCGCAGGGCATTACTGACCAGATTCCACAAGACCTGATGCAAGTGGGAACGATCAAAACAGATTTTTAGCCCGGTGGGCGCCTTGAGCACCACAACATCCGGAGGCAGATTTTCGTTGGCCAGGAAATGTTCGACGAAGCCGAGGCAGAACTCGTCGGCTGGCAACAACTCAGCTTCCGCGCGATTCTGGCGGCCCAACTCCAGAATATCGCGGACAATCCGGTCAAGCCGGATCACATTGTCGTTAAGAATACGCAGCAGACGCTCCTGCATCTCGCCGCGGCGCTCCTCGCGCAGCAACTCGCCGGCATGACCAATCGCCGACAAGGGGTTGCGAATTTCATGGGCGATACTCGCTGTCAAACGGCCCAGCGAGGCCAGTTTCAACTGCTGGGCGTGCTCCTTGATCCGCCCGACGTCCTCAAGAAAGACCAGCACCTCGCCATCCGAACTTGTTGTCCGCTCGAATCGGGCGCGCAAATCACGGCCTTCGGCGCCACAAAATTGAAGCCCATTATTATTGTGACCAGCCGTCCAAGCTTGAAGTGCGCCAGCCAATTCCGGAGCACAACCTGCCAGCGGTGCCTGGTCGCCAGAAGACAAGCCAAGCATGCTCTTCGCCACGGGATTGCAGCGACTCAACTGGCCGTCCTTGGCAACAATCAGCACGCCGTCCTGCATTCGCTCCACAACACGCTGGCTGATCCGAATCTGGTTATCCAGCGCCACCCCACGGCGCCGCGCCAGGTCTTCATTGACCATCGCCCGCTGACCAAGCAGACGGGCAAGAATGGCCGTGGCAAAAAAACCAGCCGAGATAAACCCGGCCTGAACAATCGAGGCCGAATCAAATCCCTGCGCAACGATTCCGTAAAACTGGACCAGCAGCACGGCCACCGTCGCCACTGCTGCGTAGAACAAGACCAGACGCCCTCGCCCAACCAGGCTCGCGGCAGCCAAAGAAACCAGCAACAACACGCTCAATCCACTACTTACCCCGCCCGCCAGGAACATCAGGGAGCAGACGACGGCAATGTCCACCATCATCTGAGAGGATAACTGCCGATTGAAACCATGCTGCCAATGGGTCGCCAGCACGAGCCCGGCAATCGTCGCCGCCATGTAAGCCCCGGTCAGGCCAAACAGCAGCGGCGACGGCGTCAAATTGAGGCGGGCTGTCCACTCATGAGGAAAGAGGATCGCCAGGAAAAATAATGCCGCCAGAACCAGGCGATAAAGATTGAAATACTGGAAGGAACGCCAGTTAGCCTCCCAAGTGGAGGAGAGCCAATCCGACATCAGGACCTCGAGGACCGGGATGCGGCCCGATGTGCCTCACAGCAATAAATCCGGCCACCGTCGCTTATTCCCTCGCTCTCTGGTAAATGCACGCCACAATGGACGCAAGTCACCATCTTTTCCTCGGCCGGAGCAGGTCGTGTCGATGATGGCTTCGAATCCTCCAGCGCCTTGCGCTTGGAGAAAATCCACCAGACCACACCCAGAAATGCGAACAACAGCAGGTATTTCATCAGCTATCCCAGAAACAAAAACTTGACGGGGAACCGCAAGATTTTGTCGGTTTGTATCGGAGAAATTCGATTTGAGCATACCACCAAGACTCAGATAGGCAGAATTACTGAAGCCAAAAAGCAAAAAGCCACCCCGGAGGATGGCTAAGTGCTTTTTCTTTGCAATTTTTGGTCGGAGTGACAGGATTCGAACTTGCGACCCCTGCGTCCCGAACGCAGTGCTCTACCAGGCTGAGCTACACTCCGACGACCTCTGAGAAGACTAATGATTCCTCTCAACTGCAAAGAGCGTCAATTGTAGCAGAGCTTTCTTATAATTTGAATCCCCCAAGCACTGAATTGCTGCTTTTGCTAACTCGGCTTCCTGAACAGCACGCGCTCTGGCGTGATCCAGGGCACCGCTGCTGCGAATCGCATCGAGCACCAGAGGGAAGTCATCCCGACCGCCTTCTTCAATTGCCTTGCGCACACAGGCAGCTTGGTCGGGAGTGCCGTGCTGCATCACGTAGATCAGCGGCAAGGTCGGTTTTCCCTCGGCCAGATCATCACCAAGATGCTTTCCGGTGTCTGCCTCCTGCCCGGAGTAATCGAGAACATCATCGATCAACTGAAAAGCCGTACCAAGATGCATGCCATAAGCAGTCAGCGCCTTTTCCACTTCAGGCGTCGCCTGACCAAGAATTGCACCAAGCTGAGCTGCCGCCTCGAACAACTTGGCTGTCTTGTAGTGGATGACTTGCATGTAGCGCGCCTCATCGACATCGGCATCATGGCAGTTCATCAACTGCAGCACCTCGCCCTCGGCGATGACATTCGTCGCATCGGAGAGGACCTGCATCACCCGCATGTTGTCGACCGCGACCATCATCTGGAAAGCGCGCGAGTAAAGGAAATCCCCGACCAGAACGCTGGCAGCATTGCCGAACATGGCATTGGCGGTATCGCGACCACGGCGCAACGCAGACTCATCGACAACGTCGTCGTGCAGCAGAGTGGCCGTGTGAATGAATTCGACGACGGCAGCCATTTCCTGATGCCGGGTCCCCTGGTAGTCCAGAGCGCCGGCCGCCAGCAGAACCAGCGCCGGGCGCATGCGTTTGCCGCCACTGCTGATGATGTATTCGGCCACCTGCCGGACCAGCACCACGTCGGAGTAAAGACGGTCGCGGATGACCGCATCGACGGCCTTCATGTCGGGCCCGATCAGGGCATAGAGCTGTTCCAGAGTCACGGCAGGTAATTCCTTGAAGAAGCGCGGAATCTTAGGGGCCTGACGGTGCCCAGTCAAGGCCGAACAATCAAGGATACACTCCGTCGGAGTCCGCAGTTTGTTAAACTCCTTCGATTAAATAAAATCATTGGGAGAAGGCATGGAGACTCGTTCATTCGCTGCACCAGCCATCCAGGATAGAGAAGCGCTGGAGGAGTTTGCTGATGCTTTGAACGACCGAGCTCCAGAAATTGAGCGTGACGTTGCCCAACTCAAGGAAACGCCTCTGGACCGTGAGGTCACTGCCAGCCTTTTCCGAGCGGTCCACAATATCAAGGGCGACTCTTCACTCTGCAAGTTCGACCTGGGTGTCGCCATTGCCCACCCAATCGAAACGATGATCGGGCGCTTCCGGGAAGGGGAAATTCACTTCTCTGATCTGCTGGCCGAACTGGTATTGCTTGCTGTCGACCGACTGGAACTGGCCACTGATGCCCTGCTGACCAACAAACCACTGGATAATCTCCGCCTGCAAGTCCTCGTTCAAGGGCTGGAAGAGGTTGCGCTGGAGAGTCCCCAGCAAATCGAGTTCAGCTGCGCGGATCTGATCGAAGCGGTCACCGGCTTCCCTCCGGTCATACCCGAGATTTCGAGCCGCCCACCCAAAGGGGCGGCGCCAAAATCCAGCCAGAAGAATGCCAATAGCGACCTTCAATTTTTCCGTTCTCTGGCCTTGCAGTTCGAAAGCCGCTCGCCCCTATTCAAGGGACGAACGATGCGTATCCTTCGTCTCGCCCAGGAAACCAACAAGGCGGGCAGCAACGCAGTCGATCCGGTGCAACTCGAAGCGGCGGTTTATCTGCACGATGTGGGCATGATGCTGCTACCCGAATCAATCTGGTTGAAAGTCGGCAAAATGTCACCGGAAGACAAGGTCGCCTTGCGCAACCACCCCGGCTTCGCAGCCGGACTGCTACTTCGCATGCCAGGCTGGGAACCCGCAGCAGAAATGGTCGCTCAACACCATGAAATGCACGACGGCGGGGGCTATCCCAACCAATTGCAAAACCCGGATATTTGCCCCGGCGCAAAAATTCTCTCGATTGTCGATGCCTTCGAAGCAGTGATGCTCAAGCACATCCATCGCGGCAAAAACCGCTCGGTACTTCGCGCCATCGCCGAAATCAACGCTTGCGACAACCAGTTTGCGCCGGAGTGGATCGCTCCCTTCAACACCGTGATTCGCAAGACCATAGAAACGTGATGACTTTCGATCGTGAACGACGGTTTGGGGGCGTTACACGCCTATATGGCAGCGAGGGTTCGGAACGTATTCGGCAAGCCAATGTCTGCATCGTTGGCATCGGAGGCGTCGGCTCCTGGATCGTCGAAGCTCTGGCCCGAACTGGCGTCAACCGGATGACGCTTGTAGATCTGGACATGGTGGCTGAATCCAACACCAATCGGCAAATTCACGCGCTAGGGGATATCTACGGCAAAGCCAAAGTGGAGGCCATGGCAGAGCGGGTGCGCGCCATCAATCCTGAGTGCACCGTGACTTGCATTGAAGACTTTGTTACCCCTGAAAACCTTGCTCAGATTCTTGACCAACAATTCTCGGTGGTCATCGATGCCATCGACCAGGTCCGCGCCAAGGCCGCAATGATCGCCTTCTGCCGACGTCAAAACACCCCGATCATCGTTGCCGGAGCGGCGGGCGGACAAATAGACCCAACTCAGATTCGCGTCACCGACCTCAGCCAGACGGTACAGGATCCGCTTCTTGCCAAGGTTCGCTCAACGCTTCGCCGTGAGCACGGCTTCCCGAAAGATACCAAGAAAAAATTCGGTGCTTCGGCAGTTTTCTCGACCGAACCCTTGCGCTACCCGGATAGCAGCAATGCCTCCTGCGAAACGGAACGTGGCCCGGCCGGGCTGAATTGTGCAGGTTTCGGATCGTCAGTCTGCGTAACATCCGCATTTGGCATGGCGGCAGCCGCCCAAGCGATCAATCTGATCGTTAAATCATGAGCCGGACGCTCAAGCTGCGCTCACGCAAGACAGCCTCCGCTAGGTTCATTTCGACGAACCTTGATTTTAGGAAGCGCAGCAGCCTGATTCTGGCGTAGAAAACATCTCTAGACTTCAATGCTGTCTAGCCAAACCTCCAGACCCTGAGCATTCAACTCCATGTCCGTTTCCCAGATTGCAAGCAACTCAGCGTCGGCCAACTGACAACCATGCCGGCGGACTTCAGCCAGCAAATAATCAGTCATTGCCTGTTTGATTCGCTGATGGCGCAGCTCCCCTTCATTCTTTTCCTGCAGCGCCAGAGCGATAAGCGCATCCAGATGCCGTAGCAGTGCCTCGCCCATCTGCGGCACAGTCGGAACGCGACTGTAGTGGGTCAGATACATCGCCTCAGGATTGAATGACAGCAAGCGACGAATGGACTCACGCATTGCCTCCGGCTCGAATTGGGTCGGCGTTGTCGTCGGAAAGATAAACTGCCGCCCTTCGACATCAAGTTCTCGATAAGAGAGGCCGAACATATCTCCCGTAAAAATTCCGCTGGTTTTCTTGTCGACGATACAAATGTGATGCCGTGCATGCCCCGGCGTGTCCAGGCAGAGCAACTCCCTGCCAGCGAGGGAAAGCGAGAACCCATCTGGCGCTTCGATGATCCGCTCCGCCGGAATCGGCAAAATTTCCCCATAAACCCGCTGCACATACTCAGCGCCATAAACGGCAGTAACCCCTGCGACCAGCTTGGCCGGCTCAGCCATATGCCGAGCTCCTCTCGGGTGAACAACCAGCTTGGCATTAGGGAACGCGCGCATCAACCTACCGGCACCTCCGGCGTGGTCAAGATGGATATGCGTCAGAATTACATAGTCGACAGCTGAAACGTCCAAGCCAAGTTTTTTGAGGGCGGATAGTGCATTTGGTAACGCCGCATTGCTACCAGTATCAATAAAGGCAACGCGGCCATTTTCAACAACCATGTGAATAGCGGCCAATATTGGCCGAACATAGCCCGCATCAAAAGCAATGATGCCGTTTCCGTAATCTCTCCAGTCGAACATATCCATACCCTAGCGTATTGTCGGTCCAGATTATAACTGGCGAGTCTCAGCGTAAGCGCCTGGCGACCCCAAGAGGCACAAGGCACCAGAGAAACCCAGTATTTCAGGCTGCATTCGATTGCCTTGGCGACTCCTGAGCCATTGGGGGCCGCCTGCCGTTACCGAGTCAGCCAGGCACGCAACTCATCAGCAATCGGTAGGGCTTTTGCCGTAAGCCCCCGGCAAACCCATCTATAAATTGACGGGTTAGACCGCGAAGATCGTGTCCACTTAAAAACGATGGTGGACACTATCGATGGAAATCCAGAAGCCAGGTCGGCGCCGGCGGCATCATCCGGAGGAGTTTAAGCGTACGGTGATTGAGGCCTGCTGCGAGCCGGGCGCCTCGGTTGCCGGGATTGCGATGGCCAACGGCGTCAACGCGAATCAGGTCCGGCGGCGGATGCGTGAGCGCGACATCGAAGTACCGAAGCGGCGCCTGCTGACGCCTGTGACCCAGGCCATGCCGGCGACGGCACCGGAATTTGTGCAAGTGCCGATGGTCCCGGCAGAAGCGGAATCGCGCGATATCCGGATTGAAATCTGCCAGGGCAACGCCGCGATCAAGGTCGACTGGCCGGTGCAGGCATCCGGCGATTGCGCCGCCTGGTTACGCGACTGGCTGCGATGATCCGGGTCGATGTCTTGTGGCTCTCAACCCGGCCGCTGGACATGCGGGCGGGAACGGAAACGATCCTGGCCCAGGTCGTGCAGATTTTCGGTGCGGCGCAGCCGCACCATGCCTACCTCTTTGCCAATCAACGCGGCAACCGCCTGAAGGTGCTGGTGCATGATGGCTACGGTGTCTGGCGGGCGAACCGGCGACTGAATCAAGGGCGGTTTCAACTGTGGCCGGGCGATGGCAGCGTTGGCCTTACCCGCGGGCAATTCGATGCGCTGATTCTCGGTTTGCCGTGGGAACGTTTGGCCGATGGCGGCGTGATCCGGGTTCTGTGACGGTCCACCATTGGGGAAGTCCACGATAGCTGGCAAGCGGTTTGGCCGGCATGATGTCGGTCATGACACTGCCTGCCAATCTCGATCAACTGACTGCGGATGAACTGCGCGAACTGGTACGCAGCCAGGCTGAAGTCATTACGCGTAATGATCGAGAGCTCAACTGGCGCCAGGTGAAGATCGACAAACTGACGCACGAAGTGGCCTACTACAAGCGCCATTACTTAGGCGTCAAGGCCGAGCGGCTACCGGGTGAACAAGGCCAACTGTTCGAAGAAACCCTCGCAGCCGACATGGCGGCGATCGCCGAAGAGTTGGCACAGCTTCCGGAAACGAAGCACACGGGACAAGCTAGGCGCAAACCCTTGCCGCCTGAACTGCCAGGCACCGAGATTCACCACGAACCGGACTCGACCACCTGCGCCTGCGGCTGCCAGATGAAGCGCATCGGCGAAGAGGTCGCCGAGAAGCTCGACTACACGCCAGGCACTTTTACGGTCGAACGTCACATTCGGGGTAAGTGGGCGTGCACCGAATGCGAAACCCTGTTTCAGGCACCGGTACCCGCCCATGTGATCGACAAGGGCACCCCGACCTCGGCCAGCTCGCCCATGTGCTGATCGCCAAATACCTGGATCATCTGCCACTGTATCGCCAGGAAGGCATCTTCGGCCGGGCCGGCTTGCCGATTCCCCAATCGACGCTGGCCGAGTGGATCGGACAGATGGGTGTTGCCCTGTAACCGTTGGTCGATGCCCTGAAAGCCGAAATGCTGACCTATCCGGTGCTGCATGCCGACGAGACGCCGGTGGCGATGCTCGACCCGGGTGCCGGCAAGACTCATCAGGCCTACCTCTGGTCCTACAGCATCGGCGCCTTCGAGCCGGTCAAGGCGGTGGTCTATGACTTTGCCGACAGTCGGGCGGGCAAACATGCCCGGGAATTCCTCGGTAGTTGGCGTGGCGCACTGGTTACAGCCTCAAACGCTGGACGGCGCTCGCCCATTACCTCAGCGATGGCCAAGTGCCGATCGACAACAACTGGATTGAGAACCGCATCCGGCCCATTGCCACGGGGCGGAAGAACTGGCTATTTGCCGGCAGCCTGCGCGCTGGCAGACGGGCGGTGGCCATCATGAGTCTAATCCAGTCCGCCAAGTTGAACGGCCACGATCCCTTCGCCTATCTGAAGGCCATCCTGTCTCACTTGCCGACTCAGCCCAACAGTCGCATTGGCGAATTGCTCCCGCACCGCTGGCTGCCCGAGACTGCCTGAATCAGAAATCAACCTGAGTTCGCCGGGCGCTTACCTTTTGCCTCACGGATTACGCGACATCAGCAACGTGTAAAGCAATTCAGCAATGGTTAATTTTCCAGGATGCAAAGCAAAAACCCCCGTTACCTGATGGTAACGGGGGTCTGCATGGGGAGTCTGGCGTTGACCTACTTTCGCGAGCGGTATGCTCACTATCATTGGCGCGATGC
>JAYREA010000017.1:0-57132 GCA_041909135.1 Azonexus sp. | reverse complement strand
GCAACGCGGTGAAGCACCGAATGCCGGCGGCCTCACCGACACCGGCCCCAACGGACGAACCGCCGGCAAGTCCGGCAACGCCCCGGGCAACGATCAATCCGGCACCTGGGTCCGGGTCGCCGAATGGCTGTCGGGGCCGAACTGGGGCAGTCACTTCCTGCCCCGCATCGGCAACGAAGTCCTGGTCGATTTCATCGATGCCGACATCGACCGCCCGGTCATTGTCGGCCAAAGCTACAACGGTGCGGATCTACCGCCTTTCTCGGCCGGCCATGAAGCGAGTGCGAATCACCCCGGGGTGCTCTCAGGCTGGATGAGTCACAACCACGAGGCCGGTCATAACCAGTGGGTGGTCGATGATGCCCCGGGGCAATTACGCACCCGGCTGGCGACCAGCGAGAATGCCGGCCAGCTCGGCTTGGGGCATCTGGTACACCAAGCTCCGGAAAGCGCCAGCCGGGGTGCCTGGCGCGGTAGCGGCTTTGAACTCAGAACCGATGGCTGGCTGGCGGTGCGAGCCGGTGAAGGGATGCTGATCTCAGCGACGCCTCGCCCGAATGGGCAGAGCACGCAGATGGACGTGGCGGAAACGGTGGCGCAGTTGCATGCCGCCGCTGAAACGGCCAAGGCCTTGTCCGAGGCCGCGAGCCAGCAACAGGCCTTGCCGCTGAAGGCGAATGCGGCGCAAACGAAATTTATCGAAGGCATCGATCCCAAGCAACAAGGCAAATTCTCCAGCAGTGTCGGTGGACAGCCGGCACAGAAGGCGCAACCGGGGAGCCGCGAACTGGGCGATCCGACCGAGCGTTTTTCCGAGCCGTTCATCCTGGCCGAAGCACCGGGTGACATCGGCCTGACCAGCCCGGCCAGCACGCTCCTCTTTGCCGGGGCCAACCTGCATGCCACCGTGCAGCAGGATCTGCATATCGCCAGTGCGCATACGGTTTCAACAGCGGTGGGACAAGGAGCCAGTTGGTTCAGCCATGCGGGCGGGATCAAGAGCATTGCCCAGGCCGGCACACAGACCATTCAGGCGAATACGGATCAACTGGAAATCCTCGCCGATCAGTCGCTGACCGTAACTAGTTCCAACGACGAAATCCATATCCTGGCCAAGGACAAGATCGTGCTCCAGGCCGGGCAGTCTTCAGTCACACTGGAGGGTGGAAACATTACCTTCGCCTGCCCGGGGAAGTTCTCGGTCAAGGGGAGTGGGAATGCGTTTATGGGGCCGGGGAGTGAGCCGGCAACATCAGAGATACTTCCATCCTCTAAAGTCGAACCAGGTCAACACGACCAATTTTTTGTATTGCGCAATGCAAATTCCGGCAACCCGGTAAAGAATCGGAACTTCCGTATTCGCCGCGCCGATGGCAGCTTGCAGCAAGGCACGACCGATAGCCAAGGGCGCAGCCCGCTGCTTGACTCGGCCACCAAGAGCGAACTGCTCAGCGTTAACATCCTGCCGGAAGCCTGACCATGACCGAAACCACCACCGTCCCCACCCGCGTGCACGAAGATGGCATGCAGAGTGCGGAAATTTCGACTACGCCCCACGAAGACAAGGTCGGCTGCGAAATTCATGTTCTGCCGAGCAAGGTCATTCCCATTATTTTCCTGCCGGGCATCATGGGGTCGAACCTGAAACTCAAGGCTGCGCGGCAAGCCAAACTCGAAAAAGACAACAATATTTCATGGCGCCCCGAAGCAACGCTTGAAGCGCTCGCCATGATTAACGACGATCCAGCCAGGCGGCAGCAAATTCTTGATCCGGATGAAACTGAAGTGGATCAGTACGACCCCGGCAATCCTGCATCGGACAAACGCCACAAGAACGTTTCCGAAGTCGCCTTTATCTACAACCCAGGCTGCGTCGAAGGATCGGGCGATGCGACCCACCGCGCCCGGGCTCGCGGCTGGAGCGAAGTATTTTACGACAGCTATGGCACACTACTGCGCACCCTTGAAGACAACCTGAACAAGATGTGCACTCTCGGTGAGCCGAACGCCCATTGGACAAGTAAGCTGGACGCCGATCCGGCAGCCTGGGGCGCAACGAGCGGTGGCCCGCCATTGACGGCAGATGAGTTGAAAAAGATTTCCGATGCCTGGTATCCGGTCCACGCCATGGGCTACAACTGGCTCCAGTCCAACGGCGATTCGGGAACAAAAGTTGCGCAGCGCATCCGTGAGCTGATCGCCAAATACCAGTCCATGAAATTCAAGTGCGAAAAAGTGATTATCGTCACCCACTCGATGGGCGGCCTGGTTGGCCGTGCCGTGATCCATCCAGCGTACGGCAATGCCGAGGATGTTGTCGCCGGCGTTATCCACGGGGCCATGCCGGCCACCGGCGCAGCGGCGGCCTACAAACGTATTCGTGTCGGGTTCGAGGGCGGTGGCATCAAGGGCTACCTCTTCAAGAAAGTCGTCGGCGACACCGGCCCCAAAGTAACCGCCGTGCTGGCCAATGCGCCAGGTGGCCTGCAACTGCTCCCCTCAGAACGCTATGGTTCGGATTGGTTGAAAGTCAAGATTGGCGATCAGGAAATCACCCTCGGCAAGAATTCCGGCGACCCTTATGCCGATATCTATACCGTGCAGGACAAGTGGTATCGGTTGATCAATCCGGATTGGGTTAATCCGGCGAAGTCGGATAGTTCAAGCTTAGAAAAGACAAATAAAAAACTATTCTTAGCGCAAATATTTCACCAAAAAATTGGCGCTCACTACCACCCGCTCACCTATCTGTCCTACGGCGCCGACGAGAATGACGATGAGCATTTCGCCTGGGGCGACGTCGTCTGGGAAACCGGCAAGGCGCCCTTCTTTGGTGGCGGTGCCAAGCAGCGTCTGGGCCTGGAGAGACTCGATATTGCTCCGGACCCCGATCTATGGGAAACGAAGCTCGACGATGGCGAAGGTGTCATCCGCCTGACCGACGGCAAGGACGCCCAAGCCTTTGGCACCCGTATTCAAGCTCCTGGCGAAGCGGGCGATGGCACCGTGCCGCGACGCTCGGCAGAAGATCCTGTAAACCAGGGCAAGCCGCGCCTCAGTTTCAAGCAGTCGGGTTACGAACACCAAGGAAGTTACCAGGATAAGGTTGCGCTCAGCAGCACTTTGTACGGTATTTGCAAGATTGCCCACGAAGGCTTTACCTGGTGGGAAAGCTGATGCACCGCGCCCCCCCTTCTCGCTGGTCGGCTCTTGCCGTCCTGGCCCTACTCTCTTGCTCCGTCTGCACCGAGGCACAAACCATGAACGCTAATTCCCTCCCGCCCAAGCTTCAGAAACTCTTTGAGAAAACCAAGCCGGTTTGCTTTGGCCGGTTCGTGATTGATGTGCCGCTGGAAACCACTATCGTGCCAGGACCGCAGGCGTTTGGAGCCAATATCGAAACTATCGAGAATGGCGCAGCCCGCGTCCATGAGCTTGCCAAACAGAAAAAAGACCAAATTGCTGTTTCGGAAAAAACCGATGATCGAGCCGAAATCATATCGTTTGAAAGAAGTGGGACTTCAAAACTTTGGACACTCTCATTCTGGGAGGATCATATTTCGAAGAAGGTTGGCATATTAAGCATCTATGGGTACTTGGCAGCGGGAAAACACACCTTCATTTATCCAAGCGAAACAGCTGCGAGCGAAGGACGAACCGAAATGGTTCTTCGTGACCGTCTGACCTACATCGCCACCCACCTCCGCGCTCGCGCCCCTGACGAGGTACCCACCGAACCCGGCGTTTGCCTCGATCTCGGCTTCATCGCCGACGATTTGGGTAAATATCAGGAAATCTTCGGAGTCGGCTTCCGCTTTCCCTCCTTGCCCGATGTCAGCCTGTCGATTTCCAGCAACAAGGACGGCCAGACGCCGCCGCCTCTTTCGGCCAGACGCAAGGAGGCTGAACGCTCTGTGCTCGGCTCGATCCTTGAGGGCAAATTCCGTCAAGTGAAGGTCTTGCGCGACGGTCCGCGCAAGCTTTACCAATGGGAGGGCGAAGAAGCGCTGTTCCGCCGTCCCCGTGAGGAAGGCGGTACCTGGCAGGAATTCCGTTACGACTATCCGGGCGTCCGTTACGACAAGAACAATCCGCGCTGGGATGCGGCGATGTTCACCGGCGTCGACCACAACACCGCTGGCGGCAAGGCTTCCAGCCTGAGCGATGACGAAGCCATCGCCTTATGGGATGCGCTGATGTCTACCATCCGGTTACGGGTTCGCAACTAAATAGCTGGCAATGAATTCCACAAACGACTCCCTGCCTGAAGAACACGCGATGTATGGCATTCGCTTCATGCATGTGAAGGGGCGTAGCCCCGGCTACCTTGTGAAAATTGGCCGGCGCAAAATTGAACATACGAAGTGGTTTTGTTTCAAACAGTATGGCGGACAGGAACAAGCCTTGAGTCAGGCAAGCGCCTGGCGAGACGAACAGGTCAGTATCCTGCCCCGCTTTACCAAGCTGGAATTTGTCACCCAACTTCGGAAAAACAATTCATCCGGTGTTGCAGGCGTCATTCGCACGGTCAGACGGCGAAAAAAACTTTCAGGAGAGATAGTCGAAACTCATACCTGGATGGCTAGGCCGCCTCGCGGCATGGTCGGGAAAACCTTCTATTTCTCCGTCGCGACCCATGGTGAAGCCAAGGCGAAAGCACTGGCTATCGAAGCCCGCCAGCAAATGGTCATGCGCTGCGAGGGTTTCCATACGCCGAATGTGCCGCCAGCGTTCACCATATCAGCCTCGTGAAAGCGGCTTTTCAAGTCCATTCACCCTCTCGAATACCGGTGCAAGCCCATCAGAACCAGCCCCTTTGCCTCGTTTGTCATTCGCTCAGCGTATGGGTAGAGTTGGGCCATGAATAAAGCATCTACGTCTACCAGCAATACCACCCCTGACACCCCGCCGACCCAGGTCAGCTTCCGGGAAGCCTTCATTTTCTGGCTCAAGCTAGGTTTCATCAGCTTTGGCGGACCGGCCGGGCAGATTTCCATCATGCACCAGGAGCTGGTCGAGAACCGGCGCTGGATTTCAGAGCGGCGCTTCCTGCACGCCCTGAACTACTGCATGGTCCTGCCCGGGCCGGAAGCGCAGCAACTGGCCACCTACATTGGCTGGCTGATGCACCGCAGTTGGGGCGGCATCGTCGCCGGCGCCTTGTTCGTCCTGCCGTCGCTGTTCATCCTGATTGCCCTGTCCTGGATCTACATCGCGTTTGGCGAAATGCCGCTGGTCGCCGGCTTGTTTTACGGCATCAAACCCGCCGTGACGGCCATCGTGGTTCAGGCAGCCCACCGCATCGGTTCCCGCGCCTTGAAGAACAACCTGCTGTGGGCGATTGCGGCGGCTTCGTTCGTGGCCATCTTCGCGCTGAATGTGCCCTTCCCGGCCATCATCGCCGCCGCCGCCCTGATCGGTTACCTCGGCGGCCGCCTTGCGCCGGAACACTTCAAGGCCGGCGGCGGTCATGGCAAGGCCGACAAGTCATTCGGCCGGGCCTTGATCGACGACGACACGCCGACCCCCAGTCACGCCATCTTCAAGTGGCGCCGTCTGATGCAGGTGGCGATCATTGGCAGCCTGCTCTGGCTTATCCCGATGGGCCTGCTCACTGCGACCCAAGGCTGGGAGCACACGCTGACGCAAATGGGCTGGTTCTTCACCAAGGCAGCGCTGCTGACCTTCGGCGGCGCCTATGCCGTGCTGCCTTACGTCTATCAGGGCGCCGTCGACAGTTACCACTGGCTGACCCCGCTGCAGATGATCGATGGCCTGGCCCTGGGCGAAACCACGCCGGGGCCACTGATCATGGTCGTCGCCTTTGTCGGTTTTGTCGGTGCTTATGCCAAAGCCGTGTTTGGCCCGGAAAATCTGTTCCTGGCCGGCGCTGTGGCGGCCAGCCTGGTTACCTGGTTTACTTTCCTGCCCTCGTTCATTTTCATCCTGACCGGCGGCCCGCTGATCGAAACCACGCACAACGACCTGAAATTCACCGCGCCACTGACGGCGATTACCGCCGCCGTGGTCGGCGTCATCCTCAACCTGGCGATTTTCTTTGGTTACCACGTGCTGTGGCCGCAGGGCTTCACCGGCAGCTTCGACTGGATTTCAGCGCTCATCGCCCTGGCGGCGGCGATCGCACTTTTTCGCTTCCAGCAGAATGTCATCCATGTCATTGGTGCCTGTGCGCTAGCCGGCCTGTTGGTCAAGACGCTGCTTTAAGCCTAAGCCTTTCGCAAGCGCGGTTTCCGATGGCTAAAGCACGACCTGGGAACCAAGCTCGACCACCCGATTCGATGGAATCTTGAAGAAGGCCGTCGCACTGCCGGCGTTCCGGAACATCGCCACGAAGATCAGTTCGCGCCAGTACGCCATTTCGGAACCGAGCTTCGGAATCAAGGTTTCGCGCCCCAGGAAGAAGGAAGTATCCATGGGCTCGATGACCAGCCCGGCCTCCCCGCACAGCGCCAGCGCAGCGGGAATATCCGGTTCGTCCTTGAAACCATACTGCACGACGACCTGGCTGAAATTGTTGCTCAGGCGATGCACCTCGACGCGGTCCACATCCGGAACATACGGCACATCGAAGACCTTCACGCTCATCACGACGACCTGCTCGTGCAAGGCCTTGTAATGCTTCAGGCTGTGCAGCATGGCGTGGGGAACCAGTTCCGGGTCGGGGGTCATGAAGATGGCCGTACCGGGAACTCGCCCTATCCCGCTGCCGGCGATATCGGAAACAAATGCCTTCAATTGCATGGCATCGGCCGCCAGGCGCAGCCCAAGCAATTCGCGACCTCGTTTCCAGGTGGTCAGCAGAATGAAGACGGCCAGACCAAAGGCCAGCGGAAACCATCCACCGTCGGCGATCTTGACTGAATTGGCCAGGAAAAAGCCCAGATCGATGCGGATGAAAGGCGAGGCCCCCAGGATTGCCCGGGCCGGACTCCAGCTCCAGAGGCGAACCGCAACGGCAATGGCCAGGATATTGGTGATCAGCATCGTGCCGGTGACGGCAATCCCGTAGGCAGCCGCCAGGTTGGACGATGAGCCGAATTCGATAACCAGCGCGATGATCGCAATGAGCATCATCCAGTTGATCGCCGGCAGATAGATCTGACCGATTTCCTGATCGGAGGTGTGCTGGATTTCAAGCCGTGGCGTGTAGCCCAGTTGAATGGCCTGCTGAGTAATCGAGAACGTACCGGAGATCACCGCTTGCGAAGCAATCACGGTCGCCACGGTCGCCAGTGCAACCAGGGGATAGCGCCCCCACTCCGGAGCGAGCAGATAAAACGGGTTCTCGACGCTGCTCGGGTCGGCCAGCAGCAGCGCCCCTTGACCGAAGTAATTGAGAAGCAAGGCCGGCAGGACATAACCCAGCCAGGCGTACTGAATCGGCTTGGCACCGAAATGGCCCATGTCGGCATACAGGGCTTCGCCACCGGTGATGCACAGCACAACCGCCCCCAGCGCAAAGAAGCCGAGCAGCGAATTACCAGTCAGAAAATGGAAAGCATGGACCGGATTGACTGCGGCGAGAACCGCCGGGTTTTCGACAATGGCAGCCACCCCGAGGACCGCAATCACGGCAAACCAGATGACCATGACCGGCCCGAACAGGGCGCCAACGCTGGCGGTCCCGCGGCGCTGGAAGACGAACAGGCCAACCAGCGTGATCAGCGTAATGGGCAGGATGTAGGGCTTGAAGGCCGGCGTCAGGATCTCCAGCCCTTCGACCGCTGAAAGGACGGAAATGGCGGGCGTGATGATGCCATCCCCATAGAACAGGGCGGCGCCAAACAAGCCGAGCATCACCAGCATCTTTTGCTGCCAGGAACCGGCAACCCCCTTGTGCATCGCGAGGGTCATCAGCGCGATGATGCCGCCCTCACCGCGGTTATTGGCCCGCATGATGAAGGAGACGTACTTCAGCGTCACCACGATGATGAGCGACCAGAAGAAAAGCGACAGAATGCCGAGGACGTTATCCGGGGTGATGGGTACCGGATGGTGGGCGCCGCCAAACACCTCCTTGATGGCGTACAGCGGGCTGGTGCCAATGTCGCCATAGACGACCCCCAGGGCGGCCAGCGTCAGCGTCGCCAGACGCTTCTTGTCTTGTTCTTTGTGCATGAAATCCCCGTTAAGGCTGGAAGCGGTAACCGACGCCGGTTTCGGTCAAAAGGTGTTTCGGCTGGGTCGGGTCGTCTTCGAGTTTTTGCCGCAAGTGCCCGACATAGACGCGCAGGTAATGGCTGCTCTCGATGAAGGACGGCCCCCAGATTTCCCGCAGCAGATTGCGCTGGGTCAGCACCTTGCCGGGGTGCGCCAGCAGGGCTGAAAGCAAGCGGTATTCAATGGGCGTCAAATGCACTGGCTCGCCGTCACGCGTCACCAGGCGACGCGACATATCCACCAGGACATTCCCGAACTCAATGACGGGGGATGCCGCCTCGCCACTCCGACTGCGTCGACGCAGCAAGGCCCGCACCCGCGCCCGCAGTTCGCCGACGCTGAAGGGCTTGGTCAGGTAATCGTCGGCCCCGGCGTCCAGCGCATCGATCTTGTCGTTCTCCTGCGAACGGGCGGACAGAATAAGCACCGGGACATCCGACCAACTGCGCAAGTCGCGGATCAGGTCAATGCCATTCCCGTCGGGCAGGCCGAGATCGAGGATCAACAGGTCGGGCTTCCGGGACCCGGCTTCAAGCAGCCCCTGGCTCATCGTTTCGGCCTCGGAGACCAGGCAGCCCTCTTCTTCGAGCGCGGCCCGAACGAAGCGGCGAATCTGTTTCTCGTCCTCGACGACCAGAACCTTGGCGGGGGTCGTATTCATGCCAGTTCCTCCTCGACCACCGGCGGCACGCCCTTCGGCAAGGTAAAGCTGACACATGCCCCGCCGTCGGGCCGGTTATCGGCGCTAATCGTTCCGCCATGCGCTTCGACGATGGCTTTGCAGATGGCGAGACCGAGTCCGGTTCCCGGCTTGCCGGATTCACTTTCGCCGCGGACAAACATCTTGAACAGGTCGTCATGCCGATTGGCCGGAAACCCGGGGCCGTGGTCGCTGATACTCACCCGAACCATATCCGTCTCCTGTTCGGCGGCCAGGAGCAGAGGCGTGCCATCGGGCGAATATTTGGCGGCATTCTCAAGGAGATTGCACAACACACGTTCAATCAGGACGGCGTCAAACTCCAGAAGAGGCAAATCCCTGGGGAGTTCGACCTTGACCGGGTGAGAAGCCAGGGCGCTGCCCAGTAACTTGATGCCGGCACCGACCACTTCTTCAAGCGGTTGCCACTCACGACGCAGCGTCACTTCGCCGGCATTCAGGCGGGCCATGTCGAGGAGATTGCCGACCAACCCGGCCAGCCGGTCGGCCTGTTCGTGCAATGCCTGCGCCGTTTCAAGGGCCATGGCGGGCAGCGCCGGCTTGATCAGGAACAATGAGTCGGCCAAACCGACCATGGCGGTCAGCGGGGTGCGCAGGTCGTGTGAAAGGGCCGACAGGATGGAACTGCGCAGGCGCTCGGTCAGCATCTTGACTTGTGTGGCCTGCGCTACATCAACGTAGTGAAGTCGCTCAAGGGCTACGGCAATCAGGGAAGCCAGGGTTTCCAGTAGCAAGATGTTCTCGGATGAGGGTTCGGCCACATCGTCAGCAAACCGGATAGCGAGAACGCCGCGAATCCGCATTGAGGCGCGCAGTGGCAGATACAGCGGCGCATACCCCATGCCACCCACTTCGTCGCTGCGCACCAGTTGCCCGCTTTTGAAGGCAACCTGGGCAAGATGCATTTCGAGAAGCGGCGAGTCCGATGCTGAAACCACCGTCAGATCTTGGTCTTCCGGATGCGGCATCAGGACGGCGGAGCGGGCATTCAGTTGCGTCCTGATGAACGACCGGGAAATTTCCACGACTTGCCCGGTCGTCAGGGTGCCAGCCAGTTCGCGCGCAAATTGGTACAGGGCCTGGGTTCTTTTTTCGCGCGCCTGTGACTCCCGCGCCTGCTGCCGCAGCCCCGCCGCAAGATGCGCCGTAATCAGTGCCGTTACCAGCATCACGGCAAAAGTAACCAGATACTGGATATTGCTGACCGCCAGTGAAAAGCGCGGCGGCACGAAGAAAATATCGAACAGAAGAACGCTGAGTATGGAGGCCAGGATGGCCGCATTGCGGCCCAGCTTCACCGCGACCAGCAGAACGGTCAGCAGGAAGAGCATGACAATATTGGCCAGGTCGAGATAACCCAGCAGTGGCGTGGCGATTATCGTCGTGCCGACACAGGCCAGAATGGTGAGCACCCAGCCCTGTTTCGGGGTGATTCTTTCCGGACTTTCGTCCAGCAGTGTTGCCTTGTTTTCCATGTCAGTCCACCAATGACGGGACAACTAAAGATTAGGCTGGCTCGTGTAAAAACGCTGACCATTCTGACTGGCGACACGTAAAAATGTCGTAAAGATTCGGCCGCCAACACGGCAAAGAGGGGATTCCAGACGGGCAAAAAAAGCCCGGCTCGGGGCCGGGCATCAATCGAAAACGAAGTTTCTTTTTATTCGTTTGCGAGGATTATTTGCTGCGCTTGCGGGCCACCGGCGGCTTGCTTGCCACCGGCTCGCTATCGGCCAGGGCCTCAACCGCCTGATGGGCTTCGTGCTCGGCCAGCTCAACGGTTTGAATGGCGGCATCGCTCATGCTGTGCAAGGTTTCTTCAGCCCCTTGCAGGGTGGTTTTCATCGTCCGCAAGGCAATTACCGCTTCCCATGGGCTGGTTCTCGAAGCCCGGTTGATGCTGGCAAAAACCATTTCGTCGAAGACCCTGATCTGGGCTTCGGCACTGCGGATCATCGCCTTCTGGGTTTCGCCGAGAATTTCCAGCGAGCTATCCAGCAAGCGACGGGCCCGGACCGTGTTTTCCAGCCAGGCAGTGGCCGGGAACTGCGGCATTGCTTCGTCCTGGCCATCGCCAAGCAGTGCCAGATGCTTGTTGCCATGATGAAGCGCATCGCGGCTGGCCGCCGAAAGCAGCTCGGTGAGGCGCCGGCTGGCTTCGATGCAGGCTGCCGACCAGCCGAGAAGGTTGCTCAGGGCGTGCTCGCGACTTTGGGCGATTTCCTGGGATGAAAGGAACATGGGGTCTCCGGGCTAGATTATCGGGGCAGCTTAGCGCCCCAACGTGACAAAACAGTGAATCAGCGAATGGTCTTGACACCTTCGGCCGTGCCGAGCAGCAGCAGGTTGGCCGGACGCACGGCGAACAGGCCATTGGTAACGACGCCAGTGATCTGGTTGATCTTTGCCTCCAGGCCTTTCGGATCGCTAATCGACAAGCCCTTGACGTCGAGAATGAGATTGCCGTTGTCGGTGACAAAACCCTCGCGCAGCACCGGCGTACCGCCCAGCTTGGCCAGCTCGCGGGCAACCTGGGCGCGCGCCATCGGGATGACTTCGACCGGCAGCGGGAACTTGCCCATGGTGTCGACCAGCTTCGAGCCATCGCAAATGCAGACGAATTCGCGGGCCACGGCGGCGACGATCTTCTCGCGCGTCAGCGCGCCGCCGCCGCCCTTGATCATGTTCAGGCCGGCGTCGATTTCATCGGCGCCATCGACATAGACCGGGATGTCTTCGACGTCGTTGAGGTCGAAGACCGTGATGCCATGCCCTTCGAGGCGCTTGCGGGTCGCTTCCGAACTGGCGACGGCGCCCTTGTACTTGTCCTTGAGCGGCGCCAGCGCATCGATGAAAAAATTGGCCGTCGAGCCGGTACCAACGCCGATGATGCTGCCGGCCGGCGCAGTTTGCGCCACATAATCGGCGGCGGCCTGGGCAACGGCCTGCTTGAGTTCGTCCTGGGTCATGGTGATGCTCCTGAATGGTTTGGGGCGCATTTTAAACCCCTAGCCTCTTTGCCCAAACGGTCATAAAAGTTTAACTTTGCACCGGTCATAAATCGCTAAACTCTTCATGCCGTTTTTCAGGGAGAACCAGATGAGTGATCAAAACAAGAAAACTGTGGCAGCCAAGCCAGCCGCCGCATCCAAGCCACCGAAAAAGCTGATTCCGCGCAACGCGCCCAAGGTGGAAGCACTGGCAGAACTAAAACCGGAAACCACCGAGCCAGCCAGCCCACCGGCCACCGACGCACCTGCCCCAACCCCTGCCCCAACCCCTGCCCCGGCGGCAACTGCGGCGGCGGTCAAAAGCAAGCCGGTGCGCAAGCCGACCCAGGTCGAAGCCACCGTTGCCAAGCACCAGAAGGTTTTGGCCGATGCGCTGGTCAAGGCGCAGGCCATCAAGTACGACCAGCCAAAGGTCATGAAGCAGGAAGCCGTACCGGCCAAAAAGTCAGATAAGCCGGCCAAGGCGAAGAAAGTCAAGCTGGTGCGTGACAGCTACGCCATGCCGGAAGCTGAATACGCAAAAATCGCCGAACTAAAGAAGCGGATGACCGCGCTCGGCAGCGAAGCCAAGAAAAGCGAATTGCTGCGCGGCGGCATCGCCTTGCTGGCCGCCCTCAACGATGCCGAACTCAAAGCTGTCATGGGACGCATCGAACGCATCAAGACTGGACGCCCCGCCAAATAGGCCGAAAGTAAGTGCTTCAACCCGTTTGTTACAGCCTGTCATCTGGCTGTAACAAACGGCCGGTAATCTGCACAGCGTTAATCCCCAACCCAGTGCAGGAGTTACTTAATGTTCAAGCATTCCAAGCTCGTTTCCGCTCTGGCAGTCGCCGGTGTCGCCTTGTTTGGCGCCCAGGCTGCCCAAGCCCAAGTCATCAAGATCGATGGCTCCTCGACCGTTTATCCGATCACCGAAGCTGTTGCTGAAGAATTCCAGAAAGCCAAGAAGAACGCCATCAAGGTAACCGTCGGCATTTCCGGTACCGGTGGTGGCTTCAAGAAATTCTGCCGCGACGAGACTGATATCTCCAATGCCTCGCGCCCAATCACCAAGAGTGAAATGGATCTGTGCAAGGCCGCTGGCGTCGACTACATCGAAATGCCGGTCGCCTTCGACGCGCTGACCGTCGTCATCAATCCGAAGAACACCTTCCTCAAGCAGATGACCGTCGCTGAGCTGAAAGCCATGTGGGAACCGGCCGCCCAGGGCAAGATCACCAAGTGGAACCAGGTCAACCCGGCCTGGCCTGATGCCCCGATCAAGCTGTTCGGCGCTGGTGCTGACTCCGGCACCTTCGAATACTTCACCGAAGCAACCGTTGGCAAGGCCAAGTCCTCGCGCGGCGACTACACCGCTTCCGAAGACGACAATGTGCTGGTCCAGGGCGTTTCCCGTGACGTCAATGCCATCGGCTACTTCGGCTACGCTTACTACGCCGAGAACAAGGCCCGCCTGAAGGCCCTGCCGATCGTCAATCCGAAGACCAACGTTGCCGTCGAGCCGTCTGAAGAGTCCGTGATCAAGGCCACCTACCAGCCGCTGTCGCGTCCGATCTTCATCTACGTCAAGGCCAAGTCCCTCGACAAGCCGGAAGTCAAGGAATTCATCGAGTTCTACATGAAGAACGGCGCCAAGCTGACCAAGGAAGTGAAGTACGTTCAGCTGCCGGCCTCCGCCTATACCGGCAATATCGAGCACATGAACAAGAAGAAGTTCGGCACGGTGTTCGGTGGCCACAACGAAATCGGTATCACCATCGAAGATCTGATGAAGCGCGAAGCCAAGAACTGATTTTCGCTACTGTCGCAAAAAAAGCCCGATCCCTCCCGGGGCGGGCTTTTACCATAGGGAATTCCACACGTGAATTCACAAACCATGACTGCAAATAACGCTTCCGACCTGCCGGTGGTCAGCGACCGCCTCTCGAAGAACGCCATGCGCCATGTCAGCGAACGGCTGATCGAATCGCTGCTCTTCGGCGCCGCTGCCGTATCCGTGCTGACTACCATCGGCATCGTCTATGTACTCGTTTCCGAGTCCATCCAATTTTTCCAGAATGTCAGCATCGTCGACTTTCTGACCGACACCCAATGGACGCCGCTGTTCGATGATGCCCACTTCGGCATCATGGTGCTCGTCTCCGGCACGGTGGTTTCCTCGCTGGTCGCACTGGCCGTGGCCATTCCGATGGGAACGATCATCGCCATCTACCTGTCCGAGTTCGCCAATGGCAAGGTACGCGAAATCGCCAAGCCGATTCTCGAGCTGCTCGGCGGCATCCCGACCATTGTTTTCGGCTACTTCGCGCTGCTCATTGTCACCCCGCTGCTGCAGAAGATCTTTCCGGAACTGCCGGGTTTCTCGCTGCTTTCAGCCGGTCTGGTCATGGGCATCATGATCGTGCCCTACATCGCCTCGCTGTCCGAAGATGCCATGCGCGCCGTGCCGATGAGCCTGCGCGAAGGCTCCTACGCCATGGGTGGAACGCGTCTCTACACGGCGCTGCACGTCGTCGTGCCGGCCGCTTTCTCCGGCCTCGCCGCTTCCTACATCCTGGCCATTTCGCGCGCTGTCGGTGAAACGATGATTCTCGCCGTCGCCGCCGGCATGCAGCCGAACCTGACCTGGAACCCGGCCGAACCGGCTGCCACGATCACCTCCTTCATCGTTCAGGTGGCGCTCGGCGACTTGCCGCATGGCTCGATTGGTTACCAGACCATCTTCGCCGCCGGCCTGACCCTGATCCTGATCACCCTGATGTTCAACATCCTTGGCCAGTGGCTGCGCCGCAGATTCCGGGAGAACTACTAATGCACGCCAATTCCCTGACGACCGAACAAATCCGCGCCCTGATTGCCAAGGGCAAGCTCAAGGACAGCATCTTCAAGGCCATGGGCATTGCTTGCCTGGCTTTGGCCCTGCTCGTCATCGTGATGCTGATCTCCGACATGGTGATCAAGGGCTCGGAGCGTTTCACGCTCGATTTCTTCACCAACTTTGCCTCGCGGCACGCCAACAAGGCCGGCATCCTGTCAGCCTGGGTCGGCTCGCTGCTGGTCATGTTCGTGACCGCCCTGGCCGCCGTGCCGATCGGCGTGGCGGCGGGTGTCTATCTCGAGGAATACGCCAAGCGCAACTGGATCACCGAGATCATCGAGATCAACATCACCAATCTGGCGGCGGTGCCGTCGATTGTGTACGGCCTGCTGGCCCTCGGCATCTTCGTGTACCAGTTCGGTTTCGGCCAGAGCATCCTGTCGGCCGGCCTGACGCTGGCCCTGCTCATCCTGCCGATCATCATCGTATCCACCCGCGAAGCGATCCGCGCCATCCCGGCGATGATCCGCGAAGGTTCGATGGCGGTTGGTGCGACGCGCTGGCAGACCTGCCGCTATCACATCATCCCTTATGCCATGCCCGGCATCCTGACCGGCGTGATCATCGGCCTGGCCCGCGCCATCGGCGAAACGGCCCCGATCATCACCATCGGCGCTCTGACCTTCATCGCCTTCCTGCCGCCGGTGCCCTACACCGAAGTCAGCCCAGGCGTAACCGCCGGCCTGTTCGACTGGGTCATGTCGCCTTTCACCGTGATGCCGATCCAGATCTTCAACTGGACCTCGCGTCCCGACCCGGCTTTCGAAGTGAATGCCGCCGCCGCCGGCTTCGTGCTGATGGCCATGGTCCTGACCATGAACGGCATCGCCATCTACCTGCGCTACAAGATGCGCAAGAACATCAAGTGGTAATTGCCGCGTCAAACGCGAACAAATTGCCCACAACAAATATCGAAATGGAGTCGCAAATGCAGATTCACGACAACCCGACCCTCAAGGCCGAAGCCCGCAACCTGAACTTTTACTACGGTGAAGCGAAGGCACTGAAGGGCATCAACATGCCCATCTACGACAAGAAGGTCACCGCCCTGATCGGCCCTTCCGGCTGCGGCAAATCGACCTACCTGCGCAGCTTCAACCGCATGCACGACCTCTACCCGGGCAACCGCTACGAGGGCGAAATCCGCTTCTTCCCGGACAACACCAACCTGCTGTCGCCGGAAGTCGATCCGATCGAAGTTCGCATGCGCGTCGGCATGGTTTTCCAAAAGCCGAACCCCTTCCCGAAGACCATCTACGAAAACGTCGCCTACGGCCTGCGCGTGCGCGGCGAAAACAACAAGCGCGCCCTCGACGACAAGGTCGAGCACGCCCTCAAGGGTGCCGCCATCTGGGACGAAGTGAAGGATCGCCTGCAGGACATGGCGCCGAACCTCTCCGGCGGCCAGCAGCAGCGTCTGTGCATTGCCCGTGCCCTGGCGACCGATCCCGAACTGCTGTTGTTCGACGAGCCGACTTCGGCCCTCGACCCGATTGCCACCGGCGCCATCGAGGAACTGGTGCACGAACTGAAGAAGCGCGTCACCATCCTGATCGTTACCCACAACATGCAGCAGGCAGCCCGCGTCTCTGATTACACTGCCTACATGTATCTGGGCGAGTTGATCGAGTTCGGCAAAACCGACGAGATCTTCATCAAGCCGCAGGACAAGCGCACTGAAGACTACATTACCGGCCGCATGGGCTAAGAAGGGGATCGACATGAACGAAAGCCAACACCTTTCCAGCCAGTTCGACGAAGAACTCAGCCGCCTGCGCACCCATGTGCTGCAGATGGGTGGCCTGGTCGAAACACAGATTTCCGCAGCCATCGACGCTTATTCGACCGGCGAAGTGGCCAGCGTCAAATCCATTGTCGAGACCGACCGCAAGGTCAATGAACTCGAAAAGGCCATCGACGACGACTGCGCCCACGTCATCGCCAAGCGTCAGCCGACCGCTTCCGACCTGCGCCTGATCCTCGGCATCAGCAAGATCGTCACCGATCTGGAGCGCGCTGGCGACGAAGCCAAGAAGATCGCCAAGGGCGTTCGCCGCATTTATGAAAACGGCCATCTGCCGGGCCAATACGGCGTCGGCATCCGCCATCTGGCCGAAGCCGCGCTGAGCATGGTGCGCCAGGCGCTGGATGCCTTCGCCCGCCTCGACACGCCGCAGGCCACCAACGTCATTCGCGCCGACACCGACGTCGATGCCGAATTCAAGTCGATCATTCGCCAGCTGATCACGCACATGATGGAAGACCCGCGCACCATCACCACCTCCATCGACATCATCTGGATTGCCCGTGCCATCGAGCGCATCGGCGACCACGCCAAGAACATTTCCGAGCAGGTGGTCTATGTCGTCGAAGGCCGCGACATCCGCCACACCAAGGAGAAGGCCCAGTGACACCGACGATTCTGGTCGTTGAAGACGAACCGGCCATCCAGGAACTCGTCACCATCAACCTCAAGCACGCCGGCTTCCTGGTCGTCCGTGCCGGCAGCGCCGAGGAGGCCGAATCGGCCATCCGCGCCGCGCTGCCCGATCTGGTCATTCTCGACTGGATGCTGCCCGGCCAGTCGGGCGTCGCCTTGGCCAAGAAAATCCGCGCCGACGAACGCACGCGCGAACTGCCGATCATCATGCTGACCGCCCGCGTCCATGAAGAAGACAAGGTCCAGGGCCTCGAAGCCGGGGCCGACGACTACATCACCAAACCCTTCTCGCCGAAGGAAATGGTCGCCCGCGTCCGTGCCGTACTGCGCCGCCGCGCCCCGCATCTGGCCGGCGAAGCGGTCGAAATCGGTACGCTGGCACTCAACCCGGCAACCCACCGCGTGCTGGCCAGCGGTCAGCCGATCGAACTCGGGCCGACCGAGTTCCGTCTGCTCTTCTTTTTCATGACCCATGCCGAGCGCGTTTACACCCGCGCTCAGTTGCTCGATGAAGTGTGGGGCGACCATGTCTTCATCGAGGAACGCACGGTCGATGTGCACATCCGTCGCCTGCGCGCCGCCCTGGAAACCTCGGGCAATCACGAACGGGTCGAAACCGTGCGCGGCACTGGCTACCGCTTCCGGGGAGCCTGAACGAGGTGTCATCGCAACTGATCCGGGCGCTGTTGCTGGCGCTGCTATCAACCGTCATTGCGCTGCCCGTCGGGTATTTCGTCGCCCACTGGGCAGGGTGGACAGTGTTCTGCCTCGGCCTGGCGCTGCAGATGGCCTTCCATTTCCGCAATTTCGCCCGGCTCGATCGCTGGTCGCACAATCCGGTGGTCGATGCCAGCCTGGAAGGCGAAGGCGCCTGGGATGGCATTTTCGGTCGCCTCTATCGGCATGAGAAAGACCTGCGCGAGCAGATCGCCGAGCGCGACCACAAAATTGCCATGTTGTTCGCGGCCGGGCAGGCCCTGACCGATGGTGTCGTCCTGCTCGACACACAAAACCAGATCCTGTTCTGCAACAGCACCGCCGAAAACCAGCTGGGGCTGGTCATTCGCACCGACCGTGGGCAATCGGTTGCCAACATTGTTCGCCAGCCCGAATTCGTCGCCTATCTTGAGGCGGGCGATTTCTCCCGACCGCTGACCATGCATGCCGAGCGCAACGACGACCGTGTCTTCTCGATCCACATCATTCCCTATGCCGGCAGCCGGCGCCTCATGCAGGTCAAGGATGTGACGCAGACCGACCGCCTCGACCGTATGCGCCGCGATTTCGTCGCCAATGTTTCGCATGAATTGCGCACGCCGCTGACCGTGCTCGCCGGCTTCCTCGAAACGCTGCAGGAGTTCGATGTCGACCGCGATGAAAGAAACCGCTACATCGACATGATGACCGAGCAATCGAAGCGCATGCAGTCGATTGTGCAGGATCTGCTGACCCTCTCTTCGATCGAGTCGGCACCGCCCCCGGAGAATGAACCGGTGGACATGGTGAATCTGCTCGACAAGCTGCGGCGCGATGCCGAGGGCCTCTCCGCCGGGCGCCACAGCATCATTGTCGAGAGCGATGGCCGGGGCGACCTGCGGGGTTCCGAGCCGGAACTGGTCAGCGCCTTCGGCAACCTCGTCGCCAATGCTGTGCGCTACACGCCGACCGGCGGCACCATCCGCATCAGCTGGAAAGCCTCGCCGCAAGGTGGTGAATTTGCGGTCCAGGATTCCGGCATCGGCATCGACGCCAAGCACATACCCCGCCTGACCGAACGCTTCTACCGCGTCGACCGGGGCCGCTCACGCGATGCCGGCGGCACCGGGCTCGGCCTGGCCATCGTCAAGCACTCGCTGAATCGCCACCAGGCCCAACTCGACATCAAGAGCACGCCGGGTATCGGCAGCCGCTTCGCCGCCAAGTTTCCGTCCAGCCGGGTCAGCGGCCTGTAGGCTGTCGATAGCCGGACTGGCCGGCACCCGGCCGCTTAAACAGGCGCCCGATCTATTCGCGAGAGCACTTCATTGACTGCAAAAATCTTGCCGTTGACCCGGGGCACGCCGAAACCCATCAAGCGCTGGCTATGCATGGCAAGGTAAGCCTCGGCACTGGGCAAATCGCTGAACAGATAAACGCCGCCGGCCTCGCCCACAGAGGGGTTCTCGGTCCATAGTTTCCAGAGCAATCCCGGTTCCTCGGCAATCGATTGCGCCAGGCCGGTCATAGCCGACGTCATCGCCTCCCCCCACGGCCCTTGGTAGGGAAAATCCACTTGCAACAGGTAAGGCATGATGCGTTCTCCAATCGGGGTAGATGTCTGACATTCTGCGTCGTCACCTGCTGCTTGGCCACTGATTGACAAGACATCCTGTGAATCAAGATAATCCCCGCTTCTGCGGGAGAGAGAGTTCCGGCTAGCCGAACTCCGCCGAAGGCGCAAACTCCCATAATCGCTCAGGTACATTGAACCGCAGAAATGATTTGCCGGCTGGAGAGAAGTTCCAGGCGCCTTGGCGCTTGCAACTCACCGAAGGGGCAGGCTCTTTTGAGCCGAAACTCTCAGGTAAAAGGACAGGGGGAGAGGCGTCACGGAAGACTCACTTCGAGTCTTCCGACTTTTGACGGAGTCTGTCCCGATGTTAGAAAGTCTCATCCACGTTTTTCAGCCGCTCGCCACCAAGCAATTTGACCTGTTACTGGTGATCTATCTGGTCGCCATCACGGCCGAAGCCATGTCCGGCGCACTCGCAGCCGGGCGCCGCGACATGGACATCTTTGGCGTCGCCGTCATTGCCTTCGTCACCGCCCTGGGCGGCGGAACGATCAGGGATGTGATTCTTGGCAACTACCCCATCGGCTGGACGCAACACCCCGAATACGTCTATCTCGTGATCCTGTCCGGTTTGGCAACGACCTTGCTGGCCAGATTCATGCACCACATGAAAAACATCTTTCTGATGCTCGATGCGATGGGTCTGGTCGCCTTCTCCCTGATTGGCTGCAATGTCGCCCTGCAACTGGATTACCCGATGGTGGTCATCATCATGGCCGGCATGCTGACCGGGATTTGCGGCGGCATTCTGCGTGACGTGCTGTGCAACCAGGTCCCCGTGGTGTTCTGCCGGGAGCTCTACGCCAGCGTGTCGCTCTTTGTTTGCGCCCTCTTCCTGATCCTGAAATCCATGGGCGTCGATGCCGACCTCAATACGCTGGCCTGTTTTATTGCCGGCTTTGGCTTTCGCATGCTGGCGCTGCGTTTTGGCTGGAAGCTGCCGACTTTCTCCTACCAGCAGCGCTGGGATTAGACATTCAGCGCCGGTCGGCGGCGTCAGTTCAAGGTTCGCGCCAGCGACAAGACGGCTTCACCCGCCCCCAAGCGGCGACGCTCGATGAACAGACTGCCGCCCAAGGGGTCGCTCGCCGCCGCCTTGGCTTTTTTCTTGGCCTGTTTCTTGGCCGCCGAAGCGGCAGCGGCGACTTCGCGATGCGATTCGCACTCCCCCTGGCCGACGCGAACGGCGCCGATGGACAAGGTCGGCAAGCCCTGGAAGCTGACTTCACCGCGCCGGTTTTCGGCCATGTAGCCACCTTGCAGGCGTTCGTCGATACCGAGCAGGTTGCCGACTGCCTCGGCAAAACTGGCGATGATTTGCCAGCAGCGCATTTCCCAGTCGGCACTGCGAAAGACCACGAAGAAGTCGTCGCCCCCGATATGACCGACAAAGTCCATGCGCTCATCGGTCGCCTCGCAGAGCAGGCGGGCCAGCGTCTGGATCACATCATCGCCGCGCCGGTAGCCGTAGGTGTCGTTGTAGGGCTTGAAGTCGTCGATGTCGATGTAGGCTGCGACAAACTCCTCGCCGGACGACAGCATGCGGTCGACGTGTTCGTTGATCGGCACATTGCCCGGCAACTGGGTCAGCGGATTGGCGTAACGGGCGGCGCTGATCTGCATTTCGGTAATGGTCGCCATCAGGTCATGGCTGGTCCCGACGCCCAGGTATTTGCCTTCGCCGGTGACGATGAAACCATCGAACAAATAGTGCTTGGGCGCCACCGACAGCATCATCGCCAGTTCCTGGATGGTGGCGTGCTGGTCGACGATGAGCGGGGCGTGGTCCATGAAGAGATCGCAGCTCCGGCGGCCGAACAGCTCCTTGCGGAAAGGCCGGGCGAAACGGTCGATCATGCTGTGCCGGTTGATCATGCCGACCGGCTGGGTGCCCTGCACGACCGGCAGCACATCGAGATCAGGATCGGCTTCGAAACGGGCAATCACCTTCTCGTTGGTGGCATTCAGCGCCACCGGCTGGATCGTCCGGAGCAGACTGCGCGCCGTCGGCAGCTTGCCCGGGCCGCCGGTCATCGGCGACAGGGCCAGCGATTGCTGATCGAGCGCAATCACCGTCTGGCCCGGCAATTGCCGCACCGGATGGCTTTCCGGCCGGGCGATGAAAAACCCCTGGGCACAAGCGATCCCCATGTCGCGCAGACAGACGAAATCCTCGTTGCGCTCGATCCCCTCGGCGACCAGCGAAGCGTTGCAGATTTCGGCCAGATCCTGCATGGCCCGGACAAAATGAAACTTGATCCGGTCCTCGGCGATGCCATCGATGAAATGCTTGTCGATCTTGACGAACTCCGGGCGCAACTCCGACCACAGGCGCAGGTTGGCAAAGCCTTCGCCCAGATCGTCGATGGCGATCTGGAAGCCGCGGCCGCGGTAATGCAGCAAGGCCTCCTGGATACCGGGCATGTCGGTGATCTGCTGGTTCTCGGTCAATTCGAGCACGATGCGGTTCGGGGCGATGCCGAGCTGGTTGAGCAGATCGCGGGTCTGGCCATTCATCAGGCGGGGATCGAGCAGGCAGCCCGGGGTGATATTGAGAAACAGCCGGCCGGCCAGGCGCTGCGCGGCAAAAGCCCGCAGGCTGGCCTCGCGGCAGAGGTGTTCGAGATCGTTTGACAAGCCGAGCCGGGCCGCGTGCCCGAACAATTGATCCGGCCGATGCAGCGGGCTGCCCTCCGGCCCGCGCATCAGCGCTTCATAGCCCAGGATGGCGCGCAGGCGAAAATCCAGAATGGGCTGAAAGACCGGGAACAAAAGCCCCTCGGCCATGATGCGCTGCAACTCCACTGCTTCATCAATCATTGAATACGCTTTCTGAGAACTGACTGTGCAGTTTAGAAAGCGAAGATTGCAAGACCGTGACAGGTCCAGCGACCTTCTCAGTTTTACCAATTCACGAATCTGTAACACGCCTGCCGCACCATTGCCGCCCCGCTTCGTGCCAGGTCGTCATGAAAACACTGCTCGCTCCGCTCTTTGGCAAATATCGTGATCTCGTCCTCGCCATCGGCCTGTTCCTGGTCATCGATGCCGGCGTCTCCGCCATCAACATCTACACCTCGCGCCAGATCGAAACCGACACCCGGCTGATCAACACCGCTGGTCTGCTGCGCACCTACTCGCAGCAACTGACCAAGAGCCTGCTGACCCTGGACATGGATCTGCGCAACGACAACCTGACCCAGTCCAGCCTGGCGGAAATCTCCGAAGCCAGGCTCGGCTTCGACGATGCCCGCCTGGCACTGCAGGCCGAACTGGCCAAACCGCCGGCCCTGACGCTGATCGAGCCGGCCGCGCTGCGCGAGGAGGCGCTGGAGAAACTCAAGCAGGTGCTCCACACCTGGGAGCCGATCGAACGTGAAGTCGGCCCTCTGATCGTCGACGCCGCACCGGATGCAGAAAGCACCGCCCGCGCTGTGCAAAAGGCGGTCACCCGCAACAATCGCCTGACCCAGCAGGCCGACGACCTGAGTCACAGTCTGGAAGATATTGCCCGCCAGAAGACCTCGACAGTGCGCGTCATCCAGGCCGTCGCCATCTCGCTGGCCTTCCTCAACTTCGGCTTCATCGTCTTCACCTTCATTGGCCGGCTGCTCGCCAGCGACCGCCAGATCACCCAGGCGCGAGAGGAATCGGAACGCATCCTGGGCGCGGTGCATGAGGGCCTGTTCCTGCTCACCGCCGAGCGGACGGTCGGCCACCAGCGCTCGGCCTCGCTGGACCGTCTGTTCGACCAGCCGCTGCTGCCCGGCACCCGGTTCAACGATTTTCTGGCGCGCCTCACCTCCGCCGAAAATTCGACGGCGGCCGCGGATTACATCGACCTGCTGTTCAATCCGAAAATGAAGCAGAGCCTGCTCAAGCAACTGAACCCGCTGCAGGAGATCGCCCTGCTCGGCAAATCGGGCGCGAGCCAGGGGCCGACCCACCTCAGTTTCGAATTCGACCAGATCCGCGAAAATGGGCAGGTGGTTGCCCTGCTGGTCAGCGTTTTCGACGTTTCGCAGCAACTCCGGCTGCAGCGCGAACTGGCCGGTGCCGAAGCTCGGGCCGATAGCGAAATGGCGCTGCTGCTCGGCGTGCTCGACCATAACCCGAACGAAGTGGCCGCCTTCCTCCATCGGGCCAGAGACACCCTGCAACTGATCAACGGCGAACTGCAGAACATCCAGCCCTCGCCTCAGGCTTACCCGCAACTGGTCAACCGCATCGCCCGCACCGTGCATGGCATCAAGGGCGAAGCCGGGACCCTCGGTTGCGCCAGCATCGGCCGGGTGGCCCACGAGTTCGAGGACGAACTGCAACCGATGCGCCAGCGCAACGACCTGGCGGGCGATGACCTGATCCCGGTGGCGGTCGCCCTGAGTCGCCTGCTTGGCGAAATTGCCAAGGTGGAAGCCGTGATCCAGCGTATCCAGAAATTCGCCAACGATCGCCGCGACGAGCCGCCGGGCGGTTCGCTCGGCGAAAGCCTGCGCCGGATCGAGCAGTTTGCCCTGAAGATCGCCGAAGACCTCAACAAGCAGGTGCGTTTTGAAGGGCTGACCGACCTTGAGGAGATACCCCCGTCGCTGTCCAGCCTGCTCGGCGAAATTCTTCCCCAGTTGATCCGCAATGCGGTCGTGCATGGCATCGAGGCACCCGATCAACGGCGCCAGCTCGGCAAGCCGGCAAGCGGCCTGATCCGCGTCGAAGTCGCCAGCGCGGCCGACGGCACGCTGACCGTCAGCGTCCATGACGATGGCTGCGGCCTGTCGCCGCAACACCTGCGCCGGGTGTTGAGCGAGCGCCGGCTTTTCCCGGCCGAACAGATCGCCGCCATGCCTGACGACCAGATCATCGCCACGCTGTTCGAACCCGGCTTCAGTTCGCTGGACGTCGCCCACCAACATGCCGGGCGCGGCGACGGCCTGTTCGTCGTCAAGGAAGCGCTGCGCGAGCTGGGTGGCCGCCTGCGCATCAGTTCGCGCCCGAATTCCCATACCCGCTTCATTCTGCAGGTCAAAGCCGCATGATCAATCCGAAACACATGCACAGCATGCTGATCGTCGATGACTCGATGACTATCCGCAATCGCATCAGCCGACTGATCGCCAGCCCGCGCCTGCCCCACATCAACATTGCCGGGCTCGCCGCCAATGGCATCATGGCGATCGAACTGGCCCGCGAAACGCGGCCCAGCCTGATCACCATGGACCTGACCATGCCGCAACTGGATGGCGAGGCCTGCATCGAGCAGATCGCCGAACTCCTGCCCGACACCCGCATCCTCGTCGTCTCCGCCCTCTCGGACAAAGCCACTGCCCTGCGCGCCATCAAGAAAGGCGCCCACGGCTTTCTGCACAAGCCGTTTTCCGATGACGAACTGCTTGATTCCCTGCTCGAACTGATCGACTGAACATGCGCCACAATCTCCGCAGCGAAGACATCGAAGTCTTCTCCGAAGCCATTAGCCACTTTTTCAACGTTTATACCGGCGAGGCCGCCCAGGTCCGTTCGGCCTACCTGCTCGGCCCCGACACCCCGGTGCGCTGGAACGATTTCAACGGCCAGATCGACGTCAGCGGCAACTATGTCGGCCAGATCTGCTTTTCGGCGCCGCGAGCCCTGCTCTCCCACGTCCTGCTCAAGATGGGCGAATCGGTTTTCACCGACGACAAGCATGGCGACATCGTCGGCGAAATCGCCAATACACTGTCCGGCCGCGCCCGACGGCACTTTGGCGAAGGGTTGGAAATTTCACCGCCACGCCTGGCCGAGACGGCCACGGCAAGCATCGAAACAGTCTCCGGCCATCGCCCCTACGCCATTCCGCTGCTCTGGCACGGCTACGAAGCCAGCCTCCTCGTCCAGCTCGCACCGAGGAACTGAGCAGGCCGTCACGCTGCGGTAACACAAGGCCCGCATCCTGCCCGCAGAGCCGAATTATTCTGCGAGGTTGTGATGACGGAAACACTGTTCTGCTACTGCTGCCGGGTGCATCACCAGAAAGACCTGATGCGCCTGTTCCCGACCCGCCAGGGCTATCGCTGGCGCTGCGTGCGCAGCATCGAAGCGGCATTCCGCAGCCGGAAAGAACGCGACTCTTTCGGTCGGCAACAAACTGAAATCAACCGCCAGGAAGCCCAGCGCGCGGCCGAGAACGCCAATCAGCTGCGCCGGGCACTCGCCTTGGCCACCTGAATTGCCATGTCGAAGCTTCGCATCGACACGCTGGATGCCAGCAGCGCGCTACTGGTCGACGCGAGTATTACGCTGATCGTCAATGCCTTCGGCGACCCCGAGCGCTACAGCGCCAAGCGGGTTGCCCAGGAACTGCTGACCAATGACCCGGTCTTCTACCGCCAGTTCTTCGTCGCCATGGACGCCGGCGAGGTGATCGCCGTCGGTGGCGTCAAGGCGGCCGACTGGGCCTCGAAAACGCACATCCTCTACCTCTCGGCCGTGGCCCATGAACGGCGGGGCAAGGGCATCGGCCGCGCCCTGATCAAGGCGCGGATCGAATGGCTGGAAAAGAACTTCAAATCCGGGCGGATTCTGGTCTCGGCCAGCAAGACCCGGCGCTTTCGCGATTTCGGTTTCGTCGAAGTGCGCAACAGCAGCCTCGATGGCCGCCATTTGTTGCTCCGCCGTTTCTGAAAACGGGCCATGCCATTTCGGCTGCCCGGCTCAGGATGATCGCATGCGAAATACTTTAACGCCCCTGCAACAATGACTGGCGATAGTAGGGTCTGAGCCTCACAGGAACAGCCCACGGAGTTTCATATGGAAAAACAGGATCGCAATGACATCGCCACCTTCCCGGAACTGTTCGATGGCATGGAGCAGTTCATCGAGGAACAAGCCCGTGGCATCAAGAAGACCAGCGCCATCGTCGCCATGATCGCCCTGCCCTGCGGCATGCTGATCGCCTGGTGGCTGAACCGGGTCGCCTGAGACATTCACGCCCCGGCAGAGCAAAAGGCCGACCATGCAAACGCCTCACACCATTCGCGTCGCCCTGCTGATTCTCGGGCTGCTGCCGACGCTGCATGCCTGCGTGCCGGCCCTGCTCGTCACCGGCACCGCGGCAACCATGATCAGTGTTCATGATCGCCGCTCGACCGGCACCCAGGCCGACGATGAAACCTCGGAATGGAAAGGCAGCAACCGGCTGCCGGCCGAATATCGCGAACGCGCCCACGTCAATTTCACCGCCTTCAACCGGAACCTGCTGCTGACCGGCGAAGTGCCGAGCGATGAGGCCCGGCAAGCCATCGCTGCAATGGCCGAAAAGATCGAAGGCGTTCGCCTGGTCCATAACGAACTGGTCGTCGCCCCGCCGGCCGCATTCTCATCGCGCAGCACCGACGCCTTTGTCTCCTCCAAATTCAAGGCAAGGCTGCTCGAATCGAACCAGCTGTCGGCCAATCACATCAAGACCATCACCGAGCACGGCACCCTGTTCCTGATGGGCCTGGTCAATGAGCGCGAAGCCAAAGTCGCCGTTGCCATCGCCCGCACTACCGACGGCGTGCGCAAGGTGGTCAATGTGCTGGAAATCATCCCGGAAGAAGAAACCCGCCGCATCGACAACGCCCTGCTCGGCGCCCGCACCCCGCCACCAATCGCGGCACCGGTCGAGAACCGTTAAAAAAGCAGGTCATTGCCGCGCCGAGGGGAATTCAGAAAAATCGGCGATCCGGATGTTCCGGTGGACGGAACCGCTTGATCGCCCAAACCTGGCCAGGGCCCCAATGCGGATTCAGGGGTGCTGATTGGTTCAAGGTTGCGTGGGTATTCGAATCCGTACATCCCCAGCACAACAAGTGCATCCGCAGTGCAGCGCATTCTCGTTAAATACCCCGTTCAGGCGATGAACTGGCTATGAGTCAGTTGTGCCCGTTTCTGTCGTTCGACATATCCATTACTTACGTCTGCTTCCCAGCTAACAGCTGACTACAGCTACTCACCATCGCGCCAATTGCAAATGTTTGTTGCAAATCCAGATTTATCTGAAAGAGCGGCTATAACTGAAGTGACGGGATGGAAAAGCACCTCGCCAGTTTCATCGGAGATAGTTCATAGCGTTGATGCATGAATCTTTTGGGAGAGAAAAATGACCAAGAACACCGTGAAAATTACCCTGTCCGCTATCGCGCTGGGTTTGCTGGCTTCTACAACTTCCTTTGCTGCAGATACCCCGATTTATGGCAGCCAATTGATGACCAACCAGGAACGCATTGAGCATCGCAACAAGATGCGGACGGCAAAAACCGCTGAAGAGCGTGAGCAGGTCCGGCTGCAACATCATGAGCAGATGCAATTACGGGCCAAGGAACAAGGCGTTACCTTGCCGGATACTCCGCCGGCCCAAGGTGGAGGGAAAGGTCGCAGCATGGGACCGGGAGGTGGCATGGGTGGAATGGGTCCAGGAAGTGGCATGGGTGGGATGGGTCCGGGAGGTGGCATGGGCCCGGGACGCAACCGCTAAGCCTTATTCAAGGGCATCGGTTTAAGCCGGTGCCTTTGGTGTTTCAACCTTCAGTCCATCGGTCGCTGTGCCAACAACCCAAAGTGGTAAGGCGCGCTTGGCCCCAGGTCAACATAAACCACGGAATCAAATCCAGCGTTGGAGAGCCAGGCAGCACATTGTTCGGGTTTAGGCCGAATGGCTAGCGGTGGCCCGCGAGGCGTCTCGATGTCGCTGCGCCAGTGAATTACCGAGAGAGCTGCACCAGGCCGGAGCGTTCGATAGGCTTCATTCAAGAGGGACAGCGGGTCTTCGATGTGCAGAAGGTTGAACACCATGGCATGGCCTTGCGAGCTATCGGGCACACCTGTGCCATGCTGAACGAAGTCGCGTAGCTCAGCTTGCACATTGAGCAAACCGCTAGCTTTTGCTCGTTCAGCCACCAACTCAACCATCACGGATTCGATGTCCAGTGCGGTGACCATGCCTCGCGTCCGCTTTGCTGCAGGAAGGCTGAACGTACCATAGCCACAGCCGAATTCGAGCAGGTTGTAGCAGCCGCCATGGCTAACCAGCAGTCGGTCGAGAATGCCTTCTGGCTGAAAGAATGAGGCCCAGTAGTCCTCGTCCGGCATGCCGCTTTCACGTCCCTTCATGCTCAGAACACCAGCACCTTGTCAGCGGCAGCCGTCCACTCGGCCAGCTCCTTCAGGGTGCTGCGCCGGGCCCCTTCGACTACCTGGTCAATACCCATACCGCGTGCGTCCATGCAGGTACCGCAGAGACCCACCTCACCACCGACCATGCGCACCATGTCCCCGGCGTTGTAGTAGCCCTCGGGCACCTTCTGACCGCTCTTGGCACAGGCGACCGCATCTCCCATCAGGAAAACGCGTACCGTCTCAGCTTCCATCTTGCCGAGTTGGCGAGCCAGGCGCAGGGCGTTGTAGCTACGTTCTGTTCCGTAAGGTGCATCGTTGAGAATGAACAAGGTGTTCATAGTGGGCTCCCTATGCGTGGTTGAAAAGCTATTTGCCCCCGGCCTTGATAGTGGCCTTCAGAGCATCGAAATCCTTGCGTACGCCGTCCTGGAAGAGCAGGCCGGATTTGGCCTGCTTTGGTACGCTTTCCAAGTCGAGTACGTCGGCAACAATTTGGTAGCTGGCGGCCCCGTTGAAATCCTTGCCATCGGCCACGATGAGCTGGGTGCCGTAGAACACGGCCGGTGCCGGTAGTCCGGGGGCCAGGCTGGAAGGCAGCAACTGGATGGGGACGCGGTATGTGTTGGCAACCTCGGCGGCAACCTGGAGGTTGCCGTTGCAGCGCTGGCCCGGTGGGTCCTTGGCGATGAAGGTCAATACCTTCTGGCCATTGGCGTTCTGGGCGCCGGGAACGGCCATCGATACGTCAGCTGCCATGGCCGAAAAAGCCAGGATGCCGCACAGGACGAAGATGGATAAGTGCTTCACGAGTTGTCTCCTCTGTTGTGGTTATGACTTCAGTTTTCGACGGGGAGGCCGCCAGCACGCCATTCGCTGACGCCATCGGCAATCTTGTGGGCGCTGTAGCCGCGTTGGCGAAGCAGCTTCACTGCCTCGTCGGACATCAAGCAGAATGGGCCGCGGCAGTAGGCCACGATTTCCTTGCCAGCCGGTAGGTCAGCCAATCGCTTCTCCAATTCCGCCAGGGGTAGAGAACGGGCAAATGGCAGGTGGCCGGCGGTGTATTCCGCTTCCGGGCGAACATCGATGACCACGATGTCGCCACTACGCGCTTTGGCCAACAACGTCTCTCGACTCTCGGACGACAGGGCGTCGGCTGAAGCAGCCATCTGGTCGAGCGCTACCCGCAGTTCGACGAGGTGTTCCTCGGCCACTTCCCGGACATTGACCCACAACTGGGCGACATCCGGGCCGCTCAGTCGGTAGTGGATGAACTTGCCTTCACGGCGGGTTTCGACCAGGCGGGCTTCGCGGAGAGCGCGTAAATGGGCACTGGCCAAACGCATATCGATTCGTGCCTGCTCAGCCAGTGTCTCGACGGTCTTCTCGCCCTGTGCGAGCAGCTCGATGAGTTCCAGGCGCTTGGGGCTGGAAATCGCCTTGCCGATGCGAGCAACGTGCTCGTAGAGGTAGGACTTGGTAATGGTCGGTTTCATAATTACAATCTAACGATTCTTGGATTGTTTGTAAACATCGATGTGCTGTTGGAAATCTTTCGCGGAATCAACCATGCCCGGCGCAGCCTGAAACAGTGGCGCCTATGAAGTTGAACCTCCCGCTTCTATTGTCGTTGGCACTGCATGCCGTCCTGGTCGCAGGATGGCAGCTCGACGCATTGAAGATTGCGAAGAACCCTGAAACCATCGAAATCCGGATTGCGACCCAAGCTCGGGAGGAGGTTCAGGAGCTGCCTGCACCACCTCCGCCGAAGCGTGCGAAACCCAAAGCATCTCCGCCACGCACTGCGACACCTTCACGTGAGGCAAACCCCGCACCCGCGCCGGAGGTGCTCGCCGTACCATCAGCCAAGATCCCAGCCTCATTGGAAGCGCCGCCGCCACCAAGTGCGGAGGAGTGGCAATTGGCCTCGACCTACACGCTCAAGAACAGCAAGCGCTATCGCAACAATTGGGGGCAGCTGGTGCGCAGCATGATGGGCACGGCGATCGAAGGGCCAGGCCAGGGGATGGTGCGTTTCCGTATCGAGATTGCCCCGGATGGCACGCTCGCGAACGTCAAGGAGTTGTGGTCCACTTCCGAAAATGCATCGAAATTGGCATGGCAGGCCATCAAGTCATTGCCACCACTACCCCCGACTCCAACTGGGCAACCCTTGATGTTCGAGCGGACCATTTCTTTCCTGCCCTATGAGACTGGCTGGCCACCGAGCTATACCCTGGACTGTCTGCCGGACCCGCCGGCGTTCAAGAATCCATTTGCCTGGGATGGCAAATCACCGCAGGAACAGGTCAGGCATCAGGCACCGAAGCGTGCTCCGGCCGATGCTTCCCAGGAAAAATGCGTAACGGACTCGACAGCCGACACCATTGAACAGGAAGAAGGCGAAATGAAACGTCAAATGGAAATCTATCGCTGGGGACGATGACCGCTATCGAAGTGCGGTCATTTATTGTAGATAGGCCAATTGGCCGCTTCTGGCCGAACCCCGACCTACAGCATCAACACATTTCTCATAAAAATTGAATTGCGCCTTACAACAATCCGGCTCGTAACGATCGCTTGTCCGCCCGATAGTCCGCATGCCTCAAAAGGCAAGGAACCCGGATTCCCGCCTGTGCGGGCATGACGAATATTTCAGAATCTCTCAAGCTGCCTGCAAACCGAACAATCCCGGCAGCCAGGTGGCCAGCCAAGGCAGGGCCGAAATCGTCAGCGCCCCGAGCAACATGGCGAGTACCGCCGGTAGCACCGAGACGGCCACGTAGCGGATGGACTTGCCGAACATGGCCGAGGCGAAATAGATGTTCATCCCGGCCGGCGGACAGAGGAAGCCCATTTCGATATTGGCCAGGAAGATCACCCCGAAATGCACCGGATCGATGCCGTAGCTGATCGCCACCGGCAGCAGTAGCGGCACCAGCACGACGATGGCCGCATAGATTTCCATCAGCGCCCCGGCCAGCAACAGGAAGAGGTTGAGGGCGATCAGGAAGGCAAACTTGTTGGGCAGCACCGATTGCACCCATTCGATCGCGGCATCGGGAATGCCGGCATCGACCAGGTAGTTGGTCAGGCCGAGCGCCATGCCAAGGATGACCATGATGCCGCCGATCACTTCGGCGCAATCGGCCAGCGCCCGGCGAATGTGCGCCCAGTCCAGTTCGCGGTGGGCCAGCGCCTGCGTCAGCAAGGCGTAGGCTGCGGTCAGCGCGGCGCTTTCGGTTGGAGTGGCGATGCCGCTGACCAGCGAGCCGATGGCGACCATGGGTGCCAGCAGCTCCCACTTGGCCGCCCACAAGGCCGGGCGGACGGCGCTGAAATTGTGCGGTTCGGCAGCGACGGTCGCGGCCGTTGCGCCGCGGCGCAGATAGCCGCCGACCAGCAGCAGAAAGACCACCATCACCACCGCCGGCAGCACCCCGGCCAGGAACATGGTGTTGATCGGCACGCGGGCGATGATGGCGTACATGATCAGCGGCACCGAGGGCGCCAGCAGCACGCCCAAGGCGCTGGCGCTGGTCACCAGGCTGATGCCGCGCTGTTCGGGAAAGCCGGCCTTGGTCAGCAGCGGCAGCAGCAGGCCGCCGAGCGCCAGGATAGTCACGCCACTACCGCCGGTGAAGGCGGTGAAGAAGGAGCAGAGCACGGCGGCGGCGATGGCGGTGCCGCTGACCCCGTTGCCGAACAGGGCGGTGAACAAGGCCCCCAGTCGCGCTGCCGCACCGGTGCGGGCAAAGAGCAGCCCGGCCAGCGTGAAGAGCGGCAGGGCGGGCAGCGAGGGATTGACGGTGATCTGATAATGGCTGAGCGGCACCGAGGCCAGCGGCTGGCCTTCGCTCCAGAACAGGGCCAGCGCCAGCCCACCGAGTACGGCGAAGATCGGCGCCCCGCATAGCAGCACGGCGATCAACCAGATGGCAAAAGGCCAGAACGGCAGCGTGCTGCCATCGAAATGGCTGGCAAACAGGAAGCCGGCCACCGGCAACAGCAGGCCGAGAACAATGCGGCCAGCCAGATGGCCCGTGATGCGCCCGGCGAGCTTGAAACCAAGCACGGCAAAACCGATGGGCATGGCGATCTCGACCATCCAGCCGGCGATACCGTAGGCAATATCGCGCGGCACTTCCATCTCGCTGGCCACGAAAGTCCAGCTGGTCTGGGCCAGCATGCCGCACAGCACGGCGGCGCTGGCGCGGGCGAAGACCTGGGCCGCGGCGCGGACCAGCGGATTGCCGGCAGCGGCAAAACCGGCGCCGAGCGAACTGAGATGCTGGCCGCGCTCTGCCACCAGTGCGCCAAACATGGCCAGCACCAGCCCGAGATGCTGGACCAGTACCGGGGCATTCTCGATACCGCGCCCGAACAGCGGCCGCAGCCCGATTTCGAGCAGCGGTATCAGCAGCATCAGGGCCAGCGCGCCGCCGGCAATCAGCGCGTCGAACTGACCAAGCATGGCGCCCAGCCGGCGCAGCGCAGCCATCGCTTATTTCTTGCCGGCGCGGTAGGCCTTCAGATGGCCAACCACCTCGTCAAAAGTGTCGGCCGGCACCATCTTGCCGCGGATGCGCGGGTAGAGCTTGTCGGCCAGGTCGTTCCATTCCTTCGCCTGCTCGGCGTTCGGCTTGTTCACCGTCAGGCCGCGCTTCTTCATCGCGTCTACCGCCTCATCGACTTCCTGGCGGGCCTTGGCGCGCAGTTGCACACCGGCCTTGGCACCGGCTTCACGCACGGCAACCTGGCCTTCCGGCGTCAGTTCATCCCAGGCCTTCTTGGTGATGACCAAAGCGCCGACGATGGGCGCCCAGTTGAGGTCGAGCATGTTGCTGGCGGTGGTGTAGATCTGCGTCGCCAGCGCGAAATACGGCGTCGACGGCACGGCGTTGATCATGCCGGTCTGGATGGCCGGCAGGATGTCGCCGGTTTCCAGCGGCACCGGCGTGTAGCCGAGGCTCTTCATGATTTCCTGTTGCTCGACCTCGCTGCCCCAGGCGAAGAATTTCATTTTCTTGAAGTCATCCGGACGAACAGCCGGCTCCTTGGAGAAGAAGCGCACCCAGCCGGCATCGCCCCAGGCGAGCACAACGAAGCCCTTGTCGAGGAACTTCTTTTCCATGCCCGGCCGCATCTTTTCGCGGACGTAATCGACCTCTTCCCAGTTCTTGAACATCAAGGGCATGTTCTGCAGCGCGGCAATCGACGGTTCGATTTCGCGCAGGCCAACCACCGAAAGGAGGCCACCCTGCAACTGCCCGATGCGCATGCGGCGAACCATGTCGGTTTCCCCGCCCTGGCTGCCATCCGGATAAACGAGATACTTGGCGCTGCCACCCTGCGCGCTGCGCCAGGCTTCGCCCAGCTCCATCAACTGACGATGGTAGAGCGAGTTTTTCGGCGCCAGCGTGCCGATGCGCAGTTGCTTGTCTGCTGCCAGCACGTTCATTGCCAGCACGCTGCCAAGGAGCAGTGCGGCCAGTTTGCCCAGTCTATTCATCGTTTTCTCCCGTGTTTTTATGGACGACTCAGAACAGGTCGTCGCTCTTTTCCAGCAGCCAGTGCGCCCGCCGGCGCATTACTTCGTTTTGCAGGGCCTGCGGGCTGCCGGCTTCATCCTTGATGGCCTGCGCCTGTCTGAGCAGACTCTCAAATTGTTCGCGGTCGCCGGCTGGCTGGGCGTGGCCCTCGGCCTTGGCGAGCAGCGCCCCGGCGCTCTTGCCGCCTGACTGTTCGATCGCCCGATCAAAATAGACCAGCGCCTGCTTCTGGCTGCCGCCCGGTCGCGCCGCCTCGAAAGTGCCGAGCAGGCCGGTCAGCGTCCCTTGCCCCCAGTTCGGATCGACCGCCCAGGCACGTTGCGCCAGACGCACGGCGAGCGGCAGATCGGCAACGACCTCGGGATCATCTTTCGACAGAGAAATCCAGCCGCCCCAGGAAGCGGCGGCCCAGTAGGCCAAGCCAACCTGCTCCGGGCGGATTGCCGGCCAGTCCTTTTCATGGCCACTGGACAGCGCCTTGGCGAAGCCCGGCGCGGCCTTTTCCAGCCCGCGCATGGCATGGCGATGTGCCCGTTCGTAAAGTTTGGCGGCACGCTGGCGCAGGCGCTCGGCGGCCTTGGCGTCCCTGGCCTCGACCTGCTCGGCCTCGAAGGCAACGAAGGCGTAGGAATATTGGGTAAAACCTGCCGCCACCGACTCGGCCAGGGCAAGGTGCCCCGGGTCCTGGCGCAGGATGGATTCGGACAATTTCAGGTGAAAGGGCGCGGCATCGCGCAGCAATTCGAGATCGCTCTCGCTGCCTTGGCCTTGGGCGGCCAGTTCATCGGCCAGGCTGCCGACAATCATCTGGCGCGGCGAACAGGCTGCAAGCAGCAGCACCGCCAAAACCGCCAACAATGCCCCGCCAGCCCTGCGCATCAGTCGTTGCAATTTAATCCCGCCGTCAAGAACCTTTGGCCGGCACACTAGCCGGCCGATGTTACAGAGGGATGACCACCCCCCTGCGGCTAAACGCTGAACTGCAACGTGGACTCGCGGAGGCGATCAGCCAGCGAGGCGACTTCATTGGCCGAGACCGAAGATTCGGAAGCTGCCTTGGCACCTCGATCGATCATCTGGGCCATGCGTTCGGTATTCTGGGCGATCTGTTCTGCGGCGATACGCTGCTCGCCAAGGACATCGACAATCTCGCTGGCCGCGACGGCGGAACGCTCGCAGAATTGCTCGATCTGCACGATGGCCCGCTCGGTATCGGAGGCCAGCCGCGTTCCGCGCTGCGCCCGCTCGGCGGTCGCCGCAACCGCCTGCGTTGTTTGAGCGGCCGCATCGCCAAGTTTGGTCACCAGGCTTTCGATTTTGTGGGTTGTTTCCGACGTGTGGTTAGCCAGTTTTCGCACCTCGTCGGCGACCACAGCAAAACCGCGCCCGGCTTCTCCGGCCCGGGCAGCCTCAATGGCGGCATTCAGGGAGAGCAAGTTGGTTTGCTCGGAAATCTCCTTGATCTCCTTGGCAAACTGGGAGATTTCCTGGGTGTGCTGCTTGAGATCCAGCATCAAGCTCGAAGAGATATTGGCCTGATCGGAAATGGCACCAATTTCGCTGATCGCCTGATGGATGACCTTGCCGCTCTGGCTGGCGGTATCGCGAGTCACTTTCGCCGCATCAGCCGCGCTGCCTGCACTTTCGGCCATCACTGAAATTGCCGTGGTCAGCTCTTCGATCGCCGCCGTAATCATCGCGGCCGCCTCGCTCTGCATGCTGGTTGCGTTGGCGACTTCATGAGCAGACTGGCGGAGCGCCAGGGCATTCCCAGACGTTTGTTCGGCACCGAGCTTGACCTCTCCGATCAGCCTCCGTAGCCGGCTTTGCATTCTTTCAATGGAAACAAGCAGCGAATTGGCCGCCGCTTTTCCGGTGGGCAGGCTTTGTGTCAAATCGCCCTCGGCCACCCGGCCGGTTGCCATGACCAAGGGTTCCAGTTCGCCGCCGAGCCGCCGCAGGATGTGCTGAGTCACGTAAGCTGCCAGCGCCACGGAAATTACGGCCCCGGCAATACCGACGACCAGCACCAGCAGGACGTTTTCCTGATAACGGCGATCGGCAATTTCCGACGCATTGCCCGCCGTCTGTGTGGTCGCCTGACTGATTGCCGCGAATGTTTCAGCCAGCATGTTGACCAGCGGCGTATCGGCATCCCGTAGCGCAGCATCGACCATCAACGTGTATTTGGGCATGCCGGGTTCGTTTTCAGCCAGCACCTGGTCATAGAGCTGATTCAATTCGCTGGCCAGCTTCCGGAGCTCCACAACTTTCTCCCCCGCTTTGAGCTTGCCGGCCTTCTGGATGCTCTCCAGTTCTTCAAGCTGCCGCCAAAAAGCGCTCCGGCCAGCCAAAAACTCGGCCCGCCCCTTGTCAAACTCTGCTGCCATGAAATTGCGCAGCAACATGTTGTTCAATCCCCGCTGCTGTGCCTGCAGCGAACTCTGGACGCCACTTACCAGCGTCAGGGCCTGCGAAGCATCAGCCACTTCGGTTGATACCTGCCGAATATCGCCGCGAAACGCGTTAAAAGAGATCAGGGCCGTCAGCAACAACAACACCCCGAAACCCGTACTGATGCCAACCATCAGCAAGATGGCGAGCACGAATCGATAGCGAATCAAGCATTTTCATAAGTAAATATACCGAAATTACCAAAAATATAATCAGTCTATCTACTGATTGTTTCAGCCTCTTTACCGATGTTCATCAGATCACCACTGCCAGTATCAACACCGGGCGACCGCTTGCGTGCAGCATGCAAGGGGGGGCAGGCATACGCATCGAGATGCGACGGTTCAGCGGCTGAAAGCCCCACGGGATCCTGGCCAAACCAATGATTTCCATTCAATGCACAAGAGGATGCTTTGTCCCTTGCTTTATTTGCCAGCCTCATCGATCAGCCACTGCTTGACCAGCGCCGCAGCGGGGCGGAGCGGCAACTTGCTGTGATGGACAACGTAATAGGCATTGGTCAGCGGCAGGAAATGACCAAAAGGCTCGATCAGCGTCCCATCGGCCATTTCCCCCTGGGTCAGCAGCGGGCTGGCCATGACCACACCCTGCCCCAGTTTCGCCGCCTCTATGGCCATCATGGCCTGATCGAAGTGGATGCGAGGAATGGCGGCGATATTGCGCTCATCCAGCGCACTGAACTGGCTCAGCCATTGCGGCCACAGCGGCTGGATGGTGGTCAGCAGCAAGGTGGCTCGGCCCAGATCCTCGGGCGTACCCAGACCGAGCGCTGTCGCATAGGCCGGGCTGCAATAGACGCGAGCCTCGTCCTTGAAGAGCAGGCTGGCCTCCAGGTTGGGGGCTTGGCCATTGAAATAGCGGATCGACAAGTCGACGGATTCACGCTCGAAATCGACCAAGGCCGTCGAAGCGTTCAGGTGCAACTCGATCTCCGGATGCTGCGTCAACAACCGGGCCATTCGCCGCGTGAACCACTTGGCGGCGTAGCTGGGCGGCATCGACAGGGTTACCGCCATGCTTCGGCTATCGCGGAATTTATGGCTGGCATCGGCAATCTGGGCGAGCGCCGGTTGAATCCTTTGCCAGTATGCCCGGGCATCCTCGGTGGCCAGCACTTGCCGGACCTGACGGATAAACAATGGGGTGCCCAGCCAGTCTTCAAGTTTCTGAATCTGCTGCCCGACGGCACCGGGCGTCACGCACAGTTCTTGTGCAGCAAGAGAAAAACTCTTGGTTCGCATCGCAGCATCAAAGGCGACAAGGGCTTTCAGCGGTGGGAGTCGAGTCATAAGATAGAAAATCTATAGTAGGCTCCATATTAAATGATTTGCCGAGGGCTGCCCGGAGCGAGATTATTTGCTGACCACTTTCACCGCCCGCCAGCATCATGTTTCATTCCCTTCGCCGCCCCGATGTACTCGTCGTCACCCTCGCCGCGGCGGGCATTCTCATGGTCACCATGGGAATCCGCCAGTCGTTCGGGCTTTTTGTCAGCCCACTGAACAGCACAACCGGGATGGGCGTGGCGACCATCAGTCTGGCGCTGGCTATCGGCCAGTTCACCTGGGGAGCCATCCAGCCGATCGCTGGGGCCGTCGCCGACCGCTACGGTCCGCGCACGGTGTTGGTCGCCGGCTTGATTGCATTGGCCATCGGCTGCGCCATGACACCGTTCATTCACAGCGGCTTCGGCCTGGCCGTAAGCCTTGGCCTGCTGGCCTCCATCGGTTCAGGCGCCGGCAGTTTTTCCGTGCTGATAGGCGCGGCTGCCCAGCGACTGCCCTTCGAATCACGGGGTTCGGCCTCGGGGGTGATCAATGCGGGCGGCTCTTTCGGCCAGTTCATCTTTGCGCCGCTGCTGCAGAAACTGATTCAGTCCATCGGCTGGATGGGCGCCATGTGGGCGATGGCCATTGCTGCACTGGCCACGCTCCCGCTCGTTGGCAAGCTGACGGGGCCGGCATCGGCAACGCCACCCCGGGCCGAAAACGAGCAGCGGCTGGGCGAGGCCGTGCGGGCGGCGCTGAAGAACCCGAGCTATTGGCTGCTGCACGCCGGCTTCTTTACCTGCGGCTTCCATATTGCGTTCCTGGTGACGCACCTGCCGGGCGAAGTCAATTTATGCGGACTGCCACCGAGCGTCGCCAGCTGGTCCCTGGCCATCATCGGCCTGGCCAACGTCTTCGGCAGCCTGTTTGCCGGCACGTGCGTTGCGCGCTATCGCAGCAAATACGTGCTGGCCGTCATGTACGGCTCGCGGGCACTCCTGATCGCCTGGTACCTGCTGGTACCGCGCACGGAATTGAATTACTACCTGTTTGCCGCCGGGCTGGGCTTTACCTGGCTGGCTACCGTGCCCCCAACGGCGGCCATCGTCGGAAAACTGTTTGGCACACGCTATCTGGCGACCTTGTTTGGGCTGACCCTGCTCTCCCACCAGATTGGCGGGTTTCTCGGTGCCTGGCTGGGCGGCATTGCGATTAGCCAATTCGGCGACTTTACCTGGATGTGGTACGCCGACATGGTTCTGGCCGGCCTCGCCGCCCTGGTGAATCTGCCGATTCGTGAAGCCCCCATGGCCCGGCCAGTGGCCACGCCCGCCTGAATTGAAGCAACCCGAACCAAGGAGCAGTCAATGAGCCGATTAAGGAAGGATCTTTCGATCGAGCAGCTTAACGAGATGGGCCACGAATATCTGCCGGGTTTTCTCGGCCTGGAAATGCTGGCCTTGAGCGAAGGCGCCCTGCAGAGCCGGATGCTGGTGAAGAAACTGCACTTCGCCCCGAACGATTTCCTGCACGCCGCCAGCATCGTCGCGCTGGCCGATACGACCTGCGGCTATGCCACCATCGCACACCTGCCCGAAGGCGCCCAGTCGTTCACCACCATTGAATTGAAGAGCAACCACCTGGGCACGGTGAGGGAAGGCAGTATCGCCTGCCATGCAACCGCCCAGCACCTGGGCCGCAATACGCAAGTCTGGGATGCCGTGGTGACGGACGAGGCCAGCGGGAAAAAGATTGCCCTGTTTCGATGCACCCAGATGATTCTCTGGCCGAAGGCATAACCGGGCCTGAAAAAACAAAACCTCGCCGCAGCGAGGTTTTTGCTGATCCGGCGGGAATCAGGCAGCCGGCGGCACGTAGCCCTGGATCTGATCGGCGCCTTCGCCGAAGAAATGCTTCTCGACCTGTTCAGCCAGGTACTTGCGGTGCTTGGCGTCGACCAGATTCAGACGATTCTCGTTGATCAGCATGGTCTGCATCTTGATCCACTGTTGCCAGGCTTCCTTCGAAACATTTTCGAAGATGCGCTGACCGAGCGGGCCCGGGTAGGGCGGGAAATCGAGGCCTTCAGCTTCGCGGCCAAGTTTGATGCAATTGACGGTACGTGCCATTTGAAACTCCGTAAAAATAGGTTTGGCGAAATTATAAGGGCTTGAACAGCACCTTGGAGCGCCGTTGATAGTTGTACATGTCGCGCTTGGCGGCCGGCAGGTCGTCGACCGTGCCCAACTTGAAGCCACGCTCGACGAACCAGTGTTCGGTGCGGGTGGTCAGCACGAACAGGCGCTTGATGCCGGACTTGCGGGCCCGCTTCTCGATGCGCTGCATCAACTGCTCGCCGTAACCCCATTCGCGATGCTCGTGGCTGACGGCCAGACAGGCCAGCTCGGCTTCTTCTTCCGAATGCTGATAGAGCGCCGCGCAACCGACGATGATGCCGTCGTGCAGCATGATCGAGAAGCGGTCGATTTCGCGTTCGAGCAGTTCGCGCGGCCGATGGACCAGAATGCCTTCCTGCTCCATCGGTTCGATCAGCGCGATCAGCGCGGCAATATCGTCCGGCTTGGCTTCGCGAATATTTTCCAGCGATTCGCGGGTGACCACCGTGCCGACGCCATCGTGGGTAAACAATTCGCGCAGCAAGGCCCCATCCTGCTCGAAACCGATCAGGTGCACCCGGCCGACACCGCCCCGGCTGGCCCGCACGGCACAAGGCAGATAGCGCTTGATGTCGGTGGTCAGCCAGTCGGCATCCTGCAGCAACTGCGATGCTTCGTCGGCCGTCATCGCATCGAGCAATTCGCCCTCCTTGTCGGTCACCCCCGTGCTGTCGGTCAGATAGACCAGCTTGTCGGCCTTGATCGCCGCCGCCACGGCCTCGGCCGCTTCTTCCATCTGCAGGTTGAAGATTTCGCCGGTCGGCGAGGGGCCTTCGCAGTTGAGCAGCACGATATTGCCCAAACCAAGCTGGGCATTGATGCCTTCGGCGTCCACCTTGCGTACCTTGCCGGCGTAATGCATGTCGATGCCGTCAAGCACGCCAATCGGCTGGCCGGTGATGAAGTTGCCGCCGATTACCCGGATGCGGCTGTTGGCCATCGGCGTATTGGGCAAACCCTGCGACAGCATCGCCTCGATTTCAAGATAGACGCTGCCCACGGCATCGAGCACGCAATCGAGCGCCGCCGCATCGGTCACCCGATAACCGCGGTGATACTTCGACTCGAGGTTTTTCTCGGCCAGCTCCTCTTCGATCTGCGGTCGGGCGCCATGGACCAGCACCAGGCGAATACCCAGGCTGACCAGCAGATTCACGTCATAAGCCAGCGTCTTGGCAAACTCGCTGGCCACCGCCTTGCCGCCGAAGGCAATGACGAAGGTCCGGCCGCGAAAGGCGTTGATGTAGGGCGTGACGGCCCGAAACCAGGAGACGAAATGCTCGTCGTAAGGGGTATCGCTCATTTTTCCGTATATTTTCCGTCGTCGTCTTTCAGCGCCGTTTCGATGCGCTCGCACAGGGTTTTCAGCACTTTAACCCGGGCGAAGTTCTTGTCGTTGGCTTCGACCAGCGTCCATGGCGCCAGCCCGGTCGAGGTACGGTCCACCATGTCGCAGACCGCCGTGACGTAATCGTCCCACTTTTCGCGGTTGCGCCAGTCTTCGTCGGTAATCTTGAAACGTTTGAACTCGGTGTCCTGCCGCTCCTTGAAGCGCCGCAACTGCTCGTCGGCACTGATCTGCAGCCAGAACTTGACGACGATGGCGCCGGAATCGGACAACTGGTGCTCGAAATCGTTGATCTCAGCATAGGCGCGCAACCAGTCGGCCTCGGCGCAGAAGCCTTCGACCCGTTCGACCAGCACGCGGCCGTACCACGAGCGGTCAAAAATCGCCGCCCGCCCGGTGCGCGGCAGGTGCCGCCAGAAACGCCACAGGTAGGGCTGGGCGCGCTCTTCTTCGGTCGGCGCGGCAATCGGGATGATCTGGTACTGCCGGGCATCCATCGATGCCCCGACCCGCCGGATGCTGCCGCCCTTGCCGGCCGCGTCGGCGCCCTCGAAGACCAGCACCAGCGAACGCTTGCCGACGAAGCGCGGATCGCGCACCAGCTCGGAAAGCCTGGCCTGATACTTGGCCAGTTGCGTCTCGTAATCCTTCTTGTCCAGCTTCTGGGTCAGATCGAGTTCGCTGAGCACGTTCTTCTCGTCGATCGGATGCACAATCGGCGGCGCCACCGGCACGCGCTGCAGGCCTTCCTGATTGAGGCGGCGCTTCATCGCATCGAGCACGATGCGGCCAACGGTCAGCGAGCGGTATTCGTCGTCGGTACCCTCGACGATGATCCACGGCGCGTGGGCCGTATTGGTCACGCGCAGCACATGGCCGGCCACCTGCTGCAGGCGGCCATAGGTTTTCAGGCGATCGTAGCTTTCCTTGGTCACCCGCCAGGCCGTGCGCGGGTCTTTCTCCAGCGCTTTCAGGCGGGTCTTCTGGCCATCCTTCGACAGGTGGAACCAGAACTTGAGGACCAGCGCCCCTTCGTTGACCAGCATGGTCTCGAAGCGGTTGATGTCGTCGAGGCGCTCATCGAGATCGGAACGGCGCATGTCGCCATTGATCCGGTCAGTGATCGGCTGCGAATACCAGGAACCGGCAAAGATGCCGACCTTGCCCTTGGGCGGCAGGGCGCGCCAGTAGCGCCACATGTAGGGCCGGGAGACCTCTTCGTCGCTCGGCGCCGAAAAGGCCAGGGTCGAAATGTGGCGCGGGTCCATCCACGAGTAAAGCAGGTTGATCGTTTCGCCCTTGCCGCTGCCATCGACGCCGCTGATCAGGATGACGACCGGAAATTCCTTCTTTTGCAGCATGTCGTACTGCACGTCGAGCAACTCGGCACGCAATTTCGGCACTTCTGTCTTGAAAGTTTTCTTGTCGACCTTGTGGCCCAGTTCTGCAGATTCAAACATCGCCTACCCCTCCCTGAAATCGCCCCATAAGGCCTGCATTGCCGCCAAAGCAGCCAGGCCCGCCGTTTCCGTGCGCAAAACACGCGGCCCCATGCGGACCGCCTGAAAACCTGCCTGCTTCGCTGCCAACACCTCCTGCGGATCGAGCCCCCCTTCGGCCCCGATCAACAGTTGAACCTCACCGACCGGCTGAATCGAGGCCAACGACGCCTCGGCATCCGGCGCCAGCATCAGTCGCAATACGCCATTGGCCGGCCGGGCCAGCCAGTTTTCCAGTTTTTCCAGCGGCGCCACCAACGGCAGCTGATTGCGCCCGCACTGCTCGCAGGCCGAAGCGGCCACGCCCTGCCAATGGGCCACCCGCTTGCCGGCACGCTCGCCGGCCAGGCGGATCACGCTGCGCCGGCTTTCGACCGGCACAATGTCGCGCACCCCCAGTTCGACCGCCTTCTGGATGGTGAAATCCATCTTGTCGCCGGCCTGCAAGGCCTGCACCAACGTGATCGACAACGGCGATTCACGCTCGATTTCGCACCAGGAACCAAGCACGGCAAACACCCGGTCGCGCTCGATACGTTCGATATGGGCCGGATACTCGCCACCGCGTCCGTCGAAGAGCACCATCGGCGCCCCTGGGGGCAGGCGCAATACGCGCACCGCATGGCGCGCCACCGGTTCGGGAAGTTCAACATGCGCCCCCGGAGAGAGGGCTTCTCGGCAGTAAAAACGGGGTGAATTCATCGGTGCTATTATGGGCGAAATGCCTTTTGGAGTGGAGAAACATGGTCGCCCTGAACCCTCCCGTGTGCGATTTCGGTCAATCCGCCATCGATTTCGACCTGCCCGGCACCGATGGCCGACACCACACACTGGCCAGTTGCCGAGGCCCCAACGGCCTGCTGGTCATGTTCATCTGCAACCACTGCCCCTATGTCAAGGCGATCATCGACCGCCTGATCCGCGACTGCCGCGAACTGGCCAGCCATGGCATCGGCTGTGTTGCGATCATGAGCAACGACGTCGCCGCCTATCCGGAAGACTCACCGGAATCGATGCGCCGCTGGGCCGAGGAACTCGACTTCCCATTCCCCTACCTCTACGACGAAACCCAGTCCGTCGCCCGCGCCTATGGCGCCGTGTGCACCCCGGACTTCTTCGGCTACAACGGCCAGCTCGAACTGCAGTATCGCGGCCGGCTCGATGCCTCCGGTCGCAACCCGGCGCCGCCCGAGGCCCGGCGGGAACTGTTCGAGGCCATGCGCGACATTGCCTGCAGCGGACAAGGGCCACGTCAGCAGACGGCTTCAATCGGCTGTTCGATAAAATGGAATTTGTAGCAAATATTCACCAGAACTGAAAAATACAATCCATTCGATAGCCTCTCCCCGGACGCTGAGCTATCATTAAATATCGCAAGATCGATTCACCAACCCATTGACACCATCAGACGCATCCTCGCTGCCCTCGGGCGACATCGGTCGCCAGCTAGCCTATTTGCAGGCGGTGGTCTCGAACATGCCACAGGGCATCAGCGTCTTTGACGAACAACTCCGCCTGCGCGTCTGGAATCAGGGTTTCATCAACGTATTGAACCTGCCGGCCGAGGCCGTGTACGAAGGCGTTCACTTTTCCGAGCTGATCCGGATTCCCGCAACCCGGGGAGAATATGGCCCGGGTGACATCGAGACGCACGTCGAGCGCATCACGGCGCTGGCCAACAAATTCGAGGCGCACTGCTTCGAGCGAACCCGACCGAACGGACACACCCACCTGGTGCAGGGCGAGCCACTGTTTGTCAACCAACAGCTGGTTGGCTTCATTACTACCTACACCGACATCACCGAGCGCAAAGCGGCTGAAACAGCCCTCAGGACGCAGCACAACCAGTTGCAGACGGTTATTGAGAGCATACCCAGCGCCGTCAGCCTGTTTGATTGCAACGGGAATCTCGTACTCTTCAATACCCAGTTCCCGTACCTGCTGGACCTGCCGGCCGAGCTCACCAAGCCTGGTGTATCCATAGAAGCCATGTTCCGCTTCAACGCAATGCGCGGGGAATACGGCCCCGGTGACCCGGAAAAAATCGTGGCCACCATGATGGAACGAGCTCGAAATCCGAGCACGCACTCGTTCGAACGCACCCGACCGAACGGAAAAACGCTCGAAGTCCGCGGTGTACCGCTGGCCGAAGGGGGGTTTGTCACCGTTTATACCGACATCACCGAACGGCGCACCAGCGCCGAACGCGAACAACTGGCGCAAAAGGTCTATAGCCACACCCCGGCCGGCATCATCTTCACTGATGAAGAACACCGCATCCTGTCGATCAATCCAGCTACAACCCAGATGACCGGCTACGAGCCCTTTGAGCTGAACGGCCAAACCGTTTTCGGGCTGATCAGTCTGGACGAAGGCTTGTCGCAGCAAGCGTTTCAGGAGCAGATTTCCCTGCGCGGTTCCTGGAGCGGCGAACTCGAAGTTACCCAGAAAAACGGCGACAACTTCCCGGCCGGGGCGCGCATCAACCGGGTCGACGACCCGCAAAGCGGCATGCCGGCCCATTACGTCTGGATTCTGGCCGACATCACCGAGCGCAAGCAGGCCGAGGACCGCATGCGGCATATCGCCCAGCACGATGCGCTGACCGGGCTGCCGAATCGCCTGGCGCTGTTGATGCGCCTCGCCCAACTGCTGCCCGAAGCACGCCGGCATGGCTGGATGGTGGCGATCATGTTCATCGACCTCGATCGTTTCAAGATCATCAACGACACGCTAGGCCATCAGGTCGGCGACGAGCTGCTGCGCGAAGTCGCCTGCCGCCTGTCGAACCTGGTCCGGGAAACCGATTTTGTCGCCCGCCTGGGCGGTGACGAGTTCGTCATCATCCTGCCCGGCATCAACTCTCCGGCCGACGCAGCCATCATCGCCAGCAAGATCATCTCGGCGCTGTCCACCTCCATCGAGGCCGAGGGCCACGAACTGCACACCAGCCCGTCGATCGGCATCAGCATCTTTCCGGACGATGGTCCGGACGGTGACATTGTCGTCAAGAATGCCGACACGGCGATGTACCACGCCAAGGCGGCCGGCCGGAACAACTACCAATTCTTTGCCGCGGACATGAACCGCACGGCGGCCGAGCGCCTGAACATCGAGCGCAAGCTGCGCCATGCCATCGCCCGCAACGAATTGAGCCTGGTCTTCCAGCCCCAGTTCTGTGCCCAGAACACCACCCCGACCGGGGTCGAAGCCCTGATTCGCTGGCATCACCCAACCGACGGGATGATCTCGCCGGCCCGTTTCATTCCAGTCGCCGAGGAAACCGGGCTGATTGTCGAAATCGGCGACTGGGTCCTGTCTACCGCCTGTCACGAAATGGCGCGCTGGATCAACGCCGGCCTGAAACCCATCCGTATTGCCGTCAACGTCTCGGCCCGCCAGTTGCGCCGCCGCGACTTTTGCGAAACCGTGGCCAACGCCCTGACCACCTCCGGCCTGCCGGCCGAGCTGCTGGAACTGGAAATCACCGAAAGCTCGGTGATGGAGAACCCGCAGGAAGCCATCCACATCCTCGAACGCCTCGGCCACATGGGCGTCACGCTGGCCATCGACGACTTCGGCACCGGCTATTCGTCACTGGCCTATCTGAAGCTGTTCCCGATCGACCACCTGAAAATCGACCGTTCCTTCGTTGCCGACATCGAGCACGACCTCAACGACCGCGCCATCGCCTTCGGCACCATTGCCCTGGCCCACTCCCTCGGCCTGAACGTCATCGCCGAAGGGGTCGAAACCGAAGATCAGCACGAACTGCTGCGCGCCAACGGCTGCGACGAAGTCCAAGGCTTCCTGTTCAGCAAGCCGCTGACCGGCGCCGCCGCCTTCGCCTTCCTGCACGCTCACGACACAGCAGAGTAAAATCCTGCTTTTGTCATTGACGCAGGAGTCCTCATGGCACAGCAGCGCACGCTGGCTCGTTATCTCACCGAAGAACAACGCAACAAGGGCGTCATCACCGGCGACCTCAAGCTGCTGATCGAAGTCGTTTCCCGCGCCTGCCAGGCCATTTCCATCGCCATCGGCAAGGGCGGTCTCGGTGGCGTACTGGGCGAAGCCGGCAGCGACAACATTCAGGGCGAAGCCCAGAAAAAACTCGACGTACTGTCCAACGACATCCTGCTCGACGCCAACGAATGGGGCGGCCACCTCGCCGCCATGGCCTCCGAGGAAATGGACCTGCCGCACCTGGTGCCGCATCGCTTCCCGAAGGGCGAATACCTGCTCACTTTCGATCCGCTCGACGGCTCATCGAACATCGACGTCAATGTCTCGATCGGCACCATCTTCTCGGTGCTCAAATGCCCGGAAGGCGCCGACCTGAGCACCCCTGAAGCGGCCGAACAGGCCTTCCTGCAGCCGGGCACGGCCCAGGTTGCAGCCGGCTACGCAGTCTATGGCCCGACCACGCTGCTCGTCCTGACCGTCGGCGACGGGGTTGCCGTCTTCACACTGGATCGCGAGCAGGGGCAGTTCATCCTGACCCAGGAAAACGTGCAGATCCCCGCCGACACCAAGGAATTTGCCATCAACATGGCCAACCAGCGTTTCTGGGAAGCCCCGGTCCAGCGCTACGTCGCCGAAATGCAGGCCGGCAAGGAAGGTCCGCTCGGCAAGGACTACAACATGCGCTGGGTCGCCTCGATGGTGGCCGATGTGCATCGCATCATGACCCGCGGCGGCATTTTCATGTACCCGATGGACAGCAAGATCAAGGGTCAGGGTGGCAAGCTGCGCCTGATGTACGAAGCCAACCCGATGGCCATGCTGATCGAGCAGGCTGGCGGCGCCGCAACGACCGGTCGCCAGCGCATCCTCGACATCCCGCCGGAAAAACTGCACCAGCGCGTGCCGGTCATCCTCGGCTCGAAAAACGAAGTCGAACGCGTCACTGGCTATCACGCCGCCTGACCTGCTACATTTATCCACTCCACAACGTCATAGGACGACCGTGATGCACAAGATCACCCTCGCACTCCTGTTCGCTGCCGGCGCTTTGCTTGCAGGCTGCAAGAGCAACGAAGCCAAGCCGGAAGACACGACGGCAGCGCCCGCCCCGGCCGCCCAGCAAGCAGCGGCCCCCACCCCGGCCAAACCGGAATGCCCGCCGGAGCCGACCACCAAGAAGAAAACGACCAGCAAGTCGAAAACGGCAAAAAAAGCCGAGACACCGCCCGCTGACTGCGAACCGGCCAAACCGAAGACCACGACCAGCACAAAGGCCACCGAACCGGCCAAGCCGGAACCTGTCGTCGCGGCGGCAGCTGGCGGCACCGCCGGCAAGACCTGCAACCCCTGCGCCATGAAGTCGAAGGACGGCACGTTCGAAGGCGAGGTGTACGGCACCATCCCGCCGGGCAGCAAGTGGTCAAAACTGCAAATCGGCATGCACCAATCCGAAGTCGAACGCATTCTTGGCGTTACCTCGAACATTCGCGCCTACGTCACGGCCAAGGCCTGGATCCCCTTCTATTTCGGCGGCGACAGCCATCGCTACGAAGCGGTTTACGCCGGCCAGGGCAGCGTCGCCTACACCGGCGGCAGCTTTGGTGGTGGCCAGGGCATCCTGATGATGATCAATTACGATCCAAAAATTCAGTAAGCACTGGCAAACACACGAACGGCAGGCCACTTTGGCCTGCCGTTTTGCCATATTGCCCTACCCAAGCAGGGGCATTTACCGGATAATTTAGGCTTTTCAGCAGGCTGGATTTCCGGATCATGAGCGTCAGCAATCTCCCCAAGTTTTCTCCCCTGACCGGCGCCATCCGCGCCCTCGCCATGGATGCAGTCCAGCAGGCCAATTCCGGGCATCCCGGTGCGCCGATGGGCATGGCTGAAATCGCCGAAGTCGTCTGGCGTCGTCACCTCCGTCACAACCCGGCCAACCCGCACTGGGCCGACCGCGACCGCTTCGTGCTGTCGAACGGCCATGGCTCGATGCTGCTCTACGCGCTGTTGCACCTGACTGGCTACGATCTGTCGATCAATGACCTGAAGAATTTCCGCCAGCTGCACGCCAAAACCCCGGGCCACCCGGAATACGGCTACACACCCGGCATTGAAACGACGACCGGCCCGCTCGGCCAGGGCATCACCAACGCCGTCGGCTTCGCGTTGGCTGAAAAGGTGCTGGCCGCCGAATTCAACAAGCCCGGCCACGAAATCGTCAATCACCACACCTACACCTTCCTCGGCGACGGCTGCCTGATGGAAGGCGTCTCCCACGAAGCCTGCTCGCTGGCCGGCACGCTGGGCCTCGGCAAGCTGATCGCCTTCTGGGACGACAACGGTATTTCGATCGACGGCCACGTCGAAGGCTGGTTCACCGACGACACCCCGAAGCGCTTCGAAGCCTACGGCTGGCACGTCATCGCCGGCGTCAACGGCCATGACAGCGATGCCATCGAAAAGGCCCTGCTCGCCGCCAAGGCGGTCACCGACAAGCCGAGCCTGATCTGCTGCAAGACGACGATCGGCGCCGGTTCGCCGAACAAGCAAGGCTCGCACGATTGCCACGGCGCCCCGCTCGGCAAGGACGAAATTGCTGCGGCCCGGGAATACATCGGCTGGACCCATGGCCCGTTCGAAATCCCGGCCGACGTTTACGCCGCCTGGAACGGCAAGCCGCGTGGCGCCGTCTTCCAGGAAAACTGGGACAATCGTTTCGCTGCCTATCGCGCTGCCTTCCCGGCCGAAGCCGCCGAGTTCGAGCGTCGCGTGATGAAGAACGAACTGCCGGCCAACTGGGCAGCCACCAAGGCCACCTACATCGCCAGCTGCCGCGACAAGGCCGAGAACATTGCCTCGCGCAAGGCTTCGCAGAACGCCATCGCCGCGCTGGTTCCGGCCGTGCCGGAAATCTTCGGCGGCTCGGCCGACCTGGCCGGCTCCAACCTGACTTTCGTCAAGGGCAGCAAGGGCGTTACCCGCACCGAGGGCGGCAACTACTGCTACTACGGCGTGCGCGAATTCGGCATGACGGCCATCGCCAACGGCATCGCGCTGCACGGCGGCCTGGTGCCCTACACGGCGACCTTCCTGGTCTTCTCCGATTACGCCCGCAACGCCATCCGCATGGCCGCGCTGATGAAGCAGCGCCAGATCATGGTTTATACCCATGACTCCATCGGCCTTGGCGAAGATGGCCCGACGCACCAGCCGGTCGAACACATCCCGTCGATGCGCATCATCCCCAACCTCGATGTCTGGCGCCCGGCCGATGCGACCGAAACGGCCATTGCCTGGACCGCCGCTATCGAGCGCAAGGACGGCCCGAGCATCCTCGCCCTGTCGCGCCAGAACCTGCCGACCGTGACGCAGAAGGTGGCCGACGCCGACATCGCCAAGGGCGGCTACGTGCTGGCCGAAGCCGATGGCGAAGCGCAGATCACCTTCATTGCCACCGGTTCTGAAATCAAGCTGGCGCTCGACGCTCAAGCCGCTCTGGCCGCTGAAGGCATCCAGACCCGCGTCGTCTCGATGCCCTGCAGCAACGTATTCGACCGCCAGAGCGCCGAATACAAGGCCACCGTGCTCGGCGCCTGCAAGAAACGCATTGCCATCGAAGCCGCTCACCCGGACTTCTGGCGCAAGTACGTCGGCCTGCATGGCGCCGTGATCGGTATCGACCGCTTTGGCGAATCCGCTCCGGCCAACCAGTTGTTCGACATGTTCGGTTTTACCGTCGCCAACGTCGTCAAGACGGCCAAGGCACTGTTGTCCTGATTATCTAAAGAGGAGAAGTTCATGGCTATCAAGGTTGCAATCAACGGTTTCGGTCGTATCGGTCGCTGCACACTGCGCGCCATTTACGAGCAGGGTCTGCAGAATGAATTCGACGTCGTCGCCATCAATGCTGCCGGCGACCTGGCGACCAACGCCCATCTGCTGAAGTACGACACCACGCACGGCCGTTTCCGTACCAGCGTCGAAACCGAAGGTGAAAACGTCATCATCATCGATGGCAAGAAGATCGCCTTCTACTCGACCAAGAACCCGAAGGACATCAACTGGGCCGACCACGGTGTTGATATCGTGCTCGAATGCACCGGCGCCTACACCTCCAAGGCCAAGGCCCTGCCGCTGCTCGAACAGGGCGCCAAGCGCGTGCTGATCTCCGCACCGGGCGGCGACGACGTCGATGCAACCATCGTCTATGGCGTTAACGAAGACATCCTGAAGGCCGGCATGACCGTCGTCTCCAACGCTTCGTGCACGACCAACTGTCTGGCCCCGGTCGCCAAGATCCTGTCTGACGCCATCGGCATCAAGCAGGGCCTGATGACCACCATCCACGCCTACACCAACGACCAGGTCACCGTCGACGTCCGTCACAAGGACTTGCGCCGTGCCCGCGCCGCCGCCGCCAACATCATCCCGACCAAGACCGGTGCCGCCAAGGCCGTCGGCCTGGTACTGCCGGAACTGGTTGGCAAGGTTGACGGTTTCGCCCTGCGCGTCCCGACCATCAATGTCTCGCTGGTTGACCTGACCTTCACCGCCAACCGCAGCACCACCAAGGACGAAATCAACGCCCTGATGACCGCTGCCGCCAACGGCCCGCTGAAGGGTGTGATGGACGTCAATAACGAGCCGCTGGTCTCGTCCGATTTCAACCACACCACCGTTTCTTCCACCTTCGACGCGACGCAAACCCGTGTCATCCAGGGTGAAGACGGCAGCACGCTGGTCAAGGTCCTGGCCTGGTACGACAACGAATGGGGTTACTCCTGCCGCATGCTGGACGCTGCCCGCGCCTGGATGAACGCCAAGTAATTGGCCTGTTATGAAAAGGGGGCCGCAAGGCCCCTTTTGTTTCACCCCGACCGACTTCAGGAGGAATCAAGATGCCGAACAAAGCACCCCGTATTGCCTTCACCACCCTGATCCTTGCCCTGGCCGTGACCGGCACCTGCCTCGCCGCCGACGAAGCCGCGAAGACCGATGAAGCAGCCGCCCCGGTCATCGTTGGCAACCCGCCGGCCGACCATCCGTTCGGCAAGCTGAAGATCGGCATGAGTTACGAAGAAGTTCTCGCCATTGTCGGCAAGCCGACCAGCGAATCGAGCTGGTGCACCGGCAAGCAGAATATTCCCTTCTATTTCGGCGACGACAAAGGGCGGGCCGAAGCCCAATTCAAGGGCATGGGCAAACTTGATTTCAACGCCGGCGTGACGATGTTCCCGTTCCGTATCTGCAAGGGCAGCACGCCGACCACGCTCGTTTACATCGAGTACAACCCGGAAACGACCGGCGAAACCCCGAAATAAGCTGCAACGAACATCGACCGACACACCATGCCCCTGCGTCTTGCCATCAACGGCTATGGCCGTATCGGTCGCTGTTTCCTGCGTGCGCTGCTCGAATCCCCGGTCGCCCACAATCTTCAGCTTGTCGCCATCAATGAGCCGGCCAACCTGGAGAGCATGGCCTACCTGACGCGTTTCGATTCGACGCATGGCCGCTTTCCCGGCAACGTCGAGATTGCCGACGACAAGCTGCTGATTGACGACCAGCCGGTGCGCGTCAGCCATGCCCGGACCCCGGAAGAGGTGGACTGGACGGGCATTGACCTGGTGGTCGAGTGCTCGGGCATCTACGGCCGCCGCCCGGAATTGATCCGTTTTCTTGATGCCGGCTGCCCGCGTCTGTTGTTGTCCCATCCCGGCTTCAGTGCCGAGGATGTCGACGCCACCATCGTCACCGGCATCAACCAGCAGTCGCTGACCGGCAGCGAGCACCTGGTTTCCGCTGCCTCCTGCACGACCAATGCCATCGTGCCCTTGCTTGATCTGCTCGACCGTGAAGTCGGTATCGAACAGGCCATGCTGACCACGCTGCATTCGGTCATGAACGACCAGCCGCTGATCGACGGCTATCATCACGACGACCTGCGCCGCACCCGTTCCGCCATGCAGTCGATCATTCCGGTATCGACCGGCCTGGCCCGTGGCGTCGAGCGCCTGCTGCCGCAACTGGCCGGCCGTGTCCAGGCCAAGGCGATCCGCGTACCGACGACCAATGTCTCGGCCATCGACCTGACCATCAGCACCCAGCGCCCGGTTTCCGCCCACAGCATCAATGCCCTGCTCGCCAATGCCGCGCGGGGTCCGCTGAAGAAACTGGTCGCCTATTCCGAGGCCGCCCACGCCTCGATCGATTTCAATCACGACCCGCATTCGGCCATCGTCGATGGCAGCCAGACGCGGACCAGCGGCACGCACCTGGTCAATCTGTTCGTCTGGTTCGACAACGAATGGGGCTTTGCCAATCGCATGCTCGAGGTTGCCGACCATTGGTCGCGACTTTGGCCAACGCGCTAGCCACAGAATCGCATTTAATCAAAACCAAGGAGATAGACATGAACGTTATCAAGCTGACCGACCTCGATGTTTCCGGCAAGCGCGTTTTCATCCGCGCCGACCTCAACGTGCCGCAGGACGAAGCCGGCAACATCACCGAGGACACCCGCATCCGCGCCTCGCTGCCGTCGATCAAGTACTGCCTGGAGAAGGGCGCGGCCGTCATGGTCACCTCCCACCTTGGCCGGCCGACCGAAGGCCAGCTGAACCACGAAGACAGCCTGATGCCGGTCGCCGTGCGTCTCGGCCAGATGCTACACACCTCCGTTCGCCTGATTACCGACTGGGTCGACGGCGGCTTTGAAGTCAAGCCGGGCGAAGTCATCCTGCTCGAAAACTGCCGCGTCAACAAGGGCGAGAAGAAGAACAACGAAGAACTGGCCCAGAAAATGGCCAAGCTGTGCGACATCTACGTCAATGACGCCTTCGGTACCGCGCACCGCGCCGAAGCCACCACCCACGGCATCGCCAAATACGCGCCGGTCGCCTGTGCCGGTATGCTGATGGGGGCCGAAATCGACGCGCTGGGCAAGGCCCTGCACGAACCGAAGCGTCCGCTGGTCGCCATCGTCGGCGGCTCCAAGGTATCGTCCAAGCTGACCATCCTCAAGTCGCTGGCCAGCAAGGTCGACCAGTTGATCGTCGGCGGCGGCATCGCCAATACCTTCCTGCTCGCCGACGGCAAGCGGATTGGCCACTCGCTGGCCGAGCCGGATCTGGTCAAGGAAGCCCATGTCATCATGGACATCATGAAGGAACGCGGCGCCGAAGTGCCGCTGCCGACCGACGTCGTCGTTGCCGACGAAGTCTCGGCCCTGGCCCGCGCCAACAAGATTTCGGTCGATGACGTACACGCCAACGACCGCATTCTCGACGTCGGTCCGAAGACCGCCGCCAAGTTTGCCGAAATCATCGCCAATGCCGGCACCATCGTCTGGAACGGTCCGGTCGGCGTTTTCGAACTGCCGCAATTCGCCGGTGGCACCAAGATGATGGCCTCCGCCATCGCCCACTCCGAGGCCTTCTCGATCGCTGGCGGCGGTGACACGCTGGCCGCCATCGCCAAGTTCCACATCCACGACGACGTCGGCTATATCTCGACCGGCGGCGGCGCCTTCCTGGAGTTCCTCGAAGGCAAGACCCTGCCTGCCATCGCCATCCTCGAAGAACGGGCGAAGAGCTAGTTGTTAGTCGCTGGTCGTTAGTTGCTAGCAAAAGCCAGGACGGTGGCTTACAGTGACCTGCTGGTCTGGCAAAGGGCGATGGATCTCGTCGTTGAAATCTATCGTCTTTGCCAAAGCTTCCCGGCAGCAGAACGTTATGGGCTGATCTCGCAAATGCAAAGGGCGGCAATCTCGGTCCCAAGCAACATAGCGGAAGGGCAAGCCCGTAAAAGCAGTGGCGCCTTTCAGAATCACTTGTCCATTGCTGCCGGCTCGCTTGCCGAACTGGAAACCCAGCTAATACTCTCTCAACGCTTGGGCTTTTGCGCCGAACCGACTTGCCTTCTCATTCTTTCCAAAACCGATGAAATCGGCCGCATGCTAACCGGCCTCAAAAACTCGCTAACAACCAATAACTAGCAACTAGAGACTAAAAATCATGTTACGCCATACAAAGATCGTTGCCACGCTGGGCCCCGCCTCTTCAACGCCGGAAGTTCTCGACCGCATGGTGCTGGCCGGCATTGACGTGGTGCGCATGAATTTCTCGCACGGCACCGCCGATGACCACCGGGCGCGGGCCGAGGGCATCCGCGCTGCCGCGGCCAGACACGGCCGTACCGTTGGCATCCTGGGCGATCTGCAAGGCCCGAAGATTCGCGTCGGCAAGTTCGAGGCAGGCAAGATCACCCTCGTTCCCGGCGAAAAATTCATCCTCGACGCCCAGTGCCCGCTCGGCAATCAGGAACGCGTCGGCCTTGATTACAAGGATCTGCCGAAGGATGTGGTCAATGGCGACATCCTGCTCCTCGACGACGGTCGCCTGAAACTCGAAGTGACCGCCGTGCGCGGCCATGAGATTCACACCCACGTCATTGTTGGCGGCGACCTGTCGAACAACAAGGGCATCAATCGCCAGGGTGGCGGCCTGACCGCGCCGGCGCTGACCGGCAAGGACATGGACGACATCAAGACGGCGGCCGACATCGGCGTCGATTTCGTCGCCGTCTCCTTCCCGAAGAGTGCCGCCGACATGTACATGGCCCGCCAGTTGCTGCGCGCCGCCGGCAGTACGGCCGTGCTGATCGCCAAGATCGAACGTGTCGAAGCGATCACCAATCTGGCTGAAATTCTCGATGCTTCCGACGGCGTCATGGTCGCCCGTGGCGATCTCGCCGTTGAAGTCGGCGATGCCGCCGTCCCGGCGCTGCAGAAAAAAATGATCCGCATGGCGCGGGACAGGAACAAGCTGACCATCACTGCGACGCAAATGATGGAGTCGATGATCACCTCGCCGGTGCCGACGCGAGCCGAAGTCTCCGATGTCGCCAATGCCGTGCTCGACGGCACTGATGCGGTGATGTTGTCGGCTGAAACGGCGAGTGGCAAGTATCCAGTCGAAACCGTCGAATCGATGGCCCGCATCTGCGTCGAAGCCGAACGCTCGGCCGAAGTCACGCTCGACCGCGAATTCCTCGACCGCATTTTCACCCGCATCGACCAGTCGATCGCCATGGCGGCAATCTGGACGGCGCACCACCTGAAGGTCAAAGCCATTGCGGCGCTGACCCAGTCCGGTTCGACCGCCCTGTGGATGAGCCGGATGAATTCCGGCGTGCCGATCTACGCGCTGACTCCCGATTCGGAATCAGTCGGCCGCATGGTGCTTTTCCGCGGTGTTTGCCCGTTGCCGATGAAACAGCAGCACACCGACCGCGACCGCTTGCTGGCCGAAGCCGAGCAACTGCTGATCGATCGAGGTGTCGTCGAAAAGGGCGACCTGATCGCCCTGACCATCGGTGAGCCGATCGGCACCACCGGCGGCACCAACACCCTGAAGATCGTCCGGGTCGGCGAGCATCAAGTCGACTAGGCGAGTAAAATAGACCAATTAGCTAAACACGTTAACGAACAGGAGTCACCATGCCGCTCGTATCCATGCGCCAACTGCTCGACCACGCCGCCGAAAACGGCTACGGTCTGCCCGCTTTCAACGTCAATAACATGGAACAGGTCTGGGCCATCATGGAAGCGGCCGCCCAGGTCGACGCCCCGGTCATCATGCAGGCCTCGGCCGGCGCCCGCAAATACGCCGGCGAGCCTTTCCTGCGTCACCAGATTCTGGCTGCGCTCGAAGCCTATCCCAACATTCCCATCGTCATGCATCAGGACCACGGCCAGAGCCCATCCGTCTGCATGGGCGCCATCCGTTCCGGCTTCTCGTCGGTGATGATGGACGGCTCGCTGCTGGCCGACGGCAAGAGCGTCGCCAGCTACGAATACAACGTCGAAGTGACCCGCAAGGTGACCGAATTTGCCCACGCCATCGGTGTTTCCGTCGAAGGCGAACTGGGCGTGCTCGGCTCGCTGGAAACCATGAAGGCCGACAAGGAAGACGGCCACGGCGCCGAAGGCCACATGACCCGCGAAGACCTGCTGACCGACGTTGAGCAGGCCGCCGACTTCGTCAAGCAGACCAACTGCGACGCGCTGGCCATCGCCATCGGCACCAGCCACGGCGCCTACAAGTTCACCAAGAAGCCGACCGGCGACATCCTCGCCATCGACCG
>JAYREA010000016.1:0-57364 GCA_041909135.1 Azonexus sp. | reverse complement strand
TGAGCTTTTCGTAGGCGTTCGGCACGGCATAGCGACGCATCACGGTCTGGATCGGCTCGGCCAGCAGTTCCCAGTTGGCGTCGAGGTCGGCCTTCATCAGGTCGGCGTTGATTTCTAGCTTGCCCAGACCCTTCAACAGCGAGTCGTAGCCAAGCAAGGCATAACCGAGGCCGACGCCCATGTTGCGGAGTACGGTGGAATCGGTCAGGTCACGCTGCCAGCGGGAGATCGGCAGCTTTTCAGTCAGGAACTTGAGCATGGCGTTGGCCAGGCCGAGGTTGCCTTCGGAGTTTTCGAAGTCGATCGGATTGACCTTGTGCGGCATGGTCGAGGAACCGATCTCACCGGCCTTGACCTTCTGCTTGAAGAAACCGAGGGAGATGTAGCCCCAGACGTCGCGATCGAGGTCGACCAAAATACTGTTGGCCCGGGCGAAGGCATCGAACAACTCGGCCAGCGCGTCATGCGGCTCGATCTGGATGGTGTAGGGATTGAAGGTCAGGCCAAGCGATTCGACGAAGCGCTTGGCGAAGCCTTCCCAGTCGTAGCCTGGGTAGGCGGCGAGGTGGGCGTTGTAGTTGCCAACGGCGCCGTTGATCTTGCCGAGCAGTTCGACGGCGGCGATGCGGGCGCGGGCGCGCTGCAGGCGATAAGCCGTATTGGCCATTTCCTTGCCCATCGTGGACGGCGTCGCCGGCTGACCGTGGGTGCGGCTCATCATCGGCACGTCAGCGTGGGCGTGGGCCATTTCGGTCAGCTTGGCGATGACCTTGTCGAGCATCGGCAGCATGGCCTGTTCACGGGCGCCCTGGCACATCAGCGCGTGCGACAGGTTGTTGATGTCTTCGGAAGTGCAGGCGAAGTGGATGAACTCGCTGACCTTGACCACTTCGGCATTGCCCTTGGTCTTGTCCTTGATCCAGTACTCCAGCGCCTTGACGTCGTGGTTGGTTGTGGCTTCAATGGCCTTCACCTCGGCGGCCTGCTCCGGGCCGAAGTTGGCGACCAGCGCATCCAGTTCGGCAACGGTGGCCGGCGAGAAGGCGGCGATTTCGGCAAAATGCGACTCGGCCGACAGAGCCTTCAGCCATTCGATCTCCACCTTGAGGCGGGCGCGGATCAGGCCGAACTCGGAAAAATGCTCGCGCAGGGCGTCAACCTTGCCGGCGTAGCGACCGTCGAGCGGGGAAAGGGCAGTCAAGGGATTGAAGGTCATAAGATCATCCTTTTCGGTAAGCCGGTGATTTTACCCGTCCGACGAAGCGCTGCCCATACGCTATAATCGAACTCCCCAAATCAGAGAGCTCGCGATGAAGCTTATCGGCTCCTATACCAGCCCTTTCGTACGCAAAGTACGGGTCGTGCTGGCCGAAAAGAAAATTGACTACGAATTCGTCATCGACTCGCCGTGGCTGGCTGACAGCTCGGTGCCGGACATCAACCCGCTGGGCAAGATTCCCGTGCTGGTGCTCGATGACGACACCCCGCTGTTCGATTCCCGGGTCATTGTCGAATACATCGACAACGTCACGCCGAACAACAAGCTGTTCCCGGCACCGAATCGTGAACGGACCGAGGTCAAGCGCTGGGAAGCCCTGGCCGACGGCCTGTGCGACGCCGCTGTTGCTGCCTTGCTCGAAGGCAAGCGCCCCGGCAACGAGCAAAGCCCGGCCTGGATAGCACGTCAGCGTGACAAGGTCATGCGCAGCCTGTCGTTCATGAGCACGGAACTGGGTGAGAAGAGTTTCTGCATGGGCACCCACATTTCGATGGCTGACCTTGCCGTCGGCACAGCCCTCGGCTATCTGTGCTTCCGCTTCCCGGACATCCAGTGGCAGGAAGCCCACCCGAACCTGGGCAAGCTGTACGACAAGCTGATGCAGCGCCCGGCTTTCGCCGATACCGTCCCGCACGACTAAACCGGCCTCCGGCAGATGATCGGGCGCCTTGGGCGCCCTTTTTGCCTTTGGGGAATGAACCTTGCTTCGCCAGCATGGTCTTCCCTAACATCCCATGAGACTTCCGGCATGATCACCCCGCCCGACGACACTACACCGATCAACATGATCGCCCACGCCCTGACCGTTGCCCTCGGCGCCCGCGATCACTACACCCGCGTGCATTGCGATCGTGTGGTCCAACTCTCGGCCGAACTTGGGCGGCACATTGGCCTGACGACCGACGAGCTGGAAAAGCTGGCACTTGGCGCCCGCTTTCACGACCTGGGCAAGATCGGCATTCCCGACATCGTCCTGCGCAAGCCAGACAGCTTCGATGCACAGGAAAGGGAATGCATGCAGCAACACGTGCTGATAGGCGAGCAGATCGTCCTCGCCATCAATGGCGGCCGGGCCAGCGGCATCGCCCGCACCGTCCGGCATCACCATGAGCACTTCGACGGTTCCGGCTACCCGGACCGACTACAGGGCAGCAACATTCCCCTCGATGCCCGCATCATCTCGGTGGTTGACAGCTACGACGCGATGACCGCCCACCGCCCCTACCAGAATCCGCGCCGCCATCAGGCGGTGATGGACATCCTGAACAGCGAATCGGGCCGCAAGCACGACCCGGATCTGCTGCACGCCTTTGGCGCCATCATCGAGAAATCCTCAATGCGGGCCAGCGAGGGCTGAACGGCTCAGCGAATGATGCCGCCGCCCAGGCAGACGCGACTCTCGTAAAGCACCACCGACTGTCCCGGCGTTAGTGCCCATTGCGGTTCGGCGAAACGGATTTCGCAGCTTTCGGCATCGACGCGCTCGACCTCGCAAGGCTGGTCAGACGTCCGGTAACGCGGCTTGGCCGTGTAAACCCAGTGTGTATGGGGATCCTGGCCGGAGACCCAACTCAATTGCTCGGCGACCAAATCGCCTTTGAGCAAGGCCGGGTGATCGTGTCCCTGAACAACATAGAGCACGTTCTTTTCCATATCCTTGCCGGCGACAAACCAGGCATCGTGGTCGCCACCACCCGGCTGGCCCTTTTCCTTCAGGCCACCGATATGCAAGCCCTTGCGCTGGCCCATGGTGTGAAACATCAGGCCATCGTGCTCACCGAGCACCTTGCCATCGTCCAGGCGACGGATTTCGCCTTTCTTGGGCGGCAGGTAGCGTGACAGAAAGTCCTTGAATGGCCGTTCGCCAATGAAGCAGATACCGGTTGAATCCTTCTTGGCCGCCACGTGCAAACCTTCCGCCTCGGCGATCTTGCGCACTTCACGCTTGTAGATATCGGCCAGCGGGAACAGTGTTTTCGACAGTTGCGCCTGATTCAGCCGGTAGAGGAAATAACTCTGGTCCTTGGTCCCGTCCTCGGCCTTCAACAACTGGAATTTGCCGTCGAATTCGCGGACGCCGGCATAATGGCCGGTGGCAATCTTCTCGGCGCCCAGTTGCATGGCGTGGTCAAGGAAGGCCTTGAACTTGATTTCCGAATTGCACAGGATGTCCGGGTTCGGCGTCCGCCCCGCCTGGTATTCGCTCAGGAATTCGGCAAAGACCCGCTCGCGGTATTCGGCCGCGAAATTGACCACCTCGACGTCGATGCCGATCCGGTCGGCCACACTCATCACGTCGATCAGGTCCTGGCGCGACGAGCAGTATTCCTCGGTATCGTCGTCTTCCCAGTTCTTCATGAACAGGCCGATCACGTTCCAGCCCTGCTGCTTCAGCAACAGCGCCGCGACGGAGGAATCAACGCCGCCGGACAAGCCGACGACCACGGTTTTCTTAGACATCGGGACCAGCCCCTTTCTTCCATTCATCCAGCGGCAAGATCACCGCCGGCTGTCCATTATCAACGAACCAGCTATCGACGACGAATAGCTGCGGCTCGCCATCCGTTTTTTCCTCAATCACTGCTGACCAATGTACCGGAATCAAGGCGGCAAAATTTCTGGCCTCCGGTTCCAGAACGCGGTGCCAGCGCAGATAGCCACGCATCGTCAGCATCCGCAACAGACGTGTCGTCGACGTCGAGTGATCGATGCAATCCATTCTGCCCGACACGTTCTCATCCGCGTAATTGCCGCCGCGATCATTATGGATGTCCGACTGCTCGCCGGCCCAGCCATACAAACGACCGACCGCCTCGCCAAGAATTTTCCGTTCCGAAGCCGCATCGACCGCCGTAAAGAGCATCCGGCGAACCTGCCCGAGCTGGCCTTCGGTATAACGAATCCGCGCCTGCACCAGGCAACCGTAGCCGTAGCAGACACGTACGCTTTCATCGGCAACGGCGAAGCCAGCCAAAGCAAGCAATAGCGCGGCCCAGCAATGACGCATCAGTCGTAATGCACGAGCAGGTCGAGCGGGCAATGCTTGCCGGCAAGCAGGTCTTCGATGCAGCGCAGGATCAGCGGACTGCGATGGCGTTCCTGGGTGGCCTTGACCTCATCCAGGGTCAGCCAGCGGGCGGCCACAATGCCATCATCCAGCGGACGACCGGCCTCGTATCCACGCAACTCGCCACCGAAGGCAAAGCGCAGATAGGTCGTATCTGCCTTGGTCGGATGCGTCCAGTTATAGACCCCGATCAGATGGGTCGGCTTGAAGTGATAGGCAGTTTCTTCGAGCGTCTCGCGCACCACGGCATCAAGCAGCGACTCCCCTTCTTCAAGATGGCCGGCCGGCTGATTAAAAGCCAGCCCAGCATCGGTTTCTTCCTCGACCAGCAGGAATTTTCCGTCGCGCTGAACGACAGCGGCAACGGTGACATGCGGTTTCCAGATCATGCTCATGCTCAAACGGCAAAAGCGTTATTTTACCTGCTGATTTCGGCTAGAATTATGGGCTTTTACAGGCGCAACACGGAGAATCGAACATGTCCATGTCGGATCGCGACGGCTTTATTTGGCAAGACGGAAAACTGGTGCCCTGGCGCGAAGCCACCACCCACGTCCTCACGCACTCGCTGCACTACGGCATGGGCGTATTCGAGGGTGTCCGTGCCTACAAAACCGAGCGCGGCACCGCGATTTTCCGCCTGAAGGAACACACCGAGCGCCTGTTCCGTTCGGCCCATATCTTCCAGATGCAAATGCCTTTCTCTGCCGAAGAGCTGAACGAAGCGCAGAAGGAAGTCATCCGCGCCAACAATCTCGAATCCGGTTATCTGCGTCCGCTCGCCTTCTATGGCTCGGAAAAGATGGGGGTCTCGCCAAAGGGCGCCAAGGTGCACGTCATCATCGCCGCCTGGCCGTGGGGCGCCTACCTCGGCGAAGAGGGCATGGAACGCGGCATCCGCATCAAGACCTCGTCCTACACCCGTCACCACGTGAATATCACCATGGTGCGCGCCAAGGCATCGGGCAACTACATGAACTCCATCCTCGCCAATAACGAGGCCACCGGTGACGGCTACGACGAAGCCCTGCTCCTCGATCCGGAAGGCTATGTCTGCGAAGGTGCCGGCGAGAACATCTTCATCGTTCGCAACGGCAAGCTGTACACGCCGGACCTCACCGCCTGCCTCGAAGGCATTACGCGCGCCACCGTCATCCAGCTGGCCGGCGAAATGGGCATCGAAGTCATCGAAAAGCGCATCACGCGCGACGAGGTCTATTGCGCCGACGAAGCGTTCTTCACCGGCACCGCAGCCGAAGTAACGCCGATCCGCGAACTCGACAACCGCCAGATCGGTGTCGGCCATCGCGGCCCGATCACCAAGGCACTGCAGGAAAAGTACTTCGACGTGGTTTATGGCCGCTCCGCTGCGCACGCCGACTGGCTCGCCACCGTCTAATCAGGGAGAACAAGATGTCCGACAACAAAGCTGTTGAAGTCACTGCCCACGACCTGCCGCTGCACTGCCCGACGCCCAACGTCGCGCTGTGGAGCCAGCATCCGCGCGTTTTCCTCGACGTCCTGAAGACCGGTGAAGTGACCTGCCCGTACTGCAGCACCAAGTACGTCTTCACGGGCGAAGCACCCAAGGGACATCATTAGCCGGTAGTTGCTAGTCGTTAGTCGCTAGCTGGTTTTGCTAACAACTAATGACTAGCGACTAATAACTGCTCTCATGAAGGCTCTTATCGTCGCCCCCTCCTGGATCGGCGACACGATCATGGCGCAGCCGCTATTTGCGCGGCTGCACGCCAAACATCCCGGTTTGCAACTTGATGCCCTGGCGCCGCGCTGGGTCGCCCCTGCCCTGCAACGGATGGACGAAATCAGCGATGTCGTCGACAGCCCGTTCGGCCACGGCCAGCTCTCGCTGAAGGCGCGCTGGCGGCTGGCCCGCGACCTGGCCGCCCGCCATTACGATGCCGTTTATGTCCTGCCCAATTCGCTGAAATCGGCGCTGGTGCCTTGGATGGCCGGCATTCCGCAGCGCATCGGTTTTACCGGTGAATCGCGCTATGGCCTGATCAACGTTCGCCACACCCTCGACAAAGCCGCCTTGCCGCTAATGCTTGAGCGCTTTACCCAACTGGCTGAACAACCGGGCGCGGCGCTCCCCAAGCCCATTGCCTACCCCAGGATTCGGTCGACCGCAGCCGATCAGGCCAAGACCCTGACTGAACTGGGCCTCGAGCGCCCGGCACGCATCGTCGCTTTCTGCCCCGGCGCCGAATTCGGCCCGGCCAAGCGCTGGCCGGCGGCCCATTTTGCCGCACTGGCCGAGAAACTGGCCGAGGCCGGCTGCACCATCTGGCTTTTCGGCTCGCCAAAAGACCGCGCCGTCGCCGAGGAAATCTCACAACTTGCCCCCGGGCTATGCCGCAACCTCTGTGGCGCAACCTCGCTGACCCAGGCCGTCGATCTGCTCGCTCTGGCCGAACTGGTTGTCTGCAACGACTCCGGCCTGATGCACGTCGCCGCCGCCCTCGACCGGCCGATTGTCGCGCTGTACGGCTCGTCGTCGCCCGGTTTCACGCCACCGCTTTCCGACCAGGCCGACATCCTCAGTCTGAAGCTCGACTGCAGTCCCTGCTTCAAGCGCGAATGTCCGCTTGGCCATCTCGACTGCCTGAACAAACTGTCAGCCGAACAGGTTTTCACCGCCTGCCAGAAATGGATCTCGCGATGAGCAAGCCCGCCACTTTCGCCTCGCCAGACGACGTCGAGCACGCCTTCTACGAAGCCATCAGCCACGGCGATGCCGACCTGCTGATGCTGGTCTGGGCGGAAGACGAGGAAACGCTCTGCGTTCATCCAACCGGCGTTCGCCTGCAAGGTGAAGCACCGATCCGGGAAAGCTGGCGCAGCATCTTTGCCAATGCCCGCCTGCGCGTTCAGCCCGAAGCGGTCACGCACTGGCACGGTACGGTCATGGCCATCCACCATCTGACTGAAATCCTGTTTGTCGGTGATGACCCCAGCCCGCACGGTCCGCTGCATGTCACGCACGTTTATGTCCGCGGCGCCCATGGCTGGCGAATGGTCAGCCGGCATGCCTCGGCGGCGGATGACAGCCATCAGGCGATGGCCGAAGCCGTGCCACACACCCTGCATTGATTCCCTATAAAGCGCCAAGCTGGCTGCCCGGCGGCCAGGCACAAACCCTGTGGCCGCTGTTGATCAAGCCGCAGCCAATCACGCTACGGCGCGAACGCTGGGACACACCGGATGGCGACTTTATCGACGTCGACCATCTTGACGGCCCGGCCGATGCGCCGCTGCTGGTGCTTTTCCACGGATTGGAAGGCAGCGCCCGCAGCCATTACGCCATCTCGACCGCCCATGCCTGCCAGAAAGCCGGCTGGCGCCTCGCACTGCCACATTTTCGCGGCTGCTCGGGCGAACTGAATCGCCGCCCACGCGCTTACCACTCGGGCGATTCCGAGGAAATCAACTGGATTCTGCACCGCCTGCAGGCCAGCAACGATCAGCACCGCCTGCATGCCGCCGGGGTTTCACTGGGCGCTAACGCCTTGCTCAAATGGGCCGGCGAACAAGGTGCCTCAGCGGCCGAACTGGTCACCGGCATTGCCGCCTTCTGCCCGCCGCTCGACCTCGCCGCCTGCGGCCATCATCTGGCCAGCGGCTTCAATCGCCTCTATACGCAGCATTTCCTGAACACGCTGAAAGAACGCTCGGCCGCCCGCCTCAGCCTCTTTCCAGGCCTCTTCGATGCTGCTCTGATGCAAAAGGCGGGCAATCTTTATCAGTTCGATGACGCGGTTACCGCGCCGATCCACGGCTTTGCCGGCGCCGACGACTATTGGCAGCGCTCTTCGGCCAAGCCCTGGCTGAAAACCATCGCAGTCCCGACATTGGTGGTCAACCCGAAGAACGACCCGTTCCTGCCGTCCAGCCACTTGCCCACCGCCGCCGACGTCAGTCCTAGCGTCAGACTGGAACAGCCGGCTACTGGTGGCCACGTCGGTTTCGTCAGCGGACGCTTCCCGGGAAATCTGGACTGGCTGCCGCAAAGGCTCTTACACTTCTTCATTTACGAAACAACCTAGCCAAACATCATGCGCCAACTCCCCGCTGAGATTTTCAAGGCCTACGACATTCGTGGCATCGTCAACAAGTCACTGACCCCTGATGTCGTCCGCCGAATTGGCCACGCACTTGGCTCGCTGGCCGCCGAGCAGGGCCAGAAGGCCATCGCCGTCGGTCGCGATGGCCGCCTGTCTGGCCCGGAACTGGCTGGCGCCCTGATGGACGGCATTTGCGCCGCCGGCGTCGATGCGATTGACGTGGGCTGCGTACCAACGCCGGTCACCTACTTCGCTGCCTACGAACTCGGCTGCCATTCCTGCGTTTCGGTCACCGGCAGCCACAACCCGCCGGACTACAACGGCCTGAAGATGGTCATCGGCGGCACGACGCTGGCCCTTGAGGCCATTCAGGACCTGAAGAAGCGCGCCGAATCCGGCAACCTGAAACATGGCCAGGGCGAGCGCCGCAGTGCTGATGTCCTGCCCGCCTACGTCGAGAAAATCGTCGGTGACGTCAAGCTGGCCCGCCCGATGAAGATCGTCATGGATTGTGGCAACGGCGTTGCCGGCGCCATTGCTCCTGAACTCTTCAAGCGTCTCGGCTGCGAGATCGTGCCGCTGTTCTGCGAAGTCGATGGCAATTTCCCGAATCACCATCCCGATCCCTCGAAGCCGGAAAATCTGGCCGACGTGATCAAGGCCCTCAAGGAAACTGACGCTGAAATCGGCATCGCCTTCGATGGCGACGGCGACCGTCTCGGCGTGGTGACCAAGGATGGCGAAATCATCTATCCGGACCGCCAGTTGATGCTCTTTGCGGCCGATGTGCTGTCGCGCGTCCCCGGCGGCACGATCATTTACGACGTCAAATGCACCCGCCGGCTCGCCCCGTGGATCAAGCAACACGGCGGCATACCGCTGATGTGGAATACCGGCCACGCGCTGGTCAAGGCCAAGCTGAAGGAAACCGGTGCCCCGCTGGCCGGCGAAATGTCCGGCCACACCTTCTTCAAGGAGCGCTGGTACGGTTTCGATGATGGCCTGTACACCGGCGCCCGCCTGCTGGAAATTCTGTCGCGCTCGGCCGATGCCAACCCGGCCCTGAAAAACCTGCCGAATTCGCCGTCGACCCCGGAACTGAACATCAAGATGGCCGAAGGCGAACCGTTCGCCCTGATCGACCAGTTGAAAGCCGAAGGCAAATTCGCGGGTGCCGAGGAAATCATCACGATCGATGGCATCCGGGTGGAGTACGCTGATGGTTTCGGGCTGGCCCGGCCGTCGAATACCACGCCGGTCGTCGTGCTACGTTTCGAAGCCGACGATGCTGCGGCACTGGAGCGCATCCAGGCCGCTTTCCGCTCGGCGCTCAATGCCGTTTGGCCGGGCATCCAGCTACCGTTTTAAGGGGATTTTGTGAGCGACACAGCCGCCGACCAGCTTTTTCTCGGACGCCAGCCCATCCTGGACCGCGAGCAACGTCTGGTCGCCTACGAGCTGCTTTTCCGCAACGGCAGCCGCAACTTTGCCGAGGTCACCGATGGCGTGCAGGCCACGGCCACGGTGATCGCCAACGCCTTTACCGAACTTGGCGTCGAAGCGGCACTCGGCAGCCACCGCGGCTTCATCAATGTCGATGAGCAATTCCTGTTCAGCGACATGCTGGAATTGTTGCCGCGCCACGCCGTCGTTCTCGAAATCCTCGAAACAGTGCCACCAACCGAGGCAGTTATCGAGCGCTGCAAGGCCCTGAAAGCGGCTGGTTTCACGCTTGCTCTCGACGACGTCATCCAGCTTGAGCCGGCCTTTGCCGAACTGTTGTCACTGGTCGAAATCGTCAAGGTCGACATCCAGCCGCTGTCCCGTGTCCAGCTGATGCAACTGACCATGAAGCTGAAGCCGATGGGCAAGCAGCTGCTGGCCGAAAAGGTCGATTCACGCGAGCAGATGGAGCAATGCCTGAAACTGGGCTTCACGCTGTTCCAGGGCTACTACTTCGCCAAGCCGACGATCATCGCCGGCAAGAAACTCGACCATTCGCAACTGTCGCTGATGAAGCTGATGGGCCTGCTGCTCGGCGATGCTGCCACCGCCGAACTCGAAGCCGCCCTCAAGCCCGAACCCGGCCTGACGATCAGCCTGCTGCGCATGACCAATTCCGTCGGCTCCGGCTGCAGTGAGAAAATCACCTCGCTGGGCCATGCCATCACGGTTCTTGGCCGCCGCCAGTTGCAACGCTGGCTGCAGTTACTGGTTTTTGCCGGCGGCAAGCCGAGCGGCACCAGCAATCCCTTGCTGTTGCTGGCCGCCACCCGCGGCCGCTTGATGGAACTGCTGGCTGGTGAATTGCAACCGGGCGATTTGGCCCTCTCCGATCAGGCCTTCATGGCGGGCATCATGTCGCTGATGCCAGCGCTGGTCAGCCTGCCGATCGCCGAAATCGTCGCGCCGCTCGGCCTGACCGGCAATGTGCGCGATGCCCTGTGCGAGGGTACCGGCGTGCTGGGCGCCCTGCTCCACATTGCAGAAAGCAGCGAGAACGGCGACCTCGTACAGTTAAGCCAGGCGCTGGTCGAACTCCCAAGCCTCAGCCCGAAAGCCATCAACCGGGCACAAACCCAGGCCCTGCAATGGGCCAATAACATCGGGCAGGAAAAACAGGAGCTGTAGTACCGGCTGTTACACGAAGACGACAGCCGCGCAACAATCGCTCGCCGTCAGTCAGCTAAAATCTTTTTCATTTTCCACTCGTACTGATCGGCAATGGACAGCGACTCGCAGAACCAGCAATCCCGGCAACGCCCCCCGTTTGGCCAGCCAGCGCAAGGACCGCTCGCCAAAGTGCTCGCCTTCATCCTGAGCGCTGCCTTTCTGACGCTTGCCTTCATGTTCTCGCTGGTCGCCCTGGCGGTGGTCGCCGTTGGCGGCCTGATGCTCGGCGGCTGGATCTGGTGGAAGACCCGTGCCCTGCGCAAGCGGATGCAGCAAATGCGTGAGGCGCAGCCGACACGCAGCGATCAGGTTATCGAAGGCGAATTTATCCGCGAAGCCGGCAGCAGCGACCGGCTACTGCGCTGATCAGCGCAGCTTCGGGTTGAGCGAACCCCGGTTGTAGTCCTTGTCGCCGGGCATGATCGTCCGCCCGACACCGAATACCCCACCCTGAGCCTCCACCGGCCGGGTCTTGTTTTCCGGATATTCGGCCGCAGCCTTCTGGGCCTCGGCCGCCTTGGCAGCATCGACAAACTCCCAGCGACCATTCGGAAAGAGGCGGACTTTTTGCCCATCAAGCGTCGTCGCCTCGATCGGCGTCCGGTCCAGTTCGGCGGCGAAGCACTGCCCCGCCGCCAAAACCAGCATCAGCGCAAAAGCTGCTTTCACAGCTTGCCGTCGACCCAGGCCGAGACCGAAGCCAGTGCCGCCGGCAGGTTTTCCGGCTGCGTACCGCCGGCCTGCGCCATGTCCGAACGACCGCCGCCCTTGCCGCCGACCTGCTGGGCAACCATATTGACCAGTTCGCCGGCCTTGACCTTGCCGGTTAGATCGGCCGTCACGCCGGCAATCAGCGTCACCTTGCCATCGACCACCGAAGCCAGCACGATGGCCGCCGATTTGAGTTTGTCGCGCAGCTTGTCCATGGTTTCACGCAACGCATTGACGTCGGCGCCTTCGAGCGTTGCCGCGAGCACCTTGGCGCCCTTGACATCGACGGCGTTGGCCAGCATGTCGTCGCCTTGCGCCGAAGCCAGCTTGCCCTTGAGTGCAGCCAGTTCGCGTTCGAGCTTCTTGACCTGATCGAGCACGGCCAGCACGCGGCCATGCACTTCCCTGGGCAGCACTTTGAGGGTGCCGGCGACACCGCCGAGGGCGCTTTCCATGTCCTGCATGTAAGCCAGCGCGTTGTCGCCAGTCACCGCTTCGACCCGACGGACGCCGGCGGCGACGCCACCTTCGGCCATGATGCTGAACAGGCCGATGTCGCCGGTACGCGAAACGTGGGTGCCGCCGCACAGTTCGCGCGACGAGCCGATATCGAGGACGCGCACGTCGTCGCCGTATTTTTCACCGAAGAGCATCATGGCACCGAGCTTCTGGGCTTCGGCGATGGGCAGGACGCGGGTTTCGGTCGCCAGGTTGGCGAGAATCTCGGCATTGACGATGTTCTCGACGCGGCGGATTTCCTCGTCGGTCATCGGCTGGTTATGCACGAAGTCGAAACGGGTCTTGTCGGGATCGACCTGCGAGCCCTTTTGCTGAACGTGATCACCAAGGACTTCGCGCAGCGCCTTGTGCAGCAGGTGGGTCGCCGAGTGGTTGCGCATGATGCGCTGGCGGGCCAGGACGTCGACCTTGGCATTCACGCCATTGCCGACTGAAATGGTGCCGGTCTTGACGACGCCGTGGTGGCCGAAAACGGTGGCTTGAATCTTCTGCGTGTCTTCGACGGCGAAGATGCCATGCACCGACTGCAGCGCGCCGCAATCGCCGACCTGGCCCCCGGATTCGGCGTAGAACGGCGTGTCGTCAAGAACGACAACGCCCATTTCACCTTCGTTGAGCTGATTGACCGCAGCACCGTCCTTGTACAGGGCGAGCACGTTGGCCTTGTATTCCAGCGCGGCGTAGCCGTGGAAAGTCGTTGCCGGGCCGTCGTAGTCGAGATTGGTTGCCATCTTGAACTTGCCGGCGGCGCGCGCCTGTTCCTTCTGGCGGGCCATGGCGGCATCGAAGGCAGCGGCGTCGACGGTGATCTTGTGTTCGCGGCAGATGTCCTGCGTCAGGTCGAGGGGGAAGCCGTAGGTGTCGTGCAGCTTGAAGGCGGTATCGCCGTTGAAGACGCCGCCTTCGCCGAGCACCTTGAGTTCGCCGTCGAGAATGGCCATGCCGTGCTCGATGGTTTCGAAGAAGCGGTCCTCTTCCTGCTTGAGCGTGGCGACGATCCTGGCCTGGTTCTGGCCCAGTTCCGGGTAGGCCATGCCCATTTCGGCAACGAGGTCGGGCACCATCTTGTGGAAGAACGCAGCGCGGGCGCCGAGCTTGTAGCCGTGGCGAATAGCGCGGCGGATGATGCGGCGCAGGACATAGCCGCGGCCTTCATTGCCGGGAATGACGCCATCGGCGAGCAGGAAGGAGCAGGCCCGGATGTGGTCGGCGAGCACCTTGAGCGACGGGCTGTCGAGATCGGCATCGCTGGTTTCGCGGGCTGCAGCCTTGAGCAGTGCCTGGAACAGGTCGATCTCGTAGTTGGCGTGCACGCCCTGCAGCACGGCAGAAACACGCTCGAGGCCCATGCCGGTATCGACCGAGGGCTTGGGCAGCGGATGCATGACGCCGGCTTCGTCGCGGTTGAACTGCATGAAGACGTTGTTCCAGATTTCGATGAAACGGTCGCCGTCTTCGTCCGGCGATCCCGGGGGGCCGCCCCAGTGCTTTTCGCCGTGGTCATAGAAAATTTCGGTGCATGGGCCGCAGGGGCCGGTGTCGCCCATCATCCAGAAATTATCTGAGGCGTAGCGGGCGCCCTTGTTGTCACCGATGCGAATGACGCGCTCGACCGGCACGCCGATTTCCTTGGTCCAGATGTCGTAGGCTTCGTCATCCTCGGCATAGACGGTGACGGTCAGCTTGTCCTTGGGCAACTTGTAGACCTCGGTCAGCAGTTCCCAGGCGTACTTGATGGCATCGCGCTTGAAATAGTCGCCGAACGAGAAGTTGCCGAGCATCTCGAAAAAGGTGTGGTGACGGGCCGTGTAGCCTACGTTCTCGAGGTCGTTGTGCTTGCCGCCGGCGCGCACGCATTTCTGCGAGGTGGTCGCGCGGGAATATGGCCGCTTGTCGAAGCCGAGGAAAACGTCCTTGAACTGGTTCATCCCGGCGTTGGTGAACAACAGCGTCGGGTCTTCGTGCGGCACCAGCGAACTGGAAGAAACGATCTGGTGGCCCTTGGAGGCGAAGAAGTCGAGGAACTGCTGGCGGATTTCGGAGCTTTTCATACGCTGGCGGCCTTTGCGGCAAGGAATGCGAAACCTTGGATTTTAAATGAAAGCGCGAATTTTCAGTGTCTGCCAAAAGCAAAAACCCGCCGAGGGGCGGGTCTGTTTAGCGGCGTGTGCCAGGAATCAGCGATGGCGAGGGCGATCAACCCGGCCGTTGTGGTTGTAATCGTGCTGGCGGTCGTGCTTCTGGCGATAGATACGGTCGCTTTGCACATCCTGGGCCTGATGGATGCGGGCGCGCTCCTGACGGGTCACGACACCATCGGCCTTGGCCCGGTTCTCCATGTTGTCGACGCGTTGCTGGCCACGTTCCAGACGATTGGCTTCGCGCTGGGTCAGGCTACCGGAAGCGACACCTTGATCGATGCGACGCTCCTGATTGGCCTGACGCTGATCGATACCCGGCGTATTGGCCTGGGCGAAGGCCAGGGTCGGCAAGACGATGGCAATGGCGGCGAGTGCTTTGATGGTCTTCATGATTTTCCTCCTCAGATTCAGGGCGAACTCCCTGAACCGCATTAGAAGTTAAACCACGTTAAAAATCAGCCGCCTAATTGCAAGGCTTTGTAAGCACTTGTTTCTGCGAAAAGATCGAGCCGGTCCGTAAAAAACGCGCTGACCCCCCTTGCCAGCAGCATTTCCGCCTGCTCAGGACGATTGACCGTATAACAGAGCACCGGAATGCCGTGGGCATTGGCCTCGAGCAATACCTCGTCGGTGACATGCAGCGCGTTGCAATGCAGGGTTACCCCCTGCAGATCGGCCATCTGTTGCCGCCAGTCGGCCGGAACCCGATCGAAGAGCAGACCGCGCGCCATCGCCGGGGCCAGATCGCGGGCAATGGCCAGCGCTTCCATTGAAAACGAGGAAATCAGCGGCGGAATTTCCGCCCCACGCCACAATTCGGCACATTGGCGCGCCACGATCTCTGCTGTCTGCCGCTCGAAGCCGGATGCCGGCTTGATCTCGACATTAGCCAGCAGGCCGTACTCCCGGCACAGCGCCGCTGCTTCGGCAAACCGGGGGACAGGCTCGCCGCCGCCGGCATCGAGTCTGAACAACAATGAATCGGGGGTATCGCAGACATGCCCGACGCCGTTGGTCGTCCGCATCAGGGTTTCATCGTGAATCAGCACCGGCGTGCCATCCCCGGAAAGCATCACGTCAAACTCAACGGCCCGGTACCCCAGCCGTGCGGCCAGCCGGATGCCGGCCAGCGTATTTTCCGGGGCCAGCGAACCGCCGCCGCGATGGGCAAACCAGCGCGGCAGCAGCAGCTTCATTTAGAAGGGTTGAGCCTTCTTCAGCGCAGGCTTGGCGTTAAGCACTGCATTGCCACGGGAAACCGCGGTATCGAGTGCGGCCTTGGCCGGCTTCTTGTCGGCCCACACGGCCTCCAGTTCCTCGTTGGTGAGAATGCGCACCGGGTCGGCATCCGCAACATGAGGAACATGCGACGCTCCCTTGCCCTTCATCGAGGCATAGGCGATTTCCAGCGTCTGGTCGCCATCCTGCAACAGCTTGCTGCGCGCAGCGGCGCGGGCAGCAGCGGTCAGCGGCAAACCGCCATAGACACGCACCATCTCGATCTGCATTTCCGGCGAGAGCACGAAGGAAACGAATTTCGCTGCCTGCTTGTATTCGGCCACCGACTTGCCGGCGCCGACCCACAGCGAGGCCCCGTCAGCCAGCGAGTTCTGACGGCCACCATAGACATCGTCGTGATACGGCAACGGCGCAACGCCCAGTTCGACGCCCTTGGCGGTGCGGAAATCGATATGTTCGCGGGAATCGGTTGTGATCATCGCGCATTCGCCATCATGGAACTTGGCGCTGGCTTCGTTACGACGACCAAACAGCTTGAAATAATTGGCCTTGGTCCAGGTCGCCATCATCGCGATGTGCTTGACCTGCGGCAAGCCGTTGAAAGCCAGCGTTCCCTTGTCGCTGACCGCCGGCACGCCGGAAACGGCGCTGACGTTGTCGATATGCACCCAGACCGGCCACGATGACGTGTAAGGGCAGGCATAACCGGCATCCTGAAGCTTATCGAGCACGCCCTGCATTTCGAACCAGGTTTTCGGCGGCTGGTCGGGATTCAGGTTGGCCTTGCGAAAAGCGTTCTTGTTGTAAAACAGGACCGGGGTCGAATAGATCAGCGGCAAGGCGACCAGACGCCCCTTGCCATCGACCGCGCCTGCCTTGAGGTCGGCAGTCAAGTCACCCACCTTGAGCGGCTGGCCAGCCTTGGCCATCATCTCGTGCAAAGGCAAAAAGCTCTTCGGCTGGACCAGCACGTCACTCATGTCGTAGCGACGGATCAGGTTGAGGCCGGCCGGCTTTTCGCCCTTTTCCAGGCGCGACAGCTTGAGATTGCCGCCATTTTCCTTGTTGAAACGATCAACCACCATCTGAAGCTGCTCTTCGCCGGCCGGACCGAGATTGTGGGCCAGTTCGAATTCTGCCGCCGCCACGGGAGCGGGTGCAGGCTTGGCGGCTTGCTTGGCGGGCTTGGCCGCCAGTACGGACGAGCAAGCCAAGGCCAGCGTGACAGCAACAACGGAAGGATGAATACGATGCGACATGGATACTCCAGAAAAGCGCTAAACCATCAATTATAACTGCCGACCGAACGTCAAGCGCGCGCCACATTTCTTCCAAATATGCGAAAATTCCCGCATGAACAAGCTCACCTTTCTCCTTCTTTTCGCCTTCAACCTGACCGCTTGCGACCAGATCGGCCAGAAGCTCGGCCTGGAAGATCCGGCCAGGAAGGAAGCCCGCATGGAGCCGGAAGCCAAGGCGGTGGGTAGTGCCTGCCGGCAATCCGGCCGCGCCATCGAGGATTGCTATTCGATCTATGGCTGGCTGCCCAAGGCTGGCATTTACGCCGGCTGGCGCGAGATGGACGAATACATGCGGGAAAACAAGCTGGAAACCATCGTTCCGCAATTACCGCCGCCAGAAGCCCCCGGCATCAAGAAAAAGAAAGTCGCCCAGCCAGCTGCCGCAGATACCGAAGCCAAGGCAGATACCGAGAAAAAGGCCGAGAAACACTGAACCAACCGGGCCGCCTGACTAGCCAGGACTTGCGGGGAGAGAGATGAAACGACCAGCTTTTCTCAGCGGCATACGCGGCAAGCTGATTACGATCTTTGTCCTAATCAAGGTGGTCCCGCTGGTTTTGCTGGCCTGGTTTGCCTGGTACGCCATCAGCCAGCTCGGCCAAGAGGTTTCAAGCAAGGCTGGCGGCATGGCTGATTCCATGCTGAGCACCATCAAGTCGGTCGGCAAGACGGTTACCGACGATTCGATCCGCGCGCTCGACCTACGTTCCCGCGAAGCCATCGAGGCCATGACCACCGACACGGCCAAGGAAATTGCCAGCTTCCTCTATGACCGCGACAACGACATCCGGCAGGCCGCCGATCTTGAGCCGTCGGAGGCCGCATTCCGCCGCTTCCTGAGCGAACGCCGCCGCCTGATCTACCGACACGCCGAATGGAAACTGGCCGACGACGGAAAATCATGGATTCCGGAAAAGCCCGTGGTGCGCGAAGCCAAGGTCACCCGGCCGGTTCTGCCGGACAACGCCAAGGACTTCCACGCCCGGCCGCCAGAATATTTGGGGGAAGCCGAACAACGCTCGCTGTTCGTCGAAATGACTTACATCGACCTCAACGGCAACGAGAAGATCAAGGTCACCCAAGGAAAACTCACCGACAAGGGCCTGAAAAATGTCGCCGAGCGCCGCAATACCTTCACCAGGGCCGAAAGCTATTTCGCCGAACTGAAGAAACTGCAGCCCGGCCAGATTTACGTTTCCGACGTGATCGGCGCCTATGTGCCGACGCAAGCCATCGGCCCCTACCTGCCGGCCGCGCTTGAAAAAGCCGGCAAGCCCTTCCAGCCGGAAGAATCGGCCTATGCCGGCACCGAAAACCCAGTTGGCAAGCGCTTCCGCGGCATTGTTCGCTGGGCAATGCCGGTCACCCGGGGCGGCCAGATCGTCGGCTATGTCACGCTGGCCCTGGACCACGATCACATCCGCCAGTTCTCCGACCGCCTGATGCCAACCGAGGAGCGCTACACGCCGATCGCCGACGCCATCAAGGGGAATTACGCCTTCATCTGGGACTACAAGAGCCGGTCGATTTCACACCCGCGCGACTACATGATCGTCGGCTACGATCCGCAGACCGGCCGGCCGGCGACGCCCTGGATGGATGAAGACCTTTATGCGGAGTGGCAAGCCAGTGGCAAGCCTGCCGACGAATTCCTGGCTGGCATCGAGCCCTTCCGCGACCAGAACCTGAAGCGCAAGCCGGCCAAGGCACTGATCAAGGCCGGCACCATCGGCCTGGACTGCCGCTACCTCAACTTCTCACCGCAATGCGATGGCTGGAATGCCGTGACCGAACACGGCGGCTCCGGCTCATTCGTGATTTTCTTCTCCGGACTGTGGAAGCTGACCACCGCTGCCGCCATCCCGTATTACACCGGGCAGTACGGCAAGACGCCACAGGGTTTTGGCTTCGTGACCATCGGCGCCAACGTCGATGAATTCCACAAGGCAGCTACCGCCACGGCGGCTCAAATCAATACGCTGCTTGAGGAAAAGGATGCCAGCTTCAAGAACCAGCGCAGCGAACTGCTTGATCAGGTCGCTCAGAGCCTGAAAGCAACTGCCTTTGGGCTGTGGATGTCGACCCTGCTGATGATCGGCGTCGTCATCGCCATCGCGGTCTGGATGGCCAGCCTGCTGACCCGACGGATTACCGCCATGATTTCCGGTATTCATGCTTTCCAGGAAGGCGACCTGAAACAACGACTGGATGCCGGCTCGTCGGATGAAATGGGCGAACTTGCCGGCTCGTTCAACCGCATGGCCGACTCCGTCGAAGAATCCTTCAAGCGGCTGGAAGAAGCCCGGGAAAAGGCCGAAGAGGCCAGTCGGCAGAAATCAGCCTTCCTGGCCACCATGTCGCACGAATTGCGCACCCCACTCAACGGCATCCTCGGTTTTGCCGAACTGCTGAACTATGAACTCGACAACCCAAGCCACCAGGAATATGCCAAAGTAATCCAGCAGAGCGGGGAACACCTGCTCAATCTGGTCAATGAAATCCTCGACCTGGCCAAAATCGAGGCCGGAGAAATGGTTTTCAAGCAGGAAGCGACACCGCTCGCCGCCCTGGTCAGCGAATGCGCAGCGGCGCATCAGGTCACGGCGACCGCCAAGGGCCTGGGGTTTGATCTGCAGATGGCTGAAGGCTTGCCGGACAAACTGGTCACCGACCCGGTCCGTCTGCGCCAGATTCTCGGCAACTTGCTGAGTAATGCCGTGAAATTTACCGAGTACGGGCAGATCACACTTGCCGTCAGACCGGCTGGGCGGGAAATCGCCTTTGCCGTCAGCGATACCGGTGCCGGCATTCCGCACGATAGCCGTGAAAAGATTTTCGAAAAATTCAAGCAACTTGAGAGTTTTTTGACGCGGGAACACGGCGGCACCGGCCTGGGCCTGTCGCTGGTCAGGCAATTGGCCACGCATATGGGCGGGCGTGTTACGCTGGCATCGGAAGTCGGCGCGGGATCGACCTTCACTGTCTATCTTCCCCTGGACACCAAGGATGACTGAAGAACGCCACGCACTGGTCGTTGACGACCACCCAACCAATCGCCTGCTGGCCACCGCCTTGCTCAAGCGACTGGGCTGGATTGTGTCGAATGCCGAAAATGGCAGCATGGCGCTCGACCTCGCGGCGCAAACCTCTTTTCGGCTGGTACTACTCGACATCAGCATGCCGGGACTATCTGGCGAGGAGACGTGCGCCAGACTTCGCGCCACCCCCGCAGGCAGCCTGCTGAAAATCATCGCCTACACCGCACACGCCTTCCCGGAAGACAAAGAACGTCTGCTGGCCAGTGGCTTCGACGACATCCTGGTCAAGCCGATCAGTGCTCAGGCCCTTGAAACACTGACCAGGGATTTGTGAGCGGCAACTGGCGCACCGGTCGCTACCTGTTGCTCAAGTAATGCGCTGACCAAGGACATATCCGGGTGATCGGGGGCCGGTAAGCGTATAATCCTGACCCATGTCTGAAATCAATACCTTAGCTGGCGACAACGCCATCGTCATCGCTGCCGACGCAGTGCCTGAAATCACCTTTGCCGACCTCGGCCTGGCGCCGGAACTCCTGCGCGCCGTGCTCGACGAAGGCTATACCAAGCCGACGCCGATCCAGGCCCAGGCCATCCCGCTGGTCATCTCCGGCAAGGACATCATGGGCGGCGCCCAGACCGGCACCGGCAAGACGGCCGCCTTCACGCTGCCCATCCTGCAGCGCATCCTGCCCTTCGCCTCGAGCAGCCCGTCGCCGGCCAAGCACCCGGTACGCGCCCTGATCCTTGCCCCGACCCGCGAACTGGCCATGCAGGTTTTCGAGTCGGTCAAAACCTACAGCAAGCACACGCCGATCCGCGCCATGTGCGCCTTTGGCGGCGTCGATATCCGGCCGCAGATTGCCGAACTGAAAAAAGGCGTCGAAATTCTCGTCGCCACCCCCGGCCGTTTGCTTGATCACGTCGAAAACAAGAGTGTCAGCTTCAATTCCGTCCAGGCCCTGGTCCTCGACGAGGCCGACCGCATGCTCGACATGGGTTTCGTCCCGGACGTCACGCGCATTCTCAACATGCTGCCGGCCCAGCGCCAGAGCCTGCTCTTCTCGGCCACCTTCTCGGAAGAGATCAAGCGTCTGGCCGACACCATGCTCAAGTCGCCGATCCTGATCGAAGTTGCCCGCCGCAACCAGGTCTCCGACACCATCACCCACCGCGTCCATCCGGTCTCCGAATACGGCAAGCGCGGCCTGCTGACCAAGCTGCTGAAGTCTGGCGAAATTCGCCAGTGCATCGTCTTCTGTCGCACCAAGCAGGGCTGCTCGCGCCTGACCCGCGAACTGCAACGGGCCGGCATCAAGGCCGATGCAATCCACGGCGACAAGAGCCAGCTGGAACGCATCAAGGCGCTGGAAGCCTTCAAGGGCGGCGAAACCGATGCGCTGATTGCCACTGACGTCGCGGCGCGCGGCCTGGATGTCGATGACCTGCCCTACGTCATCAACTACGAGCTGCCGCACACGCCGGAAGACTACGTGCACCGCATCGGCCGCACCGGCCGCGCCGGCAAGATGGGCAATGCCATTTCGCTGGTCAGTGCCCGGGAAGTTGTCTATCTGGTCGATATTGAAAAACTGATCAAGCGGCCGATCGAACAGATCGAAGTCGCCGGCTTCGAGCCGGAGCCGGAATACGAATACCCCCCGGGCAACAAGAAAAAGCGCAGCGCCCCGGTTGTAGCTCCAGTCGCTCAGCGGCAGGAACGTAGCGAACGCCCAGAGCGTGGCGAACGCTCAAGCCGCCCGGAGCGTGAGCGCAGCGATCGCCAGGATCGCCGCCCACCACGGCGCAATCCGATGATTGCCGCCGACGGTTTCGACTTCAGCAAGCCTTATGAGGACAATTCGCCGCGCGGCGAGGTGCCGGATTCACCGCAGGCACCGGCCAAGGCTGATCCGCACAAGCCCAAGCGGGTCGTGGCGGCCTTGCTGGGCGGCCTGGGCCGCAAGTAGCCCCCACTCCAGCACAAAAAATGGCGCCTGCATGGCGCCATTTTTGTTTTCCCGGGGCCGACTCAGGAAGGCAGGCGCGGGACGAACCCGGCTGGCGGCGTCGGTTTCTTTGGCAGCGCCTCGTTCAGCTTGATGATGGCCAGCGACAGGTTGTCACCACTGCCCTTGGCGCGTTGTCGCGCCTTGTCGATCAGGATTTCACAAGCCTGACGGGCCGAATTGTCGGCGACCAGCGTACCGAGCTCTTCATCGTCGAAATAGGCCCACAGGCCATCGGAGCAAAGGACGAAGGCATCACCCGCCGCCGGTTCAGTCACCTCGGCCAAGGTGATTTTCGGCTCATCCTGCCCGCCCAGCGAAGCGAGCAGGACATTGCGGTTAGGATGGTTCAAAGCCTGTTCCGGCGTGATTTTTCCGGCTGCCAGCAGATGCTCGACATAAGAGTGATCGATGGTTCGCCCAACGAGTTTCTTGCCGCGGAAATGATAAAGCCGGCTATCGCCGCAATGCCCCCAGGTAACGCGCCCCGGCTGCAACAGCAACATCACGGCCGTGCTGTGCGGGTCCTTTTCGTTCATGAAGCGCGAGGCCTTGATCATGGTGTGCGCCTCCCGCATGCTGTTTTCGAGCATGCGCTGCGACGTCTCGTCGGCGACTGCAAACTGATCCAGATTGGTTTTTGCGGTGTGCACCACCTGTTCGGCCGCCAGCGCCCCCCCGGTATGGCCGCCCATGCCGTCGGCGACCACCGCCAGCGCCACGCCTCTGGCTCTGGCGTGCGGCAATATGGCAACGCGATCCTGCTGTTCCTTGCGGTCTCCCTGATGCTGTGCGGCACAGGCGTCTACGGCTATCGCCATCTTCCCTCCTTGTGGCCGGAAAGATTATCACGGAAGCCATACTCTCCGCTTAACACTGTGTCGTAACAGGCATTTGCAAACTTCATTCAGACCTCGACGCAGCCATTGAAGCGCTCGAGAATGACATCCACAAATTCAGGCAACGCCTCTTCGTTAAGCCCGAGTTCGGGCAGGACATCGCCCCTGACCCTTTCCCACTCCGGGTTCGCGACTCGATGATCGAGGTGATGGATATCCACCGCCAGCTGAATGATGGCCACCATGCTGCGCGCTTCATGCAGGCCAAGTTCGCCGATGGCGTGGTGATAACGGATGGCATCGCAAATGAATTCGGGCAGGTGCCAGTGGCGAGCCACCAGATAGCCGACCACGCAATGATCAGCATTGAATTTTCGGTCTTCCTCAGCCAGGTCGACCCAGCATCCCGGGGTGCCGAGACGCATTTCGGCACAGTAGGACGGAAAACGTTGCATCAACAGCGGCACGCCGCAATCGTGAAAGATACCGGCCAGATAGGCCTGATCCGGAAAAACCTTGCAGACCGCGAAGCGTTCATCGGCGATCAGCATGGCGAGCTGGCCAATGGCATGCGAACGCGCCCAGAATGCCTCATAAACTGGGCGGTTTTTCTTGATTTCCCCGGCCCCTGACAAGGCGATGGCCTGGACGAGATTGAAGGTCTGGCGCACCCCGACGGCGTGCAGGATCTCCTCGACCGAAGCGAAGGGCTGGTGCTGCCGGTAGGCCGAATTACCGACTACCTTGAATAGCATGGCGGTCAGTCCCGGATCCTGGTTGATGACCCTGGCCAACAGGCGCACATCCATTTCACTACGCTTCATGTGCTTGCGCAGCTCTTCGAGCACCCGGGGCTGGGGCGGAATCTTGACCCCGCCTTCGAGCAGGCGCTTGATCCGGGCGGCATCCACTTCGCCCAGCGACTGCGTGATTTCGAAAACGGATGCTCCGGTGCTACTCATTCAATAACCTCGTCGATCAGTTCTATCCAGTGCCGAACGGGCAAAACACTGCCGGCCTGCAAATGGGTCAGGCAACCGATATTGGCCGTCGCCACCAGTGCCGGCCCGCCGGCATTCAGGGCAGCCAACTTGTTTTCCCGCAAGCGGCCGGCCAACTCGGGTTGCAATACGGAATAAGTGCCCGCCGAGCCGCAGCACAAATGGCCATCGGCAACAGGCGTCAATTCGTAACCCGCTATCGATAATACCTCCTCGATCACCCCGCGCACCTTCAGTCCATGCTGCAAGGTGCAAGGCGAGTGGAAAGCCAGCTTGCCGCGTGCTTTCGGCCGGGCTGCCAGCAAGGGCAACAAGCTGTTTTTCTCATCGGCCAGAATCTCCGAGGGGTCACGGCACAGCGCGCTGACTTTCGCAGCTTTTTCGGCGTACTTCGCATCATCGGACAAAAGGTGGCCGTAATCCCTGACCTGCACGCCACAGCCGGAGGCCGTGACGACAATCGCCTTGATACCGGCCTCGACATGTGGCCACCAGGCGTCGATATTGCGCCGCATGTCGCTCTTTCCTGCTTCCTGATCATTCAGGTGAAAACGTACTGCACCGCAGCAGCCCGCCTTGGTTTCCTCGAACAATTCAATACCCAGCCGGTCCAGCACCCGGGCCGTTGCGGCATTGATATTCGGGGCCAGCGAAGACTGGACACAACCGGCCAGCACCACCATGCGGCGGGAATGCCCCGCCGGCTTGGGCCAAGGTCGGCCATCCGGCTGGGTCGGCGGCAGCTTGTCAGCCAGCGACGAAGGCAGCAAGGGCTTGATCAGGCGGCCTGCAGCAAGCGCTGGGGCAAACAGCGCCGGGTTGGGCAGCACCGTCTTGAGCAAGGCACGGGTCAATCGATCACTGAGCGGGCGCGGCAGTTTTTCCTCGACGACCGCGCGCCCGACATCGAGCAGATGGCTGTATTTGACGCCTGACGGGCAAGTCGTTTCGCAGGAGCGGCAGGTCAGGCAACGATCGAGGTGGGTACGCGTCTTTTCCGTCACCGCCCTGCCTTCGAGCACCTGCTTGATCAGGTAGATGCGGCCACGCGGACCATCAAGCTCATCGCCGAGCAATTGATAGGTCGGGCAGGTCGCCGTGCAGAAACCGCAATGCACACATTTACGCAGGATCTCCTCGGCGATTCGGCCGGCGTGGGTGGCGCGCAGTTCGTCAGTCAGCTTGGTGTCCATCAGAACTCCGCGTACAGGCGACCGGGGTTGAGGATACCCTTCGGATCGAAGGCTTTCTTCAGGCGGCGATGCAAGGCCAGCAGGGCCGGTGACAGCGGCGCGAACGCCCCTTCGAGGCAGCGCAGCGACTCTGGCGCCCGGTAGAGCACGGCGTGGCCGCCCAGGCGTGCTGCGGCGCCACGGATTGCTACCTGCTCGCCCGCGTACCAACGCAACGCCCCGCCCCACTCGATGGCCCGCAAGCCATCCAGCCCCGGACAGGGCGCGGTGCTCGGGACGGCAAGGCGCCACAGAATATCGCCGGAGAAAGCCGGATGCGTCTGCTCGCGCACCGACATCCAGTGTTGATCCGGATTGGCCACCGCCGTACCTCCCAGTTTTCGGCCTGCAGCCTCGACCGCGGCCCGCGCCCCGGATAGGCGCAGCCACAACTGGCCTTCGTGCCAGAAGGAGGCGGAAATCGGCAAGGGCTGGCCGCCCCAGTGGTTGAGCCTCTTCAAGGCCTCGTCCCGATCCAGCGCAAAAACCAGCGTCTGTTCGGCGACAGGCCTGGGCAGCACTTTCAGCGTCACTTCGGCAAGGACACCCAGCGTGCCGAGGCTGCCGGCGATCAGTCGCGACACGTCATAACCGGCGACATTCTTCATAACCTGACCGCCGAAATTCAGCATCTGTCCGGTGCCATCGACCAGCTTCACGCCAAGCACGAAATCGCGCACCGCGCCGACCTGCTGCCGGCGTGGGCCGGACAACCCGGCGGCAACGCAGCCACCGGCAGTCGCCCCCGAAAAACGTGGCGGCTCGAAAGCCAGCATCTGGCCCTTTTCGGCCAGCGTCGCTTCGATCTCGGCCAGTGGCGTACCGCAGCGGGCGGTGATGTACAGCTCGGTCGGCTCGTAGGCGACGATGCCGCGATAAGCAGCAACATCGAGCACCTCGCCGGCCAGCAGGCCGCCATAAAAATCCTTGCTGCCGGCACCGCGGATGCGCAGCGGCGTTGCACCTTCGTGGGCCGCTCTGACGGCCGAAACAATATCTTCCAGCGTCATCAGAAGCGATCCAGTTCAGGGAATTTCACGTCGCCGTGATGGACGTGCATGCGGCCGTATTCGGCGCAGCGATGCAGGCTGGGCACTGCCTTGCCAGGGTTGAGCAAGCCTGTTTCGTCGAAGGCGGCCTTGATGCGATGGAAGGTTTCGAGTTCCGGCGTCGCGTACTGCGAGCACATCTGGTTGATCTTTTCGATACCGACACCGTGTTCGCCGGTGATTGAACCGCCCAAGGCGACCGACAGCTCGAGGATTTCCGCCCCGAAGGCTTCGGCACGCTCCCAGTTGCCCGGCTGAGATGCGTCGTACATGATCAGCGGATGCAGGTTGCCGTCACCGGCGTGGAAGACGTTGGCGCAGCGCAGGCCGTATTTGATTTCCATGGTGGCGATGGCCGACAACATTTCGGCCAGCCGTTTGCGCGGTATCGTGCCATCCATGCAGTAGTAATCCGGCGTGATGCGGCCAACCGCCGGAAAGGCCGCCTTGCGCCCGGCCCAGAAGCGCAGGCGCTCGGCCTCGCTTTGCGAGACGCGAATCTCGCTCGCGCCGGCGGCATTCAGCACCTCGGTCACCCGGGCGATTTCCTCGGCCACTTCCTCCGGCGTGCCGTCCGACTCGCAAAGCAGGATGGCCTCGGCATTCAGGTCGTAGCCCGCCTTGACGAAGGGCTCGACGGCGGCCGTCGCCGGCTTGTCCATCATTTCCAGCCCGGCCGGGATGATGCCGGCGGCGATGATGGCTGCCACTGCATCGCCGGCCTTGGCGACATCGTTGAACGAAGCCATGACCACCTGCGCCAGTTCCGGCTTGGGGACCAGCTTGACGGTGACCTCGGTGACCACGCCGAGCATCCCTTCGGAACCAATGAGCAGGGCTAGCAGATCGTAGCCCGGGGCATCCGGCGCTTCCGAGCCGATCTCGAACACCTCGCCCTCGATGCTGACGACGCGAATGCGCAGCACGTTATGGACCGTCAGGCCGTATTTCAGGCAATGCACGCCACCCGAGTTTTCAGCCACGTTACCGCCCAGCGTGCAGGCGATCTGCGACGAGGGATCGGGCGCGTAGTAGAGGCCGAAGGGGGCTGCTGCTTCCGACACCGCCAGGTTGCGCACGCCGGGCTGCACAACCGCCAGCCGCGCTTCGCGGTCGACACGCAAAATCTTGTTGAAACGGGCCAGCGACAGCACCACGCCTTGGGCGTGCGGCATCGCGCCGCCGGAAAGCCCGGTCCCCGCGCCGCGCGCCACGACCGGCACGCCGAGCTGATGGCAGTTGCGCAGCACATCGATGACCTGACCCTCGGTTTCCGGCAGGCAAACGGCCATCGGCAACTCGCGGTAGGCAGTCAGGCCGTCGCACTCGTAGGGGCGCAGGTCTTCTTCATCGATCAGCAGGCAATGGGCCGGCAGGATCGTCTTCAGGCGCCGGGCCAGCACGGCACGGTCGGTCTGGAAACTGGGTTCGCTTGAGCTCATGGCGGTCATTCTACGAGGATGGCGCGAAAGTCGTTGACGTTGGTGCGGGTCGGACCGGTGACCAGCAGATCACCCAGCCCGGCGAAGAATCCCCAGGCGTCATTGCCCTCCAGATGGGCACGCGGATCGAGACCGGCAGCCCGCGCCCGGGCCAGCGTGTCCGGGCTGACAAAGGCACCGGCATTGTCCTCGCTGCCGTCGATGCCATCGGTATCGGCCGCCAGCGCGTGGATGCCGGCAGCACCGTCAAGGGCCAGCGCCAGGCCGAGCAGGAATTCCGTGTTGCGGCCGCCGCGGCCGGTGCCTTTGACGGTGACAGTCGTTTCGCCGCCCGAAAGCAGGATGCACGGCCGCTGGGCGGGAAAGCCATGCTGCCCTGAGGAGCGAGCCATGCCGGCCATGGCCTTGCCGACTTCACGCGCCTCGCCTTCGATGGCGTCACCAAGGATCAGCGGCGTGATGCCAAGCCGTTGTGCTTCGGCCGCCGCTGCTTCGAGCATCTGGCGCGGGCTGGCGACCAGCCGGAATTCACTGCGGGCCAGACGGGGATCGCCGGCCTTGGGCGTTTCCAGTTCGCCAGCCGCCAGGCGCTGGCGGAGCGGCGGCGGAATTTCGATGCCGTAGAAATCGAGCACCTGCAGCGCTTCGGCACAGGTCGTCGGATCGGCCACCGTCGGGCCGGAAGCGATCACCGCCGGATCGTCGCCCGGCACATCGGAAATCGCCAGGGTCAGTACGCTGGCCGGCCAGGCCGCAACCGCCAGCCGCCCGCCCTTGATCGCCGACAGATGCTTGCGGACGCAATTGATCTCGCCAATGCTGGCGCCCGACTTGAGCAGCGCTGAGGTGAGCGCCCGCTTCTCGGTCAGCGTGACGCCAGCGGCCGGCGCCGCCAGCAAGGCCGAGCCGCCGCCAGAGATCAGGGCCAGCACCCGATCGGCTTCACCCAGCCCGGCAAGCTTGTCCAAAATACGCGCTGCAGCCGCTTCACCGGCCACATCCGGCAGCGGATGGGCGGCTTCGACGATCTCGATTCGTTCGCACGGCACACCATGGCCATAGCGCGTCACGACCAGACCATCGAGCGGCCCCGACCAATTCTGCTCGACCGCCCGCGCCATCGCTGCCGAGGCCTTGCCGGCACCAACGACGATCAGCCGCCCGCCATCGTCCGGCGGCAAATTCGGCGGCACGCACAGGGCGGGATCGGCCGCCGCGATGGCAGCATCGAAGAGGCGACGGAGGAGATCGCGCGGAGCCTCCGATCCCATCACGGCCGTTCCTGTACCGACGAGAATCCACCGGTGCTCTGGATTCCCGCCTGCGCGGGAATGACGTCCAGCCCACCCAACCAGCCTAGACCCGCCTCGGTCGTCGTCAGCGGCTTGTATTCGCAGCCGACCCAGCCGGCGTAACCCAGACGATCCAGCAGCGCGAAGAGGAAGGGGTAATGGATCTCGCCGGTGCCCGGCTCGTGGCGCCCGGGGTTATCGGCAATCTGGACGTGGCCAATGTGCTCGATGTTTTCCTCGATGGCCCGCGCCAGATCGCCCTGGATGATCTGGGCGTGGTAGAGGTCGAGTTGCAGTTTGACGTTGCTGCGGTCGATGGATTCGATCAGGCGCAAGGCCTTGTTCACGTCATCCAGCCAATATCCCGGCATGTCGATGCGACTATTGATCGGCTCGACCATCACCGTCGCACCGATGGTGGCGAAGCGGTCGGCGGCAAACTGCAGGTTGGCAATGTAGGTGGCTTCGAGTTCGGCTTCCGGCACCTGTCCCGGCCTCAACCCCGCCATGCAATGGACGCGCTCGCAATCGAGCACCATGGCGTAATCCAGCGCCAGCTCAACGCCTTCGACGAACTCGGCCTGGCGGTGCGGCAAACAGGCCAGGCCGCGCTCACCGGCAGCCCAGTCGCCGGGCGGCAGATTGAACAACACCTGCTCGACATCGGCCGCCTGCAGCCACTCGGCCACGTCATGGGCCGGACAGTCATAGGGAAAGAGATACTCGACGCCCAGAAACCCGGCAGCCGCCGCCCGCTGGAAACGTTCATGAAACGGCAGGTCGGTGAACAAGAAACTGAGATTGGCGGCGAACTTTGGCATGAGGGCGACAGTCTGTTGCACGGGGCAGTCAGTATAATCCGGCCTATTGAAGGAGAAACACTGTGAGCGAAATCCAGAACGACGCCGGCACCGAGCGCAAGGGCAACCGCCTCTCGAAGATCGTCACCCGCACCGGCGATGCCGGCACCACCGGCCTCGGCGATGGCAGCCGGACAACCAAGGACAGCCTGCGCATCGATTCGATCGGCGAGGTTGATGAACTCAACTCGAATATCGGCCTGCTGCTCTGCGAGGACATCCCGTCCCGCGTGCGTGCCGCCCTGCTCGATATCCAGCACGACCTGTTCGATTTGGGCGGCGAACTCTGCCTGCCCGGCATGAACATCATGAAGGATGCCCAGGTTGCCCGCCTTGAAGAACTGGCCGACGAGTTCAACCACGACCTGCCGATGCTCAAGGAATTCATTCTGCCCGGCGGCACCCGCCCGGCCGCCATCGCCCATGTCTGCCGAACCATTTGCCGGCGCGCCGAACGTTCGATGGTGCGCCTGCACGGTGCCGAACCGCTGTCCGAGGCCGCCCGCCGCTTCATCAACCGGCTGTCCGACCTGCTCTTCATCCTCGGCCGCGCCCTCAACCGGGCCGGCGGACGCGGCGATGTACTGTGGCAGAAAGGCAAGAACGCTGCCTGATACTTTCGGTAACCCGGACAAGTCCGGTAGCCCACCAGAGCCCAGTTAAACGTGTACCGCGTCAAGACCACTTACCGCAACGGCACCGAGCGCCCGATCATCGAACACGGGCCTTGGCACCCTGCGCGCAAAGAGGCGGAATACTGGGCCGAAACGCTGCGTGACTTTGGCTACGTGGTGGAAATCGAGAGCCAGCACGGCAAGATTGAAAGCAAGGACGACAATGCCGACCTTGCCGCGGCCCTGGCCGGCATGGCCTGACCCACGGCCCCGGCGCTTCGGCGCCAACAAATTCGCGTAACATCGGCAAAAAATCGATAAACCATCAGGAGACAAGCCAATGCACGCCCCCGGATTCAACACGCTAACCGTCACGCTCAGCGAAAACATCGCCGAGATCTGCCTCGATCGCCCGGACAAATCGAATGCGATGAATGCGGCGATGTGGCAGGAAATCCGCCAGGCTTTCGACTGGGTCGATCGCACACCGGAAGCCCGTGTCGCGATCCTGTCCGGTGCCGGCAAGAACTTCTGCGCCGGCATCGACCTCGCCATGCTCGGCGGCATCCAACAGCAGATCGCCAACCCGGACGCTGCCCGTAGCCGCGAAGCCTTGCGCCGCCTGATCCTCGACCTGCAGGACTGCCTGAGCAGCATCGAGCGCTGCCGCAAGCCGGTGCTCGCTGCCATTCAGGGCGCCTGCGTCGGCGGTGCGCTCGATCTGGTCACCTGCTGCGACATGCGCTATGCCGCAGCCGATGCCATTTTCTCGATCAAGGAAATCGATGTCGGCATGGTCGCCGACGTCGGCACCCTGCAACGCCTGCCCCGCCTGATCGGCGATGGCATGGCCCGCGAACTGGCCTACACCGGCCGCCACGTCGATGCGAGTGAAGCGGAAAAGCTGGGTCTGGTGAACCGGACTTTCCCCACCCAGGCCACCTTGTCGGCCGAAGTCCGCCAACTGGCGCAAAGCATCGCCGCCAAATCCCCGCTCGCCACGCGCGGCCTCAAGGAAGTGATGAACTACAGCCGTGACCACTCGGTCAGCGACGGCCTGAACTACGTCGCCACCTGGAATGCGGCGATGCTGCTCTCGGCCGATCTGAGTGAGTCGATCGCCGCCCAACAAGAACGCCGCCCGGCAAAATTCGCCGATTAAGGCAGCGCGCCAAGGGCTGCACGCAGCCCCGGCGCTACCGCCTCGGATACCTAAACCGTTCGACCTTCGCCTGCTTCCTCGACGGTTTTGCCATCCCGGATGCGGTAGATGCGGCGGAAGGTGGGAATGATCTTCTCGTCATGGGTCACGACGATGATGGCGGTGCGGAACTGGCTGGCCATTTCGTTCAAGATCCGCACCACGGTCAAGGCCCGTTCACTGTCCAGAGGAGCGGTTGGTTCGTCGGCCAGAATGACCGGCGGATGGTTAGCCAGGGCGCGGGCGATGGCGACCCGCTGCTGCTCGCCGCCGGATAGTTGCGAAACCTGGGCGGAAGCCCGATGGCCGATATCGAGTGCGTCGAGCAGTTCCCTCGCCCGCTGGCGGGCCTGGTCATTGGGCATGCCGGCCAGCATGGGCAGGATGGCGACGTTATCCGTGGCATCGAGAAAGGGAATCAGATACGGCGCCTGGAAGACAAAGCCAATGTGATCCCGGCGCAAGGCACGCAGGTCCTTGTTTATCCAGCCGCCGTCGTAGATGGCCTGGCCGGAGATTTCCATGCGGCCGCTGCTGGGTTCGATCACTGCCCCCAGGCATTTGAGCAAGGTGCTTTTGCCCGAACCGCTGGGGCCGATCAGACCGATCACCTCACCCGGTGCCACGTGCATATCCACGCCCTTGAGGGCATCAACCGCGGCATCCCCCGTGCCATAGCGCTTCTGCAAGTTCTGGATCAGGATCGCCGGTGTCGTCATTTCAGCCACCGATGGCCTCAGCCGGGTCTATGCGCAAGGCGGCACGGATGGCAACAACGCTGGCCAAAGCGCAGATGATCATGGTCACCACGAAACCGCGCAGGGCATCACCGGGCAGCAGCAGGACGTACTTCGGAAATACCGGCGCCCACAGGCCGGCGACGATCCGCCCGACGATGAAACCAATCACCCCCAGCCCCCAGGCCTGTTGCAGGATCATCCCGGCAATGGTGCTGTTTCTGGCGCCAATCAGCTTGAGTACGGCGATTTCGCGCACCTTGTTCATGGTCAGGCTGTAAATGATGAAAGCGACGATCGCCGCGCTCACCACTGACAGAATGACCAGGAACATGCCGATCTGCCTGGCCGAGGTAGCGATCAGCTTGACCACCAGAATGTCTTCCATCTGTGCTTTTGTGTATGCCTGGAGGCGCTTCCAGCGGCGGATGTTGTCGGCCACGATTTCGGCATCGGCATCGGGGGCAAGGCGCACCAGGACTGCGTTGACCTGATGGCTCTGCGCCTGAGTGGCCTGGATCGCTTCGAGCAGTCCAGGCACGCTGGGCCGGTTAAAAGCCGGATTGGCGGCGGTGCGAGCCCGTTCATTGATCAAGGCATCGTTATCCTTGAGAAACTGCACCTCCTGCGCATCCTTGAGCGGCACGAAGATCATCGGATCGCCGCTGGCCGAAACCATGCGCCGAGTCAAACCGACCACCGTATATTCGTGCCGACGAATGCGCACCCGGTCGCCGACGTGAAAACCGGTTTTTTCATCGGCAATCGCCTCGTAATGGCTGCGCATCACCGGCCTCCCGGCGATCAGGTAGCCCGGTTCACCCGGGCGGCCGGACTCGAAGCCAACCAGCATCACGCGCACATCCTTGCCCGCATGACTGACCTGCATGGTCAGGTAGGCAACATTGCCTGTCTCGGCCACCCCGGGCAGCCCGACAATGGATCGATAGACATCATCGCGCAGGCTGGAGGGCTCGGCGTAAGGCCCCAGGGTGCCCTGCTGGACCACCCACAGATCCGCCCCGCTATTGTCGATCAGTACCCGGCCGTCTTCGACCAGACCGCGATAGATACCAGCCATGGACAGGGTCAGGCCGATCAGCAAGCCTAGGCCGATGCCGGTGAACAGGAACTTGCCCCAGCCGTGCAGAATGTCGCGGCTGGCGAGGTTGATCATGGCGCGCCCCGGACCAGGGTATCGACCACCTTGACGCGCATCTTCGGGCTGAGTGGCTGGCTGCTATGAACGATCACGGAATCTCCTGGCGCCAGGCCGGAGATGATCTCCACCATGCCGTCCAGCGTGGCGGCACCGCTAACGATCGGCCGAAACCTTGTCTGGCCGCCCTCAATCTGCCAGACGCCCTGCGCCTGTCCCACCCGTTTTACTGCGGCAGCGGGAATGGCCAGCGCCTTTTCGAGTGGTGGTCTACGAACCGTAATTTCAGCCAGTTCGCCAATGATCAGACCCGCTGGTATTTGTCCGAAGCCGATGTTGGCAATTCGCTCTTCGGCCACGGCGTCGCCCACCAGATCGACCCGCTCAACCCGTCCATGCAGGACTTGACCCGGCAAGGAACGCAACACGACCTCCACCGGCAAGCCCAGCGCCAGGCCGCTCGAACGCCCCTGGTCGATTCGTGCCCGCACCCAAAGGCTGCCCGGGTCAACCAATTGCAGAAGGAGTTGACCGGCAACCAGGCTTGATCCCGGCTCGGCCAGACGGGTAGTGATCACGCCATTCGCCGGGCTGATGAAACGCTGCTGGGCGCGTACCTTGCCCGTGCCGATGCGCTCAGCTTCAGTCCGGCGCATTTCATCACGAGCGGCAGCCAGGCTGGCTGTAGCGGAGGCTAGTGCCGATTGCGCCGCATTTGCTTCGTGGCGCTTGGCATCGGCGGCTTCCTGGCTGAAGAAGTTCTTGCGGCGCAATTCCGCATATCGGTCGGCACTGGCCAGGGCCGTCCGGGCCCGGCTCGTTGCCTCAGCCACGGCGGCCTCGGCTGATCGGACGTTGTGGGCCGCCTTGTCGGCCGCGGCCTGACCAGCCAGCATCCGAGCCTCCAGATCGATGGGGTCCATTTCGGCCAGCAATTGCCCAGCCTTGACCTGATCACCCTGATCGACCAGCACCTTGCTCACGCGCCCGGCAGTCGACGGGCCAATGTTGTAACTGCGACGCGCTTCGACCGTTCCGATGCCGAAAACCGACAGCGACAAGTTCGTCTCACCAGCCTCGGCCAGCGTCACTTTGACAGGCGCCAGGGGGCCTTGCGTGGTTATTACCCAGGCCAATCCGAGCATGGTAACGACAATCGCCGAAGCGATGCCGAGAGAACGGCGAGACGGAAGTTTCATGACTGGACCCCGCTGAAACCGTGCAGCAGCAGCGGAAAGATTCGGCGCGCCGCCGCGATCATTTCGGCCTCGCCCTGAAACAGCGCGCTTTGCACCACCAAACCCTGTACCGCGCCAATAAACAGCACGGCAGCGGCCTCCTCATCGAGGGCTGCTGGCAGCTGCCCGATCAGCTTGGCCTGGCCCAATAGTTCGCCCAGTCGCAGGCGGTAGCCACTGACCATTTGCCGAACCTGCTCGTGAAACGCCGAATCCGCCGGGCGCTGGAGCTCGTGGAAAAGGATGCGCGGCACGCCGGGATAGCGGGAAACAAAGCCGACATGGGCCAGAAACACCTGTTCCAGGACGCTGAGCGGCTTTCCCCCCGTCTGGAAAGCGTCATCGATAACGGCGCCCAGCTGCGCCTGCACCCAGTCGAAAACCGCCGCCCACATTGCCTCCTTGTCCGGAAAATGCCGAAACAAGGCGCCATGGGTTAGCCCGATCCGATCCGCGATGGCTTGAGTGGTGATCCCCTCAGGGCTGGATTCCCGGGACAAGTCGAGCACCGCCGCAACCACTTCCAGGCGTCGTTCAGACGCCGAAAGGCGTTTACGTTTCTCAACGGATTGACTCGCAGCAAGATCGAGCATTGACCACACTCAAAAAGTAAGTAACTTGTTACTATCTTATGTGATCTTTGCCTTGAGATCAATGCTCAGCTTTTTCAAAGCATGAGAAATGCAGAAGACGAGGAAGGCTTGCCATTTCCGCACAGGCGGAATGACGAACCAATTCTGCCGCAAAAAAAAGACCGGCAAAGCGCCGGTCAATATACCGAAGACTGGGTTTGTTATTTCTGGGAGAGAACCCAGGTCACCAGCTTCTTGGCTTCATCCGGGGTCACGTTGTTCGGCGGCATCGGGATTTGACCCCAGACGCCCTTGCCCCCGGCCTTGACCTTGGCAGCCAGTGTGGCGACCGCTGCAGCATCGCCCTTGTACTTGGCGGCAACATCCTTGTAAGACGGACCAACCAGCTTCTTGTCGACGGCATGGCAGGACATGCAGTTCTTGGCCTTGGCCAGTGCTTCGTCAGCAAGCACCTGGCCGGAAACGCCGAGGCCGACGGCAAACATCATTGCAATATGAACAGCTTTCATTTGGATATATCCCTCGTTGAATTAATGCGAGGGCGTAATGTCGCGGCTAGGAAAATTGGCGCCTTGATAGGAATCAAAAGGGCGCGAAGGCTTGCCGGAATGCGGCTCAGACCAATTCTTCGAATTGATCAGCATCAAGAGCTGACGGCCTGGTGCCGTGATCAATGGGCTATCTGGTCAGGCGCTCGAACAGCTTGACGGTGGTATCGACGCTGCGCAGCAAGCGCTCGCCTTCGGCCATGACCAGGCGGGCATGCTGGCTCCAGGCGGCATGGCAAAGGTCCGGGCACAGGGAGCGGATGAATTTTTGCCACTGGCTGGCCACCACCCGCAACTGGGCCGCCACTTCCGGCGGGGTATTGCCGGTTTTTCCCAGGGCCTGCAGATTATTTTCAAATTCCAGACAGGAAGGCGGTATCAGTGCGGCGATTCTTGCATCCAGACTTGGCCACTGGCGAAACAGGAAAAACTTGCCAATACGTTGTGACAGCATGCGGTTGCGGCCAGCCATATTGACGTAGTGCGCCTCGGGGAGTCCGCCCAGATCGGCGACACAACCGGTCAGTGCATCGGTCGCGGCGAGCAGTTCCTCACTCAGACCGAAGACTGCTTCAACCCGCTGCGGAGAAATATCTTCACCACCCACCAGTTGTTGGTAGCGCGGCCAAAGCGCCTTGACCTGTGCCAGTTTCTCACTGATTTCAGGAGCCAGGTCGAGCTTGCCGAGGCGGGCCAGATTGCGCTCGAACTCTTTGTCCAGCTGATGCAGCTTGATCAGCGCCTTATGTGGCGCGACGACGGAAGCAATCATGCCCCAGGCGATGGCCATGCGCTGGGAAAGCACGCGCAGGCGGCCACACATATTGACCAGGGCACCGGCCGACAGGGATGGCTCGGCGGTGAGCGCATTGCCTTTGCGTTTTCTGCAGAAATTGAGCCGCTGCCCGGCATCGCCGCCGACCGTATCGAGCAGGGCGGCATTCTGAATATGGACTTTGCGGCCGTCTACGACGATGACGCCGTTGTCGCTCAGTTCGCGCAGGTTGCGGGAAAATGACTCCGGCGTCATGCCGATGCGCGCCGCGATCACTTTTTTGCTGGCTTTGAGAACGACGGTCGTTTCCCCCGCCAGGCCGGCTCGTTCGCCAGCCAATTCAAGCAGGTAGTCGAGCAAACGCTGGGCGCCGGTCAGGCCGTAATGGTGGCTGGTCGCGTCGAATTCGGTCGCAAATTGCCGGCGGGCCAGGGCGGTAATGATCCGGCAGCTCAAGTCGTGGTGTTTTTGGACGGCCTCACGCAATTTTCGAATATCGATGGCCACCAGCAGCGTCTGGGTGATGCAACAACAGGTGGCGGCATAGTGAGTGGCACCGAATATTTCGCCCAGGCTGAGCAGTTGCTCGCTCTGGACAAGTTCGATGACCTTGGTCGCACCACCGGGAATGCTCACGCTGCGCTTGACGCTGCCATGAAACAGCAGATGCGCTTCGCGGATCGGTTCGCCGGCTTCGTAGAGTGTCTCGTTGGCTGAAACCTCAAGCAGGCGGCTCGCCGCGATCAGTTCATCAAGCAAGGCAGGCGACAAACCCGCGAAGAACTGGCTACCGGAGAGCAGTTCGCGCTGGGCGCGATACGGATCGTTAAAGCGGGCGTTCAATTGACGTGGGTTTCCTGACGTTCTTGTGCTGCGCCCATACTAAGCAAAATGGCAAGGGGGCATAACTCCTCAATCGGAGGAGTCATGCCCCCTCTTTAGGCTTAGTAGACGTCGTGCTGCGTATTGAAGACGTTGAACTTGCCGGTTGGCGTGACCAGCTTCGGATCGCGAATGACGGCCTTCAGCTTGCGCGTCTTGTCATCGACGACGACGATGGCCGATTCCTGATCCTTGCCGTTCCAGACCGAGAACCAGACTTCGTCACCGGCCTTGTTGTATTCCGGCTGGACAACGCGCTTCGGACCATCCTTGATGCCGGACCATTCGCCAATCGGGATCAGCTCGCTGCCCTTTTCAAGGTTATTGACGTCATAGACGGCAACCGACTGGCTGATACCCGGTTCCGGATTCAACGTGGTATCGACCCACAGGTTCTTCGACTTCGGATGCGTCTTCAGGAACAAGGAACCACCGCCCAGGCCCTTCAAGGTTCGAACAACCTTCCAGGCACTGTCCGGATGCTTCTTCGGATCGGTGCCGATCAGCGTAATGCTCTCGTCGCCGAGGTGCCCCGTCGCCCATACCGGACCGAACTTGGGATCGATGAAGTTGGCGCCGCGCCCCGGGTGCGGGGTCTTGCCGACCTCGACCAGTTTCTCCAGCTTGCCTTCCTTGGTATCGATGACCGCGATCTTGTTGGAGGCGTTGGCGGCATCCATGAAATAACGATGCGTGGACTCGAAACCACCGTCATGCAGGAAGGGAGCCGCCTCGATCATCTTGATCTTCAGGTTCTGAAGGTCGCGATAGTCGACCGAATAGACCATGCCGGTTTCCTTCACGTTAACGAAGAATTCCGGGTTGAAGTGCGAGGAGACAATCGCGGCAACCCGCGGCTCGGGATGGTAGTCCTGGGTGCCGACGGTCATGCCGCGGGTGGCGACGATCTTGCGCGGCTTGAGCGTATCGCCATCCATGATCACGAACTGCGGCGGCCAGTAGGTGCCGGCAATCGCGTACTTGTCTTCGAAGCCCTTGGCCTTCGAGCTTTCGACCGAGCGCGCTTCCATGCCAACCTTGATTTCGGCCACGGTATCCGGCTTTTCCATCCACAGGTCGATCAGGTTGATCTTGGCGTCGCGGCCGATCACGAACATGTAGCGGCCCGAAGCCGACATGCGCGAGATATGGACGGCGTAGCCGGTGTTCAGGATGCTGATGATCTTCTTGCTCTCGCCGTCGATCAGCGCGATTTCGCCAGCATCGCGCAGGGTGACCGAGAACATGTTCTCCAGGTTGATGTTGTTCATCTTCCGCTTTGGTCGCTTGTCGACCGGGACGATGACCTTCCAGCTGGCTTCCATTTCCTTCAGGCCGAACTCCGGCGGGGCCGGCGGCGTCTGTTGGATATAGCGGGCCATCAGATCGACCTCATCGTCATTCAGGATGCCGGAGGTGCCCCAGTTCGGCATGCCGCCGGCCGAACCGTACTTGATGAAGACCTTCAGGTATTCCAGACCCTTTTCCAGGGTGATGTCGGGAGTCAGCGGCTTGCCGGTCGCCCCCTTGCGCAGCACGCCGTGGCAGCCGGCGCAACGCTCGAAAAAGATGCGCTTGGCCTTGTCGAACTCGGTCTCCGACATTTTGGGCGCCAACGGGTTGATATCCTGGTGCATCTTCACGTCAGCCAGCGGCGACCCACCCGCTGCCTGGTAATCGCGCATCGCGCCATCGCCATGCGCGGCCGGGGTTCCAGCCAAGGCGAACTGGGCCAGCATCGCCAGAAGCGGCAATGCGGCCAGGCCACTGCGTTTGAATTTTCTTGAAATCATGACTCCCTTGATCCTCTCAAAATTTGAATAAGGACCGGCACTGTCGCAAGCCTTGGCTTTGCTTCTTTGACCAAAATCAAAGGGATCCGGAAGCACCAAGCCACGCGGATTTCAGAAGAACTGGCTCTTGATAACAATCAAGCAGCATGAAAATTAACGATCTGACAGGGCTTTGAAAAGCAAAAAGCCCGACCAGCGAACCGGTCGGGCTTTTTCGGGCCGCTCGCTGCTTACGCGGAGGCTTCGGCCACCCGGCGGGCACGAACGGCAGCCGCCAGCTTTTCCAGCACCGTCAGGCTGTCATCCCAGTTGATGCAGGCATCGGTCACGCTCTGGCCGTAGGTCAGCGGCTTGTCCGGCGTAATGTCCTGGCGGCCTTCAATGAGGTGCGATTCGACCATGACGCCAACGATGCGGTCTTCGCCACCGGCAATCTGCCCGGCGACGCTGTCGCAGACTTCCATTTGCAGCTTGAATTGCTTGCGGCTGTTGCCGTGCGAGAAATCGACCATCAGCCGCGCAGCCAGGCCGGATTTGGCGATTTCGGTGCATGCGGCATCGACGCTGGCGGCGTCATAGTTCGGCTCCTTGCCGCCGCGCAGGATGACGTGGCAATCCTCGTTGCCCATGGTCGACACGATGGCGGTGTGGCCGGACTTGGTCACCGACAGGAAGTGGTGCGGCGAATTGGCCGAGCGGATGGCATCGACGGCAATGCGCATGTTGCCGTCAGTACCGTTCTTGAAGCCGACCGGGCAGGACAGACCGGAGGCCAGTTCGCGATGCACCTGCGACTCGGTGGTGCGCGCACCGATGGCGCCCCAGGCGATCAGGTCGGCCGTGTATTGCGGCGTAATGGTGTCGAGGAACTCGGTGGCGCAAGGCAGGTCCAGCTCATTGACTTCGAGCAGGATGCGGCGGGCCAGGCGCAGGCCTTCGTTAATGCGGAAGGTGTTGTCCATGCGCGGATCGTTGATCAGGCCTTTCCAGCCGACCGTGGTGCGCGGCTTCTCGAAATAGACGCGCATGACGACGATCAGGTCTTCGGCATGTTTCTCGGCTTCCTTGGCCAGCTTCTTGGCGTAGTCCATGGCCAGTTCGTAGTCATGGATCGAGCAGGGGCCGATGACGACCAGCAGGCGGTCGTCGGCGCCATGCAGCACGCGGTGAATGGCCTGGCGGGCGGCATAGGTCGTTTGCGCCGCCCGAGTGGAGACCGGATACTCGCGGAAGACGTGGGCCGGCGGCACCAGCTCCTTGATTTCCTTGATGCGGAGGTCGTCGGTATTCGGTTTGCTTTGCGGCGTCATGGCCAGCCCCATTCAAAAATGCTGAAAACCCGGCATTCTACCGGATGCGCATGAAAGATTCCGACCTCGCCCCTGCTTCGGAAATTCCGGCCACATCGATCAAGAGGTCAGGGCGCAGCAAGTGATGCTGGCCTTCACTTCAGCAGCGCCACCCGGGAAAGGCGGCGCGCATCATGTCAATATTTCACGATCTGCTCGGGCAGCGGACCTGCGATCCAGATTTTGGCGGCCGGATAACCGGGCTCACCGCCACCCTCAGTTCACCAAGTAGCCGACTCGATCTGTTCTGATTGCCGTCCGACTTCAGATACTGGCGAGCGCCGCTTACTTTGCCAGCTTCTCGTACATGCCGACAACGCTGTCCATGGTCTCAAGAATTCGTTCGCAAGTCGTCGCCACATTAGCCTGGCTCACTTTCTTGTCGACCTCGCGGCCGGCCAGGGCGTTCTCGAAGAAGAACCATTGCTGGCGCGCCAATCCTAGTTCATCCTTAATGGCTTGTGTGTTGACCGGGGCCGCCGCCAGTTCATCCAGCTTCTGGATGAACTCGGCCTTGTCCTTGTTGATCTCGCTCTGCGCATTGGCTGGTGCCACGCCCCAGGCCATGGCCTGGAAATACTTGCCCATCCGCTGGGAGAGCATGCGCTGACGCCCTGAAACGTTTACCAGTCCGCCCTGGGCGCTACCGGCGTGGCTCGCCAGTTGTCCGGTCGCCTTATTGGCGATGGCCACGAGTTGATCACTGACCTCGACAATTTTGCGGGCATTCTCCGACGACATTTTGCTGCCGAACAACAAATCCTTGTAGCCAATCCACGCCTTCTCCAGAGAAACATAGGTTTCCTTGATCTCCGGGGTCGGTGCATAGTTCTTCAACTCGATCAGACGGCGGTCGTAAAGACCGGAAACGCTATCCAACAGACGCTTGGAGCGCTCGGCCTCGACGCCCATGCCAACCTGGAGATAGAGACGGGCCATCCGGTGGGCCTGAAAGCGCAGGGATCCCGACTTGTTGATGGCTGAATTGATATCGCTGACCTGGGCCAGCGCGTTGCCGCCCCCGATGCCGAGAACGGCGGCAAGCATCAAGCTGAAAAAGATTTTCAAGGAGCCTCCAGGATAAATGAGCTTTAAAAGCGGACGATAGCAATCGTCAAATATATCCGGCCATGATGAAAATCAACAATGTAACGCAACTGTGAAGATGCGATCAGGGCAACTGGGTCAGGTAGCTGGCCACCGCCGTGATGTCGTCATTCTTTAATGTCGACGTTGCAATAGACATCAACTGGTTGTTGCGAATGCCTGTGCCATCGCGGTAGCGAGTGATGGTGGTTTGCAGATAGGGCAATTTCTGACCGGCCAGACGAGGAAAGAGTTCGTTGCCGCGAGCCTGCTCGCCATGACAGCGAACACACAACTTGGCGAAAAGCTCTTTGCCGTGAGGTACTTTCGCGCCATCGACCGACGACGGAGATACCGCCACACTGGCGTAATACAGCGCAATCTGAACGCGCTCCTCATCCTTGAGCACCTTGATCAGCCCCTGCATGAACTGATCCTTGCGCTCGCCGGCGCCAAATTTGCGAATCTGCTCCAACAGATAAGCCGGATTCTGACCCGCCAGATTCGGTACTTCGGGCGTTTTGCTGATGCCATCGTCGCCATGGCAATTGGCGCAAAAGAAAGCAGCTTTCTTGCCGGCTTCGATGGCTGCCTTCTGGGCGGCGGCGTCGGCCTGGAGTGACTTCAGGCGCTCCGGCGCGGTCGGCTGCGCGAAAAGCGCTGTCGAAAACAGCAGACCGGCCAGTACAAAAAATGAACGCATCATATAATCCCCACACAATGTGAAGGGATTATGCCGTTCCTCCGACCGTCAGTCCATCAATGCGCAACGTTGGCTGGCCGACACCAACGGGAACGCTCTGGCCGTCCTTGCCGCAGGTACCGACACCGGGGTCGAGTTTCAGGTCATTGCCGATCATCGAAACACGGGTCAGCGCATCCGGGCCATTGCCGATCAGCGTCGCTCCCTTGATCGGGCGGGTCACCTGGCCATCCTCGATCAGGTAGGCCTCGCTCATCGAGAAAACGAACTTGCCGCTGGTGATATCGACCTGGCCGCCACCGAAATTGGCCGCGTAGATGCCCTTCTTGACCGACTTGATGATTTCGGCCGGATCGTGCTCACCGGCCAGCATCATGGTGTTGGTCATGCGCGGCAGGGGCAGATGAGCGAAGGATTCGCGGCGCCCGTTGCCGGTCGGCGAAACGCCCATCAGGCGGGCATTCAGGCTGTCCTGCATGTAACCCTTGAGGATGCCGTCCTCGATCAGCACGGTGCGCTGCGTGGTATTGCCTTCATCGTCGATGTTGAGCGAACCACGCCGGTCGGCAATGGTGCCGTCATCGATCACGTTGACGCCCTTGGCCGCAACGCGCTGACCGAGGCGACCGCTGAAGGCCGAACTGCCCTTGCGGTTGAAATCGCCTTCCAGGCCATGGCCGACCGCTTCATGGAGCAGGATACCGGGCCAGCCGGAGCCGAGCACCACCGTCATCTGGCCTGCCGGGGCCGGGTCGGCGTGCAGGTTGATGATGGCCTGATGCACCGCCTCCTTGGCATAGCGCTGGAGCACCTCGTCGTCGAAATAGCCGAAATCGAAACGGCCACCGCCGCCGGCCGAACCCTGTTCGCGCTTGCCGTTTTCCTCGACGATAACCGAAATGGAGCAACGGACCAGCGGGCGAATATCGGCGGCCAGTCGGCCATCGGACCCGGCGACGAGGATCACCTCATATTCACCGGCCAGCGAAGCCATGACCTGCAGCACCCGCGGATCAAGCGCCCGGGCAAAGCCTTCAAGGCGTTCGAGCAGCTTGACCTTGGCATCGGCCGGCAAGGAAGCGATCGGATCGTGCGGCACATACAGCGAGCGGGCGGCGGTCGATGCAGAGAAGGCGGGAAGAATGCCGTTCTGCCCGGCTGCAGCAATCGCCCGTACGGCCTTGGCCGCATCGCCCAGCGCCATGGCGCTGATGTCGTCGGAGTAGGCAAAGGCTGTCTTTTCGCCGGACAGGGCGCGAACGCCAACGCCTTGGTCGATATTGAAGCTGCCCGACTTGACGATGCCTTCGTCGAGGCTCCAGGCCTCGGAACGCGAATACTGGAAGTAGAGGTCGGCGTAATCGACCTGATGCGTCAGGATCTGGCCGAAGGTCCGCGACAGGTCGCCCTCGGTCAGCGAGAAGGGGGCCAGCAGCAGGGATTCGGCTTGCGCCAGCGCGCTGTTTTGCATCATGGATACTTCCTTAAAGTTTGCGGTGTGCGAGTGCCGGCAGGCTCTCGCGAATTTCGGCGATACGTTGGTGATCGAGGTCGGCGATGACGACGCCCGGGCCCTTCAGTTTGCGGTCGAGAATCTCGCCCCAGGGGTCGATGATCATGCTGTTGCCGTGGGTCATCCGGCCGTTTTCATGGCGACCGCCTTGTCCGACAGCGAGAAGATAACATTGGTTCTCGATGGCCCGGGCGCGGAGCAGGATTTCCCAGTGCGCCCGACCGGTGGTTTCGGTGAAGGCGGCCGGCACCAGGATCAGGTCGACCGGCGCCAAAGCCCGGTACAACTCGGGGAAGCGCAGGTCATAGCAAATCGACAAGGCAATGCGGCCAAAGGGCGTATCCACCGCCACCAGCTGGCTGCCCGGCTCGATGAAACTGGCCTCGTCGTAGGACTCTTCACCCTTCTTGAAACCGAACAGGTGCACCTTGTCGTAGCGATCGACGCACTCGCCGGCCGGGTTAAAGACCAGACTGGAATTGCGCATTTTGTCCGGACTGCTTGCCGCCAGGGGGATAGAACCGGCAACGAGCCACAGCCCATGGCGCTGCGCCGTCTCGGCCAGCCATTCCTGCACTGGACCATGGCCGAATTCCTCACGCGCCCGCACCCGGTCGGCATCGGCCGCGCCGATGATCGGAAAATACTCGGGCAGCACCACCAACTGGGCGCCCTGCTCGACGGCCTGGTCGACCAGTCGCCCGGCGGTTATCAGGTTCTCGGCGACGCGCGGCCCGGAGACCATCTGCAAGGCGGCAATGCGGCAATTCTGCTTGCTCACGGCTGGCTTTCCACGGCGGGTTTATTTTCCACGGCTTTGCCCTCTTCTTCCGGCTTGGTTTTGACTTCCTGCGCTGACTCGCCTGCCTTGTCGATCTTCGGATCGGCCCAGGTACCGGTGACATGATAGCGGTAGCTGAACAGGCGGTTGAGCGGCTTTTGCAGCACGGTGTTGGCAACCAGCGCCGCCGCCCCGACCACTGGATTGATCAGTGCGGCCGTGCCGACGGCAGCCAGCCCGCCGAGTTCCGGTCGAACGACGACCTGCAGATCCTGCGTCTCGCTCTTCAGATCGGTTTCGCCCTGCATCTCGACCTGGGCGGCCGGACCGCTGATCCGTAGCGGCTCGGTCGTTCGCATCACGCCCTTGCGCACCGACAGCTTGGCCTCGATGCTGTCAAAGGCCAGGCCATCGCTGAAGATGTCGCGAAAATCGAGCGTCAGGCGACGCGGCAGGGATTGCAGCGAAATCAGGCCAAGCAGCTTGCCGACCCCCGGTTCCAGCTTGTTGAACTGCCCCTTCTCGGCCTCGACAGTCATCTGCCCGCTCAGCGAGGGGTAATGAATGCCGGTCAGCGGGCCGCTCCATTGCAGGTCGCCGCTCAGCTTGGCGCTGCCCCGGCGCACCGTGTCGGCGTAACCCAGTCGGTCCAGCAGCTTGCCAATATCCTTGGCCGCCAGATCGAATTCGAGCCGGGTCTGATGGCGCCCATTATTGACCCAAATGCCCCTGCCCTTCAGCGCGCCATCCGGATTCTGCAGGCTAAGCGTATCGAGGTACCACGCCCCCTTGTCGTTGCGGGCTTTCAGGTCCAGCTTGCCGAGCGCCTTGTCGCCGATGTGAAAATCTTCGACCACCAGGCTCATCCCGGGCAGCGAGTTGATCAAGGTCGTGCTGCCCTCGCCGATTTCAGCGGCCGGCCGCACCACCAGTCGCTTGAAGTTGCCCTCTACCCAGCCTTCGCCGGCACTCTTCCAGAAGACGTCGCCAACGGCTTCGCGGGTGTTGAGGCCGATCTGCCAGCCACCATCGCGTGGCCGCAGGCTGAGATCGACCTGATTGAAATCGCGCTCGAATACCCGCAATTGTGGCGTTTTCAGCGTGACAACATTCAGGGCTAGGCCACTGCCATCCGTCGCCGCCCCATTGCCGTTATCGGGCAGGAAATTCTTCCAGGCGTCAGCATCGATGCGCGGCGCAGCCACCCGAACGGCCAGCCCTTTTTCCGGCAGCCGCGGCTCGGCATCACCAACCGCGAAGACACCACGCTCCCAGTTGTCCAGCCGGCGAACAATAACCCCCTGTCCAATCTTGCCGAGCGTGATCCGGTATTGCTCGCGCTGGGCATCCGGCGCCGACCGCTCGATGCGCAAGGCGAGCGGCGTCGTCGCATTCTTGTTCAGCGGCTCGGGCAACGGCGAGCTGACGCCGAGCAGGTCAGACTCGACCACGACCTCGGCATTGCGGCGACGAATGTTGATGTCGGCCTTCCAGCCGGCACTGCCCGTCAAGTGGTTGATCAGCGGCCAACCAAAATGCTTGCTTACTTCGCCGATATTTGCCGTTCCGCTGGCCACCACGCCGACCTTGTCACCGGCGCTCCTGACCAGGACCTTGAGCGGCCCGCCGAATACCCGGCCGACAATGTCCTGGGCAAGCACTGAACTTTCAGTCAGCAGCAGACGACCATTAACCTGGGTCAGCGGCGGCAAACCGGCCAGCGGCTGCAACTGGTTGTTCTGGAAACGATAGTCGCCCCGCATCTTCGTATCGAGCGCATGGCGCAGTGGAATATCGAGTTCAAGATTCAGGCTGCCATTGCCTACCGCTTTCATGCCGTCGGTGAAGTGATCGATCTTCTCGGAAACCGGGCTCTGCTCCATGAAGCGGAAGAATTCCGTCGTCGGCCCCTGGGCGAGGCCACGCACGAGCAGCATTTCCTCCTGCGATTCGAAATCCGGAATATCCACCGTCACGCCCGACAAGCCGGCGCCAAGGATGCGCCCCTTGCTGGCGACGATCTTCATGCCGGTGCCGAAGGTCATGTCGGCATCGATATGCTCGATGGTCGGCCAGCCGGCGGCATAGTCGATCTTGGCCTCAGTCGCCTTGGCGGTGACGATGAACCTGCCGCTCTTGCCGTCGCGGAACGGGAAGTCATTCAGATTGCCCTTGAGCACCAGCCGGCCATCGTAGCCTTTCCCGGCGACGATGCCGCGCTTGAGCCAGTTTCGCGCTTCGGCATTGACCACGTGCGGCATGTAACGCCAGACCGCGCGGCCATCGGCCCGGTCGACACTGGCTGTCAGGTCGATTTCGCCCGGCCCTTCGCCGGTATAGCGGTAAGTGCCGAGGGCCGAACCGGCCGCATCCGGGCCGGCAAATTCCAGCTTCTCCAGCTTGATGGCAACAGCTTCCGGTGAATTTTTCCAGCTGGCTCGCGCTTTCAGGGTATCCAGCACGATGTCCGGCTCGGGGAAAATGGCCGGCAGCGACAAGCCGGAGGCGCCGGAATTCAAGGTCAACTCACCACCTTTTTCAGTCAGGTCGATATTGCCGGACAAGCCCGAAGCACCGGGGAAATAACGGTCGGCCTCGATGCCCAAGTCGCCGAATCCCGTCTTCAGGCTGTAGCGTTTGAGTGTCTCGCCATCCAGAGACCAACTCGTTTTCAATTCGGCAATATGCCCCTGCGGACGATGGCGGGTCAGGAGCTCCCGGCTGTGCGCGTCGAGCGGCATGAAGGAAGCGAGGCGACCGAGCACCGACAAATCGAGGAAGCTGGCACTGGCATTGCCGCTGACCGTAGCGCTCTTCGGATCCTGCCGCCATTCGACCTTGAAATCGGTCGGCGCGATGCGGATGCCATCCTGCGTCAGCAATTCGACCTTGTGACCGGCCAGCGCCCACTCATCCGCCTTGTAGCGCCCTTCCAGACGGCCGCGCATGCTGGCCAGATCAAGTTCCGGCAGCTTGCGACCGAGGCGGATGCGCAATTCCTCCAGCGCCACGTCGGCAGTCAGCTTGCCGGCCCCATCCTCAATATCACCCCAGATACGCAAGGCGCCCCGGCCCTGCGGCAGATGTACCGGGTAATCGACCCAGGCCTGCCAACCAGCGAGATCCGCGTAATCGAGCTCGACAAAAACCTTGCCCGACAAATGCTCCAGCGCTTCGCCGAGATCGCCCTTGACCTCGCCACGAATGTCGATACGCGCCGCCAGGGCATCCGGCGGTGCGGCCGAGAGCCCGAAGCGATGGCGGCGACCGCTGTTGTCCAGGGCAAACTGCAAATCTTCGAGCACCAGCGGCGGCGCCTTGCGCAACCGGTCATCCCAGACAATGGTGGCATCGCGGATACGGATGCGCTTTTGCTCCAGCACCCATTCGGCAAAAGCCGGGTCGCTCTCGCCCTCGGTGTCCATGCCGGCGATGGTCAGCTTGCCGCTGGTTTCCCGACGCACATGCAGCACCGGGCCATCGAAGGCCAGCAGGGCCAGGGTCGGTCGCAGGCGCCACAGCGTCTGCCAGGACAGCACACCCTCGACCCGCGCCAGCGAAAAGGCCGGTACGCCCTGACGATCGGCGAGCACGACCTCATCGAGGACCAGATCCGGATTCAGCCCCTGCCAGCGCGCCTCGATCCGGCCGATGGAGACCGGCTGCCCGACCGCCCGTGTCGCCGCCTGCTCGATCTGCACGCGATAGTCGGCAATTTTCGGCAGCACGGCATAGCGCAAGGCGAGCAGCAGGATGGCGAAGGCCAGCCAGGCGCCCAAAAAACCCCAGCCCAGCACGCGCAAGACGCGACCAACCGCCGGTCTGGCCAGGATAGGCCACAACCAATGCAGGCGGTGGTAAAGCCCGATGCGAATGTCCCGAGAAATCACGCTGGAATTTTGGCGCCGCGGCTCACTCACGCCTCAAGTCGCTTTGCCATGAAAGGGAATAGGTCACTACAATCAACAGATAGCGAAAACCAACATTCTATCCTTTTCGGCTAAACCGCCGACCGACCATCATGGACACCACCCTCGACCCACGCTGGCAAGCCGCTGTTGACCACAGCCGCTACCTGGCCAATCTGCTCAATTCCCGCCCGGAGTTGATCCCGGAACTGGCCGCCACATGGCAGCAGCCACTCTCCGAGGCGCTGCTGCTAGCGCCGCTGCAGCGGGAATTTGCCGACGACGATACGGTCCGTTCCGTGCTCCGTCGCCTGCGCCACCGCGCCATGGCCCACCTCGCCCTGCGCGACCTGTGCGGGCTGGCTCCGCTGGCCGAAATCGTCGAGAGCATGACCCTGCTGGCCGACGTAACGACCAATTTCGCACTCGACTACTACCACCGCCAGCTGGTCGCCACCTATGGCGAGCCACTCGACAAGCAGGGCCGCCCGCAGCGCCTGCTGATCATCGGCATGGGCAAGCTCGGCGGACGTGAGCTGAATGTCTCGTCCGACGTCGATTACATCTTCATCTACCCGGAAGACGGCGATACCGCCGGCCCGAAGAGCATCGAGAATTTCGACTTCTTCACCCGCCTCGGCAAGCGCATCATCGGCGCCCTTGGCGACCTGACCGCCGACGGCCAGGTCTTCCGCGTCGACATGCGCCTGCGCCCGAATGGCGATTCCGGGCCGCTGGTCTGCTCGCTCGATGGACTGGAAAACTATTTCATCACCCAGGGCCGGGAGTGGGAGCGTTACGCCTGGATCAAGGGGCGGACCATGAATGCTGGTGCCAACCTGCAGCCAGACTGGGTGACGGCGATGCAGAAAATTGCCCGCCCATTCGTTTTCCGCAAGTATCTCGACTTCGGCGCGATCAACGCCATGCGTGACCTGCACGCCCAAATCCGTCGCGAAGTGGCACGCAAGGACATGGCCGACCACGTCAAGCTCGGCCCCGGCGGCATTCGGGAAATTGAATTCATGGCCCAGGTTTTTCAGCTGATTCGCGGTGGCCGCGACATGGCGCTACAGATCAGGCCGACGCTGTCGGTACTGGCGCTACTGGTCGACCGCAAGCTGATCCCGGCCGAGACCGAGCAGGAGTTGCGTGAAGCCTACATCTTCCTGCGCCGCCTCGAACACCGCCTGCAATACGTCGAAGACAAGCAAACGCACATGCTGCCGGTCGACGACCATGAAAAAGCCAAAATCGCCCGCAGCATGGATTTCCCGGACTGGGCCTCGATGCTCGCCGTGCTCGACGACCACCGCAACAAGGTCAGCCACCATTTCGAAGCCGTCTTCTCCGACCCCGAAGCCGGCGAACACCCGCTGACCGGCCTGTGGCAAGGCCAGATGGACGAAGAAACGGCCATCGAAGCTTTCGGCAATCTCGGCTTCCGGCACCCCCGCGAGGCGATCGCCCGCCTGGCCGACCTGCGGGCCTCCAGTCGCTATCAACAGCTGCCGGCCACCAACCGCTCCCGCCTCGATGCAGTCGGCCCGCGCCTGATCGAAGCTGCCGGCGCCACTGCCGCCCCCGACACGACACTGGCTCGCGGCATCAGCTTCCTGGAAGGCATCGCCCGTCGCGGCTCCTATCTGGCCCTCCTCCAGCAGTATCCGATGGCCCTGCGCCGCGTCGCCGACATGATCTGCGCCTCAAGCTGGGCAGCCGAATACCTGAACCGTCACCCCTTGCTGCTCGATGAGCTGCTCGACCCGCGCCTCTACGAGATCGCCACCAACTGGACCGGCTTTCGCGAAAACCTGCGGGCCAATCTGGCCCAGCATGCCGGCGATACCGAGCGCGAAATGGACATCCTGCGCGAAGTACATCATGGCCAGGTCTTCCGGCTGCTGGCCCAGGATCTGGCCGGCCTGCAGACCATCGAGCACCTGTCCGACCACCTGACCGAACTGGCCGATACCATCGTCCAGGAAACGCTGCCGCTGTGCTGGCAAACGATCAAGAAGCGGCATTGCGAAACACCGAAATTCGCCATCATTGGCTACGGCAAGATGGGCGGCAAGGAACTGGGCTACGCCTCCGATCTCGACCTCGTTTACCTCTACGAAGACGACGATCAGGACGCGCCGGAAAACTACACCCGCCTTGGCCAGCGCCTGAATTCCTGGCTATCGAGCCAGACCTCGGCCGGCATCCTGTTCGAGACCGACCTGCGCCTGCGCCCGAACGGCGACTCCGGCCTGCTCGCCGTCTCGGTCGACGCTTTCCGCGATTACGAACTGAACAATGCCTGGGTCTGGGAACACCAGGCCCTGACCCGCGCCCGCTTCTGTGCCGGCGACCCGGCGGTCGGCCAGCATTTCGAGGAAATCCGCTGCGAAATCCTGCGCCAGCCGCGCGACCTGGCCAAACTGAAGGAAGAAGTCGTCGCCATGCGCCGCAAGATGCTCGACGCACACGCCTCGAAGAGCGAAACCGGGTTCGTGCTGAAGCACGACATCGGCGGCATTGTCGATGTCGAGTTCATCGTCCAGTATCTGATCCTCGGCTATGCCCACCAGCACGCCAGCCTGACCGGCAACCTCGGCAACATCGCCCTCTTGCGCATGGCCGGGGAACTCGGCCTGATCGACCCGCAGCAAGCCGCGGCAGCCGGCAACGCCTATCGCGAATACCGGCGCCTGCAGCACGCCAAGCGCCTGTCGGCCAACCCCAAGGCACCGATTCCGCGCGACGCCGTCGAAAAACACATTGCGGCGGTCGAAGCCCTCTGGCTGAGCGTTTTCGCCACCCGTTAGGACTCAATCAGCGGCGGTCGTCGTCATCCCGGCGTCTTGAACGACGCTCATCGCGCGGCTCGCCGCGACCGCGATCATCACGCTGGGCGCCAGGCCCACGCTGCTCCGGGGCCGTGCGCATTTCAGGCGGACCGCGCCGACCCATCTCCTGGGCTGGCGGCTGGCGATTTTCCATCTCCCGGCGCGGGGCCGACGGCTGGACAGCGGGCTGCGCCGGTGCCGGTTGCGCTGGTGACTGATAGCCGCGCTCCTGCCGATACTGCGGTACCGGTTCGGGACGTGGCGCCTCGCGCCGCTCATAGCGAGGGCCCGGGGCGGGCGCTACCTGAGGATGATGCTCCGGTTGCCAGCCACCCCGCTGCTGGCGCCAATTCCGGCCGTCCCGCTCCCAGCGCGGCTCGATCCAGCGATACCCCGGGCGCGGGGGGGGCCCGCCCCCGGGGTCCCCCACCAGCTGTTGGGGGCGCCCCGTCCCCGACCCCCCACACCACCGCGAAACCCCCCCCGGCGCATAGCCGGGATACTCGACCCGCGGCGGCGGGGGCTCGACATAGACAGGGTCGCCATAGACCGGGTAAGTGTCGTACGGTGCAACCACGCAGCCGCCCAGCAGCACGGCGACGGTCAATGTTGCGATAAGCAGTCGCTTTTTCATGGCGATTCCCTTTCAGGGTTTATTGTCGTTATCAGATTAACGCCGCTGGCCGGCTTTGGACAGACCGCCCACATCCGGTGTTACGAAATGTTGCATCTGTCCCGTCGAGCCAAACAAAAAGGCCGCCTGACGGCGGCCTCGGCGGATTGGCGCAGCTTATTTCTGCAGCGAATCGCGAATTTGGCGCAGCAGCAGCACGTCTTCCGGCGTGGCCGGGGCTTCGACCGGGGCAGCCGGCTCTTCCTTGCGCAGGCGGTTCATCTGCTTGACCATCATGAAAATGATGAAGGCCAGGATGACGAAATTGACCAGAATGGTCAGGAAGGAGCCGTAGGCAAAGACGGCGATCCCGGCCTTCTTCAGATCGGCCAGCGTTGCCAGGTTGTTCGGGTTGTCACCGAGCACGACGAAGAGGTTGGAAAAATCCAGCTTGCCGACGACACGGCTGACCAGCGGCATGATCAGGTCGCCGACGATGGAGTCGACGATCTTGCCGAAAGCACCGCCAATGATCACGCCTACGGCCAGATCCATGGCATTGCCCTTGACCGCAAATTCCTTGAATTCCTGAATCATTCCCATATTGTTTTCTCCGTGGATATTGATTTATTGACCGATTGATTATTCTCTTCGGCAAGGAACAAGGTCAAGCATTTTTCATATTTTCAGGTTTCATTACAGTGCTTTACAAAGCCGCTCTGCAGCAGCCTGCAGGGTTTCCTCGCGTTTGGCAAAGCAGAAGCGGACCACTTTGTCATCGCGGCCATCGGCATTGAAAACCGACACCGGAATCACCGCCACACCGACTTCACGCGTCAGCCATTCGGCGAAGGCGCGGTCGGACAAATCGGAAATCCCGTCATAGCGCGCCAGCTGGAAATAGGTGCCGCGGCAGGACAATAATTCGAAAGGCGTTGCCGCCATCAGTTGCCGGAAGAAATTGCGCTTTTCCTGATAGAAGGCCGCCAGCCCGAGATGGCGCGAAGCATCCTGCATGTACTCGGCGATCGCCAGTTGCGACGGGGCATGCACGGTGAAGACGTTGAACTGATGCACCTTGCGGAACTCGGCCATCAACGCCGACGGGCCAACCACGTAGCCAATTTTCCAGCCGGTGGCCGGCCACACGTTTCAACCCCAACTATAGACATCGGTCACAGCCATACCAAATCTAGCCTATGGTCATTTATATCATGTCTACAGCATTGATGTGTCAAATTAGGATATTGAGATAGTGAACATCTATGGTTCGGTTTGCTGTGGAATCGCGTTGAACTGACTATCGAATCGCACTAGTCTGACCGGCTCAAATCGACCCTAAAGTGCCGTTCACAGGCATTAAAAGCGATCACTCACTAGTGTAATTCGGGAGGGAGACGTGCGGCATCAACGCGCAGCACTATCCCCCTTCCTGATCGGTTAAGCGCTCTTGGTTGAGATAGCGAGTTCCTTGGACAACAGATCTGTTAACGCCTTGCTGCGAACGCCATCCTCGAAAGATAACTTGAGCTTCTTTAGAGCATTATCAATGCTCTGCGAGGCTGCCAAAACGATGGGCTGTAGTTCCTCATCGTTGTCCAATGCCGTAATAACCGCTTCAAAGTTAGGCTTACCTTTTGAGGCGTGAACTTTGATGAAATAATTGTAAAGCATGAAAACAAGGTGATACTTGAAGCTCTTGTACCGCGAGCGCACTGCATTCCGCTTAAAGAGGATTTCAAGGCGATTAAGTATTGCAGCTGCAGTGTAGTATTTCTCCAACGAGTCTCCTGGCGTAAACATGCGACCACGATTGCTGTCCAGAACCTCTCCAAAGTATCTATGAGTACTCTGGGGCTGGGCGAGGTTCGCTGATACAAACGCCTTGATTTGCGCAGAGAGCGTAATTATCTGACTACTGCGTACCCCCGGGATGTTGTCGTATTGCTTAGAGCGCCGTTCATAGTAAATAGGATACGGCCGTGTTGAAGCGCGAGCCTTGTAATACTCTTCGAGATCCTTGTGGAATGGGGATAAGGATTCAAATGCCTCAACCTTTACTTCGGTCTGCCGGTTGGTCGCTTTGATAACGTTAACCGCGATATCTGGGTCAGTGGTTTCAATTATTTTTACGACTATATGAGTACCAGGGTCGACTCTGTCCTTGTTGGCGAATAGAACATGGCTGCTTTGGCAACCGTTTACCACCTGATAGTCGGTTAGTTTGACCTTACCGCTAATTCGCTCAACCTTCTTAGCAATAATCGTGATGCCATTGTTGTAGATCGCAAGAGCCGCTTGCGCTGAACCGGACTTCAGCGTTGCGTCAATCTCGCGATTGACTGAATTGTTCCCTTGGAAATCACGAACGTTGTCATAGAAGAGGTTCCTCTGAAGGCCACCATCTGAGTCCGTTACGAGCTTTAGATACTCAAGAGCCGACAAACTGCCTATGAATGACTGACGAACACCCTGTATTTCAGGAAGAGCAACCACCGAAGGAAAATCAATCTCCTTCAAAGACCTACCACGTACCTCTCGGTACATTTGTTTGAGCCGCTCTGCATCGATGCACTGGAAATTAATGCCTTCGAAAAGTCCTCTGTCTTTAAGAACCTTGAGTTCGTTTGCGACTAAGCCGCTGATGTGTTGTGGTTCCTCCCACTTGCCAGTCGTGACAAAAAAGAGGTCAAGTGATGGCGCACGATCAAGGCTTATGCTGTGCTTGTATATGTTCTGTTTAATGGTTCGAAGACGTTGAACATCCCCATTCTCTGGGATTGCTGACGGATCGGAGAAGAAATTCCGAATTCCGGCTAGAAAGTTGAGAATCTGGGCGCCGCTGAACTTGTTAGAAGTCTTGGACTGTATGAATGAAAACGAGACATTGAGCGAGCCATTGCGATTAAGGAAAAAATCTATTTCCTCCGGCTCTTGAACGATGTTTCCGTTCACGATGATCGCCACCCCGTCGATTGCCGAGTCCCCCCCTCCCCCGACAGAAAGGTCTTCAAAGTCGAAGTCGCGCGGATACTGCTTGGAAATGATGCAAAAATTGGAGAAGCGCTCGAACTGCTCTGGCTCTGATCGCGAATCAAGTCCATTTTGTTCGCTAAAGTCGCGAACGTAACTCTTCAGAATTTCGTCGTGCATTGCTTGGTCCTAAGATTGGATGTCCACGGGTCTGTCAAAGAATTGATATTGATGGCAATGGAATCATACACGCCCAAAGCATTTGGCATTTCCTGTTGGCTTGACAAGGTAATACATGGGGCGCCCTTCCGAAGTAAAGCGGCTGAAGAGGAACGTGAATGACAGCTTTTTGAGCAAATGTATGTAGGTCAGCTTCTGGCCAGTTGCTGCCTCACGCAAACAGCCTGGTCAGCCGGAGGCTTGCACCAGGTCTGGTGCGGCGCGATTTGATGGTCAACTACCTGGAGATTCCGCAGATGCCCGATGAGCAAATCTCCTAGGCTCCGCGTTGGCCAGTAATCATCCAACTAAATTCAGTGCCCTTACCCAATCTCCGTCTTGGTAATCCCAAACAGTGACTCGGTTGAATGTTTTTTGCAGCAACCCCCTTCCGACTTCAAGTCCTGCGGAAAGCGATGTAACAGGAAGTAAATCCAACTCCTGAGCGCCGGATCGATTTATTCGAATCAGAAAGTCGTTAAAGCGCCGCTTGAATCCGTCTAGATTAATTTGACTGCCGATGAGTTCCCTTCGAGGGCTCTTGGCAGAAAAATGTACGATGGGGGTATCACCAACTATCTGCTCAAAGTCACGTGCGTGATTGCTAACGTTGATCCCGACAAAGATGCGTCTTGGAAGGCTGGCGGGAACTTCGTAGTCAAACCAGTCGTCAGCAGTTTCTTTTGCCGCCTCATCATCTCGCCATAGCCATTTGTTATTCGGGAGATCCAGAACATGGGCAGGTCGCTTATCTCCTATCAATGCTCCCAACTTCATTACCAGGGGTATGGGTGCGAACGCGGCAATTGATAGATGCTCAACAGGACTCGTTCCCGAAAACTTCGGCTCCAGCACTTGCTGGTACCATTTGGATAATGCTCGTTCAGCCGTTCGCCAGTAGTCAGGATCATCATCACGAACATCTAGATCCGGTCTATTTAAGACGACGTGTTCGTTTCGTGGATGTACGGTGTAGTCCGAGTTTTTTAGAATTGCTGCCGTCACATGCTCTTTGACTATATGCGGCGTGTGCTTGCCAATAGGTAATGCCATCACCACAGGCAGACTAACGGTACCAACTTCTGCACCGTAAATTGCGCTGACCCGTGATTCGTGCTCAAGCTTCCATTTAAGGAGCAGAGCTTCTGGATAGTCCTCAATAGTCTGGAGTGCGTCGATACGCTTATGGCAGTCAAAGCAAGCCAGCATCAGGTTTGCTTCGTCTTTTGCCAGCTCCTTTGATCGTCCGGCATCACCGCGCGGGCCATCTGGGCTATCCGAAACAATATGGGCGAGTTCCCCCACATTAATTTTTCGGCCAGTCAGAAAGTCTGTGCCTACCGGCTTGCCACACCCCTTGAATTCGCAACGGCCAGCCGCATTAATCCAAAGGCGCTGACGCACATCCGCTGGAATAGCGGTACGTTTGTGAGATTTCGTCATGTTATTTCACTCAGTTTGGTTATGGCACCCTGCCTGTTTCCCACCCAACACCCCAATTCCTCCCGCCCAATGATGATGAAAAACAACGTATCCCCATCGAACCTGTCTTTCACTAATGCCTTATTCCAATCCTGGATATCGGTAGCGCTGGGAGTTGGGATGTCCTCCGGATGGGTATGCCAGAGTCCGAGATAGGCAATTTTTCCACCCGACTCCCTCCAGCGCGCAGCCGCAATGTCACTATGAGTTGCTGAGCGAAAGAATGAGAACCTGCGACGCTTATCTGAAGACTGGGGAACGGTAGCTTCATCTATCACCAGATCCGGGGATTCGAGCAGGTGCCGTCCAAGAAGAATTCCTCCCGCTTCTGCGCTGATTGCGTTCGACTGAATATGGCGAGAGAGAATATCTAGTGCGCTGTCTGCGACGATCAGTCGCCGGCTAATGCCAAAGCCATACATCTTGCTCATTTCTTTCCTTTAAGCACAGTGCGAGCAAGGATTGCCAAATATCGACTGCGTAGCTGACGAGCAATCTGTGGATTTTGCAAGGTCATACCAAGGAGAGGTTCTGATACCGTTAGCAACAGCCTGAGTATCGTCCCCAACCCAAAACCTATAACTGG
>JAYREA010000015.1:0-87913 GCA_041909135.1 Azonexus sp. | reverse complement strand
GGCTGTCTTCTTCGAAGATTGCGTAAAGCAAAATGCCAACATCCCAACCGGTGTTGCACTTGATGTTTGAGACCGCCCTTACTTTTTCTTGGCGAAGCAAGAAAAAGTAAGACGCCCCGCAAGGGCGGAACCCCCTGCCAATCGAAGCCGCCAGCTTCCAGCCCCAAGCCCTCCAACCAGCCAAAATCCAAACGAAAAAACCACCTTTGTCGCAAACACGACACAACAAAAAAACGCAAGCATCTGAATTATTTGAACTTAAACCTGGCACCCGACTTGCAATAGAGCAACTATCAACCAGGAGAGCTCCATGCCAAAGCCCAAGAAACACGTTCTCGTCTGCGTTCAGGGTCGCCCTAACGGCCACCCGCGCGCCTCCTGCCAGGAAAAAGGCTGCGGCCAGACCTGGCAAGCCTTTTCAGATGAATTCACCACCCGCAACCTGTGGGCCTCCGGCTTTGCGCTGACCAACACCGGCTGCCTCGGCCCCTGCCACCTCGGGCCAAGCGTGCTGGTGTACCCGGACGGCATCATGTACACCGGCGTCAAACCGGAAGACGTCGGCACCATCATCGACGAGCACCTGATGTTCGATCAACCGGTCGAGCGCCTGCTGGCGCCAGCCGATGTCTGGGCCTGAGATCATGGAAAAGATCCAGTATGAAGTCGGCGACATGGTCTTCGCGGCCGAAGACATCCTGAACGATGGCGGCATGCCCGGCGTTGATGAGGCAGAAGGCCTGATCGCCGCGGCCGGCACGCGCGGCGTGGTGGTTCATTTTGGCGTGGCCGAAATGGATGAAACCCAGGAAATCTATCTGGTGCAATTCGAAAACGGTCCGGATGGCAGCCTCGGCCATCCGGTCGGCTGCCTGCCGGAAGAATTGACGCAAGAAGAACCGGTCAGCGCCTGAGGAAAAGCCATGGCCAAAATCGGCATTTTCTTCGGCACCGACACCGGACGCACCCGGTTAATCGCCAAGCAGATCGCCAAAAAGCTGGGCGATGCCGCCGACGTGCCGGTCAATATCGGCCGGGTCACGCTGGCCGATTTCCTCGCCTACGATGCGCTGATCGTCGGTAGCCCGACGCTCGGCGATGGCGAACTGCCTGGCCAGTCGGTCGGCCTCAACCAGCCGAGCTGGGAGGAATTCCTGCCGCAATTGGCCGACGCCGATTTGACGGGCAAGACCATCGCCATCTTCGGCCTCGGCGATCAGAAGAAATACCCGGATGAATTCGTCGATGCCATCGGCCTGCTCCACGATGCCTTCGTTGCCCGCGGCGCCAGCATGGTTGGCCGCTGGCCAACCGAGGGTTACGAATTCAAGGCCTCGCAGGCCGTTGATGGCGACGAGTTCTTCGGCCTCGCCCTTGACCAGCACCTGCAGCCGGTGCTGACCGAAGAACGCATCAATACCTGGCTTGCCCAGATCAAACCGGAGCTACTGCCATGAACGCCAACCCATGGGCCGCACCCAAATCCCGCGAAATACGCCGGGTGCTGGTCTCGCTCGATGAGCGCATCGCCCAAGCCTGCGACATCGAGCCCGACCAGGGCGACGACCCGCACATCGTCACCCTGCGCCATGCCGAAATCGCCGCCTTGCGGGCCCACGTTTACCTGCACGGGCAGCGGGCCGGCACCTACGGCATCTTCTATGAATTCCCGCACCCGGTGCCGGGCATTGTGGAGAGCGAGGAAAATCTGCCGCTACCCAAGGTGCTGGCCAGCCTCGCGCTGCATTTTGAGGCCTGATTCGCTGCCCGCCCTTGCTGCCACCAGCAAGACGAAATGCACCGCACCATCAAATTTCTCGGTTACTTCCCATGAAAATCGCCATCGCCACGCAGGATTTCGCCACAGTCAGCAGTCACGCCGGGCAAACCCGGCAATGGCTGCTCTATGACCTCACCGAACACCGTTCCAACCGACTCCTCCCCGCACCGCGCCGGGTGGATCTGGAGAATGAACAAGTACTCCACGTGTTCGAGGATGACGTGCCGCACCCGCTCGACGGCGTCGATATCATCGTCGCTGCGAGCGCTGGCAACGGTTTTATCCGCCACATGAAGAAACGCGGCACCGACGTACTGCTCACCGGAGAAACCGACCCGGCCACCGCCATCACCCGCCTGCTGGCCGGCGAAGCCCTGCCCGACCCGCGCTTCGACATCACGACCAGCCTGTGCCGGATTCGCGATCTCTTCTCTCGCTATTGAACCAGCGGCCTTGCAGACCGAGGCCAAGCAGATTGTTGACCGGCCCCTTGTTGGTGCCGATTTGCGAGAATGAGCCAAACAGGTGGCTGTTGGCCGTCATCGCGTGGTCGGCATTCCGATCGGCGCTCCAGTCGTAACCAAAACGGTAGAAGCCGGCCAGCGAAAGCGGATTTTTCGTCCCATGACTCAGCGGCAGCAAAAATTCGCCGCCGACGAAGGTCAGCACCGAACGGGCGTTGGTCGCCGAAATCGAATAATTGAAGTCGTTGCCCCCCGACTCGTTCGCCTGCCCCATCCACAATTGCGAATAGGAAGCCCCGGCAAACGGCGTCAGCGTCAGGTGCTCGGTGGCCAGGAACGGGCGGGACAGCTTCTGGGCGGCATACACCCCGTTCGACTGATACTCGCTTTTCGCCACCCCGCCGGTGAAGGTGCCGATACTCGGGTTATAGCGCGTGGCCGTCGAATCGCTGTACACATAACCGACGGCACCGGACAACTTGAAGTTGCTCGGCAGGTACTTGCCACCGTAAAGGCCCAGGTGTTTAGTCTCAGGGGTACTGGTGTAATTCAGAGCCAGCCAAGAAGGGATGCGCCCCGGAAAATTTGAGAACTTCATGACGACACCCCCTATTGTGACGCTGCCGACCAAGTCGCATCGCCGTTATGACTCAACAAAACCTCCAGCGTCGGCCTGATTTCCGCAATGCACTCCTCGGCGCTGCCACCGTGGATGGCGGCTCGCCGGAAGCCGACGTAATACACCGACCAGATGCCATAGCCGCGCGCTTCGATCCCCTCCAGCCCTGCTTCAGCCATCCATCCGGCCACCGGCTGCAACAACTGCAAGACCTGGCCGATGATTTCCTGCTCGTAGCGGGCATTCCACATCCAGCCAAAAGCCGCCCCCACCGAGCGGATGGGCAAAAACGCGATATCCAGGCGATAGAGCTCGAGAAAATAGGAACAAACCCGTTCGCTCAGGCTCTCACCCTTGACCCTCTCCAGCAGCGCCGGCAGCTGTCGGATTTCCTCGGCATTCAACTCGATGATCAGTTCGGCCAGGATGTCCGGTTTGGCGAGATTCAAGCGATAGATCTGAACCGGCTGGCGCCCGACGGCACTGGCGATGTCCCGCATCCCAACCGCGTCATAACCCCGCGTGAGAAATAGTTCCTTGGCAGCAGCAAGAACAATTTGTTTCAGTGACAAGGTCACGGATTGGGCATTTATCGAGATGTGATGCACGTTGTTGACGGTCAATGTAATCACGTTTACATTGACCGTCAACAAATAACAAAAGAAATAAAATTAATTTTTTGGCATGTCATTAACAACAATGACAGTAGGCATGGAATGAAAAACTTTTGTCGCGTCTGGCTACTCGTACTGAGCGTTCTCGCCGTGCCGGCGCAGGCCGCCGGACCTGACTGCAACCGTAGCTTTACCCTGGGTTTGCATGAACACGGCCTGCTCTACTCGGCAGAAACCGATCGCGGCATCGACAAGGACATCGCCGACGAATTGATCCGCCGCAGCGGCTGCAGGGTCAATGTCAGCCTGATGCCACGCGCCCGGATCTGGCAACTGATCGAATCCGGGGCGCTCGACTTCAGCCTGTCGGGGATCACCAATCCGGATCGCGAACGCTTTGCGGCATTCGCCTGGTACGTCAGCAACAAATACTACCTGCTGACGCGCAAGGACGCCGGCGTCCGCCAGATTGCCGATTTCGAACGCAACGACAAGCTGCAACTCGGCGTCATCCGCAGCTTTCGCTACAGCGCCAATGCCAACCAGATGGTCGATCGCCTGACGGCAGGCAATCGGGTCAGCCAGGCCGGCGGTCTTTCCCCCCTGTATGAACTGCTGCTGGCCGACAAGATACAGGGCATGATCATCGAGCCTTTCGATTACCCCGCCTTGCAGGAAAAGAAGATTCGCGACGTGACGAGCATCGTCGAATTCAACGACCCGGCCGTACCGCACGGCCTGATCATGTCGAAAAAAGCCCTGCCGCCCGAAGAGCGGGAAAAATGGAGCGCCCTGATTAGCAGCATGCGCGGCGACGGCACCCTGCGCCGCATCTTCGAGCGCTATTTCCGGGCTGACCTGGCCGCCGCCATGACCGAGTTCCAGGCCCCCTGATGCGACAACTGCGCGCGCTGTGGTTACCCCTCGGCATCCTGCTGTTGACGCTGGGCCTGACCTGGCAGGCCTGGAATCATGAACGCAGCAGCAACCAGTTTCAGCTAAAAACCCATTTCAACCACGCACTGCAGGAAACGATCAGCCGGATCGAGCAGCGCATGGGTGCCTACGAGCAGTTGCTGCGCGGAGTACAGGCGCACTATGTCGCCACCGGCAAGATTGATCGCACCGCCTTCCGCAACTATGTCGCCACCCTGCAACTGGATGCCAATTTCTCCGGCATCCAGGCCATTGGGCAGGTCGACTGGGTGCCGGCTGCGCAACTGGAAGCCCACCTCGCCAAGATGCGCCACCAGGGATTTTCCGATTACCGCATTTCCCCGGAAGGCATGCGCGATGCCTATGCCCCCATCGTCCAGCGCGAACCCTACATCGGCCGCAACCGCATCGGCTACGGTTTCGATACCTGGTCGGAACCGGCCCGGCAGCAGGCGATGGAACGGTCCAGAGACACCGGCATGGCGGCGGTTTCCGGAAAAGTCCGCCTGCGTATTGAAACGGAACCGAACGAACAACCCGGCTTCATCATGTACCTGCCGCTGTATGCCGGCGACAGCGAGCTTGCCACGCAGGAAGCGCGGCGCAATCGGCTGATCGGTTGGGTCTACGCTTCATTCCGGATGAGCGACCTGATGGCCAGCCTCTACGGCCAACTGCCGCCGGGCGTCAATTTCTCCATCCATGACGGGATCGCACTCACGCCCGAAGCCTTGATGTATCGGCATGCACCACAGGCAGAGAACGCCTCCGGCATTTTCAACGCCAACGAATACCTGGTCATCGCCGGGCGGACCTGGACACTCTCCATGGCGGCCAACGACGAGTTCGCCAGGCACTTCGGCAGCAACGAAGCGCCGCTGATCCTGTGGAGCGGCATCGGCCTCGGCTTGTTATTGACCCTCATAGCCTGGCTGCTGACGACCAGTCGAGCCCGGGCCCTGAAGCTGGCCCGGACGATGACCGTCGAACTGGAAGCCCGTGAGCGCTTCATGCGCGATGTGACGGACAACATTCCCGGCCTGGTCGCCTACTGGAATGCCGACCTGCACTGCGAATTTGCCAATGCCCGCCATCAGGAGTTCTACGGAAAGTCACCCGATGAGGTGCGTGGCCTGCACTTGCAGGCATTGCGTGGCGAAGAAGCCTATGGCCGCGTGGAAACCCGCGTTCAGGCCGTGTTGTGCGGCGAAGCGCAGAGTTTCGAAGACAACCTGCAGCTGCCGGACGGTAGCGTTCGTTCCACCTACATCCATTATCTGCCCGACATCCGGGATGAACGCGTCAAGGGCTTTTACGCGCTGGTCTCGGACATCACGCCGCTCAAGGTTCTGGAGCGCCATCTGCGGCACTTCGAATCGATCATCCAGTCATCGGAAGACGCCATCATCAGCAAATCCCTGGCCGGCATCGTCACCAGCTGGAACCCGGGGGCCGAGGCCTTGTTTGGCTTTGCGGCCGATGAAATGATTGGGCAGCCCTTGCAACGCATCTTCCCGCCGGATCGACTGGATGAGGAAGCGGCGATCCTGAGACGGATTCAGCAAGGCGAACAGATCGATCATTTCGAAACGACACGGCTGCGCAAGGATGGGGCAAGGCTCGATGTATCGGTAACCATGTCGCCGATTTTCGATGCCGATGGCGAAATCGTCGGCATCTCGACCATCGCCCGGGACATCACCGCACAAAAGCGGGTCGAGGCTGAACTGGCCGAACACCGGGAGCATCTGGAAAAACTGGTCGAACAGCGCACGGCCGCGCTCTCGGTCGCCAAGGAAGCCGCCGAAGCCGCCAACCGGGCCAAGAGTATTTTCCTGGCCACCATGAGCCACGAGCTACGCACCCCGATGAATGCCATCCTCGGCCTGACCGGCATCGTCCGACGTGGCACGACCGACCCCAGGCAAAGCGATCAGCTGGACAAGGTATTGGCTGCATCCAATCAACTGCTGGAAATCATCAACGATATTCTCGAACTCTCCAATATCGAAGCCAGTGAAATACGCTTGGCGCATACCGAGTTCAGGCTTGGCGATACGCTTGAGCGCGTTGTTGCCCGATTCGCTCCGGATGCGGGCAAGAAAGATCTGGCGTTTGAGTTGAAAATCGCGTCTGAACTCGCCAGCCGCCCGCTGCATGGCGATCCGACGCGCCTCGAGCAGATTCTGTGCAAGCTGACCAGCAACGCCATCAAGTTCACGGCCGCCGGCTCGGTGCAACTGCGCGCTTTCATGGTAGAGGAAAGCGCGACCCATCTCGATCTGCGTATTGAGGTCGTCGATACCGGCATCGGCATCCCGGCAGAAGAGCAAGGGCGCCTCTTTTCCGCCTTTGAACAGCTCGATGGTTCGATGACCCGAAAGTTCGGCGGCACCGGCCTGGGGCTGGCAATCAGCAAGAAACTGGTCCAGGCGATGGGCGGGAACATCGGCGTAGACAGCCAACTCGGCATGGGCAGCACCTTCTGGTTCACGGTGCGGCTCGACAAGGGCAACGCGCCACACTGAAGCCGGTTTTCGAACCAGCCGCCGCCCGCTTGTAGCGCTTCGACACTTACCGCCACCGATGCGGGGCCTTCACCGTATACTGACCGCCCATCCGGATTTCTGACCCGCCCTTCGATGCCCTCCCGCCCCCCCCGCCGCTCCGTAGCCAAGGAGCTTGCCGCTGCCGCCGCTGCCTATCAGGCGGCGGACATCGTTCCGCACTGCACCGCGTGCAGCCAGCCGTGCTGCAGCCTCCAAACGCTCGTCCTCGAACTGGAATGGAAACAGGTCAAGACCCTCTGGCAGCTTGAGGAATCGCGGCCAGTTTTCGACAAACGGCTGGCAACGGGCAAGGGTCCGGAGGATATTCGCGAAGGCAACGGGCTTTACTACGCCCACGGCAAGCCCTGCCCCGCCTATGACCAATCGTGCGGTACCTGCCGCGTCTACGGCCAGGACCTCAAGCCGGCGGGTTGCTCCGATTTCCCGGTCTATGAGGACGGGGGGCTTCTGGTCGCCGACCTGCGTTGCGAAGCTGTCGATCTCAAGGCACTGTCGGCCCGGATTGCTCGCGCCCTGGGGGACGGGTACCGCATCGTCCAGTCCGCCGACAAGGAATTCCCTTTCCTGGTCACCCTCTCGGTGAAGGCGACTGGCGGAAAACCGAAACGCGCTGGCTGAATCTTGACCACGGCCGGACCGCCGATTGAAACGACGTAGCCTTGTGTCTGGTAGCTGACAAAATTCAAGTTGGCCAGAAGCGTCAGCCTGCCCCCTGTCACATATGCGACAAGACACCCGACAGGCTCCCGAAAATAATTTCGTAACATACTGTTTTAACTGGAATTAGATCACTGGCACAGCGATTGCTGAATAGGTTCCGCACAGCAATCGAGGAGCCTTCATCGTGGAACTTCCAGTCATCAGCAACACCGCGCCGGCAGCCGAAGGCGGCGGTTGTTCTTCCAGCGGCTGCGGCACTGCGCCGGACGCCCTGGGCCATCTCCCTGACCATATCCGCGCCAAGGTGCAGGACCATCCCTGCTATTCGGAAGAAGCGCACCACTACTTCGCCCGTATGCATGTAGCCGTCGCCCCGGCCTGCAACATTCAGTGCAATTACTGCAACCGCAAGTACGACTGCTCGAACGAATCCCGCCCGGGTGTCGTTTCCGAGCTATTGACGCCGGATCAGGCGATCAAGAAGGTACTCGCCGTGGCTGCCGAAATCCCGCAGATGACCGTTCTCGGCATCGCCGGACCCGGAGACCCCTTGGCCAACCCGGGGCGCACCTTTGAAACCTTCGAACAGCTCTCCGCGCGCGCCCCGGACATCAAGCTGTGCGTGTCGACCAACGGCCTGAACCTGCCGCAATACGTCGACCGCATCGCCCAGCACAACATCGACCACGTGACGATCACCATCAACTGTGTCGATCCGGAAGTGGGTGCCAAGATCTACCCGTGGATCTATTGGGAAAACAAGCGCATCTTCGGCATCGAAGGCGCCAAGATCCTGATCGAGCAGCAGCAGAAGGGTCTGCAGATGCTGACCGACCGCGGCATCCTGGTCAAAGTAAACTCCGTGCTGATCCCCGGCGTCAATGACGAGCATCTCAAGGAAGTCTCGAAGATCGTCAAGGCCAAGGGTGCCTTCCTGCACAACGTGATGCCGCTGATCGCCGAGCCCGAGCACGGCACCTACTACGGCATCATGGAGCAGCCGGAACCGACCCCGGAAATGCTGCAGGATCTGCAGGATGCCTGCGCCGGCGACATGGCGATGATGCGTCACTGCCGCCAGTGCCGCGCCGATGCGGTCGGCCTGCTCGGTGAAGACCGGGGCGACGAGTTCACGCTCGACAAGATAGACGTCATGGATGTCGATTACGAAGCCGCCATGGTCCGCCGCAAGGTGGTGCACGACGAGATTCTCGAGAAGCTCGACGCCAAGCGCGGCATCGTCAAGGCGAAGCACGAGGGCATTCCGGAAGGCTCACGCCCGGTGCTGATGGCGGTGGCCGGCAAGAACGGCGTCGTCGCCGAGCACTTCGGCCATGCCAAGGAATTCCTGATCTACGAAGCCTCGCCGGAAGGCGTCCGCTTCATCAGCCACCGCAAGACCGAGTTGTACTGCGGCGGCATGGATTCCTGCGGCGATGGCGATGTGGTCGACGAAGGCGCAACGGAATCCCTGCTCGACCGCAACATCCGCGTGCTCGAAGGCTGCGAAGTCGTGCTCTGCTCCAAGATCGGCTACGAACCCTGGGGCAAGCTGGAAGCCGCCGGCATCGCGCCGAACGGCGAACATGCGATGGAGCCGATCGAGGACGCCGTGATGGCGGTGTACAAGGAAATCGCGGCAACCGGGAAGTTGCTCGCTTCAGCCGACGGCAGAAAGGCAGCCTGATCATGGCCCTCCAGATTACCCAATCCTGTGTCAATTGCTGGGCCTGTGTCGATGTCTGCCCGAACGACGCGATCTACCAGGAGACGCCGCACTTCCTGATCGATGACGGCAAATGCACCGAGTGCCTGGGCGATCACAGCGTGCCGCAATGCGCCGCGATCTGCCCGATCGAAATGGCCATCGTCGATGAACTGGGCGTCTTCCTGAACCCGCCCGGCTCGCTGACCGGCATTCCGATCGAAAAGCTGAAGAAATTCGGCTTGTGGCGCGAGGCGGCATGACTGCCCGACGTTCGTCATTCCCGCGCAAGCGGGAATCCACGCTGTGTACCTCTGGATTCCCGGTCAAGCCGGGAATGACAGGAGCTTACTGATGGCCGTTGTCACGTTCTACGAAAAACCCGGCTGCAAGGGCAATCTTCGCCAGAAGACCCTGCTCGCTGCCGCCGGCCACACCGTCCAGGCCAAAAGTCTGAAGACCGAGGCCTGGACGGCTGACCGGCTGTTGATGTTCCTCGGCAAGCTACCAGTCACCGACTGGTTCAACCGCACTGCCCCGGACATCAAGTCGGGCGAAATCGTGCCGGAAAACCTCGGTTTCGAGGATGCCCTGCACCTGCTGCTCGACAACCCTTTGCTGATCCGTCGTCCGTTGATGGAAATCGGCGAGGAGCGCGTGGTCGGTTTCGACATACCGACAGTCGACGCCTGGATTGGCCTGAACAACGTCGAACTGCCGGAAGGCAATATCGAAGCCTGCGTGCATGGCCCTGAAGGGCATGGCAGCTGTGGCAGCCACGCGCATGACGACGCCCTCTCCCCCAGCCCCTCTCCCATAAATGGGAGAGGGGAGCATGAGGCCAGCCATGGCAGCTGCGGCAATCACTGACAACGCCGTAGAGATTGCACCGGGCGTCCACTGGGTGGGCGCCCTCGACCCGCATCTGCGGAGTTTCGACATCATCCTGAAAACCGCCAACGGCACGAGCTACAACTCGTATGTCGTGCGCGGCGAGAACGGCGTGGCGATCATCGACACGGTGAAGGAAAACTTCGCCGACGATTTTTTCCGCCGCCTCGAAACGGTGGCCCGCTACGACGAAATCACCACCATCGTCCTCAACCATCTGGAGCCGGACCACAGCGGCGCCCTGCCCGAGCTGCTCAAGCGCGCCCCGCAGGCCAAGGTTTACCTGTCCAGCCGCGCCCAGATGATGCTGAAGGCGCTATTGAAGCCTTCCGGCGAAAAGCCGCCCGAATACATTCCGGTGACCACCGACGATACCGTTGACCTCGGCGGCCGCACCCTGCGCTTCCTGCACACGCCTTACCTGCACTGGCCGGACACGCAATGCACCTATCTGGTCGAAGACGGCCTGCTGTTTACCGGCGACATTTTCGGCTGCCACTTCTGCGACAACCGGCTGTTCAACGACACGGTCGGCGATTTCCGCTTTTCGTTCGAGTATTACTACGCCCACATCATGCGGCCCTTCCGCGAGTATGTGCTCGACGCCATCGCGCTGATCGAACCGCTCGACATCCAGCTGATCGCCCCGGCACACGGCCCGGTGCTGCGCCACAAGCCGCGCGATTACGTGCATCGCTACCGTGAACTGGCCACGCCGCGCCTGTTCAACGAAGCCCGCAGCGAAAAGACGCTGGTTGTCTTCTATCTTTCCGCTTACGGCAATACCCGGCGCATGGCCGAAGCGCTGGCAGCCGGTGCCGAATCACTCGGTGGCGTCCGCGTCTCACTCTACGACCTTGAGGGTGGCGAGGCCGACATCTTTACCGATCTGGTCGAGGAAGCTGACGGCTTGGCCTTCGGCAGCCCGACCATCAATGCCGATGCGGTCAAGCCGATCTGGGATCTGCTCTCGTCGCTGACCACCGTCAATGTCAAGGGCAAGCTGGGCGCCGCTTTTGGCTCGTATGGCTGGAGCGGCGAGGCGGTACGCCTGATCGAGGACCGCCTGCACGGCCTGAAGCTGCGTGTTCCGGTCGAAGGATTGCGCATCAAGCTGGTGCCGGATGCCGGCGAACTGGAAGCCTGCCGGGATCTCGGCGAACAACTGGCCCGTCACCTGACCGGCCGGGTCGAACACCGCGAGATCGACATGGCTGCTCTCGCACAATAACCAGGGGGAAAAACAATGCCAAAAGCCAAAGTAACTTTTCAGGATATCGGCGTCTCGGTCACCGTGCCGGCTGGTACCCGACTCATTGAAGTTTCCGAGAAGGTCGGCGCCGGCATCACCTACGGCTGCCGCGAAGGCGAGTGCTGCACCTGTCTGACCAAGATCATTTCCGGCGGTGAATTCCTCGCCCCGCCGAGCATCCTCGAAGACCAGGTGCTCAAGGACAACATGGCCCCGCGCGGCCATCGCCTGGCTTGCCAGGCGCAGATCATCGGCGGCGAAATCGTGGTCAAGCCGGCATGAACATAAACACCGTCATTCCCGGCTTGACCGGGAATCCAGAAACTCAAGGACTGGATTCCCGCTTCACCCGCCGCGAAGCGGAGTCCCGGGTGTGTCGAGACCGCGGGAATGACGGGGAACGTACCAAACAAGATTAAAAGCATCGTCAAGAAAATAGACCCAACCCCAACAGAGAAATCCAAATCAACCCGCTCTCCAGGAGAACTTAAAAAATGGCCCTCATCACTTTTACCAGCCCCTTGCACAAGGACAAGACGGTCTATGCCGTTGCCGGCAGCCACACCCAGACCATCCTCGCGCTGGCCAAGGAACATCACATCCCGATCGATTTCGGCTGCCAGGAAGGCAACTGCGGCACCTGTCTGGTCAAGGTTTCGTCGGTTGACGGCAAGCGCGCTCCGATGGGTGGCCCGCTCAATGTCCGCGAAGTCGCTGCGCTGACCGAACTCGGCCACATCACCAAGGCCCAGATCGAGCAGATGTACGTCGACGACATCCCGCCGACCCAGTGGCGCCTGGCCTGCCAGATGATCGTCCGTGACGAAGACATCCTGGTCGAATATCCGAGCAAGTAAGTAACGAGCGTGACATGAACGGTCCGGATCGTCTGCCCCTGCGGCCATTGCTGCTGGCCGAACTGCTGGCTGCGCCAGCGGTCGGCTCGGCGGCGCTCGATCCGAACCGTCCCCTGCTGGCCAGCCTGATTGCCGGCCAGGCCAGTGGCAGCGGCTGCCTGCCGCCGCACCTTGGTCTCGGCCCGGCGGCCTACCGCTATATGCGCGAAGCCTACTTCCCCGGCCGTACGGCAACACCGACCGCCCGGGAAATCGAATCAATTCCCGAATGGGACGATCTGCAAAAGCTGCTGCTTGACCACCGTGCCCGAAAATCGCCCAGCGAACTGCTGATAGCCAATGTCGTCGCCACCGCCTGTGTCGGCCGCGACCATCTCTGGCAGGATCTCGGCCTCGCCAGTCGCGAAGAGCTCAGCAAGCTGATGTGGGTCAATTTCCCCGAACTTGCCCGTGCCAACACCGGCGACATGAAGTGGAAGAAATTCCTCTACCGTCAGTTCTGCTCGCGTGAAGGCATTTATGTCTGTCCCGCCCCGTCCTGCGGGGTCTGCAAGGATTACGCCAAATGTTTTGGACCGGAGAACTGATCGCCAAGACCGCGCCGATACGCCGGCGCGCCGCCCCCCCGCCGTGGGTTTCAGCGCTGCAGGACAGAGCCGCAGCGGCCTATCTTGGCCTGGCGATCGGCGATGCACTCGGCGCCACCGTCGAATTCCTGACGCCCAATGAAATCCGCCACCAGCTTGGCGTCCATACCGAGATCACCGGCGGTGGCTGGTTGCGCCTGAAGGCCGGCCAGGTCACCGACGACACGACCATGTCGCTGGCCCTCGGCGAATCCATCCTGGCCAGGGGCGGCGTTGATGCCAAGGCTGCCGCCGAAGCCTTCGATGCCTGGATGCGCGCCAAGCCGGTCGACATCGGCAATACCGTCCGCCGCAACCTGATTGCTTTCCGCAAAACGGGAAATCCGGAAGCCGCCGCCTCCGAACACGATGCCGGCAACGGTGCCGCAATGCGCGTCCTGCCTGTCGCCCTGGCCTGCCATGGCAAGGCGCCGGAACTGACCGTCAGTGCCTGCCGCGCCCAGGCCCACGTCACCCATCACAACGCACTGTCCGATGCCGCCTGCGAAACGCTGGCCTTCATGGTCCAGGACTTTCTGGCCGGCCGCGACCCCGTCGAGGTGGAACGCGAGCGGGCCTTCAAGCTGGTCAGCGACTACCCGGTCTTTGCCTACGACAAGAAACGCCGTGAAAACCCCAGCGGTTTCGTCGTCGATACCATGCAGGCCGTGCTGCAATCCTTCTTCGCCACCGAAACCTTCGAGGATTGCCTGCTCGACGTCGTCAATCGTGGCGGCGATGCCGACACCACCGGCGCCATCGCCGGCATGCTGGCCGGTGCCCGCTACGGCACGATGAGCATTCCTCGACGCTGGCTGAAAGCCCTCGACGAGACCATTTCTGCCCAGTGCACCAAACAGGCCACCGCCCTGCTGGCCCTGAACGAATCGGCTACCAGCCAAGCCACCGGTCCAATATAGACAATAGTTATCCGACGAAACGCCGACCAGTCAATCCATTGACACGCCGCATTAAGCTCAATGCTCATTAAAGTCAAAAAATCGCCAATAGCGTCGAAAACTACCCCGCAACGGGTATCCCTTCGGGGGAGATCAGCCAAGAAACTATTCAATTGATCCTTATGCTGACCAAGGCTCGAGTACTGCGAGCACCTACGATTTTTTTTGCAAGCACGGGATTAACCAGTCGGAGGTGGCAGATAGATGGAGGAGTGACTGCTGAGGCCGTGCGTGCGAACCAGAAATTGATCTACCCCCCCCAGCGGAAAAATTGCTGAAGCCATCTTCCGGCAAGCCTTGTAAGCATTTTCTAATATATTTAAGATGTGACGCAGGGGATAGTTTCATAACAGTTATAAGCAAAAGTAAATTAATCAACAATGCCGTTCGGGGAGAGGGGCAGGCGTAATGGCTCTAGATGGCGATGATGGTCATTTCGATGGTGCGCCAGGCACGAGTGGCATCCTTGGCGATGCCATCGGCAATTGCTGTCAAAGGGGATGTGGCGGGCGAGTTGATCGTTCATGGCTGGCGTGGGTTCTGAACCGCCAGGCAGGTTTCACCGCCAGGGCTTGGTCAAGCGAATGAGCACGGCGCGCCTGTCATCCGCTGCCTCGTTGCTCGCCATCCTGATCGGCTTGCTCGCTGTGTTCGGCTGGTGGCTGGGCATTCCGATCCTCTACACGACCATGTCCGGCTTGCCGAACATGATGCTGGTCACAGCAACGGCGGTGATTTTGACCGGAGCGGGATTACTGCTTGCCAGCGGCGATCTGCCGCCGCTGCGCAGAAATATTGTCCGTGCGTGTGCCCTTGCCGTCGTCGCGGGCGTCGCCGTTTTCCAGTTGGCGCTGGGGGGCGAATACGCACCATCCCCGGCCACGAGTTTTGTCCTGGCTTTATTGGGCGTCGCCTTGCTCCTGTTGCAGGCATCCCGCCCGCCGGTGCTGGTGCTCGGCGCCTTGTCGGTGTTCGCGCTGACCTTGCCGCTGTGTCGCCTGACGGAACTCCTGCTCACTCTGGGCAGCGATCGCCACGCGGCGGGCGGTTTTTTCGCCACCACCTCGTTGAATTCCTCGCTGGCCTTGTGCCTGCTGGCAGGGCCGGCGCTCTTCCTGCATCCTCGCCTGCCCTTTGTCCGGATTCTGTTTTCTGCCGACCCATTCACCCAGTTGATCCGCATGATCATGCCCTTGGGTGTCATCGTGCCTGTCGTTCTGGCTGCGCTGATCGAATTCGTCGTCAAGCACGAATCCAAGCATGCACACTTTGCCGTCATCACCGCTCTCGGCCTGCTGAGCGCCTTGTACACCGCCCTGATCTGGCGTGGCTATGAAAAGCTGCAATCGACCACGGCAGCGTTGAAAGAGCGGGAGAAGACGACCCGTGCGATCATGGATTCCTTGCCGCATGCGATTGCCGTGACCGATACCTACGGTCAGATAATCAAGGTCAACGATGCCTGGCGGGAATTTGCTGCCAACAATGGGGCTGATCGGGCAACCTTGATCGGCAACGGGATCAACTACCTTGATAGCTGTCGCCAGGCGGTGGACGATGCCTATGCCCAAGAGGCGCTGGCCGGCATCGAGGCCGTGCTTGCCCGGCATCGCGATGCCTTCGCCTTCGAATATCCCTGCCACTCGCCGGATCAGCAACGCTGGTTCCTGATGCGTGCCAACCGTCTGCGCGACGCGCATGACGGGATGGTGATCAGCCATATCGATGTCACCGAGCGCAAGTTGGCCGAACTGAGAACCCTGCGCGACCGCGAGCAGCAGTTCAGCCTGCGCCAGATGCTCGAAACCGTGCTGCATGGAGGTTCTCTCGAGGAGACGCTGGGGCAATGCCTCGATCAGCTATTGGCCGTACCTTGGCTCGCCGTCCTGCCGCATGGCGGCATTCATTTGATGGATGCCGAGGGTGAAAATCTGGAACTGACGGTATCGCGGAATTTGCCGGCGGAGGTGAGTTGTTTGTGCCGTCACCTGCCGCTCAACCGCTGCCTGTGCGGCAAGGCGGCAGCTTGCGGGCAGACCGTTTTTGCCAGCCATGTCGATCCGCGGCATGAAGTGACCTATCCCGACATGGTCGATCATGGCCACTACTGCGTACCCATGTTTGGCCAGGAAAAACAGGTGATTGGCGTTCTGGTGCTCTATGTCGAGCCCGGTTCCCCGCCCGATCAGGAACGGGAAAAATTCCTCGAATGGGCTGCCAATATTCTGGCCAGTTTCGTCCTGCGTAAACGGGGAGAGGATGCGCTGCAGAAAGCCCGGGCGGCCTTGGAGCGCCAGCAGGTTCAGTTGGCTGACGAGGTCAGGGAGCGCACCTCGGAGCTTGCCACCAACGAGGCGAGGACGCGGGCGGTGCTGCACACCATGGCGGACGGCGTGGTGCAGATCGATGCGGCCGGGACGATTCTGCTCACCAACTTCGCCGTTGGTTCGATGTTCGGTTATGAGCCGGAGGAACTGGCCGGGCAAAACGTCAATATCCTGATGCCGGAACCGGATCATTCCCGCCACGACGGCTATCTGCAAAGCTATCAACAAACGCGCCAGGCGAAGATCGTTGGCCGGCAACTGGAGGTCAGGGGCCGACGCAAGGATGGTTCGACTTTCCCGCTCGAACTCGCCGTCAACGAACTGGTCGACGACGCCGGCATCACGTTTATTGGCGTGATGCGCGATCTGACCCTGCATCACGAAATGCTCCGGGCGCAGCAGGTCGCGCTTGAGGAGACGCAGCGCCTGGCCAACATGAAGAGCGCCTTCCTTGCCAACATGAGCCACGAAATCAGGACGCCGCTCAGCGCCGTCATGGGCTTTGCCCGTATCAGCATGCGCGAGAACGAAGGGCGCCGCAGCCAGGCGACCAGCGTGCGTATCCTGGAAGCCGGCGAGCACCTGCTGGAGGTGATCAATGACATCCTCGATTTCTCGAAAATCGAGGCCGGCAAACTGAAGGTTGAAAGGCGGCCATTCCAGCTTGCCTCCGTGCTTGAGGCAAGCCTGACCTATGTTGGCGAAACAGCGAAGAGCAAGGGCGTCGAAGTGGCCGTATCGGCAGCGGATGATCTGCCGGCCTGGGTGACAGGCGATTCGCTGCGTATCAAGCAAATTCTGATCAATCTGCTGTCGAACGCCGTGAAATTCACGCCGCGCGGGAGCGTGAAGCTGACAGCGCGCCGCTTGGAAGGCGTGAACCTGTGCTTCAGTGTCGAAGACACCGGCATCGGCATGACCCCGGAACAGCTTGGCCGGCTTTTCGACGCCTTCGAGCAGGCCGACAGCTCGACCTCGCGAGAGTACGGCGGCACCGGCCTCGGCCTGGCGATCAGCCGCCGGCTGTCCCTGTTGATGGACGGCAACATCACGGTTGGAAGCACGCCCGGCGAGGGGTCGGTCTTCACGCTCACCCTGCCGCTACCGGAAGCCCCGCCGCAATCCGAGCCAGCCCGTATTCGGTCGGCAGCGAGCAAGCGCCTGGCCGGTCTTCGGCTCCTGGTTGCGGATGATGTCGAAGCCAATCGCCTGATCATCGACGACCTTCTCCAGCAGGAAGGTGCACAAGCCGAGTACGCGACCAATGGGCGAGATGCCCTGGATCTGCTGGCCCGCCATGGCAGCGAAGCATTCGACGCGGTTTTGATGGATGTGCAGATGCCCGTGCTCGATGGACTGGAGGCCACGAGCGAGATCAGGAAATGCGCGCCACGCTTGCCGGTGATCGGCCTGACCGCCCATGCGCTAGCCGACGAGCGCGACAAATGCCTTGCTGCGGGCATGGTCGATCATGTCACCAAGCCGGTCGATACGGAGGCCCTGGTCGCCGCCATCCTGCGTCATGCAACACCGCCGCAGGTGCCGCAGCCGGTGGCGGTGACGGTGACGGCAACCAACCCGCCGGAGCCGGCATCCGGGAGCCAACTGGTTGATTGGTCTGCCTTGCGGACACGCTTCAAGCAAAAAGAAAGCTTCTTGCTCAAATTGGTCGCCAGTGCCATGCCCAGCCTGGATGATGCTGAGCAAAAGCTGACTGCGGCCATCGCCCGGCATGATTATGAAACCCTGATCTTCGCCGCACACACGCTCCGCGGCCTGGCCGGCAACCTGTCCGCCCGGACGGTGTCCGACCTCGCCAAGGCCGCCGACAGCGCTGCTCGGCAGGGCCAGCCGGAAGCCTTCGAACTGGCCGGGCAGTTGATTCTGTTGCTCGATACCTTGCGTGCCGAATTCAACGCATTTTCCCGCCCGGCAGATGGGGCGGCCTGATGAAACAAAGCAAGGGAAATCCAGGCCCCGATTTTCGACTTCATGGTTCGAAACAACCGAGAGGCGGCACAGAACACATTGTTGCCGGCCAAATGACCTGGTTTCCCACCGGTGCGGGAATGACAGCTAACTGAACCGCATTCCCCCGGATCGGTCACTCCCCTTTTCAGGCTGCCAGTGCGGCCGTCACGACAGTGCCCGCCTCAGCCACCAGTTGCAGCAGGTGCGCCTCGCTCTTGAAGCTTTCGGCGTAGATCTTGTAGATGTCCTCGGTGCCTGACGGACGGGCGGCAAACCAGCCGTTCTCCGTCGTTACCTTCAGCCCGCCGATCGCGGCATTGTTGCCGGCCGCCCGTGTCAGCCGGGCGGTAATCGGCTCACCGGCCAGTGTTGCGGCGCTGACCCGGTCGCCGGTCAATTGCTTGAAGGCCGCTTTCTGGGCGGGTGTTGCGGCGGCGTCGATGCGCAGGTAATACGGTGTGCCGTAGCGAGAGGCAAGATCAAGATAGTGCGCTCCGGGGTCCCGGCCAGTCACCGCGGTGATCTCGGCCGCCAGCAGCCCGAGGATGATGCCATCCTTGTCCGTCGTCCACACCGAGCCATCGCGGCGCAGGAAGCTGGCCCCGGCGCTTTCCTCGCCACCGAAGCAGATACTGCCATCAAGCAGGCCGGCCGAAAACCACTTGAAACCGACCGGCACTTCGAGCAAGGTGCGATCCAGCCCCTTGACCACGCGGTCAATCAGGCCGCTCGACACCAGCGTCTTGCCGACCGCCGAACTGAGCGGCCACTGCGGCCGATGACCGAGCAGGTAATTGATCGCCACCGCCAGGTAGTGATTCGGGTTCATCAGACCAAGCGAGGGTGTGACGATGCCGTGGCGGTCGACATCCGCGTCGTTGCCCCAGGCGATGTCGAATTTATCCTTCAGGGCGACCAGGCTGGCCATGGCATGGGGGCTGGAGCAATCCATGCGGATCTTGCCGTCATGGTCGAGGGTCATGAAGCCGAAGGTCGGATCGACCGCGGGGTTAACCACCGTGATGTCCAGCCCGTAATGCTCGGCGATCGGCTTCCAGTAAGCCACGGCTGCGCCACCCATCGGATCGACGCCGATCCTCAGCTTGGCCTGCCGAATCGCCTGCATGTCGATGACACTGCCCAGTTCGGCAATGTAGGACGTCATCAGATCGACCGCCCGGGTCGTTGCCGCCGCCAGAGCCTGGCCATACGGCAGGCGCTTGACGCCGCGGTTGCCATCGGCCATCAGGGCATTGGCGCGTTGCTCGATCCAACCGGTCACATCGGTATCGGCTGGGCCGCCATGTGGCGGGTTGTACTTGATGCCCCCATCCTGCGGCGGGTTGTGCGAGGGTGTGATGACGATGCCGTCGGCGCGTTCGACTGCCGGCTGGGCGTTGTGGACCAGGATGGCGCGCGAAATGACCGGCGTCGGGGTATAGCCCTGGCTTTCCTGCAGGTGGATCAGCACACCATTGGCCGCCAGCACTTCGATGACGTTCTGCTGGGCCGGGGCGGACAGCGCATGGGTGTCCATGCCGAGGAAGAGCGGGCCGCGAATACCGGCCTGCAGGCGGTATTCGGCCACGGCCTGGGCAATGGCCAGAATGTGCGCTTCGTTGAAACTGCCGTTGAAGGCGCATCCCCGGTGGCCACTGGTGCCGAAGGCGACGCGCTGGCCGGGTTGGTTGATGTCAGGCTGCTGATGGTAGGCGGCAAGCAGCGCGGGGATGTCGGTCAGGCTGGAAAGCGGGGCCGGCTGGCCAGCGAGTGGGTGAGCCATGCTTATCTCTTTTCTGGAAGCTTTTGCCGTTCCGGAGTAAACGGCATCTTTGGGATTTTAATCCCATCGGCAAGCGTGGACGCTCCCTGCCCTGCACCATCCTGCGTATTTCCCCTCCCCGGCAGCCCAGCTCGAAATCTGGTTTGGCTACAAGCAGAGCGGATACCGTGCCTCGTTGAATTCATCCGCGAGAAAGGGATGCGCTAGCCTGGCCCCCTGAACTGCCGCATCAGCTTCAGACACTCCAGCGACGCCGCGAGATCCAGCGCGCTGAAGTCGTCAAAATTCTTCAGGTTCCGGTTGGCCCCTTTGTCGAGCAGCAGTTTGACCAGATCGGGCTTGCTGTTGGACGATACGTACATCAGGCAACTGGCGCCATTGCCGTTTTGCTGGTCGATATTGATACCGGCCGCGATCAAGCGCTCGATGATTTCGTGGCTGCCGTTGTAGCAGGCCAGCCACAGGGCATTGCAGCCATCGGCATTGAGCGCATTGAGGTCGACGCCAAGGGCGAGTAGTTCTTCGACAAGATCCAAGCGGCCGAGCTTGGCTGCCCGCATCAGCGGGGTAAAGCGGCCATCGGCCTGCGGGGCGTTGATGTTGTCGGCAACAAAGCCGTGTTCAGTCAGAAAGGCGGCAAGTTGGGGCGTCATGGAGTTTCCTTCTGGCGTTGGGGATAAGGTGGCCCGGTTTCGATGCGCTCGTCGGTAATCGGCGTGCCGACGGTGAAGTGATAGACGCTCTGATAGCGCAGCCCGGTCAGGCCGATCAGTTGATGTACCGGGTCGTCAAAGAAGCAGCCGATGCCGGTGCCGCGCACGCCGGCTGCTTCGGCCTCGAGATAGAGCACCTGCCCGACCAGCCCGGCTTCGCGCAATAGTTCGCGGTAACCGTGGCCGGCGGAAGTGGCCGCCTCGAATTCGCCGAGCATGCCAAGCGAAAAGGCACTGGTCGAGGCAATGTCCTGATGGCAGGACAGCGAGCGGGCCAGGCGCTGCATCTCCTGCAAGCCCATTTCGGCCAGCTGGATCAACCCAAGGTGAGCCGGGCAATCGCTGTCGAATTCGGCCACCGGACAGCGTGCGGCAAAACGTTGGTCAGCCGGCGCCAGCGTGGCGGGGAGTTCGCTCGCAGCTTCCAGCGTTCGCGGCAACAGGTAGAGGCCGCTCGCCAGGCCTTCGACGCGCAGCACGAAAAGCAGCAGGTGAATGCGGGGAGCGCCTGGGTACGCCAACCAGGGTAATTGCGGCCGGGGTAGCACGGCATCGAGCATTCGGTAGAAGGCAGCTCTGGAAAGACTGTGGCGTGGATCGAAACGCTGGCCGCTGCGGCGCTGGCGGATCAGTTCTGCGGCCCCCGCCTGCGTCGCTTGCGGAACCAGTGGCGGCAAGGGTGCGAAAGACAAGGCTTGCCGGGCGCCAACAGTTTTCTCACGGCTGGCGGCAGCCACCTGATCAATGGCTGGCCAGCGATAGCCGGGCGATGGATCGATGCGGCTGGGTTTGCCTTGCCAGTCGGCGGCCTTCAGCCACTCGGCCAGGGTTTCTCCTGTGGGCGGCGCGTTCAGGCCAGGCGCACGGATGGCGAGCAGGATTTCCGGCTCTTCCGTTTCGGTGAAGGCATAGCGTGACGGCGGAAAGTCCTCCGGCCTGTCCAGCCCCAAGCAGTGGCCGAGCAGGTCGGACTTGATGGCCAGCGGCACGAGTTCCCAGCCGAGCAGCGCGGCGGCGTAAGCCAGCGCCCCGATGGCGTGGCCAATATCAAGCTGGCAGTAGCGAAAGGCGCGTTCGCCATATTTCCAGGCCTCGCGCCACATGATGCTGCTCAGGCCAACGGCCAGCCACGCCTCGCCGCCCCCCGGAGCCAGCAAGGCGCGGCCTTCGAGGGCGTGATCTTCCGGGTCGTAGTGATGCACCCCGTCGCCAACGCCCGGCAACCCGGCGCTCAGTACATAGGCTTCGACCGGATGCAGGTTGCCCGACGACGGATTGCAGCGCAGGGCCCAGCGATTGGGGCCCCAGCTTTTCCAGGCAGAGAGGCCAAAGGAGAGTTCGAGCAGCGCACCGAGACTGCTCAGGTCGGGAGTGATCGGAATATCAGGCGGGGCCGGCAGTTGAGCGTAGCAGCGCTCGTAACGGTCAGCCGCCAGGGGCAGTTCAAGTTGCGGCGCCCCGGGATAGTGGCGAAAGGCGGCCGGCTGGGCATCCCAGTCCAGCTGGCCGGGGCCTTCGGCGTAGGCGTCAAAGCGGTGTTTGGTCCGCGCGTGGTAGGCGCGAACGATGTCTTGCGGGGTATCCGGCACGATTCGGGGGCTTTCTGGCTGAGTGTTCAACGACAGGCGGTGACCCGGAAATCGACAATGCCGACCTCCCCGTCGCTCTCGTAGACAGCCACGGCCCGCAGTTGTTCGCCTTCGCACATGGTGCTGACCGAGACACCGGTTTCCGGGCGATAGACGATGCCGTGCATGGAACAGCGCAGGTAGCGCCCGGTGTGGTCGAAAACATGTGCCTCCTCGCAATCCAGCCGGCGCGGCATATGGACGCAACGGTTGAGGTAGGCATAGACCGTCCCGTCGAAGCGCAGGAAAAGGCACTCCTCCTCCCGCCCCTCGAAAAGCAGCGTCAGCTTGCGATAATGGCCATCCAGGAGTTCCGCGCTCGAGCAGACAGCAATCCTGGGCGGCACTCGATCCAAGACATTCACCGCTTCTTCAGGCACCCCGCCAGCGCCGAATCCATGGTGGCGAGATGGGTGGCAAACCACTCGGGCAAGGCCCGGACATAATTGCGGGCCATGCCCAGTCGGCCAGCAGCCACCCCGCGGGAAAAGTGGGCCAGCTCGCCCAACACGCGCAGGTGCTCGCTGTTGTGCTCGCCAATCGCCGGGAAGCGGCAGGCTTTCATCAGCTTGCCTTCGTGCTCGAAATGCTGGCGGGTATGTTCGTGCAGACGGACGAAAAGCGCCGGGAATTCCTCGTCGGAAGCAACCAGCAAGGCATACGCCAGCTCGACGAATTCCCGGTGGGTGCCATCCATCTCCGGCACCCCCAGCGCGTGACGGGTTTCATCCCAGACCATCAAATCGCCCCGTGCGTTTCGCGCTTGGCGTTATTGGTGGTTTTCATCGCATCGTCGAGGCTCATCGCTGCCGACTTGAACTTGTAGGACTTGAGGGCGTTATAGACCGTGGCCACCTTGTCCGCAGCGCTCAGACCCTTGAAATCGCCCTTGTCCAGCGCGACCAGATCGGCCAACTCGTTCCAGACCATGCCTTGAATCAGCGGAATGAAGGCGACCGTCGCACCATTGGAAATGGTCGAAAAGGCATTCGGAATATTGACCGTGAAGAAGACAGCAATCGTGCCATCGTTGAAATCGGCACCAAATTTTTCGAGCACAAACGGGAACTGCTGCAACTCGTCGAGCGAGCCGGAAATCAGCTTCAGGCCGGCCGCGTCGCCCAGCAGGACAGCCTGCTTGAGCACTTCCGTCGGCGGCTTGCGGCGGCCATTGGCATCGGCGACTTCACCTTCCTGCAGGATCAGTTCGCCCCGATAGGCGACGAGCCCGCCTGCGCTGGCGGCTTCCTTGAAATTGGCGTTGAAGAAAAGGGATTCGTAACGATCAAGCGACATGTGTCCTCCTTGGCGGATTGAATGAATTATGGAGCCGCTGATTTATTCGGAAATGTCATTCCCGCGCAGGCGGGAATCCAGAAAGTTCAATGCACTGGATCCCCGCTTTCGCGGGGATGACGAATATTTCAGCCTTTCCTTAGGCAGCATCAGGCGGCGATTGCGGCACCAATCAGATCGAAGACGTCGGCTTCGATCAGTTCGAGCTTCTGTTTCTTGCAGAAGCGGCGTTCCTTGTCGGTCGGGTTCTGGATCAGCACCCAGCCGGCCGGCTCGGCGGCGGCGTAGATGATGTCGGACATCACCATGCGCTCGGTATCGCGGTTCAGACGCAGGCCCATCAGCAGGTATTGCTTGCCCTTGCGCAGCTCCTTGACCTCCGGTGGGATCGAGAAACCGCCCATCAACTCGGTGATGAAGTCGACATAGTCGGCATCGGAAGCGATGTAGTTGGCTTCCGGCTTCGGCGTGCCCATCGGCTTGTAGAGAATGGGCAGGGCCGGGTTGATCACCGCGGTCTTCTGGTAGGCAACGCCATCCCAGAAATAGAGTTTGTAGCGAAAATCGGTACCCCCCAGACGGGCGATGCCGACGATCAGGTTGTGCGGCAGGTCGGCGTAGGAATCCTGCAACTGCGTGTCGCGGTTGATGTCGATGACGTAGTGCGGGGCAATGCCCTTGATCCAGTCATGCACGGCGCCACGCGTCCAGGCCGTCTCGCCGTAGGTCCGATTGAGGAACTTGGTCACGGCGCTGCGGCCGCGCTTCAGTTCGACATTCATTGCGGCACGCGGGAACTCGTACATCAGCTTGGCCGCCATCGGCTTGCCATCGTTCATCGCGTAGATCAGAGAATCGCTGTCGGCGGGAATCGGCGCACCAGTCGCCGCATTTTTGACATCGGCCAGCACGCCGGGGCCAAGGTAGGGAACGATGCTGCCGTCTTTGAGGCCGGCCAGCAGTTTTTCGCGCAGTTCTGGGGTCATTTTGTTTGCTCTGAAAGGGGTACACCCCCTCACAGCAAATTCCACGCCCGTTAGCGAATCATGGAGCCACGGCCTTCTCCAGCCGCGAGCCAACAGTCTTTGTCGGCTTTCCTACAAGCAGGAATGAGGGTTCACGCCACCTCGGCGCGATTGCGCCCGGCACCCTTGGCCTTGTAGAGCAGCTCGTCAGCCTGACGGAAGAGCACCTTGATCTGGCCAACGGCCGGATCAAGGCAGGCAGCGCCAAGCGAAATGGTCACCACGCCATAGTCGCCGTTCTTTTCGTGCGGGATGGCCAGGGCAGCAACCGCCTCGACGAGGCTCGCCGCCACTCCGGCATGCACGCCGGGAGCGGCATCGGGAATGATCACCGAGAACTCTTCGCCACCGTAGCGGGCGACAAAAGCGCCCGGCGCCGTCAGGTCATCATTCGCCTGCTGAATGCACTGGCCAAGACAGGCCGCGACCGAGCGCAGGCACTCGTCGCCGGCGAGATGGCCATAGTGGTCGTTGTATTTCTTGAAATTATCGATATCCACCATCAGCAGGCTGAACGGCTTACCCGCCGCAACGGCCTGTTCCCACAAGCGGTCGACCTGCATATCCATGGCGCGTCGATTGAGCAAGCCGGTCAGCCCGTCGCGATTGGCCTGATCCTGAAGTTTGCTGTTGGCCAGCGAGAGTCGCGCGCGCAGCGCCGCAATCCGCGCCATCGCTTTCATCTTGGCCTGCAAGACGTTTTCCGGCACCGTCTTCGCAATGAAGTCGTCACCGCCCGCCTCGATGGCGGTCACCAGATTGGTTTCGGTATCGGTTGCCGTGACGAAGATGATTGGCGTCCAGGCCCAGGGTTCCTGGCCCTCCAGAGCGCGGATCCGGGTGGTCGTCTCGAAACCGTTGATGCCCGGCATCTCGATATCCATCAGGATCAGGTCGAAAGGTTCGCTCTGGAAAAGATCGATGGCCACTTGGCCATTGATCGCATGCCGGACCTCGTGACCGAAAGATTCCAGGCGCGCGCAGGTCACCATGGCAATCGCACGCGAATCGTCCACCAGCAATATTTTCATCGGGGCTCGGGGCCTTCAAACAAGATGCCGTGGAGCATACCTTGTGGTCCGCCCGATGAATAGGACTTAAGTCATAGAACAACCTATTCGTCAGATTGTCGACAAAGTCACCTCGGCCACCCCACCAATCACCAGAAATTCATCCTCCCCCTGCAGCACGCCGGGCATCAGCCCGCAGTGGAAGAAGATCTTGGTCAGCGGAATTTCGGCCGCAAGAATGTAGTCACCAAACTCGCACGCCCGGTCTCGACTGCAAGTAAAGGAATTGAGATTGTTGAGCAGGACCACGTGCTGGCCCTTGCTGCGCTTTTCCAGTATTTCATGCTCATCCATCCGGTTCACGCCGCGATAGAGCGTGACATGCCGGGCGCCATGATGGCGGCGCGCCAGTTCAAGCTGGCAGAAGGTATAGACCAAGTCCAGCTGTGCCTCGATGGCATTGGTGCCATAGAGTCCTTGCGCCCGCATTTCCTGATAACGGCGATAGGCGCTGCCTGAAGGATCCCGTAGCGCCTGACCGTGGTAGCGCGGTGTCAGGCCGAAGCGCGACTCGACCCAGCCCTTGAGCACGGCGCCTTCCCGACTGTCGGCATCGAAACTCCAGCCGCGAATCATCTTGATGTAATTGGCCTTGGCCCGGCCTTTCCTGTCGCCACTGAAACCCATCTCCTCCGGCCGCTCCAGCCGGAAATGCACGGTCATGTAGTCACGAAAGACGTCGGCCCGCGCTTCCGGCGCAGCCACTTCCAGCCGCTGGAACAGGTTGCGGTGCAGTTCGGCGACGCCGTCGATCAACAGTTCCGCCGGGTATTGCTGGAAGGTCAGGCTGCCAAGCACGACAGCCGGCAGATTGCAGCGATTGATCGGCAGGCGTGCCTCGCGCGGCAGTGTTGCATTGTAAGTTACCCCGGCCCGAGGCCCGTGGCTGCCTCGCAACAAGTCAGAGTGGAGACTGTCGTCTCCTGAGGCCAGTTTTGTCTCGCTTGGGCTCGACGCATTGTCGTCACCCCTACAAAGCGTAGGGACATTGTCGGATGTATTCGCTCCGACCGCCACCGGCTCATTTTCTATTTTCATTGAATAATCAATCGATTATGGCCTGCCAGTCGACCTGGCACGCTACATGCAGAAGGAGAGACGCGACTCTCAAAGATTCCTTCGCAAATCGACTGACAGACTAAGGAGATTACACCATGGCAAAACTCCGTCAATGCGCCATCTACGGCAAAGGCGGTATCGGCAAGTCCACCACCACCCAGAATCTGGTGGCGGCACTCGCTGAATCCGGCAAGAAAGTAATGATTGTTGGCTGCGATCCGAAAGCCGACTCAACCCGCCTGATCCTGCATAGCAAGGCTCAGACCACCGTGATGCACCTGGCTGCTGAAGCCGGCTCGGTGGAAGACCTCGAACTGGAAGACGTGCTCTCCGTCGGCTTCGGCGGCATCAAATGCGTTGAATCCGGTGGCCCGGAACCCGGCGTCGGCTGTGCCGGCCGCGGCGTCATCACCGCCATCAACTTCCTCGAAGAAGAAGGCGCCTATGACGAAGATCTCGACTTCGTGTTCTACGACGTGCTCGGTGACGTGGTCTGCGGTGGTTTCGCCATGCCGATCCGTGAAAACAAGGCTCAGGAAATCTACATCGTCTGTTCCGGCGAAATGATGGCCATGTACGCCGCCAACAACATTGCCAAGGGCATCGTGAAGTATGCGAACTCCGGCGGTGTCCGTCTGGCCGGCCTGATCTGCAACAGCCGCAACACCGACCGCGAAGACGAATTGATCATGGCTCTGGCTGGTCGCCTCGGCACCACGATGATCCACTTCGTGCCGCGTGACAACGCTGTTCAGCACGCTGAAATCCGCCGCATGACCATGGTCGAATACGATCCGAAGCACAAGCAGGCAGACGAATATCGCCAGCTCGCGAACAAGATCGTCAATAACACCAACTTCGTCATCCCGACTCCGATCGAGATGGAAGAGCTGGAAGACCTGCTGATGGAATTCGGCATCATGGAAGCGGAAGACGAGTCCATCGTCGGCCAGACCGCTGCCGAACTGGCTGCTGCTGCCGCCTAAGCTGTGCAAGACGAACCCCCTCTCCCGCGCTAACGCGCTCCCCTCTCCCGCCTGCGGGATAACCAGCGACTTGGCCGCTTTCTGCCTAGTCGAATGGCTAGTAGCTTCATCAGAGGGGTTGGGGGAGAGGGTAACTTTCAACCAGCACGTCGGCCACAGATTGGTGGCGGCGTCAGGAGGAAAACATGACGACTCTGTCTCGCGAAGAAACCGAAGCCCTCATCGCCGAGGTGCTCGAGGTTTATCCGGAAAAAGCCCAGAAGGACCGCGCCAAGCATCTGGCGGTCAACGATCAAACTGTTGAACAATCGAAGAAGTGCATCACTTCCAACCGCAAGTCCCTGCCGGGCGTCATGACCATTCGTGGTTGTGCCTACGCCGGCTCCAAGGGTGTGGTCTGGGGTCCGATCAAGGACATGATCCACATCTCGCACGGCCCTGTCGGCTGCGGTCAGTACTCCCGCGCCGGTCGCCGTAACTACTACGTCGGCACCACCGGCATCGACACCTTCGGCACGATGAATTTCACCTCCGACTTCCAGGAGAAGGACATCGTCTTCGGCGGCGACAAGAAGCTCGCCAAGCTGATCGAAGAAGTTGAAGAACTGTTCCCGCTGCACAAGGGTATCTCGGTCCAGTCCGAATGCCCGATCGGCCTCATCGGCGACGACATCGAGTCGGTCTCCAAGAAGGCTGCCGCTGCCATCGACAAGCCGGTTGTCCCGGTTCGTTGCGAAGGCTTCCGCGGTGTTTCCCAATCCCTCGGCCACCACATCGCCAATGACGCGATCCGTGACTGGGTTCTCGACAAGCGCGACGGCGCAGCTTACGAATCGACTCCGTACGACGTGGCCATCATCGGCGACTACAACATCGGTGGCGACGCCTGGGCAACCCGCATCCTGCTCGAAGAGATGGGCCTGCGTGTCGTGGCCCAGTGGTCCGGCGACGGCACCATTGCTGAAATGATGAACACGCCGAAGGTCAAGCTGAACCTGCTGCACTGCTACCGTTCGATGAACTACATCTCGCGTCACATGGAAGAGAAGTACGGCATTCCTTACCTGGAATACAACTTCTTCGGCCCGACGAAGATCATCGAATCGGTGCGCAAGATCGCCGCCTTCTTCGACGATTCCGTCAAGGAAAAGACCGAAGCCGTGATCGCCCGCTACAAGCCGATGATGGACGAGATCATCGCCAAGTACAAACCGCGCCTGCAGGGCAAGAAGGTCATGCTCTACGTCGGCGGCCTGCGTCCGCGTCACGTCATCGGCGCCTACGAAGACCTCGGCATGGAAGTCATCGGCACCGGCTACGAATTCGGCCACAACGACGACTACGACCGCACGATCAAAGAAATGGGTGATGCCACCCTGCTCTACGACGACGTCACCGGTTTCGAGCTGGAAGAGTTCGTCAAGCGCCTGAAGCCCGACATGGTCGGCTCCGGCATCAAGGAAAAGTACATCTTCCAGAAGATGGGCATTCCGCTCCGCCAGATGCACTCCTGGGACTACTCGGGTCCGTACCACGGTTACGACGGTTTCGCGATCTTCGCCCGTGACATGGACATCGCCCTGTCCAACCCGACCTTCAAGAACCTGGTTCCGCCATGGAAAAAGGTTGCTGCTGAAGAAGTCAAGAAGGCCGCCTGACCAACGCCCCGTCATTCCCGCGCAGGCGGGAATCCAGAGCAGCACTACTGGATTCCCGGTCAAGCCGGGAATGACAAAGCCAAGGACGAGCCAAGGAAATTCTGTTGAACCTACTCCGGTCGCCACAGATGAGTGGTACCGGCAAGGAGCTAGCAATGCAAACCGCAGACAACATCAAGCCCTGTTACCCGCTGTTCCGCGACGACGACTACAAGAAGAACCTCGCTGAAAAACGCGAACTCTTCGAAGAAGGCCACGGCCCGGAAAAGGTCTGGGAAACCTTCGTCTGGACGACGACCAAGGAATATCAGGACCTCAACTTCAAGCGCGAAGCCCTGACCGTCGATCCGGCCAAGGCCTGCCAGCCGCTCGGCGCCGTCCTCTGCGCCTCCGGCTTCCACAAGACCCTGCCCTACGTGCATGGTTCGCAAGGCTGCGTCGCCTACTTCCGCACCTACTTCAACCGTCACTTCAAGGAACCGTGCTCCTGCGTTTCCGACTCGATGACCGAAGATGCCGCCGTGTTCGGCGGGCAGAAGAACATGCACGACGGTCTGGCCAACGCCAAGGCGATCTACAAGCCGGACATGATCGCTGTCTCGACCACCTGCATGGCCGAAGTTATCGGCGATGACTTGAATGCCTTCATCAACAACTCCAAGAAGGACGGCCACATCCCCCAGGATTACCCGGTCCCCTTCGCCCACACCCCGTCCTTCGTCGGTTCGCACACCACCGGCTGGGACAACATGCTCGAAGGCATCATCCGCTCCTTCACGCTGAACTTCATGGACGGCAAGAAGATCGGTTCGAACGGCAAGATCAACATCGTTCCGGGCTTCGAAACCTACCTTGGCAACTACCGTGTCATCAAGCGCATGCTGGGTGAAATGGATGTCGATTTCACCTACCTGTCCGATCCTTCAGAAGTCTTCGACACCCCGGCTGACGGCGAATTCCGCATGTACTCGGGCGGCACGACGATGGACGAAGTCAAGGATGCACCGAACGGTATCACCACCGTCCTGCTGCAGCCGGCCCAACTGGAAAAGACCAAGAAGTTCGTCGAGAACACCTGGAACCACGACATTCCGAAGCTCAACATCCCGATGGGTGTCGAGTGGACCGACGAGTTCCTGATGAAGATCTCCGAAGTCACCGGCAAGCCGATCCCGGCCTCTCTGGAACTGGAACGTGGCCGCTGTATGGACCTGGTTTCCGACAGCCACGCCTGGTTGCACGGCAAGAAATTCGCCGTGTATGGTGACCCGGACTTCGTGATGGGCACCGTCAAGATCCTTCTGGAAGTTGGCGCCGAGCCGACCCATATCCTGGCTCACAACGGCAACAAGCGTTGGGCCAAGAGCATGGAAAAGCTCCTCGCCTCCAGCCCGTTCGGCGTCAGTGGCAAGGTCTACGCCGGCAACGACCTGTGGCACATGCGCAGCCTGTGCTTCACGGACAAGCCAGACTTCCTGATCGGCAACTCCTACGGCAAGTACATCCAGCGCGACACCCGCCACCTCGGTGAAGAGTTCGAAGTACCGTTGATCCGCCTCGGCTTCCCGATCTTCGACCGCCATCACATGCACCGCGCGACCACCATGGGCTACGAAGGGATGATGTCCGTAGTGACCCAGCTGACCAACGCTGTCCTTGAGCAACTCGACAAGGAAACGATCGGCATGGGCACCACCGACTTCAACTTCGACCTGGTGCGGTAAGAAAGGCAGGATCGAGGAGTTAGTTATTAGGATCGAGTAGGCAAGACAGCGCTCCGCCTACTCGATTCTCGATCCTAACAACTCAATCCTGCAATTCCGGAGGAATTGCGAATGGCCAACATCATGATCCAGCAAGGCAGCGGCGGTGGGCTGGTGTTTTACCTGCCGAAGCGCGACCTGGAAGCGTCCATCGAATCCATCGAATTCGACACCGCAGACAAATGGGGTGGCGAACTCAAGCTGGACAACGGTGGGACGTACTACATTGATCCGATCGCCAAACCGCCTCGCCTGCCTGTTTCCCTGCGCGCCAAGCGTCTTGGCGCTGCTGAAGACTGAGTGAAGTAGTCGCTAGTCGCTAGTCATTAGTTACGAGCAAAAGCGAAGACCCTCGCCAAGCTCGGGCGGCTAGCAACTAACTACTAATTACTAGGAGCTAAAACCATGGCAATGAAAATCGACCCCGACATGTGCACCGCCTGCGGCGACTGCAAGCCGGTCTGTCCGACCAAATCGATCAGTTCCGGCAAGATCTTCTTCAAGATCGACGCCGCCACCTGCACGGAATGCGACGGCCACAACGACTCACCGTTGTGTGTCGACGTGTGCCCTTCGGGCTGCATTAGCGCCGCCTGAGTAGAGCCTTGAGCCGAACGCCGGGCCAGTGTGAAAACTGAGCCGGCGTTCCACTGAAGACTTTCCCCAGGAGCCCATCATGTCCGACACCCCCATCGCCTCCCGCGAAGCAGCGCTGCGCATCGCCCTCGCCGCCCGCGCCCTGAACGGTCTCGATGTTCGTGCCCTGGTCGGCGCGCTGATCGAGAAACTGGAATCGCCGCTCACCGAAGCCAAGCTCGGCACACTTACCGTCGAAGACCTGCGCGTCATCCTGGCCGGCGACTTCGCCGAACAGGGCTGCCATGTCGGCGTCGAAGGCGAAGCCCTCAAGGAGGCAGTCCGCCTGCTCTGGGGTCAGGGTGTCGAGAATAGCGACTTCCCGGCGGTCGACGCCTATACCGACGGCGACATGCCCGGTTCGCTGCGGGTTGCCGTCGCCGCCAATCGCGGTGAATCCCTCGATGGCCATTTCGGTTCCTGCGAGCGCTTTCTCGTCTATCAGGTCAGCCCGGAACAGATCAAGCTGATCGCCATACGTACTACCGTCGAAGCCGATACCGCCGAAGACAAGAATGCCGCTCGCTCGGCACTGATCAACGATTGCCAGATTGTCTACGTTCAATCCATCGGCGGCCCGGCGGCCGCCAAGGTCGTCCGCGCCGGCGTCCATCCGGTCAAGAAGCCCGAAGGCGGCAAGGCCCGCCAGGTGCTGATCGAGCTGCAGGGCCGTCTATCCAGCCCGCCGCCCTGGCTGGCCCAGATCATGGGTGTTCCTTCCGCCTCGCTGGCCCGATTCGAAGAGGAAATGGAGTCGGAGGAGTCAGCATGATCACCCCAACCCAACTCGTTCGCGTCGGCGAAGCCACCATGCTCGATGCTCGAGCCGCCTCCCTGCGCCAGCGCTTTCCCGACCTGCACTTCACCGAATGCAGCGAGGACGACGTTTCTCCCCGTTACCAGCCGGCGCTCAGCGTCGAAGGCTACGACCTTTTCCTGATCAGCGGCGCCAGCGGCCATTGCCTGGCCTTGACCAACGACGCGACCAACGCCACCGGCATTCTTATCGCCGCCAAGGTCGATGACGAGTGAAAAGACGCTCGCCGATGCCGGCATTGGCCGGCTGGGATTGTGTTCCGGTTGCAGCCACTTTCCGGACTACCTGAACAGCCGCCGCTGCAAGCCAGGCGACGCCTGCATCCGCGCCCACAGCGGCCGGCAGATCGACCGCTTTCTGCGGGCGAATCCCGAGCTGGCGCAAAACTATCTCGGCGACATCTTCTGGGAGCGGCGGGCCATTGCCGCCCGCTATGCGGCAATCGACACCATCTTCCCGCTCAAATCGGATCCCGACGAAGTCGTGCGCCGGGTGGTGGCAATGCGCCTGCCGGTCGATCAACTGATCTCGATGATCCACGATCCGGATCGCGAAGTACGCCTCTCGGTGGCCGCCCGCCTGCCCGAAGCCCAGTTGATCCAGCTGATCAACGACCCCGACTACTTGATTCGCGCCACCGTTGCCCGTCGCCTGCCGCATGGCCAGCTCGCCAAGTTGAGCAAGGATCCCGAGCGCGAAGTCCGCAAGGTCGTCGCCTCCCGCCTGCCGGCCTTCGCCCTGCACATGCTGGCCAAGGACCAGGAACCGGAAGTTCGCGCTATCGTCGCCGAACGCGCCCTGCCTGGCCTCGCCGTCGCCCTGCTCCAAGACGAAGAATGGTGGGTCCGCCTGGCGGCGGTTGGCAATGCCCCGCTCGAATTTCTGCCACCGCTGGCCAACGATCCCGAAATAGAAGTCCGCGACGCAGCTGTGGCCCGACTAGCCGAAAAAAACACCGCCTGAGAACGAGGAAAGCACGATGAAAGAAACACTGGCCTGGACGGAATACTGCAAATCGCTCGCCCCCGCCATCGTCGAAACCTGCGCCAAGGTGCCGGTCAGCAGTGGCCCCGGCGCCCTCGTCAAGGCGCTTGGTACTGCCTTCCCTGACTGGAAATTCCGCCATGCCATGAGCCGTGGCGGCTGGTATCGTCTCGGCGGCGTCCTCGGCAGCAACGGCCAGCGCGTCTCCGACAATCTCGAAAGCTGGGTCGAACACGCCCTCGATGAGCGCGATGGCGATTTTGCGCAGCTGACCGACGACTTCATCGACCAGAAGCTGTACGCCACCCGCCTGGTCGGCCAGACGCATTACCTCGTCGCCTCGGCCGATGACAGCACCGATGGCTTCCTGCAGCTGGAAATCGAAGACCTTCAGGAAATGCGCGTCCACCAGCTCTTCGCCAATGACCCCAGCACCCTCGAAGAACTGGTCGACCCGCGTGGCGGTGCCGAGCAGCCGGTGCCCGTCGGCCTGCCTTTCTACAAATTCTGCCGCATCCAGCACATCGGCGCCTTCCTCAAGCGCATGCTGGCGCAAAAGCCCGAGCCTGCTGCAATTCACCGAATGATCGACGACTGGTCGAAGAGCAGCGCCAACAACACCTGCGCCTATTACAACCACTGGGTCATCGCCACCCGCGAACACCTCGACCGCTACCACCAGCCCGTCTTCCGCGCCCAGCCGATCGCCACACTGGCCGGCGAAGCCCCTGAATTCGACGCCAGCGCCGGCACCAGCGGCCTGAAACTGAACGAAGCACTCAGCCACTTCGACCGCGCAACCGGCTACCCGATGGCCTGGTACTTCCACATGCTGACCACCAAAGCCGTGCCGCACTGGGTCGCCCAGACTGTCGTCGAAGACTCCCTGGCCGGCTTCGCCTACCTGCCACAGCGCGACGTCGATGTCGTCCGAAGCTGGCTGCATCGGCCGTATTCGGTTTAAGGATTACGGTAAAAACGCGTAGTGCGGCTATCAAGCCAAAGCTGAAGTACGTGGTTTGGAGAAGCGGATGTTGAGGAACACCACAAGTCAAGCGACAGAACGAAGGCCAGTTAGCCATATACGCAAGGTTAGACGCTTGGACAATGCAGGTAGTATTCCTCAGTGCAGGAGTACCAGCCTCATTGTTGAATTACTTCCACGCGCCGGTTTACGGAGTGGTAGACGTTGCCTTCAATTAAGCGAGTGACACCGGACACCGTAGCCTTTGGCTTGCAACCGCGCCACATCAACCCCTTGGGCCACAAGGTAACGTACGACAGCCGCCGCGCGTTGCTCCGACAGTTTCAGGTTGTACTCGGTGGAGCCGTTACTGTCGGTATGGCCGCTAATCTGGAACTTCCACTCTGGGTAGGCTTTGGCAGCATCGACCACTTTATCGAGCGCAGCTTTCGACTCGGATGTCAGTGCACCGGAATCAAAATTGAAATACACGTTGTCAAATTGCACCTTGCCAGCAATAGCGCAGGTTGCGCTAGTGTGGGCAGCAACACGTGACGACACCGAAGCTCTGAACGATTGGAATCCATTTCCCCTTGCTTCGTTGACTCTGGCACTTTCTGATTCAGAGTCCTTCATAACCAGCAAATACCCGTAATTTTGGGCAGTTTTGATTTCTTCTCCAGCGGGAGCAAAGGCCATCGCACCATTTCGCCTGTCGTTGTACTTGGCGGAAGTCCGTGTGAAACGGAATACGTTATTTTCTACACTACCTTTCAGATTGCCAATTACCTCGCTGATGACATCCAAATCTCTTGAACCATCACCCTCCGTTTTGACGTTCCCGTGAACATAGCAACCGTCAATCTGCGTGCCTTTCTGTTGGAGGATCAGGTAAGAGCCGTAGTCAGTACCTTTTTGACGACTGACCATGTCGAGATCAGATTCCGAGACTTTGCCTTCCCAGTAGCCTAGAGCATAAATTCCGCTGAAATCTTTCCGTGACTGTACTGGCTGGTTGAATCGGCCATAAGCGCTGAAATCGAAATTCCAAAATGAATTATGTTTAAAGCCGGATACGATAACGCGCACGTAGCGGCCGGTAATTTTTTGGAGGGCCGGGATAGAAAAATCGTAGTACCTATCTCTGCCAAAAATAAATGAGTCAGGAGTATTAAAAGCAGCTACGGTCCGAAAATCCCCTCCGGGTGATTGCGCAACTGAAAACTCGAACCGACGGGGCATGCTCTCGTGACTATCTCTGTTATCTCCACGAATACGAAATGAATCGATCATTGCAGGTGTTGTGAGTACGTAATAGAGACTTTTCTGATTGGAGCGATCATTGATATAGAACAGATCGTTACTAAATCGACCGTCCTGGCTTATTCCATGAAGCTGGTGCCCAACATACTCTCCGCTGTGAATATCTTTCTTTTCTTCCGTTGACGGGATGTATGGGTACGCACCGTTTATAAAACTTGCCACGTCAAGTAGTTGGACGCTTGCTGTGGTCTGCGCAGTGCTAAAAGTGGGGGTAATCATTGCCGCCAGCAGCAGTCCAATCCCCGTCGTCAGTTGTTTTTTTCTGCGCATTGCATCTCTCTATTTGCCAATTTTGCTGGTATTCCGCCCGCATGCAAACTAGCGCCGTCGGATGGCGGTGTCAATCCGATTTCCCCCATGAATGTCCGCTTTGGGGAAGGATTGCTAAGGTCGGCATATGCTCGCCTCACTAGCTGGCTAAAACACGCACAACTCGTCCCCATCAGACACCGCCCAGTTTTCGGTCAGCACATTGTCGCAATCACGACATTGCGCCAACAAGCACCGCCCACAACAAAACAAATCCTTTTATTTTCATAGCCTTAAAAACTGGCACCACCCTTGCTAAAAAGACTGCGAGGAGAACGCCATGACCAACCCAGCCTTTGTCACGATCAACGACACCACGCTACGCGATGGCGAGCAGTCGGCTGGCGTGGCTTTCTCGCTCGATGAAAAACTGGACATCGCCCGCCAGCTCGCCGCCATCGGCGTGCCTGAGCTGGAAGTCGGCATTCCGGCCATGGGTGACGAGGAACGCGACTCGATCCGTGCCGTCGCCAATCTGAATCTCGCCCCTCGCCTGATGGTGTGGAGCCGCATGCACCCGGCCGACATCGCCGCCTGCGCTGGCCTCGGCGCCCACCTGATCGACATCTCGGTGCCAGCCTCCGACCAGCACCTGGCCTACAAGCTGAAGCAGGATCGCGCCTGGCTGCTGCGCGAGCTGCCCAAGTTCATTGGTGCCGCGCTCAGCCTCGGCCTTGAAGTTGGCCTCGGCTGCGAAGACGCCTCGCGTGCCGACATGAATTTCCTCTGCGCCCTGGCCGAAACGGCCGAACGCGTCGGCGCCCGCCGCCTGCGCTTCGCCGATACCCTTGGCATCCTGGAGCCCTTCGGCACCTTCGACCGCATCTCGACGCTGCGCCGCAACACCGGCCTGGAGATCGAGATGCACGCCCACGACGACATGGGCCTGGCCACCGCCAACACCCTGGCCGCCTGCAAGGCGGGCGCAACGCACGTCAACACTACGGTCAACGGCCTCGGCGAACGGGCTGGCAACGCGCCGCTCGAAGAAGTCGTGCTCGGCCTGACCAAGCTTTATGGCATTGAAACCAACGTCAGCCTGAAAGGCTTCCCCTCGCTCTCGGCTAAGGTGGCCAGCGCTTCAGGGCGCGCCATTCCCTGGCAGAAGAGTGTCGTTGGTGCCGGCGCCTTCACGCACGAAGCAGGCATCCACGTCGATGGCCTGTTGAAGCACCCGGACAACTACCAGGGTTTTGACCCGCGCGAAGTTGGCCAGGCGCACCGCATCGTGCTCGGCAAGCATTCCGGGTCGCGCGCCGTGCAGGTCGTCTATGCCGGCCTCGGCATCGAACTCGGTGAAACAGAAGCCCAGGCCATGCTGCCGCGCGTCCGCACTTTTGTCGCCGAACACAAACACCCGCCGGAAGTGTCCGATCTGCGCGACCTTCTGAGCTCCCTCCGGAGCAACCTCCATGTCTGAAGCGATGACCATGACCGCAAGCACAATGGCAGCACCCGGCCTCTGGGCGACCCTCAAGGAAGACCTGAGCTGCGTCTTTCAGCGCGACCCGGCGGCCCGCTCGACGCTGGAGGTGCTGACCACCTACCCCGGCGTCCACGCCATCCTCGCCCATCGCCTCTCGCACCGGCTGTGGCAGAACGGCTGGCGCTTCCCGGCCCGCTTCCTGTCCTTCCTGAGCCGGACACTGACCAACGTCGACATCCACCCCGGCGCCACCATCGGCCACCGCTTTTTCATCGACCACGGGGCCGGCGTGGTGATCGGCGAAACGGCCGAAGTCGGTGACGACGTCACGCTTTACCACGGCGTCACGCTGGGTGGCACTTCATGGAACAAGGGCAAGCGTCACCCGACCCTGGCCGATGGCGTCGTCGTCGGTGCCGGCGCCAAGATTCTCGGCCCGATCAGCATTGGCGAACGCGTCCGCGTCGGCGCGAATTCCGTGGTCGTCAAGGATGTGCCGGCCGACCGGACGGTCGTCGGCGTACCCGGCCGGATTGTCGACACCCGGGTCGGCCCGGCACGCCAACGAACTGACAACCCCGACGGCATCAGCCTGGACCATAACGTGATGCCCGACCCGGTGGCCAAATCCATTGCCTGCCTGATCGAGCGCATCGAAACACTGGAGAAGGAACTGGCCGAAATCCGCCATGAGCCGCCTCCGACCGACCACAGCGGCGAATGCCGTACCTGCACCGCCGGTGACTTGTGCTGCGAGCACGAGGCCATGCACTGAACAATGGACTGAACGACACCATGGATCTGCTCGACTTCTCCGACTGCAAGCTCTACTTCGAGGATGCACTCCCCGCCGAGGCCGAGCGGCTGATCGCCCAGGCAGCCGAGGATTACGGAGACCCTGCCGCGGAGCTGGCGCTGCTGCGTGCCAACCTGCTGGCGCCGGAGCACCTGACCGTGCTGGTCAGCCTGTACCGCTACTATTTCTACCAGCACCGGCTCGACGATGTGCTGATCGTCGCCGACCACGCCAAGCGCGTTTCGGCCCGCCATCTCGGCATCCCGGCCGACTGGCGGCAGATCGACGAAGCCCAGCTTGGCTCGGCCGCCGCCACCTCGTTCGGCCTGCTGCGCTTCTACCTGCTGGCCCTGAAGGCCGAAAGCGTCGTCCTGCTCCGCCTCGGCCGCATCGCCGAATCGCGCGACCGGCTGAGCAAACTGGCCGCACTGGACAGTCGCGATCATCTTGGCGCCGCCAAACTTCTTGAAGTCGTCGATGAATTCCAGAGCGAAAACACGGCGCCCGAAGAGACATCACTCACCCTAGTCGCAGCCTGAGGAGGCCATCATGGAAGACACTCTGAGCCTTGCCGAAGCCATGGAAGACCTGGTCTCGGCCGAAGATTTTCTGGACTACTTCGAAGTCCCCTACGACCCCGCCGTCGTCCATGTGAACCGCCTGCACATCCTGCAGCGCTTCCATGACTACCTGGCCAAGCAGGCGCCCAACCTGCCGCCCGAAGAAGGCCAGCAGCGCGGCATCTACCGCCTGTGGCTGGAACGCGCCTACCAGGACTTCGTCGTCTCGAACTCGCTGAACGAGAAGGTCTTCGCCGTCTTCCAGAACCAGGCCAGGCCGGAAGGCGGGTTCAGTTCCTTCATTTCCCTCGACAAGGTATTCCGCGAATGATGAACGCTCAGTGGGAGTACGGTGAGGCCGTGCGTCTCACCCGGAATGTCCGCAACGACGGCACCTACCCGGGCCTCGACCCTGGCGCGCCGCTGGTGCGCCGCGGCAGCATCGGCTATGTCGTCGATGTCGGCACCTTCCTGCAGGACCAGATCATCTACTCGGTGAACTTCCTTGAAGAAGGCAAGATTGTCGGCTGCCGCGAAGAAGAGCTGATCGGCGCCGACGACCCGTGGACGCCATCACGCTTCGAATTCCGCGAAAAAGTGGTGGCGGCCAAGGGGCTGTCAGTCGGCGGCAATGTGCTGGTCGAACCGGGTTCTGTCGGTGAAGTCATCAAGGTGATTCGCGACGCTGCCTCGGGTGTCGCCTACCACATCCATTTCGACCGCCTGCCGGGCCGCGTCCTGCAGATTCCTGAGCCCCTGCTGGAACCGATCGCAACCAGGGAATGAACGCATGCAAAACGGTTACCTCGAACTGAAACTGTCCTGGGAACTCTTCAAGAAAGGCCCGGAGACGCTGAGCGAACCGGAGCGCGACCGGCTCGACGACATCGCCCGCAAGCAGGACAGCATCGAACAGCGCATCCTGGCCAGCGCGGCAGCCGCCAATGTCATTGTGCCGGCTGCCACCGTGAGAAATCGCCTGGATGAAATCCGCCAACGCTACCCATCAAGCGACGAGTTCGTGCAGGATATGGAGCGCATTGAATTGAGCGAAGCGGCGCTGCACCAGGCTGTCGAACGCGACCTGCGCGTTGAAGCCATCCTCGAAAAAATTGCGACCCAAACTGCGCATGTCACCGCCGTTGATGCGGAAATCTATTACCGCCTGCACCCGGAAGCCTTCGATAGACCCGAGGCGCGGCGCCTGCGCCACATCCTGATTACCTTCAATAACCCGCAGGAAAAAACCAAGGCCATTGCCACTCTCGAATCGCTCAGATCAACCCTGACGAGTCGCCAAAAATTTGCCGATGCCGCACTGCGCCACTCCCAGTGCCCAACCGCCATGGAGGGCGGCCAACTTGGCACCGTCAAGCGCAATCAGCTTTACGCCGAACTTGAATCCTCGGCCTTCGACTTGCCACAAGACGAAATCAGCGCCGTGCTCGAATCGCCGATTGGCCTGCACATCCTGCGTTGCGACGAGATTCTGCCGAGCGGCATGCTGCCATTCCCTGAGGTTTGCCAGCGGATCATCGAACGACTGAGCGACAAGCGCCGCCGTGAGGCGCAACGCGAGTGGATAAAGGGATTGGCCTCAGCGAAATCCTAAGCCGTTGTTACTGGCGGTGCTTCCCTCTGCGGTGAGGAAAAGATAGCGGACGATACAAGCATCTTGAAATAGCCGTCTCCGTGGGCATCGCGCTATCAAGGACTGCTATAACTCTTGCAATTCCCTGAATATCTTGCGTGTTTCGAGTTCCTTGCCCGCCAGATAATAGGCCATCAGGGTGCGCATCAGGGCCTTGGCCTCTTGGCGGCTACGCGGATCGGAGAAATCTTCCGCTTCGAGATCGAGCAAGGTCTTGCCACGAAAAACCTGCGCCGCACCCGCCTCGTGCTCTAGTCGAACCGGCCCCTGTTCCATGCGGTAGGTATAAAACGCGGCCGGATCGATTGCCTGGACATCACTGTCATGGCCCAGCGTCAGACCATAGCCCAGTTCCTGTAGCAGAGCTTTCTCGAAACAGCGCAGGTCTGCTTCGCGGACTTTCCCGCTTGGATCGGCTGCCAGCAGGGCCAGCATTTTGGCGTAGCTGGAAAACAGCTGTTCATGGGCGTCTTCGCGCGGCAACAGGTGCATCAGCAATTCGTTGAGGTAGTAGCCACAAAACAGGGCTTCCCCGGCCAGCAAGGGCAAGCCACCCTGCCACTCGGCCTTCATCAGGGTCAGCACTTCGCCTTTGCCGGCCCAGCCAATCTCCAGCGGCTGAAATGCCATCAACAGGCCGCGGATTGCCGATCGTGGCCGACGCGCGCCACGGGCCAGCAGGGCCATGCGCCCGAAATCGCGGGAAAACACTTCGACGATAAGACTGGTTTCCCGAAAGGGATAGCTATGCAGAACATAAGCCGGCTGGCCGTCGACTTTGCTGCGCAGACTCATTCGTAACCGAGACTCTTCAGCAGGCGCTCGTCATCATTCCAGCCGGACTTCACCTTGACCCAGATTTCAAGATAGACCTTGCCGTCAAACAGGCGCTCCATGTCCTGGCGCGCCTCGCTGGCAATACGCTTCAGCGATTCGCCGCCCTTGCCGATAACGATGGCCTTATGACCCTCGCGGTCGACGACGATGGCCGCAAAAATCCGGCGCAGGTCACCTTCGACCTCGAATTTCTCGATCTCCACGGCAGTGGCATACGGCAGTTCGTCACCGAGCAGGCGAAAAACCTTTTCGCGAATGTATTCCGAAGCCAGGAAACGCTCGCTTTTGTCAGTCAGTTCGTCTTCCGGGAACATCAAGCCTTCGTTGGGCAGATGCTTTCTCGCCTCCGCCAGCAATTCGTCGGTTTGTTTCCCCTTGGCGGCGCTGATCGGCACCACCGCAGCGTAATCATGGTCAGCCGCAACCTCAGCCAGGAAGGGGAACAATGAACTGCGATCCTTGATCTGATCAGTCTTATTGACCACCAGAATGACCGGCCGGTCCTTGGGCAAGAGCCGGACAACGGCCTTGTCCTTGGCGTCGTAGCGCCCGGCTTCGATCAGGAACAACACAACATCAACGTCATTCAATGTTTGGGTGACGCCACGATTCATTGCACGGTTCAGTGCATTGGAAAACTTGGTCTGGAACCCAGGCGTATCGACGAAAACAAACTGTGCATCATCATTGGTCAGGATGCCGGTAATCCGATGCCGGGTTGTCTGCGCCTTGCGCGAAACAATACTGATCTTTTCGCCGACCAGCCGGTTGAGCAGGGTCGACTTGCCAACATTCGGACGACCGACGATGGCGATATAACCGGAACGGATCTTTTTCATGCGTGGAGTTCTTTCAAGGCCTTCTCGGCCGCAACCTGTTCGGCGATACGCCGGCTTGAGCCATAGCCGACAGTGCGCACAGCGGGATTTTCGATTTCACAGGCCACTTCGAAGCGTTGTTCATGGGCAGCCCCTGTCGCTTCCAGCAACTGGTATCTGGGCAAGGCTTTCTTACGCCCCTGCAGCCATTCCTGCAAGCGCGTCTTGGCATCTTTCTGAAACTGTCCGGGCTTGAGCGCATCTAGAAGCGGCGCATACAATTTTTCGATGACAGTTTGCACGGCGGCAAAACCTGCATCGAGATAAATGGCGCCGAAGATCGCTTCCAGCGCATCGGCCAGAATAGACGGGCGCTGCGCGCCACCACTCTTCAACTCCCCCTCGCCAAGACGCAGGAACTCGCCGATATTCAGATCAGAGGCCAGTTGGTGCAGGGTTTCCTGGCGAACCAGATTCGCTCGCAAACGGGAAAGATCGCCTTCCGGCAAATCAGGAAAACGGTGAAACAAGGCGGCGGCGATGACGAAATCCAAAACACCATCGCCTAGGAATTCAAGCCGCTCATTGTTCGGCGTACCGAAACTGCGATGGGTCAATGCCGTCCGAAACAGCGATTGATCCGAAAATTGATGCCCGAGTTTTCTGGCAATCGACTGCGCGGTCATGCCTTATGACCCTGCGGTCGATCCTTTGTAGTCGATCAGCAGGCTGACGTTCCAGAACAGGGGGATACGCTTTTCGTAGGCAAATTCGATAACGATCTTGCCGCCATCTTTGGAAACATCAAGTTGACTGGACTTGAAATCCAGCATGTCAATATCAGCAAATTTATCAAAGGTCTTGCGTACATCGGCCACCGTTGAATCAGGGCCAGTTTGCGCAACGGTACTCTTCGCATCCTTCAAAATCTTGGTGTACTCAATGTAGGTCGGTGCTACTTTCATTCCCAGCACAGCAACCAGAACCAGCACGACACTCCAGAACAACAGCCCCGATAGCGCAACACCACGTTGATTATTCATTTGCATCCCCTTACCGGAATGAACCAATCCGGCCCAAATCACTGAAATTCAACCAGACAAAGAATGCCTTGCCGACGATATTTTCCTCGGGAACAAAACCCCAGGCTCGACTATCCCGACTGTTATCTCGATTATCACCCATCATGAAATAGTGACCGGGCGGAACCTGACAAACCACGCCAGAAGCATTGTAAGTGCAATTTTCCCGATGGGGAAAGCGTGCAGCATCGGGAATAAAAGCGGGGGCATCGGTGTCATTCAGGGCTCGATGCTCAACGTCACCAAGTTTCTCCAGGAACTGCTCGGAGTAATACAGGCGCTCCGGGTGCAGATAGTCGCCTATCTTCTGAGTCGGAACAGCCTGCCCATTGATGGTCAGCTTTTTGTTCTGATAAGCCACTGTATCGCCGGGCAAACCGACGACGCGCTTGATGTAATCCAGTGACGGATCCTCAGGGTAGCGGAACACCATGACATCGCCACGCTGGGGTAAGTTGATGTCAATAATCTTCTTGTTGATCACCGGCAAGCGGATGCCGTAAGTGAACTTGTTAACCAGAATGAAATCACCGACCAGCAGCGTCGGTATCATCGAGCCGGAAGGAATCTTGAATGGCTCAAACAAGAAAGAGCGAAGAACAAAGACAATCAGGATGACGGGGAAGAAGCTGGCGCCCCACTCCACCCACAAGGGTTCCTTGGCATCCTTGGTTCGCAATTTCCTGAACTGAAACACGTCCACCGCATACAAGGCACCGGTAACGACCAGCAGTACGAAAAGAATCAGGGCAAAGTTCATCGCTACTCTCAGTTATCGACGCGCAGCACTGCCAAAAAGGCTTCCTGTGGAATTTCGACACTGCCGACCTGTTTCATGCGCTTCTTGCCGGCCTTCTGCTTTTCCAACAGTTTTTTCTTGCGGGAAATGTCGCCGCCATAGCACTTGGCCAGCACGTCCTTGCGCATCGCCTTGACGTTCTCTCGGGAGATGATGTGCGAGCCGATAGCCGCCTGAATCGCGACGTCGTACATCTGGCGAGGAATCAGTTCGCGCATCTTGCTCGCCAGTTCGCGACCACGATACTGCGCATTGGCCCGGTGCACGATCAGCGACAAGGCATCGACTTTTTCGCTATTGATCAGGATATCCAGCTTCACGACATCGGCAGCACGATATTCCTTGAAATCATAGTCGAGGGAGGCATAACCCTTCGAACAGGACTTCAGCTTGTCGAAGAAATCCATCACTACCTCGGCCATCGGCATTTCATAGACCAGCTTTACCTGGCGGCCGTGGTAATGCATGTCAACCTGATTGCCGCGCTTCTGGTTACAAAGAGTGATGACGTTGCCCAGATAATCCTGCGGCACGAAGATGGTGGCCGTGATAATCGGCTCACGCACCTCTTCCATCTTGGTAACTTCCGGTAATTTGGCTGGATTTTCGACCTCTACGATCGAACCGTCACGCATGACAACCTGATAGACAACGGTAGGTGCTGTGGTAATCAAATCCTGATCAAATTCACGTTCCAGGCGTTCCTGCACAATTTCCATGTGCAGCAGACCGAGGAAGCCACAACGGAAGCCGAATCCCAAGGCCTGTGAAACTTCGGGTTCGTATTGCAGCGAGGCATCGTTGAGCTTCAGCTTTTCCAGCGACTCACGCAAAGAATCGTATTGATTGGACTCCACCGGATACAAGCCGGCAAAAACCTGTGGTTTGATTTCCTTGAAACCAGGCAACGCTTCGATCGCCTTGCGGTCCATCGTGGTGATCGTGTCACCCACCTTGGCTGCTTTCAGTTCCTTGATACCGGAGATGACGAAACCGACTTCACCAGCGCGCAGCGTGTCACGCTTCTCGGATTTTGGCGCAAAGACACCAACCTGCTCACAGAGCTGCTCGGCGCCAGTCGCCATGAAAAGCAGTTTGTCTTTGGGTTTGATGACACCATCAACGACACGCACCAACATGACGACGCCGACGTAGTTGTCAAACCAGGAGTCGATGATCAGTGCCTTGAGTGGTGCATCCGGATTTCCCTTGGGCGGTGGAATGCGTGCGACCACCGCTTCAAGAATATCCGCTACACCGAGACCGGTCTTGGCTGAAGCAAGCACTGCCTCAGAAGCGTCGATCCCGATGACATCCTCGATTTCCTGGCGGGCATTTTCCGGATCGGCCGACGGCAAGTCGATCTTGTTTAGAACAGGTACCACTTCAACATCAAGCTCGAGCGCCGTGTAGCAATTGGCCACCGTCTGCGCCTCAACCCCCTGCGAGGCATCGACAACCAGCAAGGCACCTTCGCAAGCCGACAGCGAACGAGAGACTTCGTAGGAGAAGTCGACATGTCCCGGTGTATCGATCAGGTTCAAGTTATAGACCTTGCCATCGCGCGCCTTGTAGCTCAGCGCTGCAGTTTGCGCCTTGATCGTGATGCCGCGTTCGCGTTCGATATCCATCGAGTCGAGCACTTGCGCCTCCATCTCGCGATCGGACAAGCCGCCACAGAGGTGGATAATGCGGTCAGCCAGCGTCGATTTGCCGTGGTCGATATGCGCGATGATCGAGAAGTTTCTAATGTGATCCATTGGTACCAGTAAAAAAGGGCGCTGTCCGGCGCCCTTCCCTTTTCAGAAGACCCTGAATTTTAGCGGATTCCAGCCAAATATTCACGGATTTTGGCTTCGTCAAGAAAGTAATGACACAACTCCGTCTCGCCATGCAACAGAACAGGCACCAGTTCGTCATACTGGGCTTCCAATGCCGGATCAGCATCAACATCAAGGACGGTCACCGTCGCGCCGAACTCGTCAGCCAGCGGTGCCAAGGCCGCCTCCATGTCATGACAAAGATGGCAGTAACCGCGACTCATCAGGATCAGCTCAACCACCATTCAAACCTTTAATCGTGATGAAGGTCTGCATTTCTCCGCGACGAACAAGCAGCGTGACATTACTGCCTTTCTCAAACTGGGCTAGCAGCTTATTGAACTGCTCTACCGTCTTTACCTCTGTGGTTGCACCTTTGGCAATCAGCGCGATGACAATATCGCCAGTACGCAGGTCGGAGCGAGCCCCCTGCCCTCGAATATCTTCGATCAACAAGCCCGAATTCATTTTCAGCTCGCGCTTTTGCTCGGCAGTCAGTTCGCTGACAACCAAGCCAAGACGATTGGCTGCCTGTTCAGTTGGCTTTCCGCGCGACGCTTTTGCGTTCGCCTGTTTTTCGTCAGGAACCTCACCCACAGTAACGTTGATATCCCGCGTTGCCCCTTTGCGCCAGACTTGAACCACCGAGCGCCCCCCCGGCCTGGTTGCGCCCACCATGCGTGGCAAATCGGCCGAGTTATTGATCGTCTTGCCATCAAATTTCAGAATGACGTCGCCAGCCTCAATACCAGCCTTGTCTGCAGGCCCACCCTTCTCGACAGCATTCACTACTGCACCAATCGGTTTGGCAAGCCCCAATGAGTCCGCAAGCTCCTTGCTGACCTCCTGTATCACCACGCCAAGGCGACCCCGGCTGACCTTGCCGGAGGCGCGCAACTGGTTCTGGATATCCATCGCCACATCAATCGGAATGGCGAAGGAAACGCCCATGTATCCGCCGCTGCGGCTGTAAATCTGCGAATTGATACCGACCACTTCGCCGCGCATGTTGAATAGTGGGCCACCGGAATTACCCGGGTTGATTGCCACATCAGTCTGAATGAAAGGCACATAATTCTCTTGCGGCAGGGAGCGCCCCTTCGCAGAAACAATACCAGCAGTCACTGAGTTGTCGAATCCAAATGGCGAACCGATGGCCACCACCCATTCACCCACCCTGAGCTGGGCCGGATCTCCCAATTTGGCGGCGGGAAGGCCCGTGGCTTCAATTTTGATCAATGCCACATCAGTGCGTTTATCCGCCCCGATGATTCTGGCTTTGAATTCACGCTTGTCAGTCAGACGGACCGTCACCTCATCAGCGCCATCGACAACATGGGCATTGGTGAGGATATAGCCATCGCCACTAACAATGAAGCCAGAGCCCAGTGACTTGTTTTCGAAGTCACGCGGAACAGTACCGCCCGGATTACGCGGAATGAATCGCTTGAAGAATTCGAAGGCAGGATCGTTCTCGTCAAATGGAAACGGCATCATCTGTGCTTGACCACGAACAACCTGCGTCGTGCTGATATTCACGACCGACGCGCCCTGCTTTTCAGCCAAATCGGAAAAGTCAGGCAATCCTCGCGTCTGAGCAAACGACAGGGAGCACAAAAACCAAAGAAACCACAGCGTCACAAAGCGTTTCATGGGCAACACAACCTCCGGATTCGATCAGGAACGGGAAACTATGTGAGGACGTTCGGCAGAATTTCCAGTAGAGCCACGGACATGGAAGCGGATATACAAAAACGACAGGACCAAACCACTGACAGCGCCAAGCATGGCGCCACCATCACCCGCCAATGAAGACCCGACAACCGCACCGCAGACGCAAGCGATCAGCGGAACCCCATAAGCGAGATTAGCCGTTTGGCGAACACTGCCAGCTGCAATGGCGATTGTGACGCGATCCCCAATATCAGCGCCAATCTTGTTGTTCACCTGATAAGTTTTTGGCCCGGCACAAAACATTTGTGTCAGTTGCTGGCCGCCACAGCCTCCCTCTTCGTGACACCTTCCACAGCCGCCATGCTCGACTTCAACAAGGGCATTCATTCCTTCCCGAGCTCTGACTATGGCCCGGATCGTTGTCTGTTCGTTATCCATGCTTACCAACGCTTATCTGGAGCTATGTCCAGCAACGGTCGCAACTTTGCCGCCACAGCCTCTCTGGCACGAAAAATACGTGATCGCACAGTCCCGATCGGGCAATTCATGATGCCAGCGATTTCTTCGTAGGACAGCCCCTCAAGTTCGCGTAGCACAATCGCCGTACGAAGCTCCTCAGGCAAGCAGTCCATGGCAGCATTCACCGTTTCGCCAATCTGCTTTGACAGAAGAAGGCTTTCCGGGGTGTTGATGTCCCGCAGTTGAGTGGCATCCTCAAAGGTTTCGGCCTCTTCAGAGTCAAACTCGGTACTGGTCGGCGCGCGTCGCCCTTGGGACACCAAATAGTTCTTGGCCGTATTGATGCCAATTCGATAAAGCCAAGTGTAGAAGGCACTCTCGCCGCGAAAAGACGGCAATGCACGATAAGCCTTGATGAAGGCCTCCTGTGACACATCCTCGACTTCCGCCGGATCACGGATAAAGCGCGACAGCAAGCGCCCCAGCTTCCGCTGGTATTTACTTACCAACTGGTCGAAGGCTTGCTGATCTCCGCCTTGGGCCCGTTCGACCAGCACCTGATCGACTTCGCGCTCACTCATGGCTCTCGTTTTCCCTGAGGGTAATGATTGGTATGTTTATTGATCAGAGTATAGCGCAGCCATTTTCGCGGTGAAGATAGGTAGTTATCCTTAATTTGTGACTGACTGTAACGGGATGAATGGTTTCCTGCGTGCTATATTCCGCTGAAAACTACTCCTAATAGAGAACAGCCGTGCAGAAATTTGATGTCCTGATCATCGGTAGCGGCCTTGCCGGCCAGTCTGCTGCATTGAGACTTGCCCCCCATTGCAGCGTGGCGCTTGTCAGCAAGCGTAGCCTTGAAGACTCCGCCTCTGGTTGGGCTCAGGGTGGCATTGCTGCCGTACTGGACAGCCAAGACTCCATCGAAGCACATATTCAGGACACGCTGATTGCCGGCGCCTGGCTGAATGATGAAAAAGCCACCCGCCATGTCGTCGAAAATGGGCGCCGAGTCATCGAATGGCTGATTGAACAAGGCGTCCCTTTTACCAAAGACAACTCCGGCTATCACCTTACTCGCGAAGGTGGCCACAGCGCTCGCCGCGTCATCCATGTGGCCGATGCTACCGGCCTTGCCGTTCAGGATACGTTAACCAAGAAAGTTCGTGCGAACCCCAATATCACCATCCTGGAAGATCACATCGCGATTGACCTGATCACTGGCGAGAAACTCGGCAAAAGCGACAAACGCTGTTATGGCGCCTATGTCCTGAACAATCGTGACGGAGAAGTCATCACTATTGGCGCTCAGAACACCCTCATTGCGACCGGTGGCGCCGGCAAGGTTTATCTCTACACGACCAACCCCGACACCTCTACCGGTGACGGCATCGCCATGGCTTATCGCGCCGGCTGCCGCGTGTCGAACATGGAATTCATCCAGTTTCACCCGACCTGCCTTTATCACCCACAGGCTAAATCATTCCTGATATCCGAAGCTGTCCGTGGCGAAGGTGGACTACTTCGCTTGCCGGACGGCACTCGCTTCATGCCCGAGCATGATGACCGCGCCGAACTCGCACCTCGTGACATTGTCGCCCGCGCCATCGATTTCGAAATGAAGAAGCGCGGCCTTGACTGTGTCTTCCTCGATATTTCGCACAAGGATGAGGAGTTCATTCGCGGGCATTTTCCGAATATTTATGCTCGCTGCCTGGAGTTGGGAATTGATATCACCCAGGAAGCCATTCCTGTCGTACCCGCAGCCCACTACACCTGTGGCGGCATAGTCAGCGATCTGCATGGCCGTACCGACGTATCCGGACTCTACGTTGCCGGAGAAGCCTCCTGCACCGGGCTGCACGGTGCAAATCGCCTCGCTTCCAACTCCTTGCTCGAGTGTCTGGTATTTGCCGAAGCGGCGGTGAACGATATTTTGAGCAAAAAAAACGACGAGATTCCAACCTTGCCACGCTGGGATGAAAGTCGGGTCACTGATGCCGATGAAGAAGTGGTTATTTCCCACAACTGGGATGAGCTTCGTCGCTTCATGTGGGATTACGTCGGCATCGTCCGAACGACGAAACGACTTAAACGCGCCAAACATCGCATCGGCTTGTTGATGCGGGAAATCGACGAGTTCTATGCCAATTTCCGGGTTAGTCACGACCTCATTGAGTTACGCAATCTGGTCGTAACGGCAGACCTGATCGTGCGTTGCGCCATGTTGCGCAAAGAAAGTCGGGGCCTGCACTTTTCCCGGGATTATCCGGAAATGGCCGACAACCCCAAAAACACAATCCTCAAGCGCCGCCAACCGGTGAACTGAATTTTGCCCGCCAACGGAGAAATACTCGCAGCCGCCTGAAATCATCCGTTCGCAAGCTATCGGCCACCACAATCAGCACGTGCCCCTTCCCGCTTACTATCTGAAGCCGAACAACAGTCAGCCAAGGATGCACCGTTGCACCAGGCGTTAATTCGACCTCAAGAAAATCCGTGCTCCCAGTTTCTGAAACAAGGATCTGGCCGGCACGCTCAAGCCGAATAGCCGAAAGCGTCGGCTTCAATTTCCGCCAGGAATGGTAGCTGGCGATCGCGATGAGCAAAGCAATCAGCAACCGGATGATCGTGGAATACGGCAATGCCAGCACGACTCCAATCGCGACCAACGTCGTGAAGATCAATGCGCCATCCAGAAAGCGAGAACGGTGCAGTCCGATGATGATCGGAAACTGCACCGTTCAATTCCTTGCGGAGGTAGCTGACTTAAACGCGCTTAAAAACCAGCGAGCCGTTCGTACCGCCAAAACCGAAGTTATTCTTCAGCGCAATATCAATCTTCATCGGCCGCGCCTTGTTGGCACAGTAGTCCAGGTCGCATTCGGGATCCTGGTTGAAGATATTGATAGTCGGCGGAGAAATCTGATGATGGATGGCCAGAACCGTGAACAATGACTCGACGCCACCAGCACCACCCAGCAGGTGACCGGTCATCGACTTGGTCGAGTTGACCACGATCTTGTAGGCAGCATCACCGAAAGCAGCCTTGATGGCATCCGACTCGTTCTTGTCGCCAAGCGGAGTCGATGTACCATGCGCATTGACGTATTGCACGTCAGATGGCGTAACACCGGCATTCTTCAGTGCGTTGACCATGGAACGACGCGGGCCGTCCATGTTTGGCGCGGTGATGTGATAAGCATCAGCGCTCCGGCCGTAGCCAGCCACTTCAGCATAAATTTTCGCGCCACGGGCCTTGGCATGTTCGTACTCTTCGAGAACCAGAACGCCAGCACCTTCACCCAGGACGAAGCCATCACGATCCTTGTCCCAAGGACGGCTCGCCGTCGTCGGATCATCGTTGCGAGTAGACAGCGCGCGAGCCGCACTGAATCCCCCCATGCCCAGCGGCGAAACCGTCGATTCGGCACCACCAGCCACCATTACGTCGGCATCGCCGTATTCGATGATACGTGCGGCTTCACCAATCGAGTGGGTGCCCGTCGTACAGGCTGTGACGATGGCCAGATTCGGCCCCTTGAAGCCATACTCGATCGACAGGTTGCCGGAGATCATGTTGATGATCGAACCTGGGACGAAGAACGGCGAAACCTTACGTACACCGCCGGCGATGTATTCATCCTTGGTTTCCTCGATCAGCGGCAGACCACCGATACCGGAACCAATGGCGACACCGACGCGCTCGGGGTCCGCAGCACCTTCCTTATCCAGACCGGCATCACGCACGGCCTGCATGCCGGCAGCCAGACCGTAATGGATAAACCTATCCATGCGGCGGGCATCCTTGGCGGAAATGTACTGAGTAATATCAAAATTCTTTACTTCACCGGCAAACTGAACCGGAAAAGTGGAAGTATCGAATCGGGTAACGGGAGCGATACCAGAACGGCCGGCGATGATGTTCTGCCAGCCTTCCTCTACGCTGTTGCCGACCGGGGAAATCAGACCCAGGCCAGTAATGACGACTCTGCGACGTGCCAAGATGCGCTCCGAAAGCAAATGTAGCAAGGCCGGCCCTTAAGGCCGGCCTTGCCTGGTTCAAACCGGAAATAGCTTACTTCTTACCGGCGAGGATGTAATCAACAGCTTGCTGGACAGTGGTGATCTTCTCAGCCTGGTCGTCAGGAATCTCGCACTCGAATTCCTCTTCCAGAGCCATGACCAGCTCGACGGTGTCGAGGGAGTCAGCGCCCAGATCATCCACAAAGGAGGACTCATTCTTGATGTCCGCTTCGTTCACGCCCAGTTGTTCGGCGACGATCTTTTTGACGCGCTCTACGATATTATCCATTAGAAAAACTCCTTCCCCTCAGGGGTACGAAAAAAAACGTTACGATTCTACCAAAAGCCGAGGCTTAGCGGAATCAATCCATAAACATGCCGCCATTCACATGCACGGTAGTACCCGTGACATACGAGGCAGCGGGAGAAACCAGAAACCCGACGGCACCAGCAATATCTTCAGGCGTGCCCGCACGAGCCAGCGGAATGGATGCCAGCATGGCGGCCTTCTGCTCTTCGGTCAAGGCATGCGTCATGTCGGTGGCGATAAAACCCGGCGCAACGCAATTGACAGTGATATTACGGCTGCCTAATTCGCGAGCCAGTGAGCGACTCAGACCAGCGACGCCCGCCTTGGCGGCGCAGTAATTGGCCTGGCCGGCATTGCCGGAGTAACCAACCACCGAGGAAATATTGACGATGCGGCCAAAACGGGCCTTCATCATGCCGCGCATTACACCACGGGAAAGTCGGAACACCGCCTTCAGGTTCGTATCAATGACCGCATCCCACTCGTCGTCACCCATGCGCATGGCGAGGTTATCCCGAGTGATACCGGCGTTATTGACCAGAACGGTAATTGCGCCAAATTCCTTGGTGATATCGGCCAAGGCAGCATCCGTCTGGGCGACATTGCAGACATTCAGGGCAATTCCCTTGCCCTTGATACCAGCCTCCAAAAGATAGGCTGATATTTTGCCTGCACCTTCTTCACTGGTTGCTGTGCCAATCACTGTTGCACCCTGCTTGCCGAGTTGCAGCGCAATAGCACGCCCGATACCCCGGGTCGCACCGGTCACCAAAGCTATTTTATCGGTCAGCATGCTTACTCCAGACCCAGATTGGCTTCAATGGAGGCCGCGTCAGCAAGCGCTATGCCGACAACACCTTCGGCGCAACGCTTGGTCAGTCCGGCCAGCACCTTGCCCGGACCGCACTCAGCAACCATACTAACGCCGAGCGTCGACATCACTTGAATAGTCTCGACCCAACGTACCGGGTTGTAGGCTTGGCGAATCAAGGCGTCCTTGATGCGGCTGGGGTCGTTTTCGATCGAGACATCAACGTTGTTGATCACCGGAATTTGTGGAGCATTCAGTGACAACTCCGCCAGGCGAGCAGCCAGCTTGTCAGCGGCTGGCCGAATCAGAGAGGAATGGAACGGCGCAGAAACGGGAAGGGCCTTGGCCATCTTGGCACCACGGGCTTTGCACGCCTCCATGGCGCGCTCGACGGCACCTTTGTGACCGGCGATAACCGTCTGGCCATTGGCATTGAAATTAACCGGCTCAACCACTTCGCCTTGCGCTGCTTCGGCACAGGCAGCAGCTATACCGGCATTATCCAACCCAAGCACGGCGGCCATGGCGCCAGTTCCTACTGGCACGGCTTCTTGCATGGCAGCGGCACGCAGGCGAACCAGCGGCACTGCGTCTTTCAGGTCGATCACCCCGGCCGCAACAAGCGCGGAGTACTCACCCAGGCTGTGGCCGGCAACAACCACCGGCGTCTTGCCGCCCTTTTCTTGCCACAGGCGCCAGACAGCGACACCTGCGGTCAACATGACCGGCTGGGTGTTAACCGTTTGGGTCAGCAATTCTGCCGGGCCATCGGCGACCATCGCCCAAAGATCATCACCCAGGGCAGCCGAGGCCTCGTCAAAAGTGGCGCGAACCACGGCTGCATCGCCGTAAGCTGCCATCATGCCAACACTTTGCGAGCCTTGGCCGGGAAATACGAATGCAAATGACATGTTTTGTTCCCTGGTTCAGAATTCAAGCAGGGCTGCGCCCCAAGTAAAGCCACCGCCAACGCCTTCAAGCAGCACTTTCTGGCCTCGCTGGATACGTCCGTCCCGTACCGCTTCGTCAAGCGCCAGCGGTACGGAAGCGGCGGAGGTATTGCCATGGCGGTCTACGGTCACGATCACCTTGTCACGATCGACTCCCAGTTTCTTGCCAGTGGCTTCGATAATTCGAATATTCGCCTGATGAGGAATCAGCCAATCAACATCACTGGTCTGGATCTTGGCATGCCGGCAAACTTCCTCGGCAACATCAGCCAGTACTCGCACAGCAAATTTGAAGACAGCTTGTCCATCCATGCGCAGGAATGGGTCGCCAGTTACCTGACCGCCGGAAATTTGCCCCGGCACGTTCAGGATACCGTTCTGACTTCCGTCGGCATGCATGGCGGTAGCCAGAATACCCGGTTTATCGGAAGCCTCAAGAACTACCGCACCAGCCCCATCGCCAAACAGGACACAGGTGCCCCGATCATTCCAGTCGAGAATACGCGAAAACACCTCGGCACCAATGACCAGAGCCTTCTTGTGGCTACCGGAGCAAATAAATTTCTCGGCGATACCCAGAGCGTAAGTAAAGCCGGCGCAGACCGCCTGTACATCGAAAGCTGCAGCCCCCTTGTTACCTAGCTTGCCTTGGATAAGACAGGCGGTGCTCGGAAAGATGTAATCAGGAGTCGAGGTGGCAACGATGATCAGATCAAGGTCAGCTGCAGCAATGCCAGCCATTTCCAGCGCCTTTTGCGCGGCAATCAAGCCAAGTTCGCTTGAAGTGGCGCCGGCCTGGGCGAGATAGCGGCTACGAATGCCGGTGCGAGTGACAATCCACTCGTCGTTAGTATCGATGCCACGCGCAGCCAACTCGCTGTTACTGACAGGATTTCCCGGCAAGTAACTACCGGTGCCACTCAGGCGTGCATACATTCAGACATTCTCCACAGCTGCAGGAATCATCGCTGCTATTCGGCTGGAAATACGTTCAACGACCCGGTTTTCTGCCGCATCGTAGGCGCGCGAAATGGCATTCCCGAAAGCCAGCACATCGGCCGAGCCGTGGCTCTTGACCGAAATGCCCTTGAGTCCGAGAAGAATTGCACCATTGTAACGACGATGGTCAAAACGTTTTTTGAAATTATTGAGAACCGAGATGGCAATCAAAGCCGCCAGTTTTGTCAGCCAATTGCGCTTGAATTCGCTGCGCAGCGAGGACGCCAGCATCTGAGCCAAGCCCTCGGAAGTCTTTAAAGCGACATTTCCAACAAAACCATCGCAAACAATGACGTCAGCTTCGCCTTTGTATATGCCATCACCCTCGACATTACCGATGAAATTAAGATCCGAAGCGCGCAGCAACTCGGCGGCAGCCTTGACGACCTCATTGCCTTTGATTTCTTCTTCGCCAATATTAAGAATACCGACGGTCGGCTGATCCTTGTGTTCCATCGCAGCAACCAGCATAGCCCCCATGATGCCGAACTGAAGCAGATGCTCAGGCCCACAATCAACATTAGCGCCAAGATCCAGCATGTGCGTATGGCCGTTGACCGTCGGCAGTGGAGCACAAATGGCCGGCCGATCGATGCCTGGGAGCATTTTCAGGACAAACCGGGAAATTGCCATCAAGGCACCGGTATTTCCGGCCGAAACACAGGCATCCGCATCACCAGATTTAACTTGGTTGATGGCTACACGCATGGACGAATCTTTTTTATTGCGCAGGGCGAGCGCCGGCGATTCATCCATACCAACGATTTCGGAGGCGTGGACGAGACGGATGCGGGAGTCGTTGGCATGACTGCCGAGCAACGGACGCAGCACCTCCTCCTGACCGACCAGGACGAGATTGGCTGACGGATGCTCCGCAAGAAATTGAATGGCCGCGGGCACCGTCACTGACGGACCGTGGTCACCCCCCATGCAATCAATGGCAATGCGGGTTGTCATAGGCAAAATAAAAGGCAGGCGGCTCGGGATGGAGCCTACCTGCCCTTTATTGAACGATTACTCGCCCTTGGCCTTGAGAACCTTCTTACCGCGGTAGAAACCGGTCGGGGAGATGTGGTGACGCAGGTGCGCTTCACCGGTGGTCGATTCGACTGCCAGCGGCGGATTGGTCAGGAAGTCATGAGCGCGATGCATGCCACGCTTGGAAGGGGACTTTTTGTTTTGTTGAACGGCCATGTTGATACTCCAAAAAAAATCAGTTCGGCTTGCCTTTAAGTCCGGACAGTGCAGCAAACGGATTAATCCGATCGCCAGCATCTGCAGCACCAGGCAAACCACATTCTTCATGCCGCGGGGCCACGGGCAGAGCCAGGAGGATTTCATCCTCGACAAACTCGGCCACATTCAGCTCGCTTACCAACGGCAGAAAATCTCGGGTGTCGTCTTCCAGTTCGTCTTGCGACAACTCGGCGCCTTCTGGAACAAGCTCCAGCAGACTATCGACATCAAGATCAAAAAAGACGGCGTTCAGACAGCGCTGACAAGCCAACGGGAGAATTCCCGAGACTTCCAGATGCAACATGAACTCTCCACGCTCGCCTTTGAAGCCTCGGATAAGGAAATTAACCTCCCCCGAGACATCACTCAGCAGATCATGCAGGCGTTCAAGATCAGCGACAGCCAGCGTTCCCTTGAGAACACGACCATCTCTGGCAAATGCGAATGCGTCCGAAATTCTTTTCAATCTTGAGCTGTTACGACTTAAACGGCGGATGATATTATTTTTAGCTTTCCAAGTCAAAAACAAAGTGCCGCTTCAAGTAATCGACGCAACGCTTTGTTGTAACGAGTTTTTCATGCCACAAAAACTAATCCTCGCTTCAACCTCCCCTTACCGCCGAGAACTGCTGGGTCGCCTTGGCCTGACCTTTGAAGTCACCAACCCCCAAACCGACGAAAGCCCCCTTGCCGACGAACCCCCCGAGGCTATGGCATTGCGACTGTCAGAGGCAAAAGCCAGGGCGGTTGCACATACCCAAACTGACGCCTTAATCATCGGCAGCGACCAAGTTGCCACGGTTGACGGCAAAATTTATGGAAAACCCGGAACTCACGAGCGCGCCGTCGAGCAACTGAGAGCCCTATCAGGGAAAACCGTCAATTTCTTTACGGGTTTGTGCCTCCTCAATGCCAGAACGGGAGTATCCGAGGTTCGGGGAATTCCGACACTCGTCACTTTCCGCGATTTGAGTGACAAGGAAATCGAAAACTACCTTCGTCGAGAACCCGCCTATAACTGTGCCGGGTCCGCCAAGTCCGAAGGCTTGGGCATCGCCCTAATGAGCAGCATGCGTGGTGACGACCCAAATGCACTGGTTGGCCTCCCCCTGATTGCCTTGTGTGACATGTTGCGCAAACAGGGCGTGGCAGTTCTTTGATGAGCGGCACTCTCTATTTGATTCCAGTGCCGCTTGGTCCAACAGCGCCACAGGACTCTTTGCCACCGAACGTACTGGCAACCATTCGCCCCTTGAGTCATTTCGTCGTTGAACAAGCCAAGACGGCGCGTGCCTTTCTGAAAGCAGCTGGTACCGAAAAGCCCTTACAGGAACTACAGATGGCGGAGTTGAATGAACATTCACGCCCCGATGTTCTTGATCAACTGCTTTCACCGTTACGCGCCGGACATGATGTTGGCCTGCTTTCAGAAGCTGGCTGCCCTGCCGTGGCCGACCCTGGCGCAGACCTGGTCGCACTGGCACAGAAAGAAAATATTCGGGTCGTACCCCTGATTGGCCCATCTTCGCTACTGTTGGCACTCATGGCATCAGGACTAAATGGTCAGCGCTTTGCCTTTCAGGGCTATCTGCCCGCCAAGGATCTTGAGCGCTCAAAGACACTTCGTGACCTGGAAAGCGAATCGCGAAAGCGCGTTCAAACGCAGATATTCATCGAAACGCCTTACCGGAATCGCGCCATGTTCGACACCATTCTCCAGACCTGCCAGCCCGGCACCCGCCTGACCGTGGCAACAGACCTGTCACTACCCGGAGAATTCGTGCTGACTCGCACAATTCAGCAGTGGAAAAAGCAAACGCCACCCGAAATCGAGCGGCGTCCGACAGTTTTCTTGCTGCTGGCCTAATTTTCAGTACAAGCGAACACCAAGCGCGCTTTCCGAGAAGCCTTTCCAGAAGCCTGCGAAGGTGCTTGCCCCCAGGCGCTTGGCAAAGCGCTCGGCGATATTGTCCTTGACCGAGTAATCAAGGACTTTTTCCGCCTTGATGACATCACGTGCCACGGAGTCGACACTGCCGTAATCATCAGCAAGCCCAAGCTGGATGCTCTGGACTCCCGTCCACATCAGGCCAGAAAACATCTCTGGGGTTTCCTTCAGTCGCTTGCCGCGGCCGGCTTTTACCACGTCAATAAATTGCCGATGAATATCGTCGAGCAGAAGCTGGGCATGCGCCTTGTGTTGAGGCGCCTGTGGCGAAAACGGATCAAGGAAGCCCTTGTTTTCACCAGCGGTCAGCAGGCGACGTTCGACACCGGCTTTGTCCATCGTGCCAGTAAAACCGAAGCCATCCATCAGCACCCCGATTGAGCCAACAATACTGGCTTTGTTCACATAAATATTGTCCGCTGCAGCAGCGACGTAATAACCACCAGAGGCACACATATCCTCGACCACAGCGTAGATAGGCTTGGCTGGGTGCTTGCCGCGCAAGCGACGGATTTCATCATTGATGATACCGGCCTGAACCGGGCTTCCGCCCGGACTGTTAATGCGCAAAATGACGCCAACAGCATTTTTTTCTTCGAAGGCGCTATTCAAAGCAGCGATCAGATTCTCGGCATTGGCTTCACCCTTGGCTTCGATAACACCATTCAGATTGACCAAGGCTGAGTGACGCTCCTGGTGCTCAGCACCAGTTCCCCAGTCAACAACGGCAATCAGCACAACAAGCAAGTAGACAAAGCCAAGCGCTTTGAAGGCGATCCCCCAACGCCGCCGAGTTCGCTGTTCGTCGAGCGCAGCAAAAACCAGCTTCTCGAGGGTTTTCCGCTCCCATGCTGAGTCATTATTAGGCGGTTGGGGGTTGTCCATGATTATCGTCTTGATCTAAAAAAATTTGCCCATCAATCTCATGCACCTTTAACGGCTTCAGTCCCTTGCCTTGGCAGCGACCGCCGATGCACCTACCCGTTTCCGGAGCATAAAGCGCGCCATGAATCGAGCAAATCAAGTATAGCTTGGAATCATCAAAGAATTCGCCAGGTAGCCAGTCGAGCTCGGCGGGAACGTGAGCGCATTCGTTCAAATAACCATAAACCCGCCCATGAAAACGAATAACGAAGGCCGAGACTCCGCGACCGTAGCGCTCCACGATAAAACGAAACCCTTTGCTTGCTTCGACAACAAGCTCCCCGGAACAGATCAGGCGAAGTTTCTGAGCCACAGATCGAGTTCCACAACACTGTGCAGGCAGGCACGCGGATTGTATTCCGTCAGATGCGCATGGGCATGAGCGCCGTAAGTCACTGCCAAGCTATCAACACCGGCATTGCTGGCCATCAGTAGGTCGTGTGAAGTATCACCAATCATGACCGTTGATTCATTTGAAACACCAAATTCTGCCGTCAACTCGTCCAGCATTTGGGGGTGCGGTTTCGAATGACATTCGTCGGCACAGCGAGACGCCTGAAACAAGGGCCGAAGACCGGAATGATCCAGGGCACGCTCCAGCCCTACCCTGCTTTTTCCAGTCGCAACGGCCAGAATGTGCCCGGCTGCCTGCAAGCGCTCCAGCATCTGCGGCACACCACTGAACAAGGTTAACTGGTTATCACCTGCGAGGTAATGATATCGATAGCGATCGACCATCGCCTGGTAGCGATCGGGCGACAAATCGGGCACCGCATGGCGTAGCGCGTCTACCAACCCAAGGCCGATAACGTGTCGGGCTCGATTATCGTCCGGGACTGTCAGGTTGAGGTCGCGAGATGCCGCCTGAATGGCCTGAACAATTGCGCCAGCAGAATCCAGGAGCGTTCCGTCCCAGTCAAAAACAATCAGTTCGTATTTCATCGGCTAGCCAATATCGATTCAAGATTTTCGGCTGTGAATTCCCGGTTTTTTTGCCCGTCGAGAGCGGCAATGTAGCTTCTGAACCCATCAGGCAACGGGGCGATGCATTCGAGCGGCGCCGCAGTCAGCGGGTGTCGAAAAGCCATGCGCCAAGCGTGCAGCGCCATACGCTTGAGGCCATCACGCTTGAGGACCTTGTTCAGCGCAAAATCGCCGTATTTCTCGTCGCCAAGAATCGGGAAGCCGAGATGCGCCAAGTGAACACGAATCTGGTGGGTGCGCCCTGTCTTCAGTTGCGCCTCAAGCAGACTGACATCCGGCCAGCGCGCCAGCAAGCGAAACACCGTATGTGAAGCCTTGCCCTGAGCATCGACCGAAACACGTCGCTCACCGCCCTCAGTCAGATATTTATACAAAGGCAATTTCACATGCTGGGTGTTATTCATCCAGCGCCCCTTGACCAGCACCAGATAGCGTTTGTCAGCACCAGCGCCATGCTCGCGAAACATGTCGTGCAGCGCGGTCAAGGCCAGACGCTTCTTGCCGACGAGAAGAACGCCGGAGGTCTCACGATCAAGGCGGTGCGCCAGCTCAAGAAACTTGGCCAGTGGGCGCTGTCGGCGCAAAGCCTCAATTACCCCAAAGCTGACGCCGCTACCACCATGGACAGCGATGCCTTCTGGCTTGTCGATGACCAGCATGGCATCGTCTTCGTAGATGATCGGCAGATCGACTCGTTCCTTGGCAGCTTCGGCGACTTCGTTTTGAGGCCGTTCGGCAATACGAATCGGTGGGATACGAATGTTGTCTCCGACACAAAGCCGATAGGTCGCATCAACCCGTTTGCTATTCACACGGACTTCTCCGCTACGCAAAATCCGGTAGATGTGGCTTTTCGGAACGCCCTTGCAGCGCCGGATCAGGAAGTTGTCAAGGCGCTGGCCCAGCTCTTCTTCGCCGACCTCGACATGGGTCACGGAATTGTTACCTGCACCATTCATTTTCTAATATACTGCCCACGTTTTACGTCTCGGTTTGCAAGAGATGCCGAACCGTCAGACCGTTTGCCCTCGCGCTCAATGCGCGACCGCCATGCGGCAGGCTCCGAAATCTCACCTGCGCCAATTGTGCAGGCCAGACCAACGTAAAACGACTGGTTAAGTTCACTCACCAAAAGTAGTGATGTTAATGGATTAGCCCACTGTAAGCACGCACGGATTGCCCGTTGCAGGAATTTTCAGGTTGCGCATTTCAATAAAAAACACGCAACCGTTTGTTGATCAGCACATTCACCATCGCCTTTGCCCACCATTCATGACGCAACCCGATAACTGAAACTGTCGCTGCCTGTAAGGGCGTTTCTTTGCTGCGTGCCCAGATGCGCTGGAGCCCGAAAAAATGAAACGCATGCTCTTCAATGCGACACAGGCGGAAGAACTCCGTGTCGCCATTGTCGATGGTCAGAAACTGATTGACCTCGACATTGAGTCCGCCGCCAAGGAACAACGCAAAAGTAACATCTACAAGGGTGTCATCACCCGCATCGAACCTTCGCTCGAAGCCTGCTTCGTCGACTACGGTGCAGACAGGCACGGCTTCCTTCCCTTCAAGGAAGTTTCCCGCGCCTTCTTCCAGCCAGGCACCGAAGTTGGTCGCGCCCGGATTCAGGATGCACTAAAGGAAGGTCAGGAACTGATCGTCCAGGTCGACAAGGACGAGCGTGGCAACAAGGGCGCCGCCCTGACCACCTACGTTTCCCTGGCTGGCCGTTATCTCGTCCTGATGCCGAACAATCCGCGTGGCGGTGGTGTTTCCCGCCGCGTCGATGGTGACGAACGCGCCGAACTGCGCGATGTCATGGATCAGCTTGAAGTGCCTAATGGCATGAGTCTGATCGCCCGCACTGCTGCCATTGGCCGTCAGGCCGAGGAACTGCAGTGGGATTTGAACTACCTGCTGCAACTGTGGACCGCCATTGACGGTGCCGCCCAGCAACAAAGCGGTGCTTTCCTGATTTATCTGGAAGGCAGCCTGGTCATCCGCGCCATCCGTGACTATTTCCAGCCGGATATTGGCGAAATCCTGATCGACACCGACGAAGTCTATGAGCAGGCTCGCGCCTTCATGGGCACGGTCATGCCGGGCAACATCAATCGCGTCAAACGTTACCGCGACGATGTACCCCTGTTCTCGCGCTTCCAGATCGAACACCAGATCGAAACCGCCTTTGCCCGCCAGGTCAATCTGCCGTCCGGTGGCGCCATCGTGATCGATCACACTGAAGCCTTGGTCGCCGTCGACGTCAACTCCGGTCGTGCCACCAAGGGTTCCGATATCGAAGAAACCGCCTTCAAGACCAACCAGGAAGCCGCTGAAGAACTGGCCCGCCAGTTGCGTCTGCGTGACCTCGGTGGTTTGATCGTGATCGATTTCATCGACATGGAAAACCAGAAAAACCAGCGTGAAGTCGAAAACCGTCTGCGCGATGCGCTGCGTTTTGACCGCGCTCGTGTTCAGATGGGCAAGATCAGCCGCTTCGGCCTGATGGAACTGTCCCGTCAGCGCTTGCGCCCGGCCCTGGCTGAAACCAGCTACATCCCCTGCCCGCGTTGTACCGGTACCGGCCACATCCGCTCCGCCGAATCGGCTGCGCTGCACATCCTGCGCATTCTCGAAGAGGAAGCGATGAAGGAAAACACCGGTGCCGTGCATGTTCAGGTACCGGTCGATGTCGCCACCTTCCTGCTCAACGAAAAGCGCCCGGACATCCAGGCCATCGAGTTGCGCCACAAGGTCACCATCCTGCTCATCCCGAACGTTCATCTCGAAACGCCGGCTCATACCATCACCCGTCTGCGTCACGACGACCTGAATCAGGACGATCTCCGCGAACCATCCTACAAGATGGTCGATATGCCGATTGAGGAAGCGATCAAGCAGGCGACCCAGGCAGAAGCTGCAAAGCCACGCCAGGAAGCTGCGATCAAAGGCATTTCTCCTGATCAGCCAGCACCGATCATGCCGGAAAAGGCAGAAGCCCCGGTTGCCGCGCCAGTTCAGCCAGAAAGCGGCTTGTTCTCGAAGATTTTCTCGTGGTTCCGCTCCTCGCCCAAGCCGGTTGAGCCAGTCGCAGCGCCAGAGCCCGCCAAGAAGCCGCGCGAAGGTCGCAGTGACGGCCGTCGCGATGGCCGCCGTGGCGGCCGCAATGGCAATCGTCGCGACGAAGAGCGCGGCGAACGCAAGGAACGCCCTGAGCGCAAGGAGCGCAATGCAGCCGACAAGGCCGCTCAGCAGGATGGCACTCCGGCACCGAACGGCGAACGCAAGGAACGCCGTCCGCGTGGCGAACGCAAGGAACGTGGCGAACGCCAGCAACCGGAGGCTGTAGAAAACAAGCTGATCCAGCAATCAGCGGCCGCAGATGCCGCCGTTGCTCCGCTGCTGGGTAACGATGCTCCTGATGCACAGGGCAACGAAGAGCAAGGTAATCGTCGTCGTGGTCGTCGCGGCGGTCGAGGTCGTGGCGAGCGCCGTAACGAGGCTGACACCGCTCTGGTTGCCGAGGTCTTGCCCGTGGTTGAGCCGGTTGTTGAACCAATCAACCAGGAGCCGGTTGTCGTGGTAATCCCCGCGGCCGAACTAGTTGTTACCGCAGCAGAAGTTGCAGCCCCGCCTGTCGAACAAGTTGCCGCAGTCATCGCAGAACCGGTTCGGGTTGCCGAAGTTATCGAAGTAGCTCCGGTTGCGACCATCGAAGAGCCGGTGATCGAGGCTGAGGCTCAGGAAAGCCCGAAGATTGAAGCACCTGCCCCGGTCGTAGCAGAGCCGGCCAATCTCGAAGCAACACTTGCTGAAAGCGGCTTGGTCATGGTTCAGACGACCTCTGCCGCCGTGGTAGTTGCCCAAGCCGAGACACCAGCCAAGCTGGGTCGTCCGCGCAAGGCAAAGCCTGCTGCCGAGCAGACTGAAAGTGAATCGCTGGTCATGGTTGAAACTGCCAAATAAAGGCTGGATCAATCAATAAAAAGGGGCACCCGAGGGTGCCCCTTTTGTTTGTTATGAATTGATCAATTTCGCCCCAGTTTTTGCTTGATCTCTTCAATCAGGCCACGCGATGCGTCTTCCACCATATCAAGCACGAGATCGAATCCGTGACCCAAGCCGTAGTAAGGGTCAGGCACCTCGTCATCATCGAAATTTTTCGCATAGCTCATGAACAAGCCGAGACGTTTCTGCTGCTCTGGCGTTGCCATACGTTGCAGATTATCAAGATTGCTTTTATCCATGGCCAGGACGAGATCAAAGTAATCCAGATCCTGGCGGGCCACTTTGCGCGCCCGAAGTTGCGACAGGTTATAGCCACGAGCGGAAGCTGCCCGCTGCGTTCTGGAGTCCGGCGCTTCACCCACATGGTAGCCATGCGTTCCCGCGGAATCTACTTCAACTTTATCGCCGAGATTATTGATTTTTATGAAATAACGAAGCACACCCTCCGCAGTTGGGGAGCGACAGATATTGCCCATGCAAACAAGTAGCACGCGATAATTCATTTTGTCTCATCTCCGTCGAGGTCGTGCTGCGCCGCGCCGAAAACTCGCTCCCTAAGCTGGAACAGATCGTCGCGGGCCGCCGCCGCTTTTTCGAATTCCAGGTTTTTCGCGCACTCCATCATCAATTTCTCGAGCCGCTTGATTTCCCTGGCAACTGCCTTTTCATCCATGGCCTCGTAAACTGCCTGTTGCTGCGCCGCCTTCAACTCCGTATGGGCCGATTCGGCATCATAGACACCGTCGATGATGTCCTTGATTTTCTTGGACACCCCGCGCGGCGTAATGCCGTGCTCCAGGTTGAACGCAATTTGCTTCTCTCGACGCCTGCCGGTTTCGGCAATGGCACGCTGCATGGATTGCGTAACTGTATCAGCATAGAGGATGGCCGTGCCATGGATATGGCGCGCCGCACGTCCGATTGTCTGAATCAATGAACGCTCGGAGCGCAGAAATCCCTCTTTGTCTGCATCGAGAATGGCCACCAGCGAAACTTCTGGAATATCCAACCCTTCCCGCAGCAGGTTGATACCGACCAGCACATCAAACTCGCCGAGGCGAAGGTCGCGGATGATTTCAACGCGCTCGACCGTATCGATATCCGAATGCAGGTAGCGCACCTTGATGCCGTTATCTGCCAGAAAATCGGTCAGATCTTCAGACATGCGCTTGGTCAGCGTCGTGACCAGCACGCGCTCACCGACCGCGATTCGTTTGCCAATCTCGGCCAGAAGGTCATCCACCTGTGTTGAAGCTGGACGCACGATGACCTCGGGATCGATCAGCCCGGTCGGCCTGACAAGCTGTTCGACGACTTGGCCTGCATGCTGCTGCTCATAATCGGACGGCGTCGCAGACACAAAGACTGTCTGGCGCATGTGCGATTCGAATTCATTGAATTGCAGCGGCCGGTTATCCAATGCCGAGGGCAGCCTAAAACCGTAATCGACCAGGTTTTCCTTGCGCGAGCGGTCCCCCTTGTACATGCCGCCGACCTGGCCAATGGACACATGTGATTCGTCGATAAACATCAACGCATCAGCCGGCAGGTAATCGATCAGCGTCGGCGGCGCTTCGCCGGCCTGACGCCCTGAAAAATGCCGTGAGTAGTTCTCGATACCCTTGCAGAAACCGATCTGATCAAGCATTTCAAGGTCGAAACGGGTGCGCTGCTCGATTCGCTGCGCTTCTACCAACTTGTTGTTGCGCGTGAAGAAATCGATACGCTCACGCAACTCATCCTTGATCGCCTCAATGGCACGGAGCACCGTGGCGCGCGGAGTAACGTAGTGTGAAGCGGGGAATACCGTAAAACGAAGCGCCTTGTGTAGCAGATGGCCTGTCAGGGGGTCGAAGAACTGCAGGCCCTCAACCTCGTCATCGAACAAGGAAATGCGAATGGCGTGCTCGGCATGCTCGGCCGGGAAAACATCAATGATGTCACCACGCACCCGGAAGGTACCGCGGTGAAAATCCATCTCGTTGCGCTCATACTGCATATCGGTCAGGCGTTTGACAATGGCGCGCTGGTCAAGACTGTCACCGACGCGCATGGTCAAAATCATGTTGTGATACTCGTCACGGTCACCAATGCCGTAGATGCAGGAAACCGTGGCAACGATCACCACATCTCGTCGCTCAATCAGGCTTTTGGTCGCTGATAAACGCATCTGCTCGATGTGATCATTGATCGAGCTATCTTTCTCGATGAACAGGTCGCGAGAGGGTACATAAGCTTCTGGCTGGTAGTAATCGTAATAAGAAACGAAATACTCGACGGAGTTTTCCGGGAAAAACTCCTTGAACTCCGAGTACAACTGGGCGGCCAGCGTCTTGTTGGGCGCCAGCACAAGGGCAGGCCGACCGGTACGGGCGATCACGTTGGCCATCGTATAGGTCTTGCCTGAGCCGGTTACACCGAGCAGGGTCTGAAAAGACAAACCATCACCCAGCCCCTCGACGAGTTGCCGAATCGCCTCGGGCTGGTCGCCCGCCGGTGGAAAGGGTTGATGCAATCGATACGGGCTACCCTCGTAGGTGACGACAGGCGTGCCGGTGTTGGTTTCGCTCATGTTAAAATTCTTCGGTTTCTCGTCGTGCGGCCGGTTGGCTGCGCGAACATTATTCGTATTATTCCACGGAGTCTCTATGTCCTCTTCGATCTTCGCTGCGGTGGAAATGGCCCCGCGCGATCCTATCCTGGGTCTGAATGAAGCTTTCAATGCTGATGCGCGCACCACCAAGGTTAATCTTGGCGTTGGCGTGTATTTCGACGACAACGGCAAGATTCCGCTGCTGGCTGCCGTCAAGGCCGCTGAGGACGTCCGCGTCAAGGCAGCACTGCCGCGCGGCTATCAGCCGATCGAAGGCAATCCGGCCTACAACACCGCAGTCCAGAACCTGCTGCTGGGCAAGGACTCCGCCCTGATCGCCAATGGTCAGGTCATCACCGCCCAGGGGCTTGGTGGCACGGGTGCCCTGAAAATCGGCGCCGACTACCTGAAGCGCCTGAACCCGAATGCCAAGGTTTATATCAGCGACCCGTCCTGGGAAAACCATCGTGCGCTGTTCGAGTCGGCAGGTTTCGTTGTCGAAAACTACCCGTACTACGACGCAGCGACTCGTGGCGTCAATTTCGACGGCATGAAGGCCTGCCTGAAGGGCCTTGACGCCGGTTCGGTCATCGTCCTGCACGCCTGCTGCCACAACCCGACCGGCGCCGACCTGTCGGACGCCCAGTGGGGCGAAGTCGTTGCCATCTGCCAGGAACGCGGTCTGGTTCCCTTCCTCGACATGGCCTACCAAGGCTTTGCCGACGGCATCGATGCCGACGCTGTGGCTGTTCGCGCTTTCTCCGCTTCGGGCCTGCAATTCTTCGCCTCCAGCTCATTCTCCAAGAACTTCTCGCTGTATGGCGAGCGTGTCGGCGCCCTGTCCATCATTACGGCAGGCAAGGAAGAGTCCGCTCGGGTCATGTCGCAGGTCAAGCGCGTCATCCGCACCAACTACTCCAACCCGCCAACCCATGGCGGCGCTCTGGTGGCTGGCGTCCTGGCCTCAGCCGAATTGCGTCAGATGTGGGAAACCGAGCTGTCCGGCATGCGTGATCGCATCCGCGCCATGCGTACCGGCCTGGTTGATGCCATCAAGGCACAAGGCGTAGCGCAGGATTTCTCCTTCGTTGCCCAGCAGCGTGGCATGTTCTCCTACACTGGCCTGACGGCTGCCCAGGTTGAACGCATGCGTGAAGAGTTTGGTATTTATGCCGTGTCAACCGGCCGTATCTGCCTGGCTGCGCTGAACACCAAGAATCTGGAATACGTGGCCAAGGCGATTGCCGCTGTAACCAAGGCCTGATCGACTCAAAATCGATAGTTCAAAAGGGCGGAACTCAGGTTCCGCCCTTTTTTATTTTCGGGTAGTAGCACTCAGGTCAGGCAAGGTACCAAAAATGCGAACCGGCGCATGTACGCTCGACACAGAGGTTTGCAGCGTAACTGCCATGTTGCCTTCAACCTGCCCATCACGACTGGAAACGAACTGCCCCACGGCAGTCACCATCCCGGCATCCATGCGAACATCCCGGCCGACAACCTGTCTTGAATTGACCGTTATGTTTGAGCGCAGTCGATCAAATTTGGTCGCCCCGGCACGAACGTCAGAGACCCCATTGCGGCGTGCCGCCTCGCCGAGGTCGACCCCGTAGAGCGCACCCCGAGTAATTTCAGTGTTCAGAACACCTTCAGAATTGCCCCACAGACTATCCCAGTCTCGCCCAGTTGAACGCAATCGCACGGAACCACTCATGTCACCTTCAATTTTCAAGGAAGGAACCAGTGCAGCTGAAAGTTTACGACTATCAATTCGGCTCAGCGTACCGTCTCCCGCCATGGCAAGCCCATTGCTCCAGTCAAGCAGCCAGTCACCCTTGAGAATACCGCCAAGGAAGGTGGTATCGATATTCTGTATTAGCAGCCTGTCCTTCTGTAGCACCCCCTTGGCCTGCAGCGATGCAAACGAAATGCTCGTTCCTGAGGGCTTCCAAGCGCGCCCTTCGATATTCAAGGCAATACCCAAAGGGCCAGGTCGAGCGTCAACGAGAAGGCTGCGATCATTCATCTCGAAAGTGGCCTTTTCGACCGCCCCGTCCGCGCTGAAGCGGATTTCACCGTAGATATCAGAGAAAGCCAGGCCTTCACTCAGAATCAGTTGCGAATGATCGATATGTATTTTTCGGACATTCGCGATACTGCTTCCAGTGGCCGCTCCTTTGAAAAATGGCATGGCAACAAATCGATTGGCTGCCAGCGCAGCGCCGCTAATGTCGACACGTGACAACTGAAATGGTGGGCTGCCAAGCAGGGAAAGAGGGGAAGAAATACGAACTTCGGCGATATTCCCATCGGCCGGATTGCCAAAGCGCACGTCTGTCAGCTTCAGTTGAGGCATCGGGAACAAAGCGATACCAACCCCTTCGATTTTGACCGGGGTCTGAAGGTATTGCGTCAATGAGGCCTCAAGGGCTGGCTTGAATTTCGCATAGGGAAATACCAACAACACCCCAAGCAGGGTCACCAACAAGCCAGCAAACCCAAGTACAACGAAGCGCCAAGATAGCCGTGGGCGCCTGGCCACACTGAACTCAGGCTCCAGTTTTTCATCAACACCGGACAATTGCTTGAGCGTTTCTGCCTTTGCCTTGCCTGCGGCAGGGAGAATAGGTTTTCCGAAAGAGGAAAAATTGCTCCCAAAGGCTGAATCGGACTTTGAATCAGGGGCGCCCAGAGACTTTGGCCCGAACACGGAGAACTGCGACATGGCGAGCACTGGCTGCGGCCCGGACTCCGCCTTGGCCGCCTTCTTGCTCTCCTCCCAAACCGATACGGCTTCAATGGTGGGTGCGATATAGCCCCCCTCTTCCAATTCCCGCAACGCAGACTCGACAAGACGCGGATTGCCAATCTTGCCAGCCAACTCCCCGACACTTGTTTTCCCATCGACCTGCACCAGAACCATGCGCAGATTGCGCTGAACGACACGAGTGCTCTGGCGCACAGCCTCATCACCGGTGGGAGTTTTTGCGTAGACTAAATTGGGATCCATGGCAGTATTTTTCTTCTTGAAAAGTCACAAACGCTTGACACAAGGGCATTCTACTCCTATAATGCGCTCCTCTGTTCCTCGATAGCTCAGTCGGTAGAGCGCCGGACTGTTAATCCGTAGGTCCCTGGTTCGAGCCCAGGTCGGGGAGCCAGAATATATTGCAGCAGAAAGCCCAGCCAGATGGTTGGGCTTTCTGCTTTTATGGCCCGCGCCAAGCCACTTAAAGAACAGACGAATGCTGATGGTATCACCATCCTTGCGCACCGCCTGCCGGCCCAATACTGCACACAACCCCTCCCAAGACAGCTTGACAAGCATTTACCCGGTTCGTGAAATAATTCCATGACAGCAAGATGTCCGTCCTCTAACGTACGTAATCATTAGAGTGCATCGGCCCCGAGAGGAGTGCCACCATGACATCTTATTTCAGCCAGTCTGCGCTTAACGCTCTTGAAGCCACAGCAACCACCGCATCGACCTATCTGGATGCATGCGACAACGGCGCACGGTTCGTTCGACTGGACCCGGCCTACTACAAATCATGCGGCGCTGTACTGATCGGGATTTTTGGTCTGGTTAACGCAAAAGAGACCTTCCCTTTGCTTATCGAACAGTCAACCGCCGCCCGTGAAGTGGCTGAGTCGGTTCAGATCGGGCGCAGAATTGAACTCAGCCGACTGGGGTTCTATCCAGAACTGGCCGTACTGCTCAACCGTGCGGCAGCATAACTGTCAAGCTGAGACATCACCCTGATTTGTCCCGTCCGGCAAATCTCGATCACGGAACGTGACAAGTCGGTCACCCCCAAAAACCTGCGAACTTTTCGTTTTTTGATCTCTCTACTTGTTCAGTAGAGTTCTGGCGCTGATAATCGCCGTCCAGACGTCAAGCCCGCATCCTGCGGCTCGCCAACGATATTGTCCGCCATGCAAAACGAAACCCTCAGGCCGGAACTTACGCCGGCTGGACTCGCCGATTTCACACCAATCATCGCCGCAGCAACTGGCGAGCACAGCGAAGGAACGCTGCTTGACAAATACGGACGGCGGATTACGTACGTTCGCCTGTCGATTACCGATCGTTGCGACTTTCGTTGCACCTACTGCATGGCCGAGGAAATGACCTTTCTTCCTCGCAAGGAAGTCATGAGCCTGGAAGAGTGCCTTCGTGTCGCCTCAGTCTTTGTCGGGCTGGGCGTGACCAAGCTGCGGATTACCGGCGGCGAACCCCTGGTTCGCAAGGGGGCCATGTGGCTGATCGAACGACTGGGTGCCCTGCCCGGTCTCGAAAACCTTGTATTAACCACCAATGGGTCACAGCTGGACAAGTTTGCTGCACCGTTGCATCAGGCAGGAGTCAAGCGCATCAACATCAGCCTGGACACTCTGAAACCTGATCGTTTCCGGACGATTACCCGGATTGGCGAGCTGGCCAAGGTGCTGCGCGGCATCGAGGCAGCAGGCGCGGCCGGCTTCCGCAGGACCAAGCTGAATACCGTCATGATGCGTGGCACCAACGACGACGAATTCGTTGATCTGGTTCGTTTCGCCATCGACCAGGAACTGGATATTTCCTTCATCGAAGAAATGCCGCTTGGTGAGATCCTTGGGCGCAATAACACCTTCATCTCATCCGAGGAAACCCGGGAGATGCTGGGGCAACATTTCGAACTAATTCCCTCCGCCGAGAACTCGGGGGGGCCAGCTCGTTACTGGCGCATTCCAGGCAGCGAATCGCGCATTGGCTTCATCTCACCGCACAGCCACAATTTCTGCGACACCTGCAACCGGGTACGGATTACTGCCAAGGGCGAGTTGTACCCTTGTCTTGGCCAAAACGATGCGACCAATCTTCTACCGGTGCTCCGCGCCGGCAATGATGATGCCGCTGTCCGTCAGGCCATCGTGGACAGTATGGGTATCAAGCCTTTTGGCCACGACTTCACCCAGCAAATGGATACGCCGCACGTTGTACGATTCATGTCGATGACCGGCGGCTAGGCCCTCCACACCCAAGCGCCAAGGACATTCAGCGACCTGCCCTCCACTGACTGTAAACACACCCTGCGGTCAGGGATAGACCTTGCAGAAACCGATGCCATTGACCGGTTCGCTGACCAGGCCAAGCAAAGTAAAAAAGACTGAAGCAGCCAATAAAAAGGCGACCCACCGGGCCGCCTTTTTATGTTCTTGCACCAGATCCCGACAGGGCTGGCAGAAACTCACCTTACGCTACCTGATTACAGACCACGAACCGCGCGCTTGCGCTCGATTTCGGTCAGGTAACGCTTGCGCAGACGAATCGACTTCGGGGTCAGTTCGACCAGTTCGTCTTCTTCGATAAACTCGACAGCGGCTTCCAGGCTGAGCTGGACAGCCGGCACCAGGCGAACGGCTTCGTCAGTACCGGAAGCGCGAACGTTGGTCAGTTGCTTGCCCTTGATCGGGTTCACAACAAGGTCATTTTCACGGCTGTGGATACCGATGATCATGCCTTCGTACAGCTTGTCGCCCGGCACCACGAACATGCGACCGCGATCCTGCAGCTTCCACAGGGCGTAGGCAACAGCTTCGCCGTTGTCCTGGGAGATCAGAACGCCGTTGCGACGTTCAGCAACGCTACCATCCTTGACCGGGGCGTATTCATCGAAAACATGGCTCATCAGGCCGTTGCCGCGGGTCAGGTTCATGAACTCACCCTGGAAGCCGATCAGGCCACGAGCCGGAATACGGTATTCGATACGGACGCGACCGCGACCATCCGGCACCATGTCCTGCAGATCGCCCTTGCGCATGCCGAGGCTTTCCATGACGCCGCCCTGGGTGTCTTCTTCGACGTCAACGGTAAGCAGTTCGTACGGTTCGCACTCGACGCCGTTGATGGTCTTCTTGACAACGCGCGGGCGACCGACGGCCAGTTCATAGCCTTCGCGACGCATATTTTCGAGCAGGATACCGAGGTGCAGTTCGCCGCGGCCAGCCACGTCGAAGACGTCGCCGTTACCGGTGTCATGCACACGCAGGGCCATATTGGTCAGCAGTTCCTTGTGCAGACGATCACGGATCTGGCGGCTGGTCACGAACTTGCCTTCGGTACCGGCCAGCGGGCTGGTGTTGACCATGAATTGCATGGACAGCGTCGGCTCGTCGATCTTGAGAAGCGGCAGCGATTCCGGTTGTTCCGGATCGGTCACGGTACAGCCCAGCACGAGGTCTTCGATACCGGTAATCTGGACGATGTCGCCAGCGTGGCCTTCTTCCAGTTCGATCTTGTTCAGGCCCTTGTAGCCGAACACCTGGCCAATCTTGGCCTTGATCGGGGTGCGCTCGTGTTCGGCGGCTTCTTCTTCGGTACCGAACATGACCAGCACGTTCTGACCGGTCTTGACCTTGCCGCGATTGATCTTGCCGACGCCGATACGACCGACGTAGGAAGAGTAATCGAGGGCAGTGATCTGCAACTGCAGCGGGGCTTCGATATCGGTATCCGGGGCCGGGACGTGGCGCAGGATGGTGTCGAACAGCGGAATCATGTTTTCGCGCGGCTGATCCAGTTCCATAGCTGCCCAGCCGTTGAGGCCAGAAGCGTAAACAATCGGGAAATCCAGCTGTTCGTCGGTTGCGCCGAGCTTGTCGAACAGGTCGAAGGTCAGATTGACGGCTTGATCGGGATCGGCACCGTCGCGGTCAACCTTGTTGACCAGAACGATCGGGCGCAGGCCGAGGGCCAGCGCCTTCTTGGTCACGAAACGGGTTTGCGGCATCGGGCCTTCGGCGGCATCGACCAGCAGGACCACGCCATCGACCATGCCCAGCACGCGCTCGACTTCACCACCGAAGTCCGCGTGTCCCGGCGTATCGACGATGTTGATGTGTACGCCTTGGTACTCGACCGCGGTGTTCTTGGAAAGAATCGTGATGCCACGTTCTTTTTCCAGGTCGTTGGAGTCCATGACGCACTCGACCAACTGTTGGTGAGCGGCAAAGGTACCGGACTGGCGGAGCAGCTGGTCGACCAGGGTGGTTTTACCGTGGTCAACGTGGGCGATGATGGCGATGTTACGGATCGGACGAGCGGACATGGACAATAGGGCCTGAAAGACAAAGGCGATATTCTACCATCCAGTGTTGCGCTGCAGCATGCTTTGTTGCGCGTTATGCGATTGATCAGGCAGAAAAAGTTACCCGAAAGGCTGCTGAAGAATCGGGCAATAATCCGGCGCGAAGACGCTCAGTCAGCACCATCAGCGCCCATCAATTCAGCAGCAACCCGATCCACCACCCAGCCGGGATTGCCCTTTTCCTTGATGTTGGCGCCCAAGGTACGCCAGGGCATAGGCTGGCAATGGCCATCCAGCATCGCCAGAGCCATGCGCGCCAAGTCATGGCGGCCAGCCAGATAGAGCGCAGCAGCAAAGAGATTGGCCAACTCGTCGCGCCGTGACTCGTCGCGGAATTGTGGTGAAGCGATCGAACTTGTCCACGCCTCTTCAATTTCGGCAGCAATCTCCGATTGTTGGAAGTATTCGCCAGCCCCGGGATCGGCGGAGCGCTGGCGCTGGTGGCGCATTTCAAAATGCGCATGAACCACCAGTGCCTTCAGCGGGTGGCCATCAGGCATCTGCTTGGCCCGCCCCCGGGCAAACTTGAACATCGCTTCGTCACTACCACCCCATGGGGATTTCAGACTCTCCAGCATCGACAGATGACCACGATAATGACCGGGATCAATCCCGATCAACGCCCGGAAACGCGTCCATTGCTGGGCCGCGTCCAGCCCAAGAGCACGTGCGGTAACCAGGCGGATAGACAACAGATCGGCATTATCCGGGTGGGTTGCCTGCACTTTGTCGAGCAGGCGCTCAGCCTCCTCCATGGCCTCGCGGCACATCCGTGCCTGCTTTTCTTCAACCTCGCCGGCCACTTCACCACCGCGTTTCATCCAGGCGTATTTGACGAGGCCGTAGATCAGTACGGTCATCGCGTGGAACTCCCGATTCTGGCGGTACCACTGCCACAGCCGCTCCATCCACTGGTCGCAACTTTCAGCCTCGTCCAGCTCCTCCAGCATGGCTTCAATGCAGCTGCGCTGGCTGTCGCGATGCAGCCGGCTCAAATTAAAACGCAGGGTATCGAACTCGCCTTGGCGCAGCATGGTAGCCAGCCGGCCGGCAAGCGGCGGCCTGAATGGCTGGCGCAGCCGGAATTTCGGGCGATACCCCAGCGACTCAAGTGCCCGGAAGGACAGCCCGACAAGGGGAATCAACAGTGGATGAACCACGCGATCTACCCTGAATCTGCCCTATTCGCTTTTATTGCGCATGAAATCGGCCGTGTTGAAGAAATTATTCAACAGCACCTTGCGAATGTCTTCGCTGAGGCCGACATCTTCCATGGCCAGCGCCATGCAAGCGACCCACTGATCGCGCTCCTTGACGCCAATGGCGAAGGGCATGTGACGTCCCCGCAGCCGAGGATGGCCGAACTTTTCGACAAACAGGTCCGGCCCGCCAAACCAGCCGGACAGGAACATGTAGAGCTTGTCGCGCGAACCCTGCAGATCTTCGGGATGCATGGCGCGGAGTTCGGCGAATTGCGGAATGGTGGCCATCAGCTCGTAGAAGCGGTCGCACAATTTTCCGACGACTGGCTCGCCACCGATCTTCTCGTAGGTTGTTGCGGTGTTTTCCATGTTTTTTTAATTCTCCCTGTTTGATCAGGATGGCCGGTTCTTGCGAACCCCGGCCCCTCCCTTGTTGACGGCAGTAGGCTTGACGCCGGGACGCCCCGGACGGGCCTGCTCCCCCCGACGCGTCGGCACAGCCTTTTTCATATGGCCCGTTTTTTCCGGTTGGCCGCAGGTCTTGCCGGGAACACCGGCCGGCTGCCAGGCCGGAATAAGCTGTTTCTTGCCATTACCGATCAGGTCGGCCCGGCCCATTTCCTTGAGCGCCTCGCGCAACATCGGCCAGTTGGCCGGATCGTGATAGCGCAGGAAAGCCTTTTGCAGCTTGCGCTGGCGGCCATTGCGCACCGCCCCGACATGCTCGCTGCTGCGATTGACCTTGCGCAGCGGGTTGCGCTCGGTGTGATACATCGTCGTCGCCAGCGCCATCGGCGTCGGAATGAAGGTCTGCACCTGGTCGAGGCGGAAATTGTTCTTCTTCAGCCAGAGCGCCAGGTTCAGCATGTCCTCGTCGGTCGTCCCCGGGTGGGCGGCGATGAAATAGGGAATCAGGTACTGCTCCTTGCCGGCCTCGCGCGAGAAACGGTCGAACAGTTGCTTGAAGCGGTCATAGGAACCGATGCCCGGTTTCATCATCTTGGACAGCACGCCCTCCTCGGTATGTTCCGGCGCGATCTTCAGGTAGCCGCCGACATGGTGGGTCACCAGTTCCTTGATGTATTCCGGCGAACGGACAGCCAGGTCGTAGCGCAGGCCGGAGCCGATCTGGATCTTCTTGACACCCTTGATGCTGCGGGCCCGCCGATAAAGCGAGATCAGCTGCGAGTGATCGGTATTCATGTTCTCGCAGATGTCCGGATAGACGCAGGACAGCCGGCGACAGGCCGACTCGATTTTTTCGTCCTTGCACTTCAGGTGGAACATGTTGGCCGTCGGCCCGCCGAGGTCGGAGACGACACCGGTGAAACCCGGCGTCTTATCGCGCATTTCCTCGATCTCACGGATGACCGAGTCTTCCGAACGGCTCTGGATGATGCGCCCTTCGTGCTCGGTGATCGAGCAAAAGGTACAGCCGCCGAAGCAGCCGCGCATGATGTTGACGGAGAAGCGGATCATTTCCCAGGCAGGAATCTTGGCCTCACCATAACTTGGGTGCGGGCGACGGGCGTAGGGCAGCTCGTAGACCTGGTCGAGCTCTTCGGTCGTCAGCGGGAACGGGGGCGGATTGAGCCAGACATCGCGCTCGCCATGTGCCTGGCGCAGGGCTCGGGCATTGCCGGGGTTGGACTCAAGGTGAAAGGTGCGCGAAGCATGCGCATAGAGCACCGGATCAGCCTTGACCTGCTCGTAGGACGGCAGGCGAATCACGGTATGGGCCCGGCGCTCCTTGCGGGCAGCCACCCGCTCGGCCAGCGAGACGATGCGAACCGGATGCTCGCCGGGCTTTACCGCAGCCGGCGTTGAACTGCCGCCCATATCCATGGCGTAGGGGTCGGCATGCTTGACCAGCGGCCCCGGGGTGTCGACTTCGGTCGAATCCATGACATCCCAGTCTTCCGCTGGCAGCCAGTTTGGCGACACCATGAAGGCGGTACCGCGCAGGTCGCGGATTTCGGAAATCTTTTCGCCCTTGGCCATGCGGTGCGTCACCTCGACAATGGCGCGCTCGGCATTGCCGAAAATCAGCAGATCAGCCTTGGAATCTGGCAGCACCGAGCGCCGCACTTTATCCGACCAGTAGTCGAAGTGGGCAATGCGACGCAGGCTGGCTTCAATCGAGCCAACAATCACCGCCGTACCGGGAAAGGCCTCACGGCAGCGCTGCGCATAGACGGTGACGGCGCGGTCAGGCCGCTTGTTCGGCTCGGCATTGGGTGTATAGGCATCATCCGTACGAATCTTGCGATCAGCCGTGTAACGGTTGACCATCGAATCCATATTGCCAGCAGTGACACCGAAATACAGGTTGGGCTTGCCCAGCTTTTTGAAGTCAGCCGCAGAGTTCCAGTCCGGCTGAACCAGAATGCCGACCCGGAAGCCTTGCGCTTCGAGCAGCCGGCCAATCAGCGCCATGCCGAAGCTGGGATGATCGATGTAGGCATCCCCGGTGACCAGGATGACATCGCAGGAATCCCAGCCCAGTGCATCCATCTCGGCACGTGACATGGGAAGGAAAGGGGCCGGACCGAAGCGGTGGGCCCAGAATTTGCGGTGGCTGAAGAGCGGACGCGCGGCTTGCTGATTTGAATCCATGCAATATTTTACCCGAGTGAACTGGCCGGCATGGCATACTCGCCACTTTCAAAGCACCCGAAACCCTTACGCGATAATGAATCTCCCCACACGCGAACAGGCTGGTGTCCTGATTGTTTCCGTCAGCGGCCGCATAGACCACAATGCGAGCGAAGAGTTCACAAAAGCACTCGAACCCTTGCTTGATCGCTGCACCCAAGGCTGCCCCGCTCTCCTGCTTGATTTCTCTGCCGTCGATTACATCAGCAGCGCCGGACTACGCGTGCTGATGATGGCCTCCCGCCGTTCCAAGGCGCAAAAAGGCATTTTTGCCATTGCCGCCCTGCAACCGATGGTTCAGGAAGTATTCGCAATCAGCCGCTTCAATTTGATCGTCCCCTGCTACGTTTCCGTGGATGCTGCCTGCAAGGTTATCGGCGCATGAACCAGGTCGTTTTCTGGGGTACGCGCGGGTCGCTGCCGGTTGCCCTGACGCACCGGGATATCCGCGAAAAAATTGTCGCAGCCTTGACGGCAGCCAACGGCAAGTCATTCAAGACGCGGCAGGCCCTTGATCAATTCGTCGATACCCTGCCCTTCGCCACTCATGGCACTTTCGGCGGTAATTCATCCTGCGTCGAGATCGTCGGCGGTGGCGCCGAACATTTCATCTGCGACATGGGCAGTGGCGCCCGCCCGCTCGGACAGGCAAAAATCGCCAAGTATGGCGTCCCCAACCCGCAGACCTACCACATCTTCATTTCCCATCTGCACTGGGATCACCTGATGGGCTTTCCGTACTTTGCGCCCATGTACATTCCCGGCAACCGTATCGTGGTCCACGGCTGTCACCCGCAACTGGAGGCGTCGATCCGTCAACAAATGCAGGCCCCCAGCTTCCCCGTCGATTACGCCCAGGCTGGCGCCCGCATCGAATTCGACGTAATGGAACCGGACAAGCCGCAATATATCGCCGGCCTCAATGTCACGCCGAAAAAGCAGTTACACGCTGGCGATTCCTATGGCTACCGTTTCGAGAGTCTGACCAACACCGTGGTCTACTCGACCGACTCGGAACACCGGCTGGACAACCCTGGCGAGCATGAAGCCTTCGTCGAGTTCTTCGCCAAGGCTGATCTGGTCATTTTCGACGCCATGTACTCGCTGGCCGAAGCTGTTTCCGTCAAGGCAGACTGGGGCCATTCGAGCAATATCGTCGGCGTCGAACTCTGTCAGGCGGCAAGCGCCAAGCGGCTGGTGCTGTTTCACCATGAGCCGGTGCATGACGACAAGCAGCTCTCTCGCCTGGTGGCCGAAACCCGTCGGCTAGAGCAGATCACACGGGGCAGCCGGGCCCCGCTCGAAATCATTTCCGCCTACGACGGGCTGACCATAGACCTGTGAAACGACTCTCCGGACTGCTCCTTGCCCTGATCCGGGCCGGACGCGGCCGGGCATTCCCGCTGCTGTTGCTGATCCTCGCTGCACTGGTGCTGGATGGCATCGACAACACCCCGCTGCTCAACGTTCGCGAAGCGCAGTTCGACCACTACCAGCGGCTGATGCCGCGCGCTCGCGACAGTGAGCCGGTGATCGTGGTCGGTATCGATAGCCAGAGCCTGGTCAAACATGGGCAATGGCCGTGGTCGCGACAACTGGTCGCGCAGTTGGCGGACAAGATACAGGCCGGCAATCCGCTGGCGCTGGGTATCGATATCGTCTTTGCCGAGCGTGATCGCTACAGCCCGGAAATCCTGGCCGCGCAATTTCCTGACCTGCCAGCCGAGACACTGGCCAAACTCCCCGACCCCGACCAGCAACTGGCCCGCGCGCTTGCCGGCCGGCCGACCGTATTGGCCGTGGTCGGACTGAGCAAGATACTGCCGGGATCGAAGCAGCCGGCCAATCCACTACCGGTATTCAGTCAGGAAACCAGGCGCGACCAACACCTGCCGCACTATGTTGGCGCCCTGGCCAGCCGTCCGACGCTCGAGAAAGCCGCTGCCGGCGAGGGTTTGATCAACGCCAGCCCAAGCCTCCTGCAGTCGAACAGCGAACGCGGCGTGCTGCGCCGCGTGCCAACGCTGACCTTCATCAACGACCTGCCTTTCCTGTCACTGCCGCTGGAAATGCTTCGCCTGGCGCTGGGCGACGGCGGCGTAGTAGCGGCAGAAGGCGGGGAACATGGCATGACAGCCATCCGCATTGGCGACTATCGCCTGCCGACGAGCGCCAACGGCGAACTCCTGCTGCATTTTGGCCGGGCCAGTTCCAACTACTACCTGTCGGCATCCGATGTGCTGGCCGGGATCCATCCGCCGGAACTCTTCAACAATCGCTTCGTCATCATCGGCTTCAACAGTACCGGCCTGCAGGACAGGATCATCACCCCGCTCGGCGAAAGCCTGCCCGGCATCGACGTCCACGCCCAGGTCATCGAGAGTCTGTTGAGCGGCCAGGCATTGCAGCGCCCCGAATGGCTGCCGCAACTGGAAATGGCCTCACTGCTGCTTGGCGGGCTGCTGCTGATCATTGTCATTCCAGTACTCAGGGCGCGACGCTATGCCGTTATATGCTTTGCCACATTGACGATCCTCATCATGGCTGGCGGCTACCTTGGCTTTTACGCCGGGCGTTGGCTGTTCGATGGCGCCACGCAAGTGCTGCTGCTCGCCCCGGTTTTCATGTCGCTGCTTGGCAATACCTTGATTACTGCCGACACCCAGCGCCGCGAGGCAGAACAGTTGCTGCAGAAAAGCCGGGAAGAGGCGGCCCGGGTCAATGGCGAACTGGATGCCGCCAGACGGATTCAGATGGGCCTGTTGCCAGACCCCGCAAAAACATATGCCGGAGAAAACCGATTTTCAGTCGCCGCCCTGCTCGAACCGGCCCAGGCGGTGGGTGGTGACTACTACGACTGCTTCATGCTCGACGAACGCCGGCTCTGCCTGGCAATCGGCGATGTCTCCGGCAAAGGCGTGCCGGCCAGCCTGTTCATGGCGATCTCGAAGACCCTGACCGGCACGCTGACCCGGCGCCAGAATGACCTCGGACTGGCGCTGCGCGACATCGAAAGCGAACTGAACCGGGATAATCCGGAATACCTGTTTGTCACGGCTTTCGTCGGCGTTCTCGACGTCACGACCGGCAACATGGAATATGCCTGCGCCGGCCATGATGCTCCCATCGTGCAGCGCAATGGCCGTTTGCTGCACATCGATACTGCCGACATTTCGGGGCCGCCGCTGTGTGCCGCTGGCGATTACCCCTACCTTGCCGCCACGGTGCAACTGCAAGCCGGCGATCTGCTCTGCCTGTTCACCGACGGCGTGACCGAAGCCATGAACGACAGCGAAATGTTCGGCGGCGACCGCCTGCTGGCCAGCATCGGGGCGATCCAGACGACCGATCTTCAACTGGCCATTGCAGCACTGCGCGACACGGTCCGGCGCTTCGAGGCAGGTCATCCACCGGCCGATGACCTGACCCTGCTGCTAATGCGCTGGAATGGACCTAGCGCACACTGATTTCGACACGCCGGTTCTTCGGCTCGTCGACCTCATCGGCCGTCTGCACCAGCGGGTCGCGCTCACCGCGACCAACCACTTCCATCTTCCCGGCCGGAATACCGGACTCGATCAGCAGGTCGCGCAGTCCTTCGGCCCGTTTCAGCGACAGCTTGTCATTGCCCTCGACATTGCCGACACGGTCGGTATGGCCGATGACCATCACTTCGGAGGCGGCACGCTCGGCGATTTCCTTGCGAATATTGGCCAGCGCGGCCTGTGACTCCGGGGTCAGGACGTTACCGCCGGCTTCGAAATAAAGCACATAGCTTTGTGGACGGGCTGGCTGGGCAGCCAGCGCGTCGCCAAAGCGCTCCTTGACCTCAGCCGGCGACGATTGATAGCCGGCATTCGCAGCCAGGTGCCGCTTGGTCGCCGCATAGGGCTGGTTCAACAGCACTTCGCCGCTTGCATCGCGGATCACCACGGCGCTCTGGCTACCGTCGGCCGATGGCAACAGGACGACACGCTCAGTCGTACAGCCCGCAAAGGCCAGACACCCGACCAGCGCAAATGAGAGAAGAGGCTTATTCATCGCGCTCTCCCTCGACTTCGATAACGAACTCCGTGCCACGAACGCCGAGCACTGAAGTGGGCGTATGGAAATCAACCGATTCCGGCGTCCGTTTGGCGATCTTTCCGGAAGCCACGGCGAGTGTTCCCTTGCGAATGCTGACTGCCATGTTGCCGTCCTGGGTGGTGTTATCGAAAATAAATTTATCGATGACGATCAGCGAATTCGGGCCGGCCGAGAGCAGCGTGTTGTCGCGTAGCGTGACGCCTACCGAACTATCAGCCGCGGTACGGACACGGTCGGCCACCAAGATCGGCATACCGACTTCGGCAACGAGTTTTTTCCCGTCGCGCTCGATGCTGACCAGGCCCTTGCTGACCTTGATCATGCCCGCCTGCTCGGCGGCCAGTGCAGGAAGGCTGGAAATCAATCCGGCCGCAGCCATACAGACGGCCACCCAATGTGCTTTAATCATGCGCAATACCCAATAGATTCAATGGCTGAATATTTTACGGACATTTCTGTCAGCGCGCGCTTTTCCGAATTGCCCAAATTGCTGGGCACGCTCGCTGAACACGCTGACCGGCTCGGCATTCCGGCCGACGATGGCTGGCGCCTGCAATTGCTGGCGGAGGAGTTGTTCACCAACACCATTACCCATGGCTACCACGGTGAAAACGACGCTTCGGTCCGCCTGAGCTTGAGCCGGCGTGGCGATGTGCTGCGTCTTTGCTACGAGGACAATGCCCCGGCCTTCGACCCGACGACAACACCACAAAAATCGGCATCGGACGCAGAAATCGGTGGCCTGGGCATCACGTTGATCCGGGGCATGTGCAGGGCGATTCGCTACCAGCGACAGAACGACAGCAACCGGATCGAAATCGATCTTTAGGCGGCGTTGCGTAGTGCCAGCAAGGGGGGCGTGCGCACCAGGCGCCGGATAGCCAGCCAGCCTATCGCCGTCGAAACCAGCGTACCGCCAAGCACCGTCATCGGCAGCAAGCCATAGCCGAACCCCAGCTCCAGCTCGAATACCTGCGCGCTGACAAGTCGCCCGAGCAACATGGCTCCGATGGCCGCAAACAGGCCGGCCATGCCACCGATGACCGCCAGCTCGAGTACCATGGCCTGCGCCAGTTGCTGGCGCTGGGCCCCAAGCGCGCGCATCACCGCCAATTCGTAACGACGTTCATCGAAAGCGGTCAGCAAGGCCGAATAAAGCACGATGCCGCCAGCCAGCAGCGCAAAGACGAAAACGAATTGCACCGCACCGGCGACCTGGCCGATCACCGACTGCAACTGCTGGACGATGGCCGCAACATCGATCAGCGTCAGGTTGGGAAAACGTTTGACCAGTTCAGAGCCGATCTCGGCCTGGCCGGGCGGCAGGTAGAAACTGGTGATGTAGCTGGCGGGTGCATCTTCAATCACCCCCGGTGGCGCCATGACGAAGAAATTGACCCGCATCGAATCCCAGGCCAGCTTGCGCAAACTGCTGACCTGCAGGCGTTTTTCGGTCCCGGCGATCATGAAGACCAGTTCATCGCCAAGCCGTATCCCCAGCGTTTTAGCCAGCCCCTCCTCGACCGACGCCACGCCCTGCCCGGCCTGTTCCGCTTTGAACCACTGGCCGGTGACAACCTGATTGCCAGCCGGCAAATCCTTGCGCCACGACAGGTTGAATTCGCGCTCGATCAGGCGCTGAGCCCGCTCGTCTTCCGGGAAGCTTTCCGGACTGACTGCCTTGCCGCCAATTTGCACCAGCCGGCCCCGGATCATGGGCAATAGCTCGGCTTCGATGCCGCTTGCCTTGAGCACAGTTGAAATCGCTTCACGTTGCTCAGGCTGAATATTGATGATGAAACGATTCGGGGCATCGAGCGGGAGCGATTTCTGCCAGGCGTCGAGCAACTCGCCCCGGATAACCGTCAGCAACAGCATGGCCATCAGGCCAATGGCCAGGGCGACGACCTGAATGGCCCCGGACGAGGCATGCCGTGTCAGGCTGGCCAGTCCCTGCCGCCAACCGAATCCGGCCCCGCCGCGCAGGCGGGAAATGGCGGCGATGAACAATCTGGCGAGAACCCAGAAACCGCCCAGCGCACCAGCAAAACCGCCGACCGCGAGCAGACCCAGCCGGGCATTGCCCGCCACCCAGATGATCAGCCCGGCAAGCAAGGCAAGGCCAATGGCGTAACCGCCGAGCAGGAAGGGTTGCGGCGGCCCGAGTTCGCGGCGCAAGACGCGCAAGGTTGGCACCCTGGCCAACTGGAGCAGCGGCGGAAAGGCAAAACCGAAAAGCAGCACGCCGGCAACGCCAAAGCCGATGCCCAGGGGCAACCAGCCCGGCTCAGGCAAGTCGATGACCAGCAATTCGGCCAGCCAGCGGATCAGCACGAAATGCGCCGCATAACCGAGCAGGCTGCCCAGCACGCCGGCCAGCACTGCCAGCCAGAGGAAGAGCGTGGCATGGAAGCGCAGCAGGCGTCCGTGCGTCATGCCCAGGCAGCGCATCACGGCACAGGCATCAAGGTGGCGTTGCATGTAGCGGCGTGCCGCCATGGCTGCGGCAACGGCTGAAAGGATGACCGTCAGCAGCGTGGCAAGACCGAGGAAACGTTCGGCCCGGTCGAGCGCATTACGGATTTCCGGCCGGGAATTCCGCGCATCCTCCAGCCGCTCCCCCCGCGAAAGCCGCGGCATGAGCCAGCCCTGATAGGCTTTGATCGACCTTTCCTCGCCGGCCACCAGCAGGTTGTATCGCACCCGGGCGCCGAACTGGACCAGCCCGGTCGCCGGAATGTCGTCGATGTGCATCATCAGGCGCGGTGCCAGACTGAAGAAATTGATGCCGCGATCCGGCTCACGGGTCAGGATGGCGCCAACCCGCAATTGCTGACTGCCAACGGCAACGGTATCGCCGGGAGCGGCATTCAGTGCTGATGAAAGACGCTCATCAAGCCAGACCGTGCCCGGCGCAGGGCCGTTTTCAAGGGGCAAGCCGCCATCGCCGGCCCGCTGGCTGCCCGCCAGCTTTCCGCGCAATGGATACGTGCTGCTGACTGCCTTGATGTCGGCCAGCTGGGCCTGGCCCTGACCAATGACCATGCTCGGAAAGACCAATGTTTCGGCCAGTTGCAAGCCGCGCTGGCGGACTTCGGCCAAGTAAGCGTCGGGGAGCGGGTGATCGGAGATCAGGACAAGATCGCCGCCCATCATTTGCCGGGCCTCCCGTTGCAAGCCCTGACGAACACGGTCGGCAAAGAACCCGACAGCAGTTACGGCGGCGACGGCGACGGCCAGTGCGGCGAAAAGCAGGCGTAATTCACCCGAACGCAATTCCCGGCCAAGCAGACGCCAGGCAAGTGCCGAAATCATGGGCGAACCGACCAGCGGGCACGAAACTCGGCCGGTGCGACCGCCTTGCCATGGAGATAGCCCTGCAGTTGCTCACAGCCGAGCGCCGCCAGAAAGTCGGCTTGCTCAACGGTTTCAACGCCTTCAGCCACCACTTCGAAACAAAGACTTCTGGCCAGTTCCATGATGGTCCGGATGATCGCCTCGTCACCGGTATTCCGGCCAATGCCTTCGACGAAGGAGCGATCAATTTTCAATTGCTGGACCGGCAGCATCTTCAGGTAACTGAGGGACGAGTAGCCGGTACCAAAATCGTCCAGCGCCAAGCTGATCCCCAGATCGCGCAGCCGTTCGAGCGGCGTGAAGGCATCACCGACCGCCATGACCACGGATTCGGTCAATTCCAGCTTCAGGTGACTCGGGTCCATGCCGGTTTCGTCGAGTATTTCGCCCAGCACATCGATGAACTCGGGGCGCTCCAGTTGCTTGACCGACAGATTGACCGACACTTGCGGCAATTCGAAACCGCTCATCCGCCATTGCATGAATTGGCGGCAGGTTTCGCGCAAGACCCAGTTGCCCAGACCGACAATCAGGCCGGAATCTTCAGCCAGCGGAATAAAGCGCATCGGCATGACCAGGCCAAGTTCAGGGCTGTTCCAGCGAACCAGCGCCTCGGCGCCGACCAGCCGGGCGCTCCTGGCTTCCACCTGGGGCTGGAGATGCACCGACAGCTCGCCATTGTCGAGCGCCCGCCGCAGCAGGTTCTCCATCTGGATGCGCTCCTGCGCCTCCCGGGTCATTTCGGCCGTATAAAAATGGAAATTGCCACGACCCAGCATCTTGGCCCGATACATGGCCGTGTCGGCATTGCGCATCAGGTCGAGCACGCTATGACCGTCAGCGGGACACAGGCTGATGCCGACCGAGGCTGTCAGGTACAACTCATGGTCACCCAGTTTGAACGGGTATTCGAAGGCACCGAGGATTTCGCGGGCGAGTAGTTCAACCTCATCCTCATCGCGAACCGCCTCCATCAGACAGATGAATTCATCGCCCCCCAGGCGCGCCAGCATGTCGATCAGGCGAACGTGCTCGGACAGTCGCGCCGCCACCGAAACCAGCAGTTCATCACCGACACCATGGCCCAGGGAATCGTTGACCTGCTTGAACTGGTCAAGGTCGATGAACAGAACCGCCAGCCGCTCGCCGTGATGGGCGGTTTCCTTGAGACTCTCCTCCAGGCGTTCGATGAAACAGCGGCGGTTGGCCAGCCCGGTCAGCGGGTCGTGATAGGCCAGATAATTGAGTTTGCTTTGCGCCTGCCGCCGCTCGGAAATTTCACCCTCAAGCTGGCTGTTGGTCCGCTTCAACTCTTCGGTACGTGCCGCCACCTGGATTTCCAGGGTATCCCGCGCCGCCTTGATGCGCCCTTCCTGATCCTCAAGGATGCCCTGGGCCCGCCGGACAACAAGGAATTGCATCAGGTAGAGTGCGGCAAAGACCAGCACCACGCCAGCCGTCACCCACCACAGGTTGCGATTCAGCTGGGCGACGAAAGGCGTGACGTTCTGGTAAAGCTCGAAAACGCCCTCGACCGAATGATCCTTGCCGACAATCGGGATGTAGCTCGACAGCACATCGACTTCGACCAATTGCCCCTCGAAGGTGTCAATGCTGTTCCGATGTATCAATTCACTGCTGACCAAACCGCTGATCGCCGCCCGGAAGCCGGGATTCTGCAGTCGACTCTCACCGATTTGTCGGGAATCGGTCGAGAAAATGGTGCTCCCCAGGCGGTTGTAAACCTTGACCTTGATCACCGCAGTATCGCGCATCAGGTCGAGCACATTGCCCTGAAGGCGGCGGATGTCGTCAGAGAGTTCAGACGGAATATCCCGCCCCACCGCATCACCGATCAGCGACGCCAGCGGCGCTTGCAGTGAATTTTGAAAGACCTGCGCCATCGCGACATTCCGGCTCTCGGCCAGGCTCTGCATCTGGACCAGTGAAAGCCGCTGGTATAGGGGGCCAAGGACGCCCGCTGCCAATACGATCAGGATGAAACTGACCGTCGAGAAATAGCGCGAAAGATTGAACATATAGGCCGAAAGGAGTATCCCGCCAGCTTATTCCATCTCGCGTATCTGCGCTACCGCCTCCTCGACCCGTTTGACTGCAATGACCTCCATGCCGGGAATCGCCTGCTTCGGGCGATTCGCCTCCGGGATCAGGGCGCGAGTGAAACCAAGCTTGGCGGCCTCCTTCAGCCGTTCCTGGCCACGCGGGGCCGGGCGGATTTCCCCGGCCAGACCAACCTCACCAAACACAATAAGTTTCGATGGCAACGGTTTGTTTTTTAAAGATGAAGTAATCGACAGCAACACTGCCAAATCGGCGGCTGGCTCGGTAATCTTGACGCCGCCGACGGCATTCACGAAGACATCCTGATCGAAACAGACTATCCCGGCATGCCGATGCAAGACAGCCAGCAGCATGGCCAGCCGTTGCGGATCGAGGCCGACCGTCAGGCGCCGCGGATTGCCGTGCGCCGTATCGACCAGGGCCTGGATTTCGACCAGCAGGGGTC
>JAYREA010000014.1:0-88006 GCA_041909135.1 Azonexus sp. | reverse complement strand
CCCGAACAGGACCGTGAAACAGCATCGCGCCAATGATAGTGAGCATACCGCTCGCGAAAGTAGGTCAACGCCAGACTCCCCATGCAGACCCCCGTTACCATCAGGTAACGGGGGTTTTTGCTTTGCAGCAATCAAAAAATATCGAAAACCGATGCCCTTTCTTCCCCTTGAATTCGGGGGCATCGTCCCCAACTCCCAATCCACGTTCTTAATGTTTCATTGGGAGTTTCAAGCATGTCCGAATCTGCGACCGCGAATACGAATCGCGAAACCCTGGGTTTCCAGGCTGAAGTAAAGCAACTGCTGCAACTGATGATTCACTCCTTGTACAGCAACAAGGAGATTTTCCTGCGCGAACTGGTGTCGAATGCTTCCGATGCCTGTGACAAGCTGCGTTTCGAGGCGCTGAACAATAGCGCGCTGTACGGCGATGATGGCGATCTAAAGATTCGGATTGCCTTCGACAAGGCGGCCCGTACGATCACGATTTCCGACAACGGGATCGGTTTGTCGCGCGACGAAGCGGTCGAGCATCTCGGCACTATCGCCAAGTCCGGGACCAAGGAGTTCTTCTCGGCGCTGACTGGTGACCAAGCGAAGGATGCGCACCTGATCGGTCAATTTGGCGTTGGTTTTTATTCCTCGTTCATCATTGCCGACAAGGTCACGGTCATTTCTCGTCGTGCCGGTGTCGAGGCCAATCAGGCGGTTTGCTGGGAATCCGGTGGCGAGGGCGATTACACGGTTGAAATGGTCGAAAAAGCCACCCGTGGTACGGATGTCACCTTGCATCTGCGCGAAGGTGAGGATGAATTCCTCGGCGGCTGGAAGCTGAAATCGATCATTCGCAAGTACTCCGATCACATCACCCTGCCGATCGTGATGAAGAAGGAAGACTGGAAAGACGGTGAGCAGGTTGTGACTGATGAAGATGAAACGGTTAACCAGGCTAACGCGCTGTGGGTACGTTCCAAGTCCGACATTACCGACGAGCAGTACAAGGAGTTCTACAAGCACGTCGCGCATGATTTCGAGGATCCGTTGGCGTGGACGCATGCCCGTGTCGAGGGCAAGCAGGAATACACGCAGCTGCTCTACATTCCGGCTCGCGCGCCGTTTGATCTATGGGACCGCAATGCACGCCACGGCATCAAGCTGTATGTGCGCCGCGTTTTCATCATGGACGATGCTGAGCAGTTGATGCCGCTTTACATGCGCTTCGTGCGCGGGGTGGTCGATTCCGCCGATCTGCCGCTCAATGTCTCGCGTGAAATCCTGCAGCAGAGCAAGGACATCGACGGTATCCGCAGCGGTTGTACGCGCAAGGTCCTGGGCATGCTCGAAGACATGGCTGAGAACGACAAGGAGAGCTACACCAAGTTCTGGGAAGCCTTTGGTTCGGTGCTCAAGGAAGGCGTTGGCGAGGATCATGCCAACAAGGAGAAGATTGCCGGCCTGATCCGTTTCGCTTCGACGCATAACGACACGCCCGAGCAGAGCGTTTCGCTGGCCGACTACATCGGCCGCATGAAGGAAGGCCAGGAGAAGATTTACTTCGTTACGGCCGATACCTTCAACGCTGCAAAGAACAGCCCGCACCTCGAAATCTTCCGCAAGAAGGGCATCGAAGTGCTGCTGCTTTCGGATCGCGTCGATGAGTGGGTCGTCGGCCATCTGACCGAGTTTGATGGCAAGCATCTGCAATCCGTCGCCAAGGGCGGCCTCGATCTTGGCAAACTGGAAGATGAAGCCGAAAAGCAGGAAGCCGAAAAGGCAGCCGACAAGTACAAGGAGTTGCTGGAGAAGGTGAAAACCTCGCTTGGTGACAAGGTGAAGGACGTCCGCGTCACTTATCGCCTGACCGATTCGCCGTCCTGCCTGGTGTCTGACGAGCATGATCCGTCCGGCAACCTGGCTCGTCTGATGAAGGCGGCTGGCCAGCCGATGCCGAATGCGAAACCTATCCTCGAAATCAATCCGCAGCACCCGGCGGTGATGCGCCTGAAATACGAGGAAAGCCGTTTCGACGACTGGGCGGCGCTGCTCTTCGAACAGGCGACGCTGGCTGAAGGTGGCCAGCTCGATGATCCGGCCGGTTTCGTCAAGCGCATCAACGACCTCATGATGGCGCTTTCCGGGAAGTAAACTGCTTGCGCCAAGCTGCGAGAAAGCCGCCGGACTGGCGGCTTTTTCGCATGTGGAAATTGGCACGAATTTCCGGTTGACCGTGGCGTCGGCTGTCGGGTTTGCCGTCGTTTGCCCAGGCAAAGCGGGTACACTAGCGGCCTTGCGAGAAACTGATTTCAGGCTGCCCGTTTTCGTCGGCCTTTGACCCGCTGATTCCCCGCCGTTTCTCATTCCCCAGATATTCAAAGGTACTCCGATGCACCCAGTCCACGACGTTGACTCCCTTCTCATCCTCGCCACGGCGCTTTCTTCGAAGCGGCGGCCGGCCGAGCTGGTCGAAATCGTGTCGGCGGCCGATCTGCTACAGAACAACATTCCCAACGAGGCGAAGCTGGTCGAGGCCTTCGACCGTCTGGCCAAGCATGGCCTGATCAAGGCAGAGGCCGGTGGCTTCGTGCTGACCGAAGCCGCGCAGGCGATCGTCACCGGTCTGCCGCGCAAGGCGGAAACGCCGGAACGTCTTTTTGCCATCAAGGACAGGCTCTCGGCTTACAACGTCAAGGGCGAGCATGCTGGCATTACCGTGGACCCGGCCGATGTGACGAAGGCTATCCTGGCCCATCGCGCTTCCGAGAAGACGACGGCCAAGAATCTGCTGGTACCCAAGCCGAAGCCGGAGGCTGAAGTTCACAAGCCGGGCCAGCGTCAGCGCAAGCCGATGCCGGCGCGCAAGCGCAAGGTTTGAGCGGCGCATGAGCGAAACTAACGTAGCCAGCCAGTCTTTCGACACGCTGCCCTTGTCGCCGGCCATGCTGGCCAATCTGGCCCAGCTTGAATACCTGAGCATGACGCCGATCCAGGCGGCCAGCCTGCCGCTGGCCCTGGCCGGCCACGACCTGATTGCCCAGGCCAAGACCGGTAGCGGCAAGACCGCCGCCTTCGGCTTGGCGCTGCTCAATCGCCTGAATACCAGTCGTTTTGCCGTGCAGGCCATGGTGCTGTGCCCGACGCGCGAACTGGCCGATCAGGTGACGCAGGAAATCCGGCGGCTGGCCCGTTTCGAAGAGAACATCAAGGTGCTGTCGCTGGTCGGCGGCTCGACGCTGCGCAACCAGGCCAACAGTCTCGAAAAAGGCGTGCATATCGTTGTCGGCACGCCAGGTCGCATCATGGATCACATGGAGCGCGGCTATCTCAAGCTCGACGAGCTGAACACGCTGGTCCTCGACGAAGCCGACCGCATGCTCGACATGGGTTTCCACGACGACATCGCCTACGTTGCCAAGCGTTGCCCGGCGCAGCGCCAGACGCTGCTGTTCTCGGCGACCTATCCTGACGGTATCGCCCAGCTGGCCAAGCAGTTTTTGCGTCAGCCCAAGGAGGTAAAACTTCTTGAGCAGCACGAAGAAAGCAAGATTCGCCAGCGCTTCTACGAGGTCAAACATGAGGAGCGCCTCGACGCCGTCGTCCGCCTGCTCAAGCATTACCGCCCGGTCAGCACGCTGGCTTTCTGCAACACCAAGCAGCAGTGCCGCGATCTGGTCAATGTCCTGCGCCACGCCGGTATTCATGCGCTGACGCTGAACGGCGATCTGGAACAGCGCGAGCGCGACCAGGTGCTGATCCAGTTCGCCAACCGCAGCTGCTCGGTGCTCGTGGCGACCGATGTGGCGGCGCGCGGCCTCGATATCGACCAGCTCGAAGCGGTCATCAACGTTGATGTGACGCCCGACCCGGAAATCCACATCCACCGTATCGGCCGTACCGGCCGGGGCGATGAAGAGGGTTGGGCGCTGAGTTTGTGCAGTTCCGGCGACCGCCGCCGCGTAGCGACCATCGCCGAGATGATGAAGTGCAAGCTCGACGTCCTCGACCTAAAGACCGTCGAAGTCACCGACGACTCGCCGCTCGTGCCGCCGATGTCCACGCTGCTCATGCTCGGCGGGCGCAAGGACAAGATCCGGCCCGGCGACGTCATGGGCGCGCTGGCTGGTGAGGCAGGCCTGACCCGCGAGCAGGTCGGCAAGATCACGGTGACCGACCAGAGTACCTACGTGGCTGTGGCGCGGGCTGTCGCCAAGGACACGGTGCGCAAGCTGGCGGCCGGCAAGGTCAAGGGCAAGACCGTCAAGGTACGGATTCTGACCAACTGAGCGGTTTTGAAATCACGCCAGCCATTGGCGTGATTTCAATTTTGGCCGTTTTTTCCGGTTCACCGTGGAAGTCACTTGGCGTCGCTACCCTCGGTTGGCTACCTAAAATTCATACGTCACAGCAACGACACCAGTGGCCGATGTTGCCTGGCGCGTCAGCGGACTGTCCTTGGCATCGCCTTGCAGGCTGCTGACCGAAACGCTGGTCAGGATTGCCACGCTCGGCGTGATTTGATAGCTCAGCGCAGCGTTGGCGCGAACGTCACGCAAGCCGAATTCCGGGCGGTAAGCCGCGTAACCACTCGACGCCGACTGGGCAGCGGTAACGCCAAAATACGATTGCATGTAGTCCTCGTTGGCCAGCGTCATGCTGGCGCCGAAACCGAGGCGCCATAGCGGCGACAACTTTGTCGAATAACCCGCACCAAGATCGATGACCATCCCCGCGCTGTCATTGCCTGAGCCGTAGCGCAGCGACGAGGTCAGGGTGATTTCCTTGCCGAGCGAGTAGTTCAGGAAGGCGCCCAGCTCCGGTTTTGGATCGATATCGCCCATGCCGCGCAGCGCATCCGAACGGCTCTCGTCGCGCCCGAAATCAGCGGTAATGCGCAAGCCGTACTGCAATTCCCTAGTCCGACCAAAATTGTAGCCGATGCCATTTCGGGTGCCAGCAAACCAGCCGTTGCGCCACTGGTAGTCGAGCCCCGGCAGAACCAGCGTTCGCCGTTCGTCGGCGCCCTGGTAAGCCATGCCGGCAATGACGGCCAGCCCGACCGAGCCACGATCCTTGTCTGCAGAGCCGCCGGCCAGGCGAACGGCATCAAACGCCTGGGCAAAGGCATTGGGTGCCACGAGCGAAAGCAGGCCGATCAAGGCGAGGCTTTGCCGGGAATGGCGTGGCTTTTTCATGGGGACTCCGTTGGGAAATGGCTGGCTGATAAATTGGATTGGGGCTGGGTGACGCGCGGGGTCAAACCGCTTGCCATGGAGACTTCCTGCATATCGACGCGGGCTTTCAATCGCGCTGCCAGCAAATAAAGCCCGCCCAGCTTGCGATGCAGAAACAGCGCGTCGGCCGGCGGGGTGTGCCAGAAGTCGCGATCCATGCCGAGCACCATGCCGGCATCGCGAATGCGGACGCCGAGGTCAGAGCAGCCAAAATCGTAGGCGCCGGCGTGGCCGAGCGGTTCGCACGCCAGCGCAAAAATGTCGAGCACGGCTTGGCGCTGGCCTTCCTTGATGTCCTGCTGGAAATAGCCGATGGCGACCGCGGCCTCGTTCATGCCCGGCCTGTCGTTGCGTATGGCGCAGCGCATCAGTTGCCGATAGCTGTCGACCATTGCGACCGGATAGGCACGGGTGGCGCCGAAGTCGAGCAGGATGAGCTGCTGCGATTCGGCGGCGTAGCGGTAATTGGCAAAATTCGGGTCGGTCTGGATTAGACGGAATTCGAAGATTTCACGAAACAGCAGGCGGAAAAGCTGGCTGACGATGTGGTCGCGTTCGGCTTGCGGCAGGTGGCTCAAAGTCTCCACCGCAAGGCCGTCGAGGCGGGTCATGGCCAGGATGTTTTCTGTCGTCAGATCGTCGTGCATTACCGGCACCATGAACTCGTCGGCATCGGCCAGCAGGCTGGAAAACTGCATCATGCAAGCGCCTTCGCGGCGGTAGTCGGCCTCGTCGTGCAACTGCTTTTTCGCTTCATCGAGCAGCGGCTTGATGTCCAGCGACTTGGGCAGCAGGCCGGAAACGCGGAGCAGGGTGGCGACATTGTCGACATCACTGTCGATACTGCGCCGGATGCCGGGGTACTGGATTTTGACGGCGACTTTTCGTCCATCCTTGCGTTGCCCGAAATGCACCTGGCCGATCGAGGCTGCCGCCATCGGTGTGAAGGAGAACTGCTCGAAATGGCGATCCCACCCCTCGCCCCAGTTGCTGTTGAGCGCGCTGACCACTTGGCTCATCGGCATCGGGATGGCTTCGGCGCGCAGCCGCGAGAGGATTTCTGCCAGTTCCGGCGGCAACAGTTCGCCGGCATCCATCGACAGCAATTGTCCGACCTTCATGGCCGCGCCACGCAGCTGCGCCAGTTGATCGGCCACCCGGCGGGCGTTGGCCGGTGTCAGCAGCAGTTGATGCATTTGCGGCCGCTTGCCCTGGACAAACTGCCGGGCGCCCTCGGCCAGCATGTTGCCGGCCACGCCGCCGGCCAGCGAACCCAACCGGGCCAGGCGCGACCAGCGGCCGCCGGGGACGGCTGATGACTTCGTTACCGGCTCATCGGCCATGCGGTTTCCCATTTGATTTCCATTTTGGCGGCGCATCCAACGCTTCCGCCTCCTGCAGCGGATAGGCGTCGGCGACATAGGCCGGGCCTTTCATCATCATGACGATGAAGGAGGCAATGCCCACCGTGAAAACAACCGTCCAGTGCAGGATGACCAGGCTGATCACGTAGATGTCGGTCGTGGTCACGGCCAGCTCGTTTTCCGGGCTGGCGATCAGCCGCGCCAACAGCGAGGGAACGGCCAGCAGCAGGGTGCCGAACAGAAAGACCCGGGGCAGCAGACGGAGGACGAGGCGTTCTTTCCCGGCCGGCGTGCGGGGGAAGCCGGGTAGGCGGTTGAACAGATTCATGGCGTGACCTCCGGGTATTTTCCGTAGTTAAACACAGCTGGCAAAAACACTGGCCACCAAACAGATGACGGCGACGCTACTCAGGCGCAAGCGCAGCGGCAGATACCAGTCCGGCAAGTTTGCCTGGCGGGCCAACCGCCGGTCTTGCAGGTAGTGGGCAATGAAGCCGAAGACAAGCAGCGGCACGGCGACAATGGGCGAGAACAGGACGGCCGGCCAGGCGATCAGGGCCGGCACGACGCTCCAGGCAAACCACGCCGAGCGCTGGCGTTCGCTCAATTCGGGCAGCGTCATCGCCAGCCCCCAATGCAGCGCACCGATAAAACTCAGGATGATCGCGCCGTAGGCAACCAGCGCGTCGCTCCACACCGCGCCATGGTGGTGGTCGAGCAGGCTGGCCGGGGCCAGCAACACAAAGGGGAGCAGGCCGCCGTAGCCGAGCCAGGCGACGGTACGGGGCAGCGCGAGCGGTTTTTCGTCAATCATGATGGATCTCACTTGACCAAGGGGCGGATGCTGGAGAAGCCGCCGTCGAGCGACCAGACCTGCCCGGTGACGCGGGCAGCCGAGTCCGAAAGCAGCCAGACCATCAGCTCGGCCAGTTCATTCGGCGAGCCGATGCCGGGCAGCGGGTATTGCCGGGCGGCGCCTTCACGGGCGGCCGGGCTGGCGATGACCGCGACCGAGGCAGGCGTTTCCATAATGCCGGGCGCCACGGCGTTGATGCGGATGCCATTGGCAGCATAGCTGGCGGCGGCGCCACGGACCAGGCCTTCCAGCCCGGCTTTGGCGGCAGCGACGGCCTCGTGGTTGGGCGTGCCGATGCGCGCCGCGGCGGAGGAAACCAGCACGGCGGCACCGGGGCTGCGAGCCTCGCGCAGGGCGCCGACGAAGGCGGCCAGGGTGTGGAAGGCGCTGATCAGATTGGCGTTGAGGCAGTCATTTAAATCAACCTCGCTCATGCGGTGCAAGGCGCCAAGGCGAATATTGCCGACGCAATGGGCCAGCGCGGTAGGCAGCATCCCATGATCCTTGGCCGCCTGGACAATCTGCCGGGCGCCGGCCACCGTCGAACAATCGGCAGTTACTTGCAGGTGCTGGTCGCCGAAGGCTGCCGTCAGGTGGTCGGCCTGGCGGCTGGCAACGATCAGTTGCCAGCCCTCGGCGGCAAGTCGTGCCACCACGGCACGTCCGACGCCGCCGGCGGCACCGGTGACCAGTGCGATCTTGCTCATGTGCGCTCCTTGTATGGCTTGTTTTGTCCTGAACCAAAGCGATTAATTGGCAGGTTTAACGGTGAATTAGCTTATTATTGCGACTCTGTTCAATATTTGTCTAGGACAAAATAAAGTCGGTGCCGTTCCGACTTTTTCTGAAATGCCTTCCGAAAGCCTGCTCATGTCGCCCATTCGCTCTGCCATCCTCGCCCTGTTTTTCGCCCTGACGCTGGCTGCCTGTTCGACGGCCCCGCCCGAAGGCCTGCGTCCGGTCACCTCCTTCGATCTCAATCGCTATCTCGGGCAGTGGTACGAAATCGCCCGGCTCGACCACTCTTTCGAGCGTGGGATGAGCGACGTCAATGCCACCTACCAGTTGCAGGACGACGGCAGCGTCAAGGTCATCAACCGGGGCTACGACACCCAGAAGCAATCGTGGAAGGAAGCCATCGGCCGCGCCCTGTTCATCGGTGACAGCCAGACTGCTTCGCTCAAGGTGTCGTTCTTCGGGCCGTTCTACGGGGGTTATCACGTGATTGCGCTCGATCAGCAGAACTATCGCTGGTCGCTCGTTGCCGGGCCGGATCGCGATTATTTGTGGATTCTTGCCCGCGACAAGACGCTGCCGGCCGAGGTTCGCGAGCAATTGGTCAGTCAGGCCAAGGCGCTGGGCTTTGCCACTGACAAGCTGATCTGGGTCGAGCAGAAGCGAGCCGATACGAATTGAATACGCCCTGAATGCGCGCCCCGAAAAAAGCCGATCTGCCGAGCAAGACCTGCCTCGTCTGCGACCGCCCGTATCTTTGGCGCAAAAAATGGGCCGCTGTCTGGGACGAGGTGAAGTATTGCTCCGAACGCTGCCGGCGTAGTCGAAAGGGAAAAGCATGACCACGCTGCGCCTGATCCTTGGCGACCAGCTCAACCCGGAACACAGCTGGTTTTCGCGGCCCGATGAGGATGTGGTTTACGTATTGATGGAAGTCCGTCAGGAAACCGATTACGTCCTTCACCACGCCCAGAAAATCATCGCCATCTTCGCCGCCATGCGCGACTTCGCGCGGCAACTGGAGCAGGCTGGCCATCGCGTGCATTACCTGGCCATTGACGACCCGGCTAACCGCCAATCGCTGCCGGCCAATCTGGATGCGCTGATCGCCCACTATTCGGCCCGCGCCTTCGAGTACCAGGCGCCCGACGAATGGCGGCTTGACCGGCAGCTGGCCGAGTACGTCAGCCAACTCGCCATCCCCGGCCGGATGGTCGATAGCGAACATTTCTACACCCGGCGCGACGAGGCTGCGCAGCTTTTTGCCGAACGCAAGCAATGGCTGATGGAGCACTTCTACCGCCAGATGCGGATGCGCCACGGCGTGCTGATGGCTGGCCACGGCAAGCCGCTGGGCGGCCAGTGGAATTTCGATCACGACAACCGCAAGCCCTGGCCCGGCCTGCCGCGCGAACCGGCCGATTGGCGTGGCGAGCATGATCATTCGGCGCTCTGGCAGAGCATCCAGCAGGCCGGTGTGGCTAGCTTTGGCGAACCGAGTGCGCAGCATTTTCGTTGGCCGCTGAACCGGGCCGAAGCCTTGCTGCAACTCGACGATTTCATCGACGAAGCGCTGCCGCATTTCGGCGATTTTCAGGATGCGCTGACGGTTCGCGCCTGGCGGCTTTTCCACTCGCTGCTCTCCTTCGCGTTGAACACCAAGATGCTCAGTCCGCGCGAGGTAGTCGCCAAGGCCGCCGCGGCATATGAAACGGGGCGCGTGCCGCTGGCCGCGGCGGAAGGTTTCATCCGGCAGATTCTCGGCTGGCGCGAATATGTGCGCGGAATCTATTGGGCCAACATGCCCGGCTACGACGCGCAGAACTACTTCGCTCACCAGCGGCCTCTGCCGTCATGGTTCTGGACCGGCGAAACGAAAATGCGCTGCATGGCCCACGCCATCGGCCAGTCGCTGGAACACGCCTATGCCCACCACATTCAGCGCCTGATGGTCATCGGCAACTTCGCGCTGCTCGCCGGGCTGAATCCGGCAGCGGTGCATGGCTGGTATCTCGGTGTTTATATCGACGCCTTCGAGTGGGTCGAGCTACCCAACACCGTCGGCATGAGCCAGTTCGCCGATGGCGGCAGGCTGGCCACCAAGCCCTACGTGTCGAGCGCCGCCTACATCGACCGCATGAGCGATTACTGCAAGGGCTGCCATTACGACAAAAAGGCGCGGATCGGCGAGCGGGCCTGCCCGTTCAATGCGCTGTACTGGGATTTTTTCGCCCGCAATGGCGAACGGCTGTCGGCCAACCCGAGGTTGGGCATGGTCTATCGCCAGCTCGCCAAGATGAGCCCGGAGGCCTTGATCGCCGCGCAGGGCAGGGCGGAGGAAATTCGGGCCGGGATCGAAACCTTGTAGGCTGATGGCCTTGACGCCCGATTGGCGGGGCTTAGCACCGCCAATCGGCAAACCACTCGGTCAGTGGCCGGCTTTGGCCCAAGCCGGCCAGCCGGTGATCGATGGCATCGTGGTTGCCCCAGACCACGTCCGGCAGGGCGCCATCAGCCACCTGTTTTTCGATGTCAGCGCAAAACAGCCCGAGGTCGCGCTGCATGTAAAAGCCGTAAGTGCGACAGGCGACCGGGCGGTGCAGATAGACCGGGCAAGCGCCGGTGGTGCGGTCGAGCAGCGGACAGATGACGGGGCGGGCCGTTGAGTTGGCCACGACGGTGATCTCGCGGCTGATCGCCTGCAGGTGATCCGGCGCCAGCCCGGACAGGCCTTCGCGCAGCAAATCCCACTCGGCAGCAGTCAGTTGCGGCACCTCGGCCAGCCGCTTGCAGCAGCTATCGCAGCCCTTGCCGCACAGCCAGTCAGGATTGTTCTTCCGGATGCTCGCCACCCGGGCGTCGATATCGACGTGCAGTTCAGTAAGTTGGCTCATGAATTCCTATTTGATTGGCCGGGCCGGCTCGGCGGCCTTGCTGGAGAAATTGGCTCCCGAAATATCCGCCTCGTTCAGCCCGCGATTCACCTCCAGCCCGGTCAGCCGCCAGTCATGCACCGGAAGGCTGGGGATCGGTTTGCGCAGGCGCTCGTAAAAACGGGTCGGCCATGTGACGCCGGCGATCTCCTGGTGGTCGAAGAAGTCGACCTCGGCAATGGCGCCTTGCGTCGATTCCAGGCCTTCCATCGTGAAACGGACGCGGCGCAGCAGATGGTTTTCGCGGTCGATGAACAGCAGGTAGCGGTCTTCGGCCGACAGTCCGTGCCCGGGCCGACGGACGGCGATCAGCGTCGTGCACGGGCGACCTTCGACGCTTTCGTCGTCGCCCACTTCCAGACTCAGGTTGCCATCAAGAAAATAGAACGGCCCGGTCAGGAACATCCGGTAGCCATCGGCAACCAGCGCGACGGCAGCCAGCACCTCTTTGTCGCTGGCCGGGACATCGTTGTAGAAAACCTGCACATCTCTGGCGCGGCGGATGACCTGCTTGCTGCCCTGCGGGCCAAGGTGGTGCTGAGCGATCAGCGGTCCGCCCTTGAAAATCATCCGCTCCTGCGAGCCCTGACGAAAATCGGCATCAATCAGCGTCGGCTGGATTTTGGCCACCAGTCCGTACCACTCGCCGGCGTAGCTGACGCTGAGGTCGTCGATCTGCCGAAAAGCAGTCAGGCCGTGCGCTTCGGCCGATTTCTGCAGCACGGCGCGGGCTGCCGGCTGTTCGCCGTTGCCGCTGGCCTGCGGAATGCCGCGCGACATGCAGCCGCCGAGCAATAGCAAAAGGGCGATCGGCAGCAATCGGGTCAGGCTTGGACGCATATTTTTCTACTCCGTTGGGTCGCAGACGATTTCAATTTTGGTCATTTTTTCCGGTTGACCGCGCCCCGCAGAAAGCACTCCTGGGGTGCGCAAGTCACCCCACCGAAACCTCGGCCGCCCACAACGGCTGGCCACCGGCCGCCAGATGGCAAAGGTAGGCACGCAGGTCGAATTCGAGCTGGAAATAATTGGCCTCCATGTGCTGACACAGCTGATAGAACGCCTTGTCGTGCTCGGGTTCCTTCAGGTGCGAAATTTCATGAACGACGATCATCCGCAGGAACTCCGGTGGCATCTCACGGAAGATACTGGCGACGTGGATTTCGCGCTTGCTCTTGAGCTTGCCACCCTGGACCCGGGCGATCCGGGTGTGGATACCGAGTGCCTTCTGCAAGGTCTGCAGTTTGCCGTCGAAGGCCACCTTGCTCGGTTGCGGCGCGTTGCGCAGATAGCTGTTCTTGATTTCCTGAACGTAGTCGTACAGCGCCCTGTCGGTGCGGATCTGGTGCACTTCAGGGTACTTCTGGCGCAACACCGTGCCGAGCTGACCCTGTTCGATCAGCCGGTGCACCGATTCCGCCAAATGAGCGGGGTAGCCGGCAAGATAGTTTGGCGTGGCGGGCTTGTTCATGGCGCGCCGATTTTACTGGAAGCCACGGTGCTTTTTGGCAGGCAAAAGGTTATCAGCGGCAATCAGCGATAAGCTAGCGGAAATTTTCGAAATCGATTCACCCATGCAAAATCCCGTCCTCGTCATCGTCATTGCCCAATTGTTCGGTACTTCGCTCTGGTTCTCGGCCAACAGCGCCGCCGACGATCTGATCCGCGCCTGGGGTATCGTGCCGGCCGACATCGGCACGCTGACCAACGCGGTCCAGCTCGGCTTCATTCTCGGCACGCTGAGCTTCGCGGTTTCCGGGTTGGCCGACCGTTTCGCGGCAAGCCGAATCTTCGCCGTCTGCGCCGTGCTGGGCGCGCTGTGCAATGCCGCCTTTGCCTTGCTGGCCGATGGCATGAGCACGGCGGTGCCGCTGCGCTTTGCCGTTGGTTTCTGTCTGGCTGGCGTGTACCCGCTGGGCATGAAACTGGTTGTCAGCTGGGTGCCCGAGCGGGCCGGTGCCGCGCTGGCCCAGCTGGTCGGCATGCTCACCCTGGGCACCGCCCTGCCGCACGGTATCCGGCTGGCCGGGGCTGGTTGGTCGTGGCAGGCGACGATACTCATCTCGTCCGGCTTGGCGCTGCTTGCTGCCGCCATGATTGCCCGACTTGGTGACGGCCCCCATCTGAAGCGCCGGCATGGCGCACCGCCCCTGCGGCTTGGCCGGGTGTTCTATGCCTTCTCGGTGCGCGAATTCCGGGCCTCGGCACTGGGCTATTTCGGCCACCAGTGGGAGTTGTACGCCTTCTGGACCCTGACCCCGGCGCTGGTCATCCTGAGCGGACTGGCCGAGCCGGGGAGCCGTGAGCTTTCCGGGCTGGCTTTCGCGATCATCGGCATCGGGGCCGTCGGTTGCCTGTTCGGTGGCTGGTGGAGCCAGCGCATCGGCAGCGCTCGCGTGGCGGCCACAGCATTGGCGGTTTCAGCCTTGTGCTGCGCCCTGTTTCCGTTGACGACGGACTGGCCGATCTGGCTCAAGGGTGCCTTGCTGCTGCTCTGGGGCGCCAGCGTGGTGGCCGATTCGCCGCATTTCTCGGCGCTTTCGGCCAAAGCCTGCCCGCCGGAAATCGTTGGCAGCGCGCTGGCTTTTCAGAACTCCATCGGTTTCGCCATCACCATGCTGTCGATCCAGCTCGGCACTGCGTGGATCGGCACCTGGGGCATGAGCATCGCCTGGCTTTTGTTGCCCGGGCCGCTGCTTGGCTTGCTCGGGCTTTATCCGCTGTGGCGGTCTTCCCGCTGACACGGTGCTACCAGGGGAGTTCGGCCTCGCTGTCGGTGGCGCTGCGGTAAGCGGCGAAGCGCTCGGTCAGGAAATCGAGGAAGACGCGGACCTTGGCCGACAGGTTCAGGCGCTGCGGATAGAGCGCGTAGATGTCGGCCGGGCTGCCCGACCATTCCGGCAGCACACGGACCAGGCGCCCGGCCCGCAGCTCGGCCGCCGTATCCCACAGTGAACGCAGCAGGATGCCATGGCCGTCGAGCGCCCAATCGACGGCGACTTCACCGTGATTGCTGCTCAACTTGCCGCCGACCTTGATGTTCCGGCATTGCTTGCCGGCACACAGTGTCCATGTGCCAAAGGCGCCGGCCCCTTCGCGGATGACGATGCAGTCATGGTCGACCAGCTCATCCAGCGTCAGCGGCTGGCCGCGCCTGGCGATATAGGCCGGCGAGGCAAACAGGTAGCGCTGGTTGGAGGCAATCTTGCGGGCCACGACGCGCGCCTCCGGTGGCTCGCCAAAACGGATGGCGATGTCGAAACCCTGGTCACCGGGTGTGACGGGCTGGTCGCTCAAAGTGAGCTGGATATCGACCGCAGGATGCTGGCGGACAAATTCCGAGACAGCCGGTGCCAGTTGCCGGCGGCCAAAGCCGAAGGTGGCGTGGATGCGCAGCAGGCCGCGTGGCTCGGCCCGGGTCCGGTTCAGGGCTTGTTCCAGCGCCTCGATTTCGCTGAGGATGCGGCGGCTTTCGGCCAGATAGAGTTCGCCTTCGGGAGTCAGGCTCATCCGGCGCGTCGTGCGGGCCAGCAGGCGAACGCCGAGTCGTTGCTCGAGTTGAGTGAGGCGACGGCTGACCGCCGGGCCGGTCAAACCAAGCTCGCGGGCGGCCCGGGCCAGACTGCCATGCTGGACGAGCAGGCTGAAGAAAGCGAGTTCGGAAGACATCGGTTTATTGGTAATTAAGATTAACGAATCAAGTAAATTTAGCGGTATTTTCGTCGTTGTGCAAAGCAGTAAGATGGCCCGGCATTCCTTCCGAGTCCCGCCATGATTCTTGCCCTGAGCCTTCTCTTGCCCTTGCTGATCGGTGCTGCCCTGGGGCTGGCCGGCGGTATTTTTGGCATTGGCGGCGGCATCATCGCCATTCCGGTGATGACCGGGCTGTTCGGCATGGACCAGAAGCTGGCGCAAGGCACGGCGCTGGTCATGATGGTGCCGAACCTGAGCATTTCCCTGTGGCGTTACACCCAGCGCCAGCCGCTGCCGAAACTGCGTACCGCTTTGCTCGTGCTGTGTTCGGTGACGGCAACGGCCTTGACGGCCCATTACGCCAGCAGTTTGGCCTCCAGCGAGCTGCGCCGCTATTTCGGCGCCTTCCTGCTCTGGCTGGCCATCCACAGCCTGTGGTCCCTGCGCGCCGGGCGCTCGCGCTGGTCGTTCTCGTTGCCTGAACGGCTGATTCCGCTGGTCGGGCTGGTCGGCGGCACCTGTCAGGGCCTGATCAGCATTGGCGGCGGCATGATCACGCCGCCCATTCTGGTTGCCTTCTTCCGGCAGACGCAGGCGATGGCGCAAGGTTTCGCCATCGCCCTGGTGATGCCCAGTTCCATCGTCGCCTTGCTGACTTTTTCAAGCGCCGGGTTGGTCGACTGGAAGATGGGCGTGCTGTTCGCCCTGGGCGGCGCACTGACTGTTTCCTACGGCGTGCGCATCGCCCATCGCCTGCCGGAACGCCGACTGCGCGTGGCTTTCGCGCTGATGCTGCTGGCCACGGCCGTGTGGATGATCGTCCTCGGCTGAGTTTTGGCACAATGGCGCCTTCGCCTCAACACTGCCGACCATGAATCCTGAAGACCTGCAGCGCCTGGTTACCCTCGCCATGCCCTTCGGCAAGCACAAAGGCACGCTGATCGCCGACCTGCCGGGCAATTACCTCAACTGGTTCGCCCGCGAAGGCTTCCCGCCCGGCGAAATCGGCCGCTTGCTGGCCCTGATGCAGGAGATCGATCACAACGGGTTATCGGATTTGCTGAGGCCATTGCGTCGGAGATAACTTGTTGTCCGCAGGTCTATTTACCAGTCGTCTATTGGCGAACGGCAACGGCCTATTGATCTGTATTCCCGATTGTCATCAGGCGGAGTTCGGCCAGGAGCTGTCATTTTGGCTACTGTCCAATGCAGACGCCTACCCAGTGCTATGATTCAAATGGAATAGTCGAGATGGCGTGTGAATTGAGTAAAGCTTGCATAGCCAATGAACAACATACCACGATGGAGCTTTGCAATTGTTCGAGCACGTTGCCCTACGAAAAGCCAACGATGGAAATCCCATATCAGCAGGCAACATCGCTGAAGCCCTTCTGTACTATCAGAAGGTTCACCTGATTATTGACCGAAATACACTGTTTGGACTCATTCGGCAATTAGGCGCCAATGGAGTCGTTTCGCTGGTCTCTCGCCACGATTTATCAGCGGTTTATTGTGAGGAGATGCTCGGTGCGCAGACACAGACGTATGGTGCTACCGAATTTCATAGTGTGGTCGCATTTCGATTAGCAGGGACTCCGGATAGAGAACTAAGAACACCCCACGAGCGAATGCAAGCTGAGCTGGAAGTCAAAAACATAATGACTAAATCCAATGCGAAGCGCTTTGCTGAACAGTTTTTTAAGAGAGTTCCGATAAGGCGCTTCTCAGGCGACCATTTTGTAAAAGATGGGATACATGAGCTGGCCTATCGTGATTTCTTGGATGTCGATTATTTAAAGCAAGCATTACGGACTGCTATTGCGGTTACCCCTGGCGGGTACAACACGGGTGATGGAATTAAGGTAGAAGTTTTCAAGACCGAAACCAATGCTGTTTCAATATTTACGAATATTGATTTCGACGGCATAAATAAGCGGCGTGAAAGTATTTATCCAAGTATTGCTGCATTAAAACTACCGACGCTGCTTGAAAACATCATACAAGCACGAGCAGATATAGTTTTGTCTTCGTTCTATGGCGGTGATTTCGTCACCTCCTCTATAACCTCACAGCTTGTCCAGGTGAAGTGTGCAGAACTGCTCCGAAGAGCCCATCTTAATGCATCCTCTCAGCATAATTTTTCTAATGTTGTATTGCCTGATACGCCAAGCCTTTCGGAGGTGATTGACTCGGGAGAGCGAAGCTTTGACGAATTTCTAAAGTTGTTGGACAAAGCAAGCAGGTTCAAAGATTGGTTGAAGGCAACAAATCCTGATGAAGATTTACTGCAAACCTATATGCGTGACATTTCATCGAAAGGCTGGATAGAAAAACTTCCAAGCAAGAGCATTCGCTATGTACTCACGCTCGGTCTCGATGCGGCAAATCCCATAGCTGGAGCAGTTGCTGGATTCATAGACAATTTTGTCATTGAGAAATTACTTTCAGGGTGGCGCCCAAATCACTTTGTAACGACAAATCTGGCGCCATTTGTCCGAGGATACTAGAGGCAAAAAGTGAGCGGTCTGATGTCATTTTCTTAAAAACAATCAGACCGCTTAGGGCACACACCAGACTATTCATCGTGCCCGAACTGCTCAAACAAAAAGGAACCTGAAGTGGTTCCTTTTTTGTGTGGCGACTATCTGTGGATAGTCCCGATGCCATCGGTTACCCGGAAATGCCGGTATCCCGGCATTCCTTGGCTTTATTTCACGCCGAACTGCTCTCGCAGGCAGGCCTTGTGCTCCGGGCCGAATTTGTCCTTGCAGGCGGCTCGGGCTTTCTGGTGTTGCTCGCAACGGGCCTGGTTGGGGGCCTTGCTGCAATCGACGGGCTGCATCTTCTGCTGCACGCACTGACGGAAGGCGGGGCCGGTCTGGCCCTGGCATTCCTTGTAGGTCATCTGGCGCGACTCACATTGCTGCGGGTTGGCTGATTTGCTGCAGTCAAAATTCTTTCGTTGGTCCTGCATGCATTGCCGGCGTTGCGGTCCAGCCGTGTTCTTGCAGGCTTCGAAGGCTTGGGCCCGGGCTTCGCGGTGGGCGTTGCAGGCGGCCGGGTTTGGGGCCTGGTTGCAGTCACGCGGCGCGCGGGCGCGCGGACCGCCCCCCTGTGCCATGCCTGGACCCATGCCAGCGCCCATGCCCGGTCCCATGCCCGGTCCCATGCCGGTCATTCCGCCGCCCATGCCCCCCATGCCCGGCCCGGGCTGGGCGCTGGCTGGCAGGGCGATCAGGGTAGTCATCAAGGCCGTGGCAATCATCATCAGACGGGTTTTCATTTTCGGCTCCTTGTGAGTGGTTACAGCTTCATTCTAGGTGCCTCGTGGCAATTGTTCCCGGCAAGTTGTAAAGGAGTGCAAACAGGCGCCGTGCGGCTTACAAATCGTTACGTGCTGCATGCTATATTGCCGCGCATGAATGACAAGAATGTAGGCGAACATCGCCTGGCACTCACTGAAGTGCTCGACTGGATGGTGGAGGATGAGCTGGTTAGCCGTGAGGCGGCCGACTCGCTGAAGACCGAGCGCCGTTTGCACGGGGGAAAGATTCATCCCCTGATTGTCATCGCTGACCAGAAGTGGCGCACCACCAAGCCGACCACCCGCCTGCTCAGCCTTGAGGCGCTCACTGAGTGGCTGGGTGCCCGGGTGGGTCTTGATTACCTGCATATCGACCCGCTGAAGATCGATTTCACCGGGGTCGCCGAGGTGATGTCCAGCGCTTATGCGGCGCGTTTCGGCATCCTGCCGGTGCAGGTGACGACGCGCGAAATCGTCATAGCCACGGCCGAGCCCTTCGTGCGCGAATGGGTCGAGGAACTGCAGCAAATCCTGCGCAAGCAAATCCGCCGGGTGATGGCGAATCCGGAGGACATCAGCCGTTATCTGGTCGAGTTTTTCAACCTCGCCAAGTCGGTCAAGAAGGCTGCCGCCAAGGGCGAGGTAACTTCCGGGCTGTCGAGCTTCGAGCAACTGGTCGAGCTGGGCAAGGCCAACAAGCAGTTCGATGCCAACGACCAGCATATCGTCCATATCGTGGACTGGCTGTGGCAATACGCTTTCGACCAGCGGGCTTCCGATATCCATATCGAGCCGCGGCGCGATCTCGGTATCGTCCGCTTCCGGATCGATGGCGTGCTGCATCAGGTTTACCAGATTCCGATGGCGGTGATGAACGCCATGACCAGCCGCATCAAGCTGCTCGGCCGAATGGACGTGATCGAAAAACGGCGCCCGCAGGATGGCCGGATCAAGACGCGGACGCCATCCGGGCAGGAAGTGGAATTGCGTTTGTCGACCTTGCCGACCGCCTTCGGCGAAAAGCTGGTCATGCGGATTTTTGACCCGGAAGTGCTGGTTCGCGATTTCCGCTCGCTCGGTTTTTCGGATGACGATCAGGTGCGCTGGAAGCAGATGACAGCGAATCCGAACGGCATCATCCTGGTCACTGGCCCGACCGGTTCGGGCAAGACGACGACGCTGTACACGACGCTGAAGCAACTGGCGACGGCGGAAGTGAATGTGTGCACCATTGAAGACCCGATCGAAATGGTCGAGGCCTCGTTCAACCAGATGCAGGTCAGCCCCGCCATCGACCTCGGGTTTTCCGACGGCGTGCGCGCCCTGATGCGGCAGGACCCGGACATCGTGATGATCGGCGAAATCCGCGATCTGGAAACGGCCGAAATGGCCATCCAGGCAGCCTTGACCGGTCACCTCGTGCTGTCGACACTGCATACCAACGACGCCCCGTCGGCGATCACTCGCTTGCTCGATCTTGGCGTGCCGGCCTATCTGATCAATTCGACCCTGCTCGGCGTCATGGCTCAGCGGCTGGTCCGCACGCTGTGTCCACATTGCAAGAAACCGACGCCGACTACCGAGGAACAACGGGCGGCCTGGCGGTCGCTGGTGGCGCCCTGGAAATCGGCTGAACCGGCCCAGATCTGGCAGCCGGTCGGTTGTCTGGAATGCCGGATGACCGGTTATACCGGGCGGGTCGGCGTCTATGAAATTCTGGTCAATTCGCCTGAGATTCGCCGGCTGATCAAGCCTTTGACCGAAATCCCCAAGCTGCGCGAGCAGGCTTTCCGCGAAGGCATGCGACCGCTGCGCATTTCCGGTGCCCTGAAAGTAGCGCAGGGGCAGACCTCGCTGGAAGAGGTCATCAAGGTCGCGCCACCCTCTGACGATAGTTAGTATTGACTAATACGTAAGAACTAGCCAATCGGACACATTGTGTAGATAATTGCCCCCTCTTCGATTGGGGGCATTATGGCCGTTGAGCTTTTCAATGATGGTAACCACATCGTCCACGCGTTCTACGATCTCGTCGACGATACGGCGAGTGGGGCAGTTCAGTGCAACCAATTCCTGGTCGTCAATCACGGCCATGGCGCCCTGATCGATCCCGGTGGCAACATGACCTACACGGGTTTGTTGATGGACATGCAGAAGCATTTCTCATCAAAGGATCTGGACTACATCCTGGCCTCGCATCCGGACCCGGACATCATTGCTTCAGTCAATAAATGGTTCATCGCCTCGCACTGCAAGGTGATGATTTCCAGCCTGTGGACGCGTTTTGTCCCGCATTTCACGACCGGCAAGGACATCTCCGACCGCATCCTCGGCATTCCGGATCAGGGCGCAGTAATCCGCCTCGGCCAGTGTCAGATATTGGCCTTGCCGGCCCATTTCATGCACGCCGAGGGTAATTTCCAGTTCTACGATCCGATTTCGAAAATCCTGTTTTCCGGCGATCTGGGCACGTCATTGGTGACGCACGAGCAGGCAGCGCAGCCGGTGACCGATTTTGCCAGCCATGTGAAATACATGGAGCCCTTCCACCGGCGCTACATTGTCTCGCGCAAGATCTGCCGGTTCTGGGCCAACATGGTCCGCCAACTCGATATCGAGCAGATCGTGCCGCAGCATGGGGCGCGTTTTGTCGGCAAGCAGGCGATCAACGATTTCATCGAGTGGGTCGAAGGCATCGAATGCGGCATCGACCTGATGACGCAGAACAGCTACCAGATTCCCCGATAACGGTGGCCAGGCCTGATCAGATCAGGCCGGACCTGCGGCGCACCGCGTCGACGTAGGCCAGCGCATCCATCGGCTGGCCTTCGCGCTGGGCACGCCAGATCGTCTCGCCCAGGCATTCGAGCAGCACATGCTCGGCAGCATGCGGGTCCATCCGGGCCCGCAGTTGCTCGAAGGCCATGCGGATACCCGGTGGCTGGTCGATGCTGACCTGCTCGTGAATGGCCAGGTGCAGCGACAGGTGCAGGAAAGGGTTCATTTCACCGCCTTCCGGCACCCATTCCTTTTCCACGGCCGCATTGGCATCGCTCAGCATCGCCTGGTATTCCGGATGGCGGGCGGCGATGTCGGCTGCCGTGACCTCGGCGCCGACCAGCGGCAGGCGGTCGATGTGCTTCTTCCAGGCATCGCAGAAGAAGCGGCGGACTTGTTCGCGGGAGGGATTAAACATGGATGCTTTCGAATAACAGGGTGAGTACGGTGTTGTGGAACAGGCGGTTCTGCCCACCCAGCGGAATGATCTGGCCGGTGCCGTAGGCGCCGAGCAGGGGAGTGTCGGGGAAGGTATCGCGAAAAGCCAACAGGTCGCGGTCGTCGTCGCCGTAGAACAAGGGGCCGCGGCCGATGCACGAGAACATCAGGGCAAAATCCGGTTTTGTCCCGGCGCTGACCGCCATATTCAGCGATTGGCGCATGTCCTGTTCGGCGGCCAGTGGCTGGCGGATGGCCCAGGTGATCGTCTCGCCATCGCTCAGCGTATCGGCCAGCATCAGCGAGCCATCGCCGCCAGCCGACAGGATGGCAATGCCCGGCTCGTCGGGGTGGCGCAGGGCGACGATCTGGTGCAGCGGCGGGTGTTCACGCAACTCGGCAGGCAGGGCGCGATACAGGCTGTCGACGGCCCGATGGCCGCCAACGCGACTGAGTTCGTAGCCGCGGCAGCCTTCGACGGATAATGGCTCGCCAAGCAGGCGCAAGCCAGTGGACCGCGCAACATGGGCCCGCAGGCCGGGCAGACGGAATTCGGCGCAAGCACTGTCGGTGGTTCGGGCGTGTGACCAGGCCAGGGCATCGGCGTCGAGCAGGCCGGCACGGGGGGCGTCGTCCAGCCATTCGAAAGGCAGGCGGCCGTGGCCACTGAAGGAAAGGGTCGGTGAGGCCGTTGCGGTTTCCCCAACCGGTGAGGCATAGACGAGGGCGGCGGCAGCCGGTTGATCCAGTTGCCAGCCGCGCTCGGTGAACAGGCCGCTGGTCGTGCAGCCGCAGACCGTAAGGCAACCGGCAGCGCGTGCCGCAGCAAGAACTGCGGGTTGCGGGTTGCGGAGAAAGTCGCGGCTGAGCAGAAGAATGACATTGTCGGCGCGCTCCAGGCCGGCTGCGCCCAGTGCGGCCTGGACGGCTTCATGCGCCAGCTCGGGTGTCGGGCGTTGTCCGCTGATCAGGCCGGTCCCGACTTTCATACGGTCTTGCCCCGGAATGTGCAGAGATCGACAACGACGCAGCGGCTGCATTCGGGCTTGCGGGCCTTGCAGATGTAGCGCCCATGCAGGATCAGCCAGTGATGGGCATCCTTCTTGAAAGCCTCTGGCGTGACCTTCAGCAGTTTCTTTTCCACTTCTTCGACAGTCTTGCCCGGGGCCAGGCCGGTGCGGTTGCCGAGGCGGAAGATATGCGTGTCGACCGCGATGGTCGGCTGGCCGAACGCCGTGTTGAGCACGACGTTGGCCGTTTTGCGGCCGACGCCGGGCAGGGCTTCGAGCGATTCCCGGTCTTCGGGAACTTCGCCGCCGTGCAGCTCGACCAGCATGCGGCAGGTGGCAATGACGTTTTTTGCCTTGGTCCGGAACAGGCCGATGGTCTTGATGTATTCGGTCAATCCTTCTTCACCCAGGGCCAGCATGGTTTCCGGTGTCGGCGCCACTGGAAACAGCCGCAACGTTGCCTTGTTGACGCCGACATCGGTGGCCTGGGCCGACAGAATGACGGCGATCAGCAACTGAAATGGTGTGGCGTAGTGCAGTTCTGTCGTCGGCGCAGGATTGGCGTCGCGCAGGCGGCTGTAAAACTGTTCGATGTGGGCTTTTTTCACGGAGTACGCAGAAAGATGGATTGTCAGGTGCCGTTGAATACGCGATATTGCAAAAAACAAAATTCTACCTGACAGAGAAGGCGGGGTCCCCATGCCGCAGACAACAGAAGGCAATTGCATTGCCCTGACGCACTTGGTCGAAGGTAATCCGGTGGCGACCATTGTCATCGATGCCGAACATAAGGTGACGCACTGGAATCGGGCCTGTGCCGTGCTGACCGGGGTAACGGCCGAGGACATGATTGGCCGATCCGAACAGTGGCGCGCCTTTTACGACTCGGCCCGCCCGATTCTTGCCGATCTGGTGGTCGATGGCGTCGTCGATGCCGAGGTCGAAAATTACTATGACGGCAAATCCGGGCGTTCGGCCCTAATTCCCGACGCTTTCGAGGCGGAGGATTTTTTCCCGGCCTTCGGACAGGGCGGGCGCTGGCTGTTCTTTACGGCCGCAGCAATCCGCAACGCCGACGGTGAAATCATCGGGGCCATCGAAACCCTGCAGGACGTCACCGAGCGGCGCGTGGCCGAAGCGGCATTGCGCGAGAAAGAGGCGTATCTGGCGCAAATTGTCGATGGCTCTTCGGTGGCAACGCTGGTCATTGATGCGCAGCATCGGGTCACGCACTGGAACCGGGCTTGCGAGGTCCTAACGGGAACCTTGGCCAAGGATGTCATCGGTACCGGCAAGCAGTGGAAAAGCTTCTACGCCTCGAAGCGCCCGATCATGGCTGATCTGATCATCGACGACGCCAGTGAGAATGCTGTCGATCGCTTGTATCACGGGCGCTTTCGGCCATCGTTGCTGATCCCCGGCGGCTACGAGGCGGAAGACTTCTTCCCGCATTTCGGGGAGAGCGGACGCTGGCTATTTTTCACTGCGGCACCACTGCGCAACGGTACGGGGCAGGTGATCGGGGCTATTGAAACCCTGCAGGATGTGACCGAGCGCCGACGGGCCGAAGAAGCCTTGCGCGAAAGCGAAGAGCGCTATCGCTCCCTGAGCCAGACCGACTCGCTGACCGGACTCTTCAACTCGCGCCATCTGCACGAACAACTCCTCAGCGAACTGGAACGGACGGCGCGTTATGGCCGACCGCTGTCGCTGCTGGTGCTCGACTGCGATAACTTCAAGTCGGTCAATGACCAGCATGGCCATCTGGGAGGAGACAAGGTATTGCAAACCTTGGCCATGGCTATCCGGCAATGTCTGCGCCGGTCGGATTTTGCCTTCCGCTACGGGGGCGAGGAATTCGTCGTTCTGTTGCCGGAAAGCGGTGTCCAGGCTGCTTCAGCGATGGCCGAGCGTTTGCGCGGGCTGTTTGCCAGCACCGAAACACTTGTTCCGTCCGGGGCGGCGATTCGCTGTACGGTCAGTATCGGGGTGGCTGAATGCATGGCCGGTGATGATGAGGCATCGCTGGTCCGGCGGGCTGACGAAGCGTGCTATCTGGCCAAGGAACGGGGCAAGAACTGCGTCGTCATGGCTGACTTACCCGGCTGATCGGGCGCCGGTTTTCAGGCGCTGCAGCGAGACTTTCCGAGTTCCGGTGGCGCCGGCCGCCTCCAGGCTGCGGGCCCGTAGTTGGCCACAACCACCATCGACATCCTGGCCGGCCGAGTTGCGCACCGTCGCCCGGATTCCCTTGGCGTGCAGGTATTTGGTCAGTGCCGTGACGCGCTCCAGCGGCGGACGGCGATAGTCCAGCGCTGCCGTCTCGTTGTAGGGGATCAGATTCATGATCGCGTACTTGCCGCTCAGCAGGCGGACGATGCTGTCCATTTCTGCCATGCCGTCGTTGACGCCGTCGATCAGCGTCCATTGGTACTGGATCGGGTAACCGGTCGTTCGCGCGTAATGCTCGGCCAGTTCGACCAGCTCGGCCGGATCGATGGCCGCGGCCTTGGGCAGCAGTTCGGCCCGCAGTTCGGCCCGGGTCGAGTGCAGCGAAATGGCCAGGGCCGGAACGACGCGCTCTTTGGGCAAACGTTCGAAAACCCGGCGGTCGCCGACCGTTGAAAAGACCAGGTTCTTGTGGCCGATGCCGCCGTAGGTGCCGAGCGTATCGATCGCCTCCAGCACGTTGTCCATGTTGTGCGACGGCTCGCCCATGCCCATGAAAACGACGCGGCTCACCTTGCGCCTGGCGCGACCGAGGATGACCTGGGCGACCATTTCGGCGCTGCTGACCTGGCGGAGCAGCCCATCGCGGCCGGTCATGCAGAAGGTGCAGCCAACCGCACAGCCAATCTGGGTCGATACGCACAGCCCATCGCGCGGCAAAAGCACGCTTTCCACCATCTGGCCGTCAGCCAGTTCGACCAGCAGGCGCGATGAACCATCTTCCCCCGGATGTTCCGAGCGCACCCGGGCCAGTGAGGACAATTTTTCCTGCAGGGCGGGGAGCGCCGTGCGCAGGGCTAGCGGCAGGTAGTTTTCGGGCTGATGACGGCGGGCGCCGGAATCGAGCGGCTTGGCCTGGACCCAGGCGCGCAGCACGCGGTCGACATGGCAGTCCTTGGCGCCGGCGGCGTGCATGGACTGGCGGATGGTTTCAATACGCATGCGGGCGTTTTCCTCAGGCCCGCCGTGGGCTGTTTGGCTCGATCAGTGGCAGCCAGCCGTGGCTACCGGGGCCGGCGGCTTGAGCTTGGCACGCTTGGCGGCGCGGGCTTCCATCCAGTTTTTCCAGGCGATCATGCAGCCGAGCAGGATGAAGGCGCCGGGCGGCAGCAGGGCGAGCAGGAAGCCGGGATAGCTTTCCGGCAGTACCTGGATCGGCTGCAGGCCGGAGAAGACCATGTCGATGCCGCCGAGAATGGTGCCATTGCCGAGGAACTCGCGCATGGCGCCGAGCAGGGCCAAAGTCCACAACATGCCGACGCCCATGAAAATGCCGTCGAAGGTTGATTGCAGCGGCGGATTCTTGTTGGCGAACGCTTCGACGCGGGCGAGCACGATGCAGTTGGTGACGATCAGCGGAATGAAGATGCCGAGCACCAGATAGAGTTCGTGCAGGTTGGCGTTGAACAGCAGGTCGACGACGGTGACCAGCGCCGCAACGATCAGGATGAAGACGGGAATGCGGATTTCATGTGGGATGAAATTACGCAGCGAGGCGACAGCGAGGTTGGAGATCGCCATGACCAGGATCGTCGCCAGCGACAGCATGATGCCGTTGACCGCGTTGGTGGTCACCGCGAGCAGCGGACACAGGCCGAGAATCTGGACGATGGAGGTGTTCTGCTTCCAGATGCCGTTGCCGGCGATGGTCTTGAATTCGTCACGCGTGATCATTTGGCGGCTCCTTCGGCGAACAGGCGGTCACGGTTGGCTTCGGCCCACTTTGCCGCTTTCAAAACGGCCTTGGCCACGGCGCGCGGGGTAACGGTCGCTCCGGCGTAGTAATCGAGGCGGCCGCCATCCTTCCTGACCTTCCATTCCTTGTCGGTGACCTCGGCCAGCGACATCCCGGTGAATTGCGTAATCCACGGCCGGGCTTTGTTCTTGTCCTTCTTAACCTCGACGTAATCGCCCAGGCCCGGCGTTTCCTTGTGCTGGGTGACGCGCACGCCGGCGACTTGGCCATTGGCGCGGATGGCGATGATCAGGCGGATCTTGCCGGCATAGCCATCGGGGGCGACGGCCTCGAAGACCAGCGCCACCGGCTTGCCTGCCTTGCGGGCGCGGTAGAGCTGCGAGGGGTCGGTCAGCGTCAGTTCGGCCGTGGCCGGCAGGCTGACGGTATCCTCGAGCAGGGCGTTGTCGTATTCGCTGCGCGGCAGGACTTCGTCGACCAGCTTCATCTTCTCTTCAGCCGCCGAGGCCTCGATCGCCGGCTTGGTCCATAGATAGGCGCCGGAAAGCAGGCCGGTGAAGATGATCACGAAGACGAACAGGATGGCCGCAGTGCGGACCGCCATGCCGGTCGCGGAAAATTCCTTCGCGGTGCTCATGCCTTGTCCTTCATGCCGAAGATCGGCGGCTGGGTGAGCAGGTCGATCAGCGGGGCACAGAGATTCATCAGCAGCACGGCAAAGGCGACGCCATCCGGATAGCCGCCGAAGACGCGAATGATGTAGGCGAGCAGGCCGGCTCCGGCGCCGAAAATCAGTTTGCCGCGCGGTGTTGTGCAGCCGGAAACCGGGTCGGTGACGATGAAGAAGGCGCCGAGCATGGCGCCGCCCGAGAAAAGGTGGAACAGCGGATTGGCGAATTCTGTCGGGTTGTACAGCCAGAGCGCGCCGGACAGAACGACCATGGCGCCAATGAAAGCGGTCGGCACGTGCCAGGTAATCAGCTTGCGCTGCCACATCCACAGGCCGCCGAGCAGGTAGCCGGCAGCAACCCATTCCCAGCCGCGGCCGGCGAAATTGCCGTAGATGTCCTGGTTGGCCAGCAGTTTGACGACATCGAGATTGCCGTCACCCAGCTTGAGAGCGGTCTTCATCGCGTCGAGCGGCGTCGCGCCGGACAGCGCATCGACGCGCGGGGCCAGGCCAAGAATGACCTTGAACTGGTCAATGAAGGGCAGTTCGAGACCAACGCTTGGCCACTGCGACATCAGGGCCGGGAAGGCGACGATGCAGACGGCAAAGGCAACCATGGCCGGGTTGAAAGGGTTCTGGCCGAGGCCGCCATAGAGATGCTTGGCAACGACGATGGCAAACACCGTGCCGGTAACAACCAGCCACCACGGCGCCAAGGGCGGGAAAGTCAGGGCGATCAGCCAGGCGGTGACGATGGCTGAGCCATCGCTCAGGAACATCGCTTGCGGCTTGCCCTGGACCCGGAGCATCAAGGCTTCGGCGAGCAGCGCTGCCAGCGAGGCAATGAGCAACTGGGCCAGGATGGCCGGGCCGACCAGCCAGGCGTAGGCGGCGATGCCGGGAACCAGGGCCAGGCAGACTTGCGTCATGACCTTGGTGACGCTGGCGTCTTTGAGGAGGAAGGGGGCGGGGGCGAACACTTTAGTCGTTAGTACCTGGTGGTTGGGAGCGAGCGGAGGGACTGGCCGGGGATTCCGATCCCGCCTCGCCGGACGCGGTTTCTCGCCGTGCCTCGATTTCCGCAACTTCCTTTTGCTGCTGGGGTGTCAGTTGGTCGACATTCTTTGGCTGTGCCGCTTCCCGCTGCGCCTTGGCGCGGGCCATGGCGGCTTCGATGGTGGCCCGCTTGGCGTCTTTCGCGGCGTCGACCGGTGCTGGTGCAGAAGTCGGCTCAGTGGCCGGTGCTGTCGCCGTCTCGCTGGCCGGCTGGGCATTTGCCTCAGTCGCTGCGGCAGCCGCTTCGGCCGCTTTCTTGGCGGCCTGGGCAGCCGCCGCCTTGGCCAGTTTTTCCGCCTTGTCGGCCTTTTCGCGTTCTTCGCGCAGTTGCTTGAACTCGAAGCGCGCCTTGGCCTGCTCGGAGGCGTTCTTTTCGCGTTCACGGGCCCAGATTTCACTCTTGGCAAAGCGGAAATACTGGACCAGCGGGATGCGCGAGGGGCAGACGAAAGAGCAGCAACCGCATTCGATGCAGTCGAAAATGTTGTATTCCTGCGTCTTGCCGAAATTCTTGGCGCGCGAGAACCAGTACATTTCAAAGGGCTGGAGTTCGTGCGGGCAGGCCTGTGCGCAGGCGCCACAGCGGATGCACGGCATTTCCGGCGCCTTGGGCGGGAATATCTTGTCGGAATGGGCGATCAGGCAGTTGGTTGCCTTGACGACCGGAACGCTGGTCGCCGGCACCAGGAAGCCCATCATCGGGCCGCCCATGACGATGCCGTCAGTATCCGGCTTGGGGCCGGCCAGTTTGAGCAACTCGTCCATCGGCGTGCCGATCAGGACTTCGTAATTGCGCGGTTCGGCGACGTTGCCGGTTACTGTGACCAGCCGCGAAACGACCGGCTCGCCATGGGCGATGGCGCGCCAGGCGGTGTAGGCGGTGGCGACGTTGAAACACTGCACGCCAAGATCGGTCGACCGCTTGGCGGCTGGCACTTCCTTGCCGGTCAGAACGCGGATCAGTTGCTTGGCGCCGCCGGCCGGGTAGCGGGTCGGGACGACGATGACTTCGAATTCGCTGAACGCATCGCCCAGCGCCTTGACGGCAGCAGTCATGGCGGCGGCGGCTTCCGGCTTGTTGTCTTCGATGCCGATCAATACTTTTTTCGGTCGCAGCAGGTCGCGGAAGATACCGGCGCCACGGACGACTTCCTCGGCGCGTTCGCGCATCAGCAGGTCGTCGCAGGTGATGAACGGCTCGCATTCGGCGCCGTTGATGACCATTTCTTCCATCGGCACCGTGGTCGAGGCAGTCAGCTTGCCATGGGTCGGGAATACCGCGCCGCCGAGGCCGACCACCCCGGCCTGCTGCAGGCGTTCGCGCACTTGCTCCGGCGTCAGCGACTTGTAGTCCATCGGCTGGCGGGCGATCCATTCATCCTTGCCATCCGGTTCGATGACGACGCACAGGGCATCGAGGCCTGACGGGTGCGGCTGGACGTGCATGGCGACCTCAATCACCGTGCCCGAGGTCGGGGCGTGGACGGCCGCGGAAATCCAGCCATCGGCCTCGCCGATCAACTGACCTTTCAATACTTTGTCGCCGGCCTGGACGACCGGACGTGGCGTACCGCCGATGCTCTGGTGCAGCGGCACGACGAGGCGTGATGGCAGCGGTGCCTGGGCAATGGGCCGGCCCAGGGATTGTGTCTTGTTGGTCGGTGGTTTGACGCCGCCATTGAACTTGAAAAGATTCATCAGCATCAGGCGGCCTCTTTCATGCCGCTGGCGGCATCCTTTGCCGAAAAGGGGGCGGCCTTGATTTCAACCACAGGATATTTCCACTTCCAGTTATCGATATTCTCGCCGATGGTTTCCATCCGGATGCATTCAACCGGGCAGGGCGGCAGGCAGAGTTCGCAGCCGGTACATTGCTGGGCGATGATGATGTGCATCTGCTTGGCCGCACCGACGATGGCATCGACCGGGCAGGCCTGAATGCATAGCGTGCAGCCGATGCAGGTATTCTCGTCGATGATCGCGACCTGCTTGGGCTTTTCCTCGGCATCAAGCGGCTTGGCCTCGCGTCCGAGCAGGTCGGCCAGGCGCTGCACCCCTTCCGTACCGCCAGGCGGGCACTTGTTGATATCGACCTCACCCTTGGCAATGGCCTCGGCGTAGGGCTTGCAGCCGGGGAAGCCGCACTGGCCGCATTGCGTCTGGGGCAGGATGGCTTCGATCTTCTCGACCAGCGGGTCGCCCTCAACCTTGAACTTGATCGAGGCAAAACCGAGCGCGGCGCCGAGCACGACAGCGCCGAGGGCCATGATGGCGATGGCGAGCAGAATGTCCATTATTGGTACTTGTCCAGACCAGCGAAGCCCATGAAGGCCAGTGCCATCAAGCCGGCCGTGACCATGGCGATGGCGACGCCGCGGAAATGCACCGGTACGTCGGCGCCTTCGACGCGTTCGCGGATGCCGGCGAAGAGAATCAGCACCAGCGAGAAACCGACCGCACTACCGGCCCCGAAGAGCAGGGAGTCGACGAAGTTGTAGCCATTCGAAATGTTGAGCAGCGGCACGCCGAGCACGGCACAGTTGGTGGTGATCAGCGGCAGGTAGATACCGAGGGTCTGCTGCAGCGTCGGCGATGTCTTGGCGATGACCATTTCGGTCAGCTGGACGATGGCGGCGATGGTGACGATGAAGGACAGCGTGCGCAGGTATTCCAGCCCGAACGGCATCAACAGGTAATGGTCGATGATGTAGCTCGCCCCGGTTGCCATGGTCAGCACGAAGGTCGTGGCGGCGCCCATGCCGTAGGCAGTTTCCAGCTTTTTGGAAACGCCCATGAAGGGGCAAAGACCGAGGATCTTCACCAGCACGACGTTGTTGACCAACACCGCACCGACGAGGATGAATAGATAGTGGCTCATAGATTTGGCAAGCGTTAAGCGCGCATTATCGGGCTTTGTTGCAGTGCAAACAACCGCGCGCGGGTTATGGCCTTATACGGTTTTCTTGCGCAAGATGTTGGCCAGTGTTTCTGCTACTTCGCTGACCAGATCCGGGCCGCGGTAGATGAACCCGCTGTAGAACTGCACCAGACTGGCACCAGCCCGGATTTTCTCGGCCGCATCTTCGCCACCCATGATGCCGCCGACACCGATGATCGGCAGTTCGCCAGCCAGGGCAATCGACAGTTTTTTCTGCACGGCAGTCGATTTCTCGAAAACCGGCTTGCCTGACAGGCCACCCGTTTCGGCGGCATTCGGCATGCCTTCGACACCGTCGCGCGACAGTGTGGTGTTGGTGGCGATCACCGCATCGAAGCGGTGGCGACGCAGCGCGTCGGCGATGGCGGTGATCTGCTCGTCGTCGAGATCCGGGGCGATCTTCAGCGCCATCGGCACGTATTTGCCATGCTGGTCGGCCAGTTGCAATTGTTTGGCCTTCAGTTGCGCCAGCAGGTCGTCAAGCGCCTCGTCCTTCTGCAGTTCGCGCAGGTTCTTGGTGTTCGGCGACGAGATGTTGACCGTGACGTAGCTGGCGTCGTTGTACACCTTGTCGAGGCAGATCAGATAATCGTCAGCGGCTTTCTCGATTGGCGTCGTTGCGTTCTTGCCGATATTGATGCCGAGGATGCCGCCCTTTTTCGGGAACTCGGCCGCGCGAACGTTTTCCAGCAACTTGTCGACGCCGGCGTTGTTGAAGCCCATCCGGTTGATGATGCCTTGCGCTTCCGGGATGCGGAACAGGCGCGGCTTCGGGTTGCCGTCCTGCGGGCGCGGGGTGATCGTACCGATTTCGAGGAAGCCGAAGCCGAGCTTGGCCAGACCGTCGATGTGGTCACCGTTCTTGTCCAGGCCGGCCGCAAGGCCGACCGGATTGGGGAACTTGAGGCCCATCACCTCGACCGGGCAGGCGGCGGCTGGCTTGGCCACGGCGCAGGCGAGGCCGGCGGCGTTCATGAAATCGATGCCCTTCATGCCGATACCGTGAGCGGTTTCGGCGTCGAGGGAGAAGAAGAATTTGCGGATCAGGGGATATAGCATGATGGGGCAGCATTTTACCGTATTGCGCCGGCCGCTGCCCGGCGACCTGTCGCAGTTTTCTTGATCCGCCGGGGTAGCGATGGCCCGAAAGGCTGGAGATAATTGGCTTTCTGGTTTATTAGAGAACTGTAATGAATGGCTTGGGTGAATTTGCCCAGGAGCACGATCTGAAACTATCTGCTGTTGTGAGGCTGATCGGTGGCGGTGGCGCTGATACCGGGGGCGCGCCAGCTTGCTGTGCATCTTGAAACAAACTGTAACGTCTGATTTTTTTCAGTAAGGCTAAACTTGCTGCCATGCGATTTTTACCCCGTTTTTTACTGTTGAGCTTAGCAAGCCTGCCGGTCTTGGCAGGTGGGCTCAATGATCCGTTCGGCACCGAAGGCATGGCGCCGCTCAAGCCGTCGCCAGCATTGGCGGCGCGGGTGGGTGAGGCGCCTTGTGCGACGGCATTGCCGGCTGCGGCGCTGACGGCCGTCGATGCGGTCGATCTCGCCCTGTGCAATCACCCGCAGACGCGAGAGGTGTGGGCGGCAGCCCGGGCGCAGGCCGCGCTGGTCGGTGTCGCGAAGGCGGGCTGGTTGCCGAATCTCGATGCCAGCGCCAGCACCACGCGGTTTGAGTATGAGAACAACGCTTACACCCGAAATTCTGCGGCACTGACTCTCTCCTGGTTGCTGGTTGATTTCGGCCAGCGTTCGGCCAATGTCGAGAATGCGCAGCAATTGCTGAATGCCGCGGCAGCAACGCAGGATGCGACGGTGCAGTCCCTGTTCCTCGCTGCACTTCAGGCTTATTACTCGGCTCAGGCAACGCAGGCAGCGGTGATTTCGGCCACCGAAGCCGAGCGTTCGGCGCGGGAGAGCTATCAGGCGGCCAATGCGCGTTACGCAGTCGGTGTGGCGACACCCGCCGACCGGCTGCAGGCCCAAACAGCGCTGTCGCAGGCGACGCTGAATCGCATCAAGGCTGAAGGCGATGCACGCAATGCTTTGGGAGCGCTGGCCAATGCGCTGGGTTTTGCGGCACAACAACGGATTGTCCTGGCTGACTTGCCGGCAGCACCATCCGAGGCGGTGTTCCAGAAGGAAGTCGATGCCTTGATTGCCGAGGCGCAGGCCCGGCGCCCCGATCTGAAGGCGGCCGAGGCACAACTGAAGGCGGCTGAAGCCAGCATCGACCTGGCTCGCGCCCAGGGGCGGCCGACCATTTCGCTCGGAGCCGGGCCCAGCTGGCAGGATTCGGCCGGTGTGATCACGCAGGGCGGCAGCGTCGGCCTGACGCTGAATGTGCCGATCTTTTCCGGCTTCGACACGACTTACCGCGTTCGCTCGGCGGCGGCGCAGGCCGATGTGCGTGCGGCGCAGCGCGACCGGATCAAAAACCAGATCGCCCTCGATGTCTGGAAGGCCTACCAAAGCCTGACGACGGCGACGCAAAGCCTGAAGACGACCGCCGATCTGCTCGCCAGCGCCGAGCAGTCGGAGCGCGTGGCGCTCGGCCGTTACAAGGCCGGCGTCGGCACCGTGCTCGATCTGCTGGTGGCGCAAAGCGCCCTGGCCAGCGCCCGCTTGCAGCGGATTCAGGCCCAACTCGACTGGAATGTTTATCGCGCCACGCTGGCTCAATCGATGGGCGCGCTCGATTACACGCTGCTGCAAGCGGCAGCGGAAGGAAGACCATGAAACGACTTGGCAAGATTCTGATTGGCGTGACGGTGGTGGCCGGGCTGATCGGTGGCGGCGTCTGGTATTTCAACCAGCGCGCGGCGCAGAACCCGGAAACCCGCTACAAGATGAGCACCGTAGAAAAGGGTGATGTGACACAGACGGTTTCGGCCAATGGCACGCTGAATCCGGTCGTGCTGATCAGCGTCGGTACTCAGGTTTCGGGCACCGTGCGCAAGCTCTATGTCGATTTCAACGACAAGGTGAAAAAGGGCCAGCCGCTGCTCGAACTCGACGATGCGCTGGTCTCGGCGACCGAGCGGCAGAGCGCGGCGAGCGTGGTCAATGCCCAGGCGACACTGGATCTGGCGGTGGCCAACGAGGCCCGGATGAAGGCGTTGCTGGCCCAGGAATATGTGTCGAAACAGGAATACGATCAGTCCAGCCAGGCCTTGAAATCGGCCAAGGCGCAGTTGGCGCTGGCCAGGGCGCAGAATGAGCGCGACCGGGCCAACCTCAATTTCACGGTGATCCGCTCGCCGGTCGATGGCGTGGTGATCGACCGCGTCGTCGACCTCGGCCAGACGGTGGCGGCCAGCTTCCAGACGCCGACGCTGATCAAGATCGCGCAGGATCTGTCGGAAATGCGCATCGACACCAGCTTTGCCGAAGCCGATATCGGCGGCATCCGCGAGGGGCAGAAGGCGCGCTTTACCGTCGATGCCTTTCCGAACCGCAATTTCGTCGGCGAGGTGCAGCAGATTCGCCTGAACCCGACCAACCAGCAGAATGTGGTGACCTACAACGTTCGCATCAACGTCTCGAATCCTGAGCAGGTCTTGCTGCCGGGCATGACGGCCTACGTCAATATCGGTGTCCAGAAGCGCGAGGGCGCCTTGCTGGTGCCGAACGCGGCGCTGCGTTTCAAGCCGGCCGATGCGGCCGACAAGAAACCGGAAAATGGGCAAAAGGCTGCACCGACCGGCGGCATGTCCGGCATGGGGCCGGGCATGGGCGGTGACGGCGGTGCGCCCAAGGCCGGCGGTGGCAAGGGCAAGAAGCGTGACGGCCAGAGCGGCACGGTGTACATCCTGTCTGGTGGCGAGATCAAGCCGCTCGCCATCCAGCTCGGCATCACCGACAACCGCAATACCGAGGTGGTCGGCGGCGAGCTGAAGGAAGGCGACCGCGTGATCACCGGCGAAAACACCAATGGCGTCAAGCCGCCATCCAGCGTCGGCATGCGGATGTTCTGATGGCTGAGTCGGTCATCCGGGTGGTCGGCCTGGGCAAATCCTATGCAACGGCGGCCGGCCTGTTCCCGGCCCTGAAGGGCGTCGACCTCGAAATCCGGGCCGGCGAATACCTGGCCATCATGGGGCCATCCGGCTCCGGCAAGTCGACCTTCATGAACCTGCTCGGCTGTCTCGATACGCCGAGCATGGGCGACTATTTTCTGGCCGGTGAAAATGTGGCGCACATGGACAAGGATGCCCTGGCCATTCTGCGCAACCGGACGCTGGGCTTCGTTTTTCAGGGCTTCAACCTGCTGCCGCGCATGAGCTTGCAGGACAATGTCGCCCTGCCGCTGGTCTATGCCGGCCTGGACAAGGAGGCGCGACGGGCCAAGGCGCGCGAACTGCTCGGCAAGGTCGGCCTCGGCCAGTACGCCGAGTCGCTGCCCAACCGGATTTCCGGCGGTCAGCAGCAGCGCGTGGCGATTGCCCGGGCGCTGGTCAATTCCCCGCGCCTGATCCTCGCCGATGAGCCGACCGGCAACCTCGACAGCCACACCAGCGAGGAAATCATGCGTCTGTTCGATGAACTCAACCGCGAAGGCATCACTATCGTGCTGGTCACCCACGAGCCGGATATTGCCCAGCACGCCAAGCGGCAGGTCAAGTTCCTCGATGGCCAGATCGTCAGCGATCAGCTAACGGAGAGGATGGAGCGGTCATGCTGAAAGCCATGCTCGGCGAAGCCTGGCTGGCGATGGGTGCCAACCGCCTGCGCACCGCGCTGACCATGCTCGGCATGGTGATCGGCGTCGGGGCCGTGGTCATCATGATGGCCATCGGCCAGGGCGCGCAGTACGCCGTGCAGCAGACGATCAGCACCATGGGCTCGAACCTTTATATCGTGCTCTCCGGTTCCTTCACCACCTCCGGCGTGCGCAGCGGTTCGGCCGGTGGCCCGACACTGACCGTGGCCGACGCCGATGCGATCGCCGAACTCGAACATGTGACCAACGTGGCGCCAACCCACCAGGGAACGCGGCAACTGGTTTATGGCTCGCAGAACTGGAGTTCTTCCGTCATTGGCACGACGCCCGCCTATCTCGAAGCGCGTTCGTGGAACATCGTCAATGGCGCCGGTTTCGGCGATTCGGACGTGCGTTCGTCGACGCGGGTGGCGATCATCGGCAAGACAGTGGCCGAGAACCTGTTCGGCGCCGACGATCCGGTTGGCAAGACGATGCGCATCCAGCAGAACCCCTTCATCGTCATCGGCGTACTCGGCAGCAAGGGCCAGAACCTCGATGGTCGCGACCAGGACGACACGGTGATCATTCCGCTGACGACCGCCCAGCGCAAGGTCTTCGGTACGCCCTTCCTCGGTTCGGTACGCATGATCATGGTCCAGGCCGACTCGGCCGAAGCGATGCCCAAGGTCGAGGCAGACATGACGGCCTTGCTGCGCCAGCGCCATCGCCTGCGCGAAGGGGCGCCGGACGATTTCTTCACGCGCAACCTGTCGGCAGCGGCTGAATCGCAGGCCGAAACGACACGCACGATGTCCATCCTGCTCGGCGCCATCGCCTCGATTTCACTGCTTGTCGGCGGCATCGGCATCATGAACATCATGCTCGTCTCCGTCACCGAGCGGACGCGGGAAATCGGTATCCGCATGGCCATCGGGGCGCGCCAGAAGGACATCCTCAGCCAGTTCCTGCTCGAAGCGGTGATGATCTCCTTCGCCGGCTGCCTGCTCGGTCTGGCACTTGGCCTCGGCGTCGCGCTCGGCATCAACGCCTTCACCGGCATGGTCATTGTCGTCTCCGGCAGTGCTGCGCTGGTCGCCTTTGCCGTGGCGGCGACGGTCGGCATCTTCTTCGGCTGGTATCCGGCCCGCAAGGCGGCGCAGCTCGACCCGATCGAAGCCTTGCGCTACCAATGAAAACGACGCGTCGTCAGTTTCTGCTCGCCGCCGGGCTGTTGCCGTTGGTCGGCACCGTCCGTGCGGCAAATCGCCGTGTCGTGGTGGTCGGCGGTGGCTGGGGCGGCTTGTCGGCGGCTCGCCATTTGCGGGCGCTGGCCCCCGATCTTGAGGTCGTGCTGGTTGACCGCCAGCCGGCTTTCGTCTCGTTCGCCCTGAGCAATCGCTGGCTGGTCGATGCTGCCGCTCCGGCGCCGGAACGCCATGAGTACGCGGCACTGGCCGCACGCTGGGGCTATCGTTTCGTGCAGGCCGACGTCAGCGCCATTGACCGAGCGACCGGTGTCGTCGTCGCCGGCAACGAGCGGCTAGCCTACGACTGGCTGGTCATTGCCCCCGGCATCCGTGAAAACTACACGGCCTGGCAGGTTGAAGACCCGGCGCTGGCGGCCGAACTGCGGCGTCGCCATGGTGGCGCCATGCTCAACGGCACCGATTTGTCTTCTCTGAAGCAGCGACTGGCCGGTTTCAAGGGCGGCGATCTGCTGATGACTATTCCGCCGGCCCCTTATCGCTGTCCGCCAGCACCCTACGAGCGGGCGATGCTGATTGCCTGGTGGCTGAAGACCCGGAAGATACCCGGCAAGCTGATCATTGCCGATCCCAACCCGATGATGCCGGCCTTCCGTTCCATCCTGCTCGACCGCTTCAAGGATCAGATCACGTATCTCGATCACGCCAGGATTCGCCAGATCGACCCGCTGCGGCAGACGGTGAGCACCGATATTGACGACATCCGCTTCGATGTCGCGCTGTTGAGCCCGCCCCAGCAGGCGGCCGACCTGGTCTGGCAGGCCGGGCTGATCCGGGCTGAAGAGGGTGGCCGGCCAAGCGGCTGGGCGGCGCAGGGGGCGGTCGATTTCCGCAGCCCGGTGGATAAACGCGTTTTTATCATCGGCGATGCGACCGGCATGGTGTCACCGGCTTTCGGGCTTTATCCGAAGACCGGGCACGTTGCCAACCGCATGGGCCTGGCCGCGGCCCAACAGATTGCGGCGCAGGCCACCGGGCGTGAATTCCCGCCGCTGCTGCCGGAGAGCGTTTGCCATGTGCTGAGCGGCATCGAACCGGATGAGCAGACACGCATCGAGACCACCTACCGCCAGCGGGGTGACGGTTTCCTGCTCCAGCAGGTCAAGCAGGTGCGTAATCCCAATCCGGCCGGCGAAGACCTCGCCTGGGCCGAGGTGATGTATCGGGATTTTTTGCGTCCCTGAGCGGATTCGCTGCTGGCCCGCTGCTTTCAGGATTTGACCGTAGCGCCCGGATCAGCAAGTATTGCCGGAAAAAACAGAGACCGTGTTCCTGCCCCGTCCCTTGGACAGATACATGGCCCGATCAGCCGATTTGCGCAGGATGTCCAGGCTTTCGCCATGCAGCGGGCAAACCGATATGCCGATGCTGCACGATACCTGCAAGGGCCCGGCACTCGTTTCGATCGGCTCGGCAAAGGCGGCCAGTATTTTCTCCCCGACGGATTTTGCATCTTCGCTATTGAGGATGTTCCCCAGGAGAATGACGAATTCATCGCCGCCATGGCGGGCCACCGTATCGCAGGCCCGCAGTTGGCTCGCCATGCGCTGGCTGCAGCCAATCAGCACCTGATCGCCAACCTCATGGCCGTGGCTGTCGTTGATTTCCTTGAAGCGGTCCAGGTCGATCAGCAACAGGGCAAACGAATTGCCGTTGCGCTGCCATTGCCGGAATGCCTGTTCAAACCGGTCCATGAAGAGGAAGCGGTTGGGGAGATTGGTCAGCAAGTCATGGGTGGCCAGATAGGCCGATCTTTTGTGTTCGATGGCTGCACGGTCAAGGGCCAGGTAGTGGCGAACGGTCACCCAGGGAACAAGAACCAGGGCGCCACCCAGCAGCACCAGCATAGGGATGATGTCCCGACTCAGCAAGTCGGCCCAGCGCAATTGGCGATCAAAAACCATGACCGTCGGTTGCGAGAAATTCTCGATGGTCAGGCGTCGCGTGAAGTTGGGCAAGAATAGTCGGTCGATTTTTCCATGCTCAACCGCTTGTTGCTCGAAGAGCAGACTATCGGCATTGCCCGCGGCAGCGAGCGTGGCTGAAACATGCAGGTATTCCTGCTTGCCCAGATTGCTTCGCTTGGGCATCAAGGCCTGGGTTTTGATCAGCAACATCGCCATCATCGTGTTGCCGAAGAAATTCATGTCCGAAGAAGATTTGCTCGATGGCCGGCTAACTTCCTGAAGCAGGATATAGGCTTCTCCCCCCTCGTACATCTTGAAGACCGGAGAAACGACCGGCCGAGTATTTTTTTGCGCCAAGGCAACGGAACGCGACAGAAAATCGACCGACTCCAGGCGGACGCCGTAGATCGCCTGAGTTTCCGGCAGCGACGGATACATGAAGAGAATCGGCCAGGTGGCGGCCTTTTTGTCGTCATCCTGGGCGGGGTGCTTGGCGAGCCTGGCGAAATCCTTGATCGAAAAGTCGGCACGCCAGCCCCGGCGCAAAGAGGCTTCCAGATCCCTTTGCTCGGACAAGGCCACCTTGCGGGCGACTTCGATCATGTAGATGTGGGGATAGGCGGACGCCACAGCCGCTGCATACTTGATGGTCGAATCGGTATCGCTCCGATCGACTGCCTGCAGAAAAGCAGAAAAACCGGCCAACACCGCCTCGTTGGTATCCAGCTTTTGTTTTACGTCGCTGACGACGGTTCGGACATCCTCATCAAAATGTATCTTCCAGCGGTTGATTTCCGAAGATAGCAGCATGTGCAGGGAGAACGCGATGACGCCGAACCACGCCACAAGAAGAAAGAACAGAGAGGTTTGCGTTCGGAGGCGGGTCATTGAGCATCATTCATAATGACTGAAAAATAGCTCACTGACCCGGCGGCTGTAAATACGCCTAAAGTGGTAAAAACGGAAAAATTGTTTTGCCTTGACGGGTAATCGATTTGCCGCAGCAAAATATGCGCTATCGATTCCGATCAACGCACCTGCCAGCCGAAGGCGCGCTGTGCCCGGGCAAAAGGCCGGCTGCCGGAAAGCTCGTGTTTAGTGCCGCGCGTAGATCGAAGTCTTGCCGCCTTTTTTCACCAGCAGCGTTTCATAGAACTCGCGGCGAGCTCGCGGGGTGGCCGTGCTGTCCTTGTCGAGCATGGTGCAGGCCGTTTCGCAGGTCGGGCTGGAAAACTCGCGGCCGGGAGCGCCGAGGGGCAGGCCGGGGACGGCCAGGCCAAGCGCAGTTGGCTTCTCGGTCAGCAACTCCTTGATCTGGTCAGCGTGCACGTGGCCTTCGATGAAGTAACCGGCGACCTGGGCGCTGGGGATGGCTTCAAGATCCTTCGGTACTTTCAGGCGGCGCTTGATGGCCTCCATGTCGTCGGTTTGCGTTACTTTGACCGTGAAGCCGTTCTGGCGCAGATGTTCTGCCCAGTCGATGCAGGCCAGGCAAACGGTCGGCATATAGACTTCGATGGTCGGCAGTGCTGCCGGCTGGGTGGCCAGGGCGCTGCCGGAGAGTAGCGCGGCGAAGAGCAGGGCGCTGGCTTTCAGCATGGCTTGCCGACCTTGCAGCCCTTGAGTACCCACAGCGAAATGACGCCGGCGGCTTCATCGGCCTTGACCTTGCGTGCCATCGATCCGGGGTCGCGGCCGTTGTCGGTCTTGGCTTGTGGATCGGCACCGGCTTCGAGCATCAATTGGGTGTTCTTCGGGCGGCTGGAATAGGCCGCCATGTGCAGGGGGGTTGCGCCGTCGTTGTCGCGGGCATTCACATCGGCGCCGGCGGCGATCAAGGCCTTCATGGCCGAAGTGTCGGGATTGGTTGCAGCCAGGTGCAGCGGGGTGGAGCCCAGTGCGGTTCGGGCATCGCGTTGCTTCGGATCGGCCTTGAGCAGGCGGCGAACATCGTCGCCGCTGCCTTCGCGGGCGGCATCATGGATCGGCTGGTCGTGGCTCCTGACCTCGGCGAAGGTGGGGAAGGCCAGGCTGGCAAGGAAGAGCAGGGGAATCAGGCGTTTCATCGAGGGCATCCCAAAAGTGTTGGTGGCGATTGTTGCGTCTAGCGATTCGGACCACATTGATCTGCGCTAGTTTCAGTTTCTGCTAATAAACGGCTGTTTTTAGTGCAAAAAAGCCCTGCCGGGTCGGGCAGGGCCTTGGCGGGGGGGGCTGAATTCAGATGACCAGCTGAGTCCCAAGTTCGACCACACGGTTGGTCGGGATGTGGAAGAAGTCGCTGGCACTGGTCGCATTCTTCGACATCACGGCGAAGAGCCGGGCGCGCCAGGGGAGCATGCCGCGGGCCATGGATGGAACGATGGTTTCCCGCGACAGGTAGAAGGTCGTTTCCATCATGTCGAAACGCTCACCGAAGCGTTTGCACTGCTCCAGCGCACCGGGCACATCGGGACTTTCCATGAAGCCGTAGCGGATGATCAGGCGCTTGAAGCCCTTGCTCATGTCGTGCATGTAAATCCGCTCCATTTCAACGACATGGGGGGTTTGCATGGTTTGAACGGTGACCAGCACGACGCGTTCGTGCAGTACCTGATTGTGCTTCAGATTGTGCAGCAGGGCCGGGGGGACGCCGTCCTTGGCGCTGGTCATGAAGACGGCGGTGCCGTTGATGCGATGGACGTCGTCGATGGATTGAAGGAAGTCGTCCATCGGGATGCTCTGCTTGGCCATTTCATCCGAAACCATGCGCCGCCCGCGCCGCCAGGTGGTCAGCACGGTGAAGGAAACCAGGCCCATGGCCAGCGGAAACCAGCCGCCTTCGGGGATCTTGATGGCATTGGCGGCAAAGAAGGCGATGTCGACCAGCAGCAAAGTACCGGCGACCAGGATGATGAGCAGCTTGTTCCAGCGCCACATCAGGGCCATGACGAAGGCGACGAGAATGGTATCGATCAGCATCGTGCCGGTGACGGCGATACCGTAGGCGGCGGCGAGGTTGGAGGAATTCTTGAAGCCGATGACCAGCGCGATGACGGCCAGGTAGAGCGACCAGTTGGTGAAGGGCACGTAGATCTGGCCTTCTTCCATGCCGGAGGTGTGGATGATCTGCATGCGCGGCAGCAGGCCCATCTGGATCGACTGGCGGGCGACCGAGAAGGCGCCGGAGATGACGGCCTGCGAGGCGATGACGGTGGCGGCGGTGGCCAGTCCGACCATCGGGATCAGGGCCCAGTCGGGGGCGAGGTGGAAGAAGGGGCTGGCGATGGCTTCCGGATCGACCAGCAGCAGGGCGCCCTGGCCGAAATAGTTGAGGACCAGTGCCGGCATGACGAAGCCGAACCAGGCCAGGCGAATCGGAAAGCGGCCAAAGTGGCCCATGTCGGTATACAGCGCCTCGCCACCGGTCACGGCGAGGACAACCGAGCCGAGTGCCAGGAAAGCGAGGCCGGTGTGCTCCGCTACGAAAACGATGGCGAACAGCGGATTGAGGGCGAGCAGGACGGCCGGGTTATGGGCAATTTCCATCAGGCCGAGCACGGCCAGAATGCCGAACCAGGCGACCATGACCGGGCCGAACAGCTTGCCGACGGCACCGGTGCCGTGCTTCTGGATAAAGAACAGGCCGGTCAGGATGCCCAGTGTGATCGGGATCACATAGGGTTTCAGGGTCGGTGTGATGATTTCCAGACCTTCGACGGCGGAAAGCACCGAAATGGCCGGCGTGATCATGCTGTCGCCGTAGAACAGCGCCGCGGCGAAAATACCGAGCAGCGTCACGATCCACGACAGGCGCGGATTCTTGGCCCGTTCGGTGACCAGTGCCAGCAGCGCCAGCGAGCCGCCTTCGCCACGGTTGTCGGCGCGCATGATGATGGCGACGTACTTGATCGTGACCAGCACGATGATTGCCCAGAAAACCAGCGACAGCACGCCGAGGATGTTTTCCGGGGTAACCGGGATTGGATGGTGGCCGTTGAAGATTTCCTTCAGCGCGTAGAGCGGGCTGGTTCCGATGTCGCCAAAGACGACGCCGATGGCAGCGACCGTAATGGCCGGCAAGGCTTGTTTGTTGTGCGAAGACATCTATTCCCCTGAAGCGCCTGTGGCGCTGATAGTTGCCTAGCCGTGCCTTTCTGTCGAAGCGCGGTCTGGCAAGCCTGCCAATCTAGCACTTTGCACGGACCTTTGGTATAGATGCAGGCATGGTCGAAGCGGGGGCAAGGAGCAAAAATGGCAACAATCGGGCGTCATCTGGTCATTGAAGGCAGGGTCCAGGGTGTCGGCTATCGCTGGTCCATGGCCGAGCAGGCGAAAAAGCTGGGCGTCGTCGGCTGGGTGCGCAATCTGGCCGATGGCCGGGTCGAGGCGATGGCCGTCGGTGAAGAAATGGCCGTCCTCGAACTGATCGCCTGGGCCCAGCGTGGGCCGAGCCACGCAGTCGTTCAGCGGGTCAATATCGCGCTGGGCGATGGGGATTTTCCGAGCTTCGAGCAGGTGGCGAACGGCTGATGGTTTTGCGCTGCGTAGATCTGCAGCGCATCGGGGTATCCCTTTAGCGATCCCAATAGGGGGTTGGCCCAAATCGGTTGAGTAGAAAGTCGATAAAGGTGCGGACTTTCAGCGGCAAATGCCGATTTGGCAGGTGAACGGCGTAGATGAAACGTTCGGTCGGCACGTAGCCCGGCAAGACCTCGATCAGGCGGCCTTCCTGCAGATCCTTGCCGACAATGAAGGTGGGCAGTAGCGCCAGTCCAAGTCCGCCAAGAACGGCCTGCGACAGCGCCTCATCGTCATTGATGCGCAGGGTGCCGGACACCGGGATCGAGACATCGCCGTTATAGCCGTTGAGATGCCAGACCCCTTGGGTGTTCATGAAGGTGTAGTCCAGGCAGTTGTGCAGGATCAGATCCTCTGGAGTCAGCGGAATGCCGCGCCGGGCGAGGTAGGAGGGGCTCGCGCAGATCTTGCGGCGGATCGGCGCCAGTTGGCGGGCAACGAGGTTCTGGCCCGGCTCGCGAGTGATGCGCAGGGCAATGTCGTAGCCTTCGTCGGCCAGGTCGACCAGGCGGTCGCTGATCGTCAGGTCGACGGTCAGGTCGGGGTAGAGGGCCATGAAGTCGGGCAGGGCCGAGGCGACATGCATGGTGCTGAAGGCGACCGGGGCGCTGATCTTCAGTTTGCCTCGCGGTTCCTGGTGCAGGCGGGAAATCGTCGTGTCGGCCAGGCTTAGTTCTTCGAGTATCCGGTCGCAATGCTCGAAATACGCTTCGCCGACATCGGTCAGGCTCAGGCTGCGGGTGCTTCGATGCAGCAGGCGGACGCCCAGTTCGCTCTCCAGGCGGGCGATGGCCTTGCTCACCCGGGATTTGGAGACATCAAGCCGGCGTGCCGCTTCGGAAAAACTGCGGACCTTGACCACGTGAGCGAAGAACAGCATGTCATTGATGTCGTGCACCAGGCCCTCCAATTGTTATCAATTTGGAAACAGTTTTGTTCAAATTCGGTGGCTTATCAAGCCCTGGCTCCGACTCTATTATCGAAGCTTCCAGAAACGGCCGAGTTGCCTTCTCAATAAAACGCCAAAAAATCACTGAGAATGCCCAAGATTAACTCATCTGCCATGGCCGTTGGCACACACCTCTGCGTCTCTCCTCGCGCCATCCCGATTTTTTGCACCAAGTCGGGGCGCCTATTGTCGCGTTTTTGCTATCAATTCCAGAGGCTATTGCCTTGGGGTGATGCAGCAGATTTCACACGATTTGAATAATTCACCACATACAACGAGCCAGGGAGAGATGATGCGTTACCAGTGTTTTGAGGATTTCATTCAGCAAGTAGCGGCCCGCAATCCGGGGCAACCGGAGTTTCTGCAGGCGGTCACCGAAGTCATCGAAAGCCTTTGGCCGTACATCGCGGAGCACCCGAAATATGCAGAGCATGGCCTGCTCGACCGCCTGGTCGAACCGGAGCGCGTCATCATGTTCCGTGTCTCGTGGGTCGACGACCACGGCGAGGTGCAGGTCAATCGCGGTTACCGCATCCAGCATTCCTCGGCCATTGGCCCCTACAAGGGCGGCATCCGCTTTCACCCGTCGGTCAATCTGTCCATCCTCAAGTTCCTGGCCTTCGAGCAGACCTTCAAAAATGCGCTGACCACCTTGCCGATGGGAGGTGGCAAGGGCGGTTCCGACTTTGATCCGAAGGGCCGCAGCCCGGGTGAGGTGATGCGCTTCTGCCAGGCTTTCGTCAGCGAACTTTTCCGCCACATTGGTTCCGATACCGACGTGCCGGCCGGCGATATCGGTGTCGGCGGACGTGAGGTCGGCTTCATGGCCGGCATGTACAAAAAGCTGGCGAACCGCGCTGACTGCGTGTTCACCGGCAAGGGGCTGAGTTTCGGCGGTTCGCTGATTCGTCCGGAAGCGACCGGCTACGGTACCGTTTATTTTGCCGAGCAGATGCTCAAACAGCAGGGCCGCAGTTTCGAAGGCTTGCGGGTCAGCGTTTCCGGCGCCGGCAATGTCGCCCAGTACTCAGTCGAGAAAGCCATGGCCCTGGGCGCCAAGGTCGTCACGGTGTCGGATTCGAGTGGCACGGTGGTTGACGAAAGCGGCTTCACACCGGAAAAACTGGCCGAACTGATGGAGGTAAAAAACCACCTCTACGGTCGCGTCAGCGATTACGCCAAGCGAGTCGGCGCTGCATTTCATCCCGGCTTGCGTCCGTGGCACGTGCCAGTCGATGTCGCGTTGCCGTGCGCGACGCAGAACGAGCTGGATGGTGAAGATGCCAAGACGCTGGTGAAAAATGGCGTCATCTGCGTGGCCGAAGGCGCCAACATGCCGTCGACCGCCGATGCCGTGAAGGTCTTCGAAAGCAATGGCGTGCTCTACGCACCGGGCAAGGCCAGCAATGCCGGCGGGGTGGCCACCTCAGGTCTGGAAATGAGCCAGAACGCCATGCGCCTCTCGTGGCAGCGCGAGGAGGTCGATTCCCGTCTGCACGAAATCATGTGCAACATCCATGAAGCCTGCCTGAACTATGGTCGAGGAGCGGACGGCAAGGTGAGCTACGTCAATGGCGCCAATATCGCCGGTTTCGTCAAGGTTGCCGATGCCATGCTGGCCCAGGGCGTCATTTAAAGCAGTTTGTTAACGAAGGAGACCTCCATGTTTCATGAATTTCGTGACCTGATTTCCGAGTTGAAGACGAGCGATCGCTACTTCCAGGGGCTGTTCGAGAAGCACAACGCACTCGATCAGAAGATCAAGAACATGGAGGCTCGGCTGGAGCCGGGCACGCCCGACGAGGTCGAGGTACTGAAAAAGAAAAAGCTGGCGATCAAGGACGAGCTGTACGCGCTCCTCCAGCAGATCAGCCTGAGTCGCATCAAGACCTGATCGCCGCATGAGCAGCAACATGATCGGCACAAAGTACCTACGGTATGAAAGGCACCCCGTTAGCTGCGAAATTGATGGCGATATTTACACCGGCAACTACTGGATCGCCGGCATGATCCTCGTCGTTTCGACAGCAACGGGGGGCGTTAGCCGACAACTGGCCAACCAGCAGCCGGAAGATTTGGCCGTGGCCTTGCTGAGAGGCTTCGTCCTGGCTGGCCGCAAAAGCTCGCTTGCGGTAGCCAAGGTGTCGTGAGGGAAGCGCGTGCGAGATCTTCAGCCGATCAATATTGAAACCCACCTGAAGCATGCAGTGCTCTTCAACGAGCTCGGGGCGGAAGAAATCGCCCTGATCGCCAAAGGCTCTCGGGAGGTGCGCTGCGCCAAGGGCGCCTCCATCTTCCATCGTGGCGATCCTTGCACAGGCTTTCATATCGTCGTTTTTGGACAGGTCAAGCTGTCGTTTACCTCGGCGCAAGGCGTCGAGAAGATTGTCGAGGTGGTGCAACAAGGCCAAAGTTTCGGGGAGGCCATGATGTTCCTGGACAAGCCCTGTGTCGTTTCGGCGCAGGCGCTCAGCAGCAGTCTGCTGCTGCATGTCTCGAAGTCGGTCGTCTTCGGGGAAATGGAACGGAATCACCACATCATGCGCAAGATGCTATGCAGCCTCGCGTTCCGGACGCACCACCTGATGCTCGATGTCGAAGGCTACTCACTGTTCAGCGGCAAACAGCGCGTCATCGGCTACCTGCTCAATCAACTGGAGAATGGCGACCAAGGCACTGAGGCAGCCTGCCTTGATCTTGCTGTCACCAAATCAGTTATTGCGTCACGGCTGAACATGACGCAGGAACATTTCTCGCGCATCTTGCATGAGCTGATTGAAGATGATCTGATTCAGGTCGAGGGGCGGCGTCTGTGGATACCCTGTCTGCAGCGCTTGAGTAAGCATCAATATGAATAGCCTAGCGATCCCAGTACGGTTCCTCGCCGATATGGGCAATCATGAAATCAATGAATACCCGGACCTTGCTGGGAAGGTGGCGCGTCGGCAGGTACATCGCATAAACATGCCGCTCCACCGGGATGTATTCGGACAAGACGGCCTGCAGGTTTCCATTCTGAAGTTCCTTGCCGATGATGAAGGTCGGCAACAGGCCAACGCCCAATCCCCCCAGGACGGCTTGCGATAAAGCCTCGTCGTCATCGACGTGCAGCGGACCATTAACCGGTACGGCGATTTCACCTTCCGGCCCGGTAAAGCGCCAGCGTCCCGGTTCTCCGGAGCGGGTGTAGTCCAGACAGTTATGAGCCACCAGGTCGGCAGGGGTTTGTGGAATACCTTTGCGGCGAAAATAGTCCGGTGTTGCGCACAGCTTCCGCCGGACCGGAGCCAGCGGGCGCGCTACCAGGTTCGGCTGAGGGTCGCCGGTTACATGGATGGCGACGTCATACCCTTCCTCGGCCAGATTCACCCAGCGGTCGGTAATGCTGAGGTCGATCTTGAGTTCCGGATGGCGCGGCAGAAACTTGGCAAGGGCTGGCGCGACATGAAGCGTTCCGAAGGCGACCGAAGCGCTGACGCGGAGGACGCCCCTCGCTTCGCTATTCAGGCTGCCCACGAGTTTCTCGGCTTCCATGGCTTCGTCAAGCATGCGGGCGCAATGTTCGGCGACCGAAGCGCCGACCTCGGTGAGGCTCAGATAGCGGGTCGTCCGATTCAGCAAGTGCGCACTGAGTGATTTTTCCAGTTTCGCCACAGCCTTGCTGACGGCCGAGCGGGATGTGCCCATCCGTCGTGCCGCCTCGGCAAAACTGCCAGCCTCGACAACGCGAGCGAAGATTGCCATCAGATTCAAATCAGCCATTGTTGTCTTGGCTCCTGTTCTGTCATTTGGCGGCATTATTGTTGCCAAATGGGATACATTTTGATGCCACGCTGACGCCTACCGTAATGGCTTTGGGCGCAGTACGATTCATTCCATGATCAATGTTAACTTTGCCATCCAGCCCCGTTTGTTGAGCGAATCCAACGAATTCGCGCCGCTTGTCATGAGCTCCGCAGATTGTGCACGCCTGCGGCAATATGCCTTGAGCGATGAACTGGCCGAAGAATTGGATCGGGCGATTGTAGTCCAAAAGGAACAGGTCCCGGCGGATGTGGTGACCATGCACGCCCGTTGCAGCTATATAGATGAGCGTCTCGGGATACAACGCGAAATCGAATTGGTTTATCCGGATGAGGCCGATCCGGCAGTCGGGAAAATTTCCGTATTGACGCCGGTCGGTAGTGCCTTGATCGGGCTCAGGGTGGGGCAGGAAATTGCCTGGGACTTTCCCGATGGTTCTGTGCGTTGCCTGAAGGTCGCCGGCGTTACCCAGGCGGCACGGTAGTCCTGTCTGTCAGATAGCAGCCTTGTCTGGCGCACCCAACAGCCGGCGAGCCGATCAAAAGGGGCGGCAATATTTCACTCAGTAGCGGAGAAACAAATGAAATCCATTTTTGAAACAGTGGCCGAAGCACAGAAAACCTCTCTGGACGTTGCGATCGGATTCACCGACAGCTATCTGGTCGTTCTTGAACGACTCACTCAACTCAATATCGAGGTCACGCATACTGCTTTTGAGAAATCTTCGGAAATGGTGCTGGTTTGTCTGGACAGCTGCTTTGCCGAACAAAATCCTTTCGGTTGGAATGGCGGCGTCCAATCGGGCATCGAACGCTTTTCCGAGTATTGTCAAAATATCCGTAATGAGATGCTTAAAGCGCCGAATTGATCCGGTGCTCTGATCAATGCCTGCTAAAAGCCTGATGGCAGCTTGCTGGCCATCATCTTTTTCCGGTCGATCTTGTCCCCGTCGACAATGAAGGTTCCGTCGCCCACCGCGTGAACCGTGCGCTTCTCTTGGCGGTCGTTGTCGATGTAGGCGGCGACCGCCTCCAGCACGACGATGTTGTGCTTTTCGACGATGTCGATCACCTTGCATTCGATGTTGGCGAGGCATTCCTTGATCAGGGGCGGCCTGACGAGTTTGGCCGGCACGGGCGTGAGCTTGAACTTGGCGAACTTGTCGGTATCCGCCCCGGAGCAGGTCCCTATGCCAACCACCGTATCCAGCAGGTCGACGGTGGGAATGGCGATGACGCACTCACGATGCTTTCGCAATGCAGCGAAGGAGTAATTCCATTCCCCCGTGGTGATGGCGAATACCGGCGTGAAATCCATCACCATGGTCCACGAGATGGTCATGATGTTGTCTTTTTCGCCGTCATGGGTGGTGATGAGGACCACCGGCCCAGGTTCGATCAGGGTAAAAGCCTTGCTCAGGTTCAATGCCTGCATGAGTGCACCTCTCGATAGTGATGCCAAGCTTGCACCTACGATGTTACTCGTGAAATTCAGAGCAGCGTTGGCGCGTCGTCGAGTTCGTTCGGGTTGTCGCCGCTGGCCGGGAAGTGCTGGGCGAGCAGCAAGGTAATGCGCTCGATGGCTTCCACCATGCCGCCTCGGTGGTTCCCGGCGGCAAACGCCGTTTCCATGCGGCGGCAGATTGCCGTCCACTCGGCTGGCGGGACGAGGGCGGAAATGCCTCGGTCGGCGAGGATTTCGACCCGGCGATCAACGAGTTGAACATAAACGAGGATGCCGTTGGCCTCGCGTGTGGCCGCCACGCCGAGCGTCTGGAACAGGCTTGTCGCGCGGTCGCGGCAGGACTCTGCGCGGAGCAGGGCGCGGAGTGGCAGCGGGCCTTCGATGGCGATGCGGATTTCGCCGCGCTGCTTGGTTTCGGCAGCCTTGACGGCGGCGCGGATGGCCGCCAGATCGTCGGCCCGGAAGGCGCGTCTAGCCCACCAGCCGGGCGATGAGAGGTGTTTGAACAAGCGTCTCAACATGGTTTCACCAGTTCCCCGAGGCGCCGCCGCCACCAAAACTGCCACCGCCGCCGGAAAATCCGCCACCGCCCGACGAGCCACCGCCAAAACCACCGGAGAAGCCCCCGCCGCCGCCGCCAGAAGACCAGCCACCGCGGCCGATGCGGATGAAGGAGAGCACGAAAGCCAGCAGCGCCGCGCCACCAGCCAGACCGAGCGAGGCAAAGATGGTCCACGCCAGCCAGCCGGCGACGCCGGACACGGCCAGCGAACCGAGCAGGCCGAACATCGAGCGGATGACACCGGCCATGAAAAAAACGATGAGCAGGAAAGTGAACGCATCGGCGGGTTCGCCGCCGCTCTGGGATGCTTGTGCAACAGGCGCCGGCAGCGCTTCGCCGCGAATGACTTTGTCCAGCGTCGCCACGGTGGCCCGCAAGCCGCCGGCAAAATCGCCTTCGCGGAAACGCGGCGCCATTTGTTCGGCCACGATGCGCTTGGCGATGGCGTCGGGAATGGCACCCTCCAGCCCGTAGCCGACCTCGATCCGCATGCGCCGGTCGTCCTTGGCGATGATGACGATCACGCCATCGTCGACACCCTTGCGGCCGATTTTCCAGGCCTCGGCGAGGCGGATGCCGAACTGCTCGATGCTTTCCGGCTGCGTCGTCGGCAGCAGCACGATGGCGACCTGCGCGCCTTTGTCCTTCTCCAGCGCCGCCAGGCTGGCCGTCAGAGAAGCACGATTCTCAGCCGACAGCGTGCCGGTCAGGTCGGTGACACGTTCAGTCAGCGCCGGCAACGCCACCTCGTTGGCGCTCCAGCCGAAGATCGGCAGCAGCGCAAAACAGAGAGCGGCGAACCAGCGCAGCATCGTGGACGCTTACTTGGCCGCAGCCGGGCTGTCGAACTTGATGACTGGCGGGGTGGAAATCGCCTTCTCGTCTTCAACCGTGAAATTGGCCTTGGGCTTGTAGCCCATGACCATCGCCGTCAGGTTGTTCGGGAAGGTGCGGACCGAAATGTTGTAGACGCGGACCGTGTCGATGTAGCGGTTGCGGGCCACGGTGATGCGGTTCTCGGTGCCTTCGAGCTGGGCCTGCAGGTCGCGGAAATTGGCATCGGCCTTGAGTTGCGGGTAGTTCTCGGCGACCACGAGCAGGCGGGAGAGGGCGCCGGACAACTCGCCCTGCGCCTTCTGGAACTTGGCGAAGGCGGCTTCGTCATTGACCAGTTCCGGCGTGATCTTCATGCCGGCGACGTTGGCGCGGGCCTCGGTGACGCGGGTCAGCACTTCCTTTTCATGCGCGGCGTAGCCCTGGACGACGGAGACGAGGTTGGGAATCAGGTCAGCCCGGCGTTTGTACTGGTTGAGCACTTCCGACCAGGCGGCGTTGACGCCTTCGTCGTTGATCTGGATCTGGTTGTAGCCGCAGCCGGAAAGCAGGCTGGCGATGAGGACGAGGATGGCATAGAGACGAATGCGCATGGAAGTAGCTCCCGAAAAATGGTTCTCGGCACAGAATACCATCGTGATATTTCGCGCTGGGTGAAGTTTGCTTGCTTACTACGGTCAACCGGGAAAAGCGGCCAAAGATGAAATCGGCGCGTTACGCCATCAGGCCGGTTTGCGGCGCAGCAGGTGATTGACGATGAAACCGAGCACCGCCTCGCCGTGCTGATTCACCGCCTGGTATTTCAGGCGCGCAATGCCGCGGTCCGGTTTCGAGTTCGATGGCCGCACTTCCAGCACTTCGATCTCGCTGTGCAGCGTATCGCCCGGGCGCACCGGCGCCAGCCAGCGCAATTCGTCGATACCCGGCGAACCCAGGCTCGATTCGGCCAGTACGCCGGACTGGATGAACAGCCTGAAGCAGATGGCCAGGCTCTGGAAACCGCTGGCGATCAGGCCACCATACGGCGAGTTGGCGGCGGCATTGGCATCGAGGTGGAAGGGCTGCGGATCGTAGCGCCAGGCGAAGTCGATGATCTCGGCTTCGGTCAGCGTCAGGCCCGGCGAGGTGAAACGCTGGCCGGGGGTGAGGTCGTCGAGAAAGCGGGTGTCCATGACAGTCGGTCCTTTGTGGAAGGCGGATGCGGGTTTTGACGCGGTGGCCGGCTCAAGGGTTCCGGCACAGCACCACCTGTGTGTCGCCCGCCTTGCCGCAGGGGGTCTGCGCATCGGGCACCGGGTGCGGCGTGCCGTGGTCGTCCATCTGTGCGGCCAGGGTATCCCATTCGAGCACCCCGGTTTTGTCGAGCTTGAGACGCAGGAGCCAGCCGCGCTGGGCGCCAGGGTAGTTGAAGCCATCGAAGACGAAGTTGCCCAGGCTGTAGATGATCGGCTTGCCTTTGTAGATTTCGGCGCCTTGGGTGACGTGGGGGTGGCTGCCGACGACGAGGCTGGCGCCGGCATCGATCATCTTGCGGGCGAAGGTTCTTTGCCGCTCGTCAGGGCGGGTTTCCTTTTCCCAGCCCCAGTGCATGAAAGGGATGATCAGATCGGCGCCGGCGGCTTTTGCGGCGCCAATGTCGGTGAGAACGTGCTCGTCTTCGCTCCAGGCGATACCGGGCCAGTGGGGGCCGGCTTCGAAGGAGCGAGGCTTGAATTCGTTGTAGCCGAGAACGGCAATCCTGAGGCCTTTTTTCTCGATCCACAGGGGCTTGTGCGCGGCAGCGAGGTTTTTCCCGCCACCGAAATAGGCAATATCCCGAGCCTCAAGGTGCTGCATTGTTTCGAGGAAGGCGGCGTGGCCGTAGTCGCCGGAGTGATTGTTGGCCAGCGAGACGGCGTCGAAGCGGCCGCGCAGCACGTCCAGCGTGTTCGGCTTGGCGCGGAAGATGGTGACCTTGCGGGCATGGGCCTGGCCGCCAACGGCCACCGGACATTCGAGGTTGCCGATGCGGTAGTCGGCGGCGCTGAGTTGGGCAGCAAAGGGGGCGAGCGGATCGCTGCCGGCTGCGATGGTCCGGCCCGGGCCGTCATCGAGCATGATGTCGCCGGCGAAGATCAGGGTCAGGGGGGCCGCCTGGGCAAGGCTGGCGAGCAGGCAGAACGCGGCGATGGCTGCGCTCCGGTGCGAATTTCTGCTTGGGCTGTGCAAACGGAAAAGTCCGGTGATTTTCATGGCCGGCTTTTCAGTTCGCACCAATATTGCAGTTCGCCATCGCGCACCGGTTCATAGACGAAATGCAGTCCGGTGAAGCCGTAGCGGTCGTTGCTGCGGGGTGGGACCGGGTAGCTGGTTTGATGAATCAGGACCGGGCCGTCGTCACGATCAACGTAGGTATAGAGCTTGATGGCGGCGAAGTCGGCGGCTTGCGCCTGGTAAACGAGACGAAAGAGCAGGCGAGAGCCAATGGCAATCGGGACTTCGCTGTAGGGCGAGGTGGTAGGCGCCGCTTCGATGGTCCGGGTTTCGCCGCCGTAAGTCAGGTGGCAGGCGACGGTGTTGGCCTGGCTAGCCGAGGCGGCGGTGAGCAGAAGGCCGAGCATTGGGCCGAGCAGCACCTTGCGGCGCGACGGACCAATGCTCGCCACCTTAGCGTGCCTTGGCCCGGCTGGCGGGTTTGAGAACGATCTCGACGGGTAAGGCCTGACCCTCGTGAAGGGGCGGGTAGGTCGGGCTGCCGGCAAAGAGTGGGCGTCCCTGGTGTTCGATGCGGGCGGCGATGGCCAGGCGGGCTTTCTTGCCGAGCAGATCCTTGTCGATCGTGGCCGAGAAGGGAATCGGCACCTGCGCACCGTTCAGTTCATAGCGTTGCTCGACCAGCGTTCTGGCTGGCGCACCGGGGCGGGCAGCGTCCTGGATGCGGATGGTCAGGATGGCACCGGGCGGCAGGGCGATACGGGCAAGATAGGTAACGCTGCCGGTAATGTCGATGAAGCTGCTGGCCGCGGCTGGCGGTGTTGGCTGCGGCTTGGCGGGCGGCACGGTGCCGCGCGAGCAGCGGCGCAGGTTGCCCTTGGCATCTTCGATCACCGCGCTGTCTTCCTTGGTGTGCAGGCGAATATTGCCGCTCCGGAAGAGCGCACCGGAGGCGGCGGGGACTTGCGGCAGGATCAGCGCTTCGTCGGCGAAATGCAGGGTGGCCTGGGCACGCCCATCGGCATCGGCCGAATAGGAAATGTCGAGGCGGCTGCCGTTGTCGCAGGCATAGGGGATGCGCTCTTCGTCGGCGATGGCGCCCAGCGGGAAGAGCAAAGGCAGCAGATAGCGGAGTTTCATTTTTTTTCGGGATGGATTTCGGGTAGAGACTGCCAGCGGCCGTCGATCAGACCTTCGATCGTCCGGAAATTTGCCTTGTAGGCCATCTTGCGACTGTTGGCGATCCAGTAGCCGAGGTAGAGATAGGGCAGGCCGAGGGCCTGGCATTGCGCTGCCTGCCACAGGATGTTGTAGGTGCCAAAGCTGGCGTCCTGGATGTCCGGATCGTAGAAGGTATAGACGGACGACAGGCCGTCGTCGAGGACATCGATCAGGCTGACCATGCGGATGCCTTGATCGTCGGAAAACTCGATCAGCCGGGTGTCGACGCGGCTTTGCAGCAGGAACTGGGCATATTGCTCATGGCTGTCTTCGTCCATGCCACCGCCGGGGTGGCGCGATTGCTGGTAGCGGTTGTACAGCGCGTAATGCTCGTCGAGATAGATCAAGGGCAGTTCGCGGGCGCGCAGGCCGGCGTGCTGCCTGGCGGCTCGGCGCTGGCTGCGATTGGGGTGCAAGTCGGCCACCGGCAGGCGGACCGGGACGCAAGCCTGGCATCCGTCGCAGTGCGGGCGGTAGGTGAAGATGCCACTGCGCCGGAACCCGGCACGGATCAGCGAACTGTAAATTTCGCTATCGATCAGGTGGGCCGGCGTCGCCACCTGCGAGCGGGCTTCGCGCTCGGGCAGGTAGCTGCACGGATAGGGCGAAGTGGCGTAGAACTGCAGCAGCGAGAAGGGCAGTGCGGCGTCGTCGGGCAGGGCCATGGCTATCTCGTCGGGTCGAGCGGGTCGGTCGACCAGGCCGAACGCGGGCTGCCGGATGCCGTCAGGGCCGTTAAACGGCGCAGGAAGTCCTCGCGGGGAATTTCTCTGCCGCCGAGCGAGGCAAGGTGGTCGGTATACATCTGACAGTCGATCATGCCGAATTTGTTGGCTACAAGATAACGCACGAGATGGGCGAAAGCGACTTTCGATGCGTCCGTCCGGTGTGAGAACATCGATTCGCCGTAAAACATGCGCCCGATGGCCAGCCCGTAAAGGCCGCCAACGAGCGTGCCGTCCACGTAAGTTTCGACCGAGTGGGCCCAGCCAAGTTCATGCAGGCGGGTGTAGGCGTGCTTCATCTCCGGGGTGATCCAGGTGCCGTCCTGGCCGGGGCGGGGAGTGCTGGCGCAGCCGGCCATCACCCCCGGGAAATTGGTATCGAAGCGAACTTCGAACTTGCCCACACGCAGGGTTTTCTGCAGCGAGCGGGTCAGGCGGAATTCCTCGGGAAAAAGAACCATGCGCGGGGCCGGGCTGTACCACAGGGGTTGCCCTTCCACCGTGCCCCACGGGAAGATTCCCTGCCGGTAGGCTTCGAGCAGGCGGTCCGGCTGCAGGTCGCCGCCGACAGCAAGCAGGCCACCCATGTCTTCCCGGGCCATTTCGACCGGCGGAAAGAGGTCGAGCGGGCCGAGATAGGGAATCATGCGTGTTTGTCGTTCAGCTTCTTGAAGGCGATGACGTGGTCGGCATCGAGCCGGATGCCGATCTTTTCGCCAATCGCATGATTGTGGTGCGATGGCACCAGCGATAACACTTCGGCGCCACTGTTCAGACGCAGCGTGTACAAGATGTCGGCGCCGCGGAAGGCCTTGTGCAGGACTTCGGCCTGCAGCGTGCTCTTGTCGTCATGGACGATGTCGTCCGGCCGCAGCAGGACGTCGACATCGCAGCCATCAGCACAGTTGGCGCAGGTTTCGCTGCATTCGACGGCAATGTCGGAAACCAGTTGGCCGAGTTCCATGTCGACATTGGTGCCGCCTGCCACCACGCCGGGCAGCAATACGCCCTGACCGATGAAATCAGCCACGAAGCGGTTGGCCGGGCGGTGATACAGGTTATAGGGCACGTCCCATTGCTGGATGCGGCCTTCGTGCATGATGCCGATTTCGTCGGCCATGGCGAAAGCTTCATTCTGGTCATGGGTGACCATGATGGCGGTCGATCCTTCGCGCTTGAGGATTTCGCGAACCTCGACCGAAAGCCGTTCGCGCAGGCCGACATCGAGATTGGAGAAGGGCTCGTCGAGCAGGATCAATTCCGGCCGTGGCGCCAGGGCCCGGGCCAGTGCGACGCGCTGCTGCTGGCCGCCGGAGAGTTCGTGCGGATACTTGTTGCCCTGGCCATGCAGGCCGACGGTCGCGAGCAATTGCCTGACGCGCAGATGGGCATCCTCGGCCGGTTTTCGCCCTAGGCCGAAAGCCACGTTTTCCTCGACGGAGAGGTGGGGGAAAAGCGCGTAGTCCTGAAAAACCATGCCGATACGCCGCTTTTCCGGAGCGACGCGCTGTCCGGCGCGACTGACCACTTCGCCGCGCAGGCTGATCTCACCGCCGGAAATGTCCTCGAACCCGGCGATGCAGCGCAGCAGCGTGGTCTTGCCACAACCCGATGGCCCGAGCAGGCAGGCAATGCTGCCGCCTTCGAGCCGGAAATTAACACCATCGACGACCGTGTGGTTGCCGTAGCGCTGAACGACGCCATTGAGTTCAAGTTGAGCCATGGTGGTCGATTATAATTCGCATTCACAATCATGCGCACCGTCCAATATTCCCCGCTACTCGTCGTCGGATTCGTCGTCGCCCTGCTCGCCGGCTTGCCGGTCGCCAGCGTCGGCCTGAATCTTTTTGTTGGCGGGACGAGCGACACCTGGGCGCACCTGGCCGCCACCGTGCTGCCCGAATACATCAGCAATTCGCTGCTGCTCTGTCTCGGGGTGGGTTGCGGGGTGGGCATTGTTGGCGTGGCAACGGCCTGGCTGACCGCGATGCACGAGTTTCCGGGACGCCGCATTTTCGAATGGGCACTGGTCCTGCCGCTGGCTGTGCCGGCTTATGTCATGGCTTATGTGTATACGGACTTCCTGCAGTTCGTCGGGCCGGTGCAGACCTTGTTGCGCGAAACATTCGGCTGGCAGCACGGCGACTACTGGTTTCCGGACATCCGGACCTTGCCGGGCGCCATTCTGATGTTCGTCAGCGTGCTTTATCCCTACGTCTATTTGCTCGCCCGCACGGCCTTTCTCGAACGTGCCAGCGGCATGCTGGAGGCCGCACGGACCCTGGGCATGGGGTCGTGGCGGGCATTTTTCGCCGTGTCGCTGCCGCTGGCGCGACCGGCCATTGTCGCAGGCGTGGCGCTGGCGCTGATGGAAACGCTGGCCGACTATGGCACGGTCGCTTACTTTGCGGTCAATACCTTTACCACCGGTATCTACCGCGCCTGGTTTTCGCTGGGTGACCGGGTGGCCGCCGCACAACTGGCGGCCATGTTGCTGGCTTTCGTGCTTTTCCTGCTGATGGCCGAGCGTGTTTCGCGGGGGCGGGCGCGCTATCACAATACAACCGGCCGCAACCGGCCGATGGCGGGCGCCCGATTGCGTGGCCCGGCGGCCATCCTGGCGACCTTGGCCTGCGCAGTGCCCCTGCTGCTGGGCTTCATCCTGCCTGCCTCGCTGCTGCTGAAAATGGCGCTGACCGAGGGGGATGCCCAGTTCGGGGAGCGTTTCCTCATTCTTTCCCGTAACAGCTTCGTACTGGCCGGCACGACGGCAGCGATCGGTGTGCTGCTGGCGCTGCTGCTGGCTTATGGCGCCCGGCTGTCGAAAACGACTTTTGCCAACGCACTCAACCGCCTGGTGGGCTTGGGCTACGCGGTGCCGGGGGCGGTCATCGCGGTCGGGGTGCTAATTCCGGTGACCCGACTCGACAACTGGTTGGCCGGGCAATGGACCCAGTGGTTCGGCCATAACCCAGGCCTGTTGCTGACCGGGGGCATAGCTGCGCTGATCTACGCTTATCTTGTTCGTTTCCTGGCGGTGGCCCTGCACACGGTCGAGTCCAGTCTGGCCAAGGTAACGCCGAGCATGGACGATGCTGCCCGCAGTCTCGGTTTGGGGCAGGGCGAAACCTTGCGCCGGGTGCACGTGCCCATGCTCCGAGGCAGTTTATTTACGGCGGGGCTGCTGGTGTTTGTCGATGTGATGAAGGAGTTGCCGGCGACGCTGGTCATGCGCCCGTTCAATTTCGATACGCTGGCGACGCAGGCTTATACCCTGGCTTCGGATGAACGACTGGCCGAAGCTTCGACGGCCGCGCTGGCGATTGTCGTGGTCGGCTTGTTGCCCCTGATTGCCCTGTCGCGCCAGGTTTCCGCCGCGCGGCGGTAATCAATGCGTGGCCTTGCCGGTCTTCCTTAGGCTGGCGTCTTGGGGGGCGGTTCCGAAAAATCCAGCGCCGCGTGCTCATCCAGGAACATCAGATCCATCGACAGGGCATTGGTTTCCGTGCCAAAGGTATCCGGTGCGTCCTCGTTGAAGCTCGGCGCCAGGGCTATTTCCGAGCGTGTAAATTCAATAATGTGGTTGTCGGGTTCGGCTTCAGGGAGCGACGGCACCACCGCTTCAACCGGTAAAGGTTTGCCGGTGATCGCGAAAATGCCGGGATCGATCGACAGATCATCAGGAATCACCGCGCCTTGCTGCAACAGGAGTGCAGCAATCTCGTTGTGCTTGCGTCGCAGGGCCAGACGAAGCGGCGCTCCAGGGCCATCGCTAGCCGTTGCATTCGGGTTGGCGCCGTGCATCAGCAGCTCACGCACGATCACCAGGTCGCCTTCGAAACAGGCGGTCCGCAACGGCAAGCCGCGGCTGCCATGCATGTCAGGCTCTTCAATATCGGCACCGTCGTCAAGTGCATCGATGACGCCATTCAATCGGCCGGCACGGATGGCAGCAATCAGCTTGCTGGCGGTGGGTCCTTTATTGGTCATGTTTCCAGGCTATCTCGACAGTCCTGGGATTGTAGGCAATCACCCGGACTTTGGCGAGTCAGCTTATTTGTATCCGACCCGGTCGAAAATGATCTGTGCCTTGCTCTGGTACATGGCCAGGTTCTTGACTGGCAACTTGTCTGCCTTGAACTTGCCGAGCGACTCCAGGGCCGGATTGGCTACCTTGACGCTGTCGACGGCTGGCCATTCGTTATTGCCATCGGCGAAATAACGTTGGGCCTGATCGGAGGCAAGGTACTCCAGGAACTTGATGGCAGCTTCCTTGTGCGGCGCTGTCTTCAACATGCCGCCGCCGGAAACGTTGATGTGAGCGCCGTTGCCGCCCTGGTCTGGCCAGATGACGCCAACTTTTTCCATCAGCTTGATCTCTTCGGGCTTGGTCGAACGGAGCAATCGGGCCACGTAGTAAGTATTCGAAATCGTGACGCCACACTCGCCGACGGCGACCGCCTTGATCTGATCGGTATCGCCACCCTTGGGGGCGCGGGCAAAGTTGTTGACCATGCCGCGAGCCAGTTCTTCGGCCCTGGCTTCACCCTGATGGGCAATGATCGAGGCCATCAACGACAGGTTGTACGGATGGGAGCCGGAGCGTGAGCAGAACTTGCCTTTCAGTTTCGGATTGGCCAGATCGGCGTAGTTCTGAACGTCTTCCGGCTTCACCGAACCTTTGTTGTAAACGATGACGCGGGCCCGGGTTGAAAACGAGAACCAGTCTTCGGTGCGCAGATGAGCCGGGATGCGGGTTTCGAGAAGCTTCGATGTCAGCGGGGCGAACAGGCCCAATTCGTGGGCCTTGGCCAGGCGGGCGGCATCAACGGTCAGGAATATGTCGGCCGGGCTGTTGGCGCCTTCATTCTTGATCCGCTCAAGCAGTTCATCTTCCTTGCCTTCGATACGGTTGATCTTGATGCCGGTCTGTTGCGTGAAATTGGCGTAAAGCGCTTCATCCGTCTGGTAGTGGCGGGCGGAATAAAGATTCAGGAGCTTGTCCTCGGCGCTGGCTGATGCTGCCAATGCAGCAATGCTTAGGGCGATCAGGGCAGATTTCAGCTTCATGTGGGGCAACTCCGGGGATTTATGAGAACCATTTCAGTTTAATTGCCGGAGCAATGTTTTGTAAATGAGAATGGTTATCTTGAGCGGACGTAAAAAAAGCGGCTGGCAGGCCGCTCTTGTTTAGTTGCCGTCGAGGATTCGTCGGGCGCCGTTATAGCGCTGCATCCAGTAACTGCTCTCCATGCTTTCGACGCGAACTTCGGCGCCGGTGCGCGGCGCGTGCATGAAGTGGTTGTCGCCGAGGTAGATGCCGACATGCGAGAAGGTGCGGCGCATCGTGTTGAAGAACACCAGATCGCCCGGCTTGAGTTGGCTGGAGTCGATCTGCTGGCCGACTTCGCTCATTTCGCGAGCAGTACGCGGCAGGGAGGTGCCGATGCTGTCCTTGAAGACCAGGCGGACGAAACCGCTGCAATCCAAGCCGCTGCTTTCGTCATTGCCGCCCAGGCGGTAACGGACGCCAACCAGCTTCAGGCCTTGCAGGATGACATCCTGAGCGGCGTTGGTGTAACGTTCAAAAAACGACGGCGACTCTTCCTGTTTGCGCACCTGCTCAGCGGCCGAAGACGCGCTGATCCCGCCGACGAGCAGCGAAGAGGCAAGAAGAAGGGAAACCAATACTTTCTGCATAGCCCTGAAATGTATTTGAAAAACATCTGACTGTAAAGACGCTGAAAAATTCGCGTGCTGCAACTATGTTCATCATCCGTAATTATGAATACAATTTCTCTCCCGACGAGCGAGGTGATCTATGGATTCCTTCAAGGCACTGCTGATTGAAGAACACGACGGTAAGGTAAGCAGTGGTTTCGTCCAGCTGGATGAAAGCCGGCTTGATGCCGGCAATGTCACGATCCGGGTTGCTTATTCGAGCATCAATTACAAGGATGCACTGGCCGCCACCGGCGCCGGCAAGATCATTCGGCGTTTCCCCTGTGTTGGCGGCATTGATCTTTCCGGTACGGTTATTGAAAGCAGCGATTCGCGCTTCAAAGCTGGTGATCCGGTCATTGCGACCAGCTTTGATATTGGTGTCGCTCACCACGGCGGCTATGCCGAAATCGCCCGGGTTCCCGGTGACTGGGTTGTTCCCTTGCCGGCCGGGTTGTCGCTCTATGAGGCAATGGCGCTAGGTACTGCCGGGTTCACTGCGGCGCTGGGTGTCGTGCGCATGGAAGAAAATGGCTTGCGGCCGGAAAAGGGCCCCGTCATCGTGACCGGGGCGACCGGCGGTGTCGGTAGCCTGGCCATCGACATGCTGGCCCGGATCGGCTATCACGTGGTGGCGCTGACCGGTAAAGAGTCGGAGGCCGATTACCTGCGCAGCCTTGGGGCGGCTGAAGTGTTGCTGCGCCAGAGCCTTGACCTGACCAGGATTCGCCCGCTCGACCGGGCGCGCTGGGCGGGTGCCGTCGACAATCTGGGCGGCGATGTTCTGGCCTGGATCGCCAGCACCATGGAACAGGGCGGAACGATTGCCAGTATCGGGCTGGCCGCCAGCATGTCGTTGAATACCACGGTGGCGCCTTTTATCCTGCGCGGTGTTTCCTTGCTGGGGATCGATTCCGGTTATATCCGCGAGCCCTACCGAAGCGGCGTCTGGCAGCGTCTGGCCACTGATTTGCGCCCGCCACACCTGGCTTCCATGTCACGTCGCATTCCTTTTGACGACTTGCCGGCAACTTTTGGTGAATATATTGCCGGCCGCGCCAAGGGGCGCGTGGTCGTGGAAATTGCCGGAGGCTGAAGTGGCCGATTTGCCGCACATCCTGATCGTCGATGATTCCAGAGTGGTCAGAAGATCTCTCATCCAGCATTTGCAGGGTCAGTATGAGGTGCGGGAGGAAAGCGACGGCGAAGCGGCCTGGCAGACCCTGGTGGTCGACCACTCGATCAAGGCGGTCATTTCCGACTTGCAAATGCCCAAGTTGAATGGGTATCAGCTGCTGGAGCGCGTGCGGACCTCCAAGCTTCGTCGTTTGCAGCAACTGCCGTTCATTCTGGTTTCCGGTGAAGAAACAGAGGAGGAGCGGGTCAGGGCAAAAGAGTTGGGAGTGTCGGATTTCGTGACCAAGGGGGCGGGAAGTACGGAAGTGCTGACCCGTCTGAATAATTTGCTTGTCCTGACCAGTGCGCAGGAAAACCGTGAGGCAGATCGCGAGCGCTTGGTTCAGGATCCGGTGAGTGGTTTGTTCACAAGAAAATATCTGGAGCTCCAGATGGCGCAAGCCTTGTCGCATTCGGCGCGGCATGGTGTTGATGTCAGTGTGATGGTGCTCGGTTTTGATGGTTTTGCCGGCATGTGCGAGCGGCTTGGTGAGCAAGTGGCCAATCAGATTGGCAACCGTTTCGCCAAGATGCTGACCGGGAAGATGCGCCAGGAGGATAGTCTGGGGCATTTCGGTAGCGGTCAGTTTGCCATCGTTTCACCAGGCACGGCGCCGGCTTTTTGCGCGACTTTTGCCGAACGTGTCCGCGAAGCGATCGAGGTGGCAAGGCTGTCGGTGCAGGGGCAGACGGTTGCGTTGACGGTCAGTATCGGCTTGGCCAGCGTGCCTACTGATCAGGTGGATTCAGCAGCAACCCTGCTGGATCTGGCCGGCGAGCGCATGCAGAAGGCCATGCAGGCGGGTGGGAATCGAACCGAATCGGGCGGCATTCTGCCAGCGACGCGGCCGATTTCCATTCACCATGCACTTGAGTTGTTGGCAGCCAATCGGCCGGGGCCGGTGATCCCGCATCTGCCGGCTTTGGCCGAGCGCCTTCTGCCTTTGCTGAAATTGATGGATCAGGAATTGGAATTGGATTTGGCTCTGCCGCTGGCCGAGATCGAATACCGTTTGAGTGAGCGGAAGTCGGAAAAAAATTAATCCGTTCAGTATTTTGTAGTGCAGGAAAACCTAGCTAGAGGGAGCTTTATGGCGACGTACAAGGAGTTTCACCAGTATTCCATCGAAAAACCGAACGAGTTCTGGACCGAACAGGCCCAGCTTGTGGATTGGAAAGAGCCGTTCACCCAGGTCTGCGATTATTCCCGTCCGCCATTTGCCAAATGGTTCGTCGGTGGCAAGACCAACCTTTGCTACAACGCAGTTGATCGTCACGCCGCCAAGCGTCCGAACGATCGTGCGCTGATCTTCATTTCGACCGAAACTGACGAGGAAACGGTTTACAGCTTTGCCGAACTGCAGCGCGAAATCGAGCGCATGGCGGCGATTTACCAGAGTCTCGGCGTCAAGAAGGGCGACCGCGTCCTGATCTACATGCCGATGATCGCCCAGGCAACTTTCGCCATTCTGGCGGCTACCCGTATCGGCGCCATCCACTCGGTGGTGTTCGGCGGCTTCGCCTCCGGTTCGCTGGCCACCCGTATCGACGATGCCAAGCCTGTGCTGATTGTTTCTTCCGACGCCGGCATGCGCGGCGGCAAGGCAGTTCCCTACAAGCACCTGCTTGATGAGGCGATCGAACTGGCCGAACACAAGCCGGCCAAGGTGCTGATGGTCGACCGTGGTCTGGACAAGGCTTTCAACAAGGTGGCCGGCCGCGACGTCGACTACGCTACCGAGCGTGCCAAGTTCATGGATGCCACGGTACCGTGCGAATGGCTGGAATCTTCCGAGCCGTCCTACATCCTCTACACCTCCGGCACCACCGGCAAGCCGAAGGGTGTGCAGCGTGACACCGGCGGTTACGCCGTGGCGCTGGCCTCGTCGATGAAGCACATTTACTGCGGTGGTGAGGGCGAAACCTTCTTCTCGACTTCGGACATCGGCTGGGTGGTTGGTCACTCCTACATCATTTACGGCCCGCTGATCGCCGGCATGGCCACCGTGATGTACGAAGGCACGCCGCTGCGTCCGGATGCCGGCATCTGGTGGCAGATCGTCGAGAAGTACAAGGTCTCCGTGATGTTCTCGGCACCGACCGCGGCTCGCGTTCTGAAGAAGCAGGACCCGGCCTTCATGCACAAATATGACTTGTCGTCCCTGAAGCACGTCTTCATGGCCGGCGAGCCGCTCGACCAGCCGACCCACGAGTGGTTCATGACCGAACTCGGCAAGCCGGTCATTGACAACTACTGGCAGACCGAAACCGGCTGGCCGATGCTGGCTGCATTGCCGGGCGTCGAAAAGACCCCGATCAAGTACGGCTCGCCGTCCTTCCCGGTCTACGGTTACAACCTGCAGATCTTCCGCGAAGACGGCTCGGTCTGCGATGCCAACGAAAAGGGTATCGCCGCCGTCATCCCGCCGCTGCCACCAGGCTGTCTGACCACTGTCTGGGGGCAGGACGACCGCTTTGTCAGCACCTACTTCACACTGTTCAAGGATCCGCTGGTTTATTCCTCCTACGACTGGGCGATCAAGGACGACGATGGTTATTTCACCATCCTCGGCCGCACCGACGATGTGATCAACGTTGCCGGTCACCGTCTGGGTACTCGTGAAATCGAGGAAGCGATCCAGAACCACGCAGCGATTGCTGAAGTGGCCGTGGTCGGCGTCGAGGACAAGCTCAAGGGCCAGGTGCCGATGGCGTTTGCTGTTGTCAAGGATGCCTCCAAGGTGGCTACGCCGGAAATGGTCAAGGCGCTGGAGAAGGAAGTGTTTGCCACAGTTGACGGCATTCTCGGGGCGATTGGTCGTCCGGCTCGCGTGCATTTCGTGACCGGTCTGCCCAAGACCCGTTCCGGCAAGATGCTGCGCCGTTCGTTGCAGGCGCTGGCTGAAGGTCGCGATCCGGGTGATCTGACGACCATTGACGATCCTTCGACGCTGGAGCAGATCAAGAACGCGCTGGCCAGCTAATTTCGCTGCGCGTTTCAATGCCGGCCCGCCGATGAAAATCGGCGGGCCTTTTTATTTCGGCGCTGTAAGAATACGGGCCGGGGGCGGGGGGTTGAATGCCCGCCAGTCCTACCATTCTGTCGTTTACGCTGATGATTTACGAAACAGTCGCTGCTGTCGATCTGGGTTCCAATAGCTTCCGCCTGCAGGTCGGGCGCGTGGTGGACGATCAAATTTATACACTCGATTCCATGAAGGAATCGGTTCGTCTGGCTTCCGGCCTCATGCCCGACAAGCGCCTCGATGCAGCTGCCCAGGCGCGTGCCCTCGAAGCGTTGCGCCGTTTTGGTGAGCGTCTCGGTGGATTGGATAAAGGCGCCGTGCGCGTCGTCGCGACCAATACCCTGCGTGTCGCCAAGAATGCAGCGGAGTTTCTGCCGCTGGCCGAAGAGGCATTGGGTTTTCCGATTGAAATCATTGCCGGCCGTGAAGAGGCGCGTCTGATCTACATCGGTGCCTCGCACTCGCTGCCCATGGCGGCTCACAAGCGACTGGTGGTCGACATCGGCGGTGGTTCGACCGAATTCATCATCGGCAAGCGCCATGAGCCGCAGCTGATGGAATCGCTCTACATGGGCTGCGTCAGCTATACGCAGCGTTTCTTTCCGGATCGCCGGATCGACAAGAAACGGCTGCGCGAGGCGCAGGTGGCGGCGGCCAAGGAAATCGAACTGATCGCCCATGACTACCAGCGCCTTGGCTGGAAGGAGGCTGTAGGCTCCTCAGGTTCGGCGCGGGCGATTGCCGATGTGCTGGAGCTGAATGGCCTGAACCCGAACGGCGAGACGGGTATTACGCGAGTCGGACTCGACAAGCTGTGCGCACTGCTGATCAAGGCGGGCTCGGCCGAGGCGCTTGATCTGCCAGGCATCAAGGGGGATCGCCTGCCGGTGTTTCCGGGTGGCGTGGCCATCATGTCGGCGATTTTCGAGGAACTCAATATCGAGCGCATGTCCTATGCCGACGGCGCTTTGCGCCTTGGCGTGCTCTACGATTTGCTTGGTCGCTTTCATCATCACGACATGCGGGATTCGACCGTGTCGCAATTCCGCCGTCGCTATCAAGTCGAGGGCGATCAGGTCGAGCGGGTCGAGGCAACCGCGCTATCAGCATTGACCCAGTTGTCGGAAGGCACGCCATCGGAATCGGACGTGCAGTTCCTGTCATGGGCCTGCCGTCTGCACGAAATTGGTATTTCCGTCGCTCACAACGCCTATCACAAGCATGGTGCCTACGTTCTGACTTACGCCGATATGCCCGGGTTTTCCAAGAAGGACCAGGCGCGCCTGGCCATGCTGGTCCTGGGCCACCGCGGCAAGCTTGAAAAGCTGGGGGCTGTGCCGGCCGACGATAGCGCGTGGAATCTGATTTTCTGTCTGCGCCTGGCGGTCTTGTTGCACCGAACCCGCGACGATCGGGCGCTTCCGGCCTGGCGTGTGGTCCGCAGCGGCAACGGGTTTCTGCTGGAATTGCCGGCCGACTGGTTGGCGGCCAATCCCTGGACAGCGGCGGCTTTTGGCGAAGAGTCCAGTGTCTGGAAGCAGATCGGGCGGGATTATGTCTTCAAGTCCAAGCCGGTGAGGAAACCTGCATGAGTCAAATTCCCCGCTTGCGTGTCGAGCCGGGGAAGGTAGTGCTCTCCGGTTCGTGGACGCTGGCCGAGATGCTGCCGATGTTGTCGGTTCTGCAGGCAGAACTGAATCAGAAATCAGCCAGTACCAGACATTGGGATTTGTCGGCCTTGACGCGGCTGGATAGTGCGGCGGCTGTGCTCCTGTGGCGGACCTGGGGGGGCAAATGGCCAGATAGTCTGGATATCGGCGAGATGCATCGCCCGGTACTCGCCCGCGTTGCCGATCTGCCCCGCGAAATGCCGGCCCAGACGCTGCCGCGCGTCCATCTCCCCGAGTTTGTCGGGGCGCTGCTGCTCAAGGCGCTGGCCAATTTGCGTGGCATGGTCGCCCTGTTTGGCCAATTGCTGCTGGACTGTGGCTATCTGTTCCGTCACCCCAAGGATGTGCCGTGGCGGGAGTTCACCTCCAACGTTTATAAGGCCGGTGCGCTCGCTTTGCCGGTGACTGCCCTGGTTGGCTTCCTGATCGGCGTGACGATCAGCTATCTCTCGGCGCTCCAGTTGAAAAGCTTTGGCGCCGATCTGTTCATCGTCAATATTCTCGGCATCTCGATTGTTCGCGAACTCGGTCCCGTGCTCGTCGCGGTACTGGTGGCCGGAAGGTCAGGCTCGGCGATGACGGCGCAGATCGGTGTGATGCGCGTCACCGAAGAAATCGACGCCCTGTCGACGATGGGTATCTCGCGCAGCATTCGTGTCGTTTTGCCCAAGGTGCTCGGGTTGACCGTTGCCATGCCGCTCCTGGTCTTGTGGACGTCGGCGGTGGCCTTGTTTGGCGGCATGTTGGCGGCTTTGCTGCAACTCGACCTGTCGCTGATCTACTTTCTTGAAAACTTGCCGCGTGCTGTGCCGGTGGCCAACCTGTTTATCGGTCTGGGCAAAGGCGTCGTCTTCGGATTTGTCATTGCCGTGGTTGCCTGCCATTTTGGCTTGCACGTCAAGCCGAATACCGAAAGCTTGTCGGCCAACACGACTAGCGCGGTGGTCACGGCGATCACTTCGGTCATCCTGGCCGACGCTGTTTTTGCGATCTTCACCCGGCAGATCGGGGTGCCGCAGCTATGAATCAGGCGCCGGTCATTGAACTGAGCGGTGTGTCGGCCAGTTTTCGCGGGCAAATGGTGCATCGCGATCTGGCCTTGTGCGTGGAAGAAGGGCAGATCGTTGGCCTGCTTGGTGGTTCAGGGAGCGGCAAAACGACGCTGCTGCGGGAGATTCTCGGACTGCTGCGGCCGGATACCGGTGTCGTCCGTCTGTTCGGTGTCGATCTCAATGACCCTGATGTGCTTCTGCAGCGGGATGTGAGGCGCCGCCTTGGCATGTTGTTTCAGCACGGAGCCCTGTTTTCCGCCCTGTCGGTGTTCGACAACATTGCGTTCCCGTTACGCGAGTTGCGCTGCCTTGATGAGGACTGGATAAGGCGACTGGTCCATCTCAAGCTGGCGATGGTCGGTCTGGAGGAGGCGCACGGCAAGCTGATGCCGGCCGAGTTATCCGGCGGGATGGTCAAGCGCGTTGCGCTGGCCCGGGCGCTGGCGCTGGAGCCAGAACTCCTGCTCCTCGATGAGCCGACGGCTGGCCTGGACCCGGATCGCAGTCAGAATTTCGTTGAACTGGTCGGTGATTTGCAGCGCGAGCTTGGCCTGACCGTAGTCATGGTCACCCATGACCTCAATACGCTGGCCGGGCTGGCCACCCACGTGGCTGTTCTGGCCGATCAACAGATCGTTGCCTTCGGTACCAAGGCCGAAATCATGACGGTCGATCACCCCTTTGTCACCGGTTTTTTTGGCGCTGATCGCCGGAAACTGCTTTAATCGTAAATCATGGAAAACAAGTCTCACGCCTTCGCTGCCGGACTCTTTGCCCTCATCCTCGGCGTCGCGGCCTTGCTGGCGACCTATTGGTTGAGCGGTAGTCGCGAAGCCTCGCGCGATTACATCGTTGTCACCAAACAAAATATAGGAGGCTTGAATCCGCAGGCCCAGGTTCGCTATCGAGGCATCCGGGTCGGCAAGGTCAGCGATATCCGCCTCGATCCGGACGACTACAGCAATATTCTGGTGACTATTTCAGTCAATGAAGATGTGCCGCTGACGACCGGCACAGTTGCCAAGCTGAATTATCAGGGGGTGACCGGCTTGGCACATATCCTGTTGTTGGAGACCGGCAAGGACATGGCGCCCCTGGAGCCCAATGGCGACAACTTGCCGCGCATCACGATGATTCCATCGCTGCTCGATGAACTCGGCGAAACCGGCGCCGCCACGCTGAAGCAGGCGCGGCAGATGATGGCCGGTGCCAATGAGTTGCTCAGTGAAAAGAATCGGGCGCATCTGACGGCGACGCTGGCCAATTTGGAAGCTGCATCGGGCAGCATGCGGCCGGCGCTGGAAAATCTCAATGTGACGCTGACTCAAATGAAGAAATTGCTGGATGACCGCAATATCAAACATCTCTCGCAGGCAGCCGGTGAGGTCGGGCCACTGCTCAGCGATACCCGGATTCTGATCGGCAAGATGCAGCTTGCTACCGACAAGCTGGATGTTGCCATCGGCGATGCTTCGGCGGGGGGTACCTCAGCCCTGATGCCGCGCTTGAATGAGCTGGCGGTGGATTTTTCGATGACCTCGCGGCAATTGAGCCGGGTGCTGCGGATTCTTGAAGATACGCCGCAAGGCCTGGTGTTTGGCGCGCCGGCCCAGTCGCCGGGGCCTGGTGAGAGCGGTTTCAATCCAGGCGGGGGTAAATAAGGTGCGCTGGCTTGCCACCCTTCTGCTCAGTCTTTGCCTCTCGGCCTGCTTCACTTCCGGCAAGCGGGGCGGTGAAAGTCCTCTGGCGATTTATGACTTCGGTCCCGCGCCATCAAGCCCGCTTGCCGAGCCCCGAAAGCAGCCAATTGCGCTGGAGGTGCGGGCGCCGCTGTGGTTCGATTCGCTGGGAATCGATTACCGTCTGGCCTATGTCGATGCGGCACGTCTGCGCGAATATGCCCGGGCACGCTGGGCCGGACCGCCAGCGCAGATGATCCAGCAGCGGCTGTCGCAACAGCTTGGCTATGTCACGGCAGGGCAGGGGCAGACCCGTTGTCTGGTGCGTTTCGAAATCACGGAGTTCAGCCAGGTCTTTGCCACGACGGAAAGCAGTCGCGGAGTCCTGCAAGGGCGGGTCTTGTTGCTGGATCGTTCGCGTCGCCAAGTGGCAGAGTTGGCCGTGAATCTTGAGAAACCGGCATCTTCAGCCGATGCGCGTGGCGGTGTGGAAGCCTTGACGATGACGGTCGAGCAACTGGCCATCGATCTGCTTGCCTGGGAGAAAAGGCTGGCTGAGAGTGAGGCTGCCAGAGCGTGTTTCAGTTAGCTGGAAACGATGCGCTCAGCGATCCGTTGCTTAAGATCGGCCAGGTTGTCGTCGAAATGCGTGTAATGCATCAGCGACAGGCCAAAAACGCAGGCATAGAGCAGCAGGCTGCGGCTCTTGGCCTCGGCATCCGACATGCCGGCAGCAACGAACAGTTTGCGCGTACATTCCAGGCGATAGAGGTCGACCGCTTCGACGATGGCGGCGGCCTGGGCGTCGTGTCTTGCCCAATCGCGCACGGCCAGTTCAATCGACATCCCCTTGCGATTTCGGCTGGCGCCGTAAACCTCTATGGCATAGTGCAACTGGTCGCGTTCGTTGCCGGGGGTGACTGCCGTGGTTTTTTCAATGTCGCGGATGCGGCCAAGTTTCCACTGTTCCAGCACCGCGTCGAGCAGTGCCTGCCGGTCCTTGAAGTGCCAGTAGAAACTACCCTTGGTGACGCCGCAACGCTTGGCCAGCACTTCGACGCGCAAGCCGCTGACGCCTTCCTTGGCGAGGAGGTCGATCGCGACTTCCACCCAGCGATCCGGGTCGAGCTGAGTGCGTGTCGCAGCGGCCTGCTTGCGGGGTTTGACCGATGTGGTTTTCATTGAGGACTTGACAGGTTTGTTTTCCATACGCTACCGTATGCTTTTCCATACGACACAGTATGGTCATTGTGCTGATTGAGTAGTTGTCTGTCAAACGGATGTCGCAGTTTAGAAAATCTAACCGAGTAAAAGGAGAAGGCTTGTGAAGATTCTGGTTCCGGTAAAACGGGTCGTTGATTACAACGTCAAGGTTCGCGTCAAGGCGGATGGTTCGGGTGTCGATCTGGCCAACGTCAAGATGAGCATGAACCCGTTTGACGAAATTGCCATTGAAGAAGCGGTTCGTCTGAAGGAAGCCGGTGTGGCGACCGAAGTGATCGCTGTGTCCTGCGGCGTTGCGGCCTGCCAGGAAACCCTGCGTACCGCCATGGCCATCGGTGCCGATCGCGGCATTCTGGTTGAAACCGATGTCGAACTCCAGCCGCTGGCTGTTGCCAAGCTGCTCAAGGCGCTGTGCGACAAGGAACAACCGCAAATCGTCATCTGCGGCAAGCAAGCCATCGACGATGATGCCAACCAGACCGGCCAGATGCTCGCCGCCCTGCAAAACTGGCCGCAAGCCACGTTTGCCTCCAAGGTCGTCATCGCTGACGGCAAGGCAACCGTGACCCGTGAAATCGACGGTGGCCTTGAAACCCTCGCGATCAGCCTGCCGGCCGTGGTCTCTACCGACCTGCGCCTGAACGAACCGCGCTACGCCACGCTGCCGAACATCATGAAGGCCAAGAAAAAACCGCTCGACACCGTCAAGCCGGCTGACCTCGGCGTCGATATCGCACCGCGCCTGACAACACTCAAGGTGGCCGAACCGGCCAAGCGCAGTGCCGGCGTCAAGGTGGCCGATGTGGCCGAACTCGTGAACAAGCTTCGCAATGAAGCGAAAGTGATCTAAGGAGAGCAAACCATGACCATTCTCGTCATTGCCGAACACGACAACACCGCCCTGAAGGCTGCTACCCTGAACACTGTCGCCGCTGCCCAGAAAATTGGTGGCGAAGTTCATGTCCTCGTTACTGGTGCCAACTGTGCTGCCGCTGCCCAACAAGCTGCCGGCCTGCAAGGCGTCGCCAAGGTCAAGGTAGCCGATGCGGCCCACTACGATGCGCAGACCGCCGAAAACCTCACGGCGCTGGTAATTGCCAACGCGGCTGGCTACACCCATATCCTGGCGCCGGCCACGACCTTCGGCAAGAACCTGCTGCCGCGTGTCGCCGCCTTGCTCGATGTGGCTCAGATTTCGGAAATCACCGCAGTCGAATCGGCCGATACCTTCGTTCGCCCGATCTACGCCGGTAACGCCCTGGCCACCGTCAAGAGCGCCGATCCAGTCAAGGTTATCACCGTCCGGACGACTGCCTTCGATGCCGTCGCCGCCGGTGGTGCCGCTGCGGTTGAGAGCATTGCCGCTGCTGCTGATACCGCGCAATCCCAACTCCAAAACAGAGAACTCACCAAGTCCGAACGCCCCGAGCTTGGCGCGGCCAAGATCATCGTTTCCGGTGGTCGCGGTCTGGGTAGCGGTGAAAACTATCACAAGTTGCTTGAGCCGCTCGCCGACAAGCTCGGTGCCGCCCTCGGCGCCTCGCGTGCCGCGGTTGACGCCGGCTTCGTGCCGAATGACTACCAGGTTGGCCAAACCGGCAAGATCGTCGCGCCGCAGCTCTATATCGCCGTTGGTATCTCGGGCGCTATTCAGCACCTGGCCGGCATGAAGGACTCCAAGGTCATCGTTGCCATCAACAAGGATCCGGATGCGCCGATCTTCCAGGTGGCTGATTACGGCCTGGTCGGTGATCTGTTCGAGGTGGTGCCGCAACTGGTAGGTTCCGTCGGCTGATGTCACAAAGTCAGGTGCTGGCACTAGAATAGCCATGTGAATCTGACTGATAACTTGCTGGGCGAAGCGTGGTACTGGACGGCTTGGGTCGTCTGGCTACCGCTCTTCGCCCGCTGCGTTTCAAGGGCTCCCTGGGCAAGACTCAGGGATTCCGAGCAGTTGAACGTCTGGCTGGGCATGGTCGTCCTGCTGACCCTGGTCTGGAGTCTGAAAGCCGGCGTCAAGCCAGGGCTGGGGTTCCATCTGCTCGGGGCCACGGTGTTTACCCTGAGTTTTGGCCCGTATCTGGCCTTTATCGGCTTGTCGTTGGTTGTCGCAGGAATTACCTTGAACGGGGCGGCCGGGCCATTTGCCTATGCGCTGAATGCACTGCTTTTGGCGGGCGCCAGTGTCGGGATTAGCCAGGCGCTTTATCGCGTCCTTTCAGGTGTGCTGCCCAAGCATTTTTTTGTTTATATCTTCGTCAATGGTTTTCTCGGTGCTGCCTTGACGATTATCGGTGTCGGGTTCTGCGCCACATTGCTGTTGGCACTGGCCGGTGCCTACGAGTGGGATTACCTGTTCAGCGAGTATTTCCCCTATTTTCTGCTGCTAGGATTCTCGGAAGCTTGGCTGTCGGGAATGATGATGACGCTTTTCGTGGTTTACCGACCGAATTGGGTTGTTACATTTGATGATTCCCGTTATCTGGCCGGGAAATAACAGCTACAATTCTGACAAATTTATGTCATTAAAGGCAGTTTCCTTGGATCGCTCGGTTTTTCGCTATTCCGCTGTGCTGTGCATGCTGGCCCTGTCCGGGAACGTTGCGGCTGTTGGCCTTGGTGACCTGCGCGGACAGCCTGTCCTTGGCAACAGCATTCGACTTGAAATCGCCCTTTTGGGCATGGAGAAACAGCCGCTTGATGCGGCCTGCTTTCGCCTTGTGCAGCCTGACGGTTCGAGTGATCTTCCTTGGTTGAAAAAGGCCAGTCTGAGCGTCCGCAAGGGGGCTCCACCGGTACTTGAAATCCGTTCTGAAGCCCCGCTGCGCGAGCCGATTCTTCAGTTGGCAATCCAGCTGGGTTGCGGGCACGAAATTTCCCGCAACTACATCGTAATGGCGTCGCCGGCACGAGAAGGTGCGGCGCTGGTCGCCGAACCTCGCCCGGACAATGGCGAAGCGCCTGTCGCCTCAACCGCCGAGCGGAAAGCAGTGCGAGCTCGTTCGGTGATGCCGGTTCCCGCCGAGGCCCCGCCAAGACTTGCACCTCGAAAGCCGGAGAAACGCTCGACGAAAACCTCAATGCCGGATCGCTTGATGCTTTCCGAAGCCGGTGATGTCGGTGAGCCTTCATTGCGATTGGCTACCGAACTGCTGGCCGGAACGGGGGCGAAGGAAGCGCAGCGCGAAATCTTGCGCCTCGAATTCCGGATGCTGCTGGCCATGCATGAACAGGCTACTTCGCAAATGGCGGCGGCCGAGAAACTTCGTAACATGGAGGCTACGCTGGGCGAACTCCAGCAGCGAGCCGGGGAGTTTGCTCAGCGAGTTGAAAAGGCAGGGGCGGAGCCTGTTCCTTCGGCCCCCGCAATTGCCGTGCAGCCCCAGTCAGCTGTCGTTCCCGCGGCGAATTTCCCGGTGCAACCGCCGCCGCCAAATTTGCCAACCTCTGCTGCCAAAGACGCCTCAGGATTGTCGGCGTGGGGTTTTTACGGCGTTCTGCTCGGGGTGGTGCTTGGACTTGCCGGCTGGTTTGGCTGGCGAAAGTATCGTGAGCGTCAGTCGGAGTTTGTCGAGATTGAGCCGCCAATCCATGTGCCCGAGGTGCGGGTCGATCCTCAGCGGGCTGAAGAGCACGAAGAGCTTGGCGGTGTGGATTTACCTTTCGAGGCAGCTGCGATGGGGATGCCCATGCAGATTGATGTCGAGCTTGATGCCAAGGATGACAACGTTCCGGCTGCTTCGCCTGAGCCAGAGAGATCGCCCGCCCATCCGCAAGATTCGATCTTGTCGATCAACGCGACGACCCTGGATGAGCATTTTGAAGCCAATCCGGTCATGGAGCTGGCTGACATCATGCTCTCCTTCGGGCGGGTGAAGGGGGCAGCGCAGGCGCTACAGGAGTTTATCGACCACAATCCCCAGGAGGCCTTGCAGCCGTGGATACGCCTGATGGACGTCTATCGCATGGCGGGCATGCGTGCGGAGTTTGAAAATGTCGCGCGCAATCTGAATCTGAATTTCAACGTTGAGGTTCAGAGTTGGGATGGCGGAACGTCGGAGCAGGGTATCCCTTCCGAGGAGAGCGTTGCCGACGTTCCAATCGCTCCGCGGCCGCAGTCTCTTGAAGACTTGCCTCGTTTGCTGCAAACCGTGCTCGAACTCTGGGAATCTGGCGACGTCGTTGGTTATTTGTATCAATTGCTGCGCGACAACCGCGGTGGTCAGCGGCAGGGCTTTGCCTTGCCGGTGGTTGAGGATATTTTGTTCCTGATTGAGCTGAAAGAAACTTCTAACCGAATGGAATAGGTCTGATGAGCGAATATATTGCCCCCCTGAAAGATATCCGTTTTGTCATGCAGGATCTGGCTGGTCTTGACCAGGTCGTCTCCCTGCCTGGATGTGAAGAAGCGTCGCCGGATGTCGTCGATGCCATTCTTGAGGAAGCAGCAAAGTTTTCCGGTGAAGTCCTGTCGCCGCTCAACCGTGTCGGTGACAGAGATGGTGCCAAGTGGAAGAACAAGGTGGTGACCACCTCGCCTGGCTTCAAGGAAGCCTATCGCCAGTTTGTTGATAACGGCTGGAACGGTATTGGTTGCGACCCGGAGTTTGGCGGCCAAGGCCTGCCAAAATTGTTGTCCACGGCAGTCAGTGAAATGTGGAAGAGCGCCAACCATGCCTTCTCGCTGTGTCCGATGCTGACGCAAGGGGCGATCGAAGCATTGATGATTGCCGGTACCGACGAGCAGAAGGCGGCCTATCTGCCGAACCTGGTCTCCGGTGAATGGACCGGGACAATGAACCTGACCGAGCCATCGGCCGGTTCCGATCTGGCGGCGGTGCGCAGTCGCGCCGAGCCAGTGGGTGACGGCACCTTCAAGATATTCGGCCAAAAGATTTTCATCACCTACGGCGAGCACGACATGACGGACAACATCGTCCATCTCGTGCTGGCGCGGACGCCGAATGCCCCGGAAGGCGTCAAGGGGATTTCGCTGTTCGTGGTTCCCAAATTCCTGCTCAAGGCGGACGGCACGCCGGGCGAGCGTAACGACGTCTATTGTGTCTCCATCGAGCACAAGCTGGGTATCCATGGCAGTCCGACTGCGGTGCTGGCTTTCGGTGACAACGGTGGGGCGATCGGCACACTGGTTGGCGAAGAGAATCGCGGCCTGGAATACATGTTCATCATGATGAACGCCGCCCGCTTCAACGTTGGGCTTGAAGGTCTGGGTGACGCCGAGCGGGCCTATCAGCGCGCTGCGGTCTATGCGAAGGAACGTGTTCAGGGCACGGAAGTGGGTGTCAGGGGTGGTCCGAAGGTGCCGATCATCAAGCACCCTGATGTTCGGCGCATGCTGATGTCCATGCGTTCGCGGATCGAGGCCATGCGCGCCTTGGCTTATGTCACCGCCGCTGCGCAGGATAATGCCCACGGCAATCCGGATGAAGCCGAGCGCAAGAAGGCGCAGGCCTTTGCTGATCTGTTGATTCCGGTCGTCAAGGGCTGGAGCACCGAGAGCGCCATCGATATCGCTTCGCTGGGTGTGCAGGTTCATGGTGGCATGGGTTACATCGAGGAAACCGGCGCCGCCCAGCATCTGCGCGATGCCCGTATCACGGCGATCTACGAGGGAACAACGGCCATCCAGGCCAATGACCTGATCGGTCGCAAGATCGCTCGTGAAAAAGGCGTGACGATCAAAGGCGTGATTGCCGAAATGCGCACTGCAGCAGCGCAGCTGGATGGCGATCTGGCATTGATCGGGGTTCGCCAGACTGCGGCAGTCGATGCTCTCGAAAAAGCGGTCGACTGGCTTGTCGCCAATTTCTCTGCCGAGCCGAAAGCCGCGCATGCCGGCGCCGTGCCTTTCCTGTATCTGTTCGGTATCGTCGCTGGTGGCTGGCAAATGGGCCGTGCGGCAGTAATTGCCCGCTCCAGGCTGGCCTCCGGTGAGACAGATACCTTCTGGGCAACCAAGTTGGCGACAAGCCGCTTCTTTGCCGATCACTTCCTGACCCAGGCGCAGGGCCTGGCAGAGTCTGTGGTAGCCGGGGCGGCCGGTGCGCTGGAAATCGCGGACGACTGTTTCTAGCATTCATTCGTCAGCTTTCTCCAAAAGCCCAGGATTGTTGTTATAATCTTGGGCTTTTCCACCTTGCCCTACCGCACCCGCATGGCGGAGGGTTTATCCCAAAAGGAGATTGCATGCGCCATTACGAAATCTGCTTTATCGTCCATCCGGACCAAAGCGAACAAGTGCCCGGCATGGTCGAGCGCTATCGCGCCATCGTTACCGCCAAGAACGGTACGATCCATCGTCTGGAAGACTGGGGCCGCCGTCAACTGGCTTACCCGATCCAGAAGATCCACAAAGCCCACTACGTTCTGATGAACATCGAGTGCGACGGCGACACGCTGAACGAACTCGAACATTCGTTCAAGTTCAACGACGCCGTGCTGCGCCACCTCACCGTCAAGATGAAGGCGGCTGTGACGACTCCTTCCCCGATGATGAAGGAAGAGAAGTCCAAGTCCATGATGCCTGGTGATGCCGCTCCGGCCGCACCGGTTGAAACGGCTGCTGCTTAAGCATATTTGTACGGGAATTAACGGCTGAACTGTCTCACACTCTCCGGTAACTTGGTCGAGCGCAAAGCTTTGCGCTACACCCCAGCCGGAGTGCCGGTCAGCGAAGGAAGGCTGCAACACAGCTCCTCGCAGATCGAAAGTGGGGCAGAGCGCTTGGTAGAACTTGAAATCGCTGTCGTGGCCCTGGGTGAAAATGCCCGCTGGCTACAAGCAGCCCCCCTCGGTGGGGTGGTCAAAGTGACCGGATTTCTCGCAGCCAAGAGCCTTAACAGCCGAACACCCGTGCTGCATGTGAATACACTCGAATTTTTGGAAGGAAACGAAAATGGCTCGATTCTTCAAGAAGAAGGATGACGACAAGAAAAAGAAGCGCGGTGGCGGCCTGTTCAAGCGTCGCAAGTTCTGCCGCTTCACGGCTGAAAAGGTCGAACAGATCGACTACAAGGATGTGGATGTCCTGAAGGAATTCATCCAGGAAAACGCCAAGATCATGCCGGCTCGTCTGACCGGCACCAAGGCCGGCTACCAGCGCCAGCTGGGCACTGCTATCAAGCGCGCCCGCTTCATGGCTCTGCTGCCGTACACCGACAACCATCAATAATTTTCGAGGAGACGAAACATGCAAATCATTCTGCTCGAAAAGGTTGTTAACCTGGGTAACCTCGGCGACATCGTCAAGGTCAAGGACGGTTACGCCCGTAATTTCCTGATTCCGCAACGTATGGCCAAGCGTGCTACGCCGGCTGCCATGGCTGAGTTCGAAGCTCGTCGCGCCGAACTGGAAAAGCTGGCCGCTGAGAAGCTGGCCGCTGCTCAAGGTGTTGCCGACAAGATGAACGGCACCGTCGTTACCGTGGCTCGCAAGGCCGGTATGGATGGCCGTTTGTTCGGCTCCGTTGGTAATGCCGACATCGCTGACGCCCTGAAGGCTGCTGGCTTCGTGGTCGACAAGTCTGCCGTCCGCATGCCGGAAGGCCCGCTCAAGGCGATCGGCGAGTTCCCGCTCGACGTTGCCCTGCACACCGACGTGCTGGCAAACATCACCGTGGCGATCGTCGCCGAGTAATTCCGGCAACTTCTCACGACAAAAGGCCTCGCAGTAGCGAGGCCTTTTTACTTTAAACTTCGCTCCATGAACCAACGCCCTCAGAAACCCCGCATTTCCGATTCCACGCTGGACCACTTGCGCGTGCCGCCGCATTCGATCGAGGCCGAACAGTCGATCCTTGGTGGTTTGTTGCTCGACAACCAGGCTTGGGACCGGATGGGCGATATGCTGACCGATGCCGATTTCTATCGCGATGAGCATCGGCGTATCTTTCGGCAAATTCGCAACCTGCTGGAGAAGGCCAAGCCGGCTGACGTGGTTACGGTGGCCGAGGCACTGGATGCGGCAGGCGAGGGCGAGCAGACCGGAGGCCTGGCTTATCTCGGCGAGTTGGCGGCGAATACGCCATCGGCCGCCAATATCAAGCGCTATGCCGAAATCGTTCGCGAACGTTCCGTATTGCGCCAGTTGGTGGCGACTGCCGACGAAATTGCTGCCGATGCGCTGAATCCGCTCGGGCGGGATGCCGAGTCTTTGCTCGATGAGGCCGAGTCGAAGATCTTCAAGATTGCCGAAGCCGGTGCTGGTCACAATGAAGGCTTCGTGCACATCAATCCCTTGCTCACGCAGGTGGTCGAGCGTATCCAGGAATTGCATGATCGCGATAACCCTTCGGATATCACCGGCGTGCCGACCGGCTTTGTCGATCTGGATCAGAAGACCTCGGGATTTCAACCAGGTGATCTGATCATTGTGGCCGGGCGCCCGTCGATGGGTAAAACGGCCTTCGCCCTGAATATCGCCGAGAATGTCGCCGTCGAATCGGGATTGCCGGTTGGCGTGTTCTCCATGGAAATGGGCGGCGCTCAGTTGGCCATGCGGATGCTGGCATCAATCGGCCGCTTGAATTCCCAGAGCCTGAGAACGGGTCGCATGAGCGACGAAGAGTGGTCCAAGCTATCGTTCGCACTGGGCAAGTTGCACGAGGCACCGATCTATATCGATGAGACGGGCGGTTTGAGTCCAGCCAACCTCCGGGCGCGGGCGCGACGTCTGGCTCGCCAGTACGGCGGCAAGCTGGGCTTGCTGGTCATCGACTACATCCAGCTGATGTCGGGCAACCGTCAGGGTGAAAACCGGGCGACTGAAGTTTCCGAAATTTCGCGCTCGATCAAGTCGCTGGCCAAGGAGTTGCAGGTGCCGATTGTCGCCCTGTCGCAGCTGTCCCGGAAGGTCGAGGAGCGTAACGATAAGCGCCCGATGATGTCGGACTTGCGCGAATCCGGCGCTATCGAGCAGGATGCTGACGTGATCCTGATGATGTACCGCGATGAGTACTACAACAAGGACAGCCAGGATAACAAGGGCCTGGCCGAAGTGATCATCGGCAAGCAGCGTAACGGCCCGACCGGGACCGTACGCATGGCCTTTATTGGCGAATACACCCGCTTCGAGAATCTGGCCAGCGGCGGGTTTGTCGATTCACAGAACTAGTCTGGTTAGAGGACGACCTGACGGGTTTTGATGCTGTATTGAATGGCGGTCGGATTGCTGCCGTCATAGCGGCTGCCAGCGGATTCCATCTGCGGGAAAAGCAGGAAAGGCATCGCGGTATTTTTTCCCGGTAGCGTGACGTCCGTACCCAGATTGAAGGCTATCCAGTTCATTTCCCAGACGCCAAACAGGATTTTCCTCAGCGAAATGAGTTTGCTATCACGGTCGGAAAGGACTTCCATGGCAATCGTGCGTCGAACGTCGCTGGGGTCCACCGGAATCCAGCCATAACCTGGGACGTAGAATTCAGCGCGGACATGTTGGCCACGAGTTGCATCGTCACTGCTTAGACCCAGGCCGCGGAAAAGCCGTGATGAACCCGTCCGCAAACCGTAAACGCAACGGGCCGGAATGCCAATGGCTCGGCAGATGGCAACGAACAATCCATTAATGTCCGCCGAGCGCCCGCCGTATTGCCCTTGAATCAACTGACGGCGAACATCCCCGGTACCGCAGCCGGGCAGGCTGGGATCATAGATGGAGTTGTCGACGACCCAGTCGTAGATAGCCTTGGCCTGCGCGACCGGGTCCTTGATCCGGCCGAGGATGCGTTCGCCGAGCTGGAAGGCGAGCCCATCATTGGGTATCAGTTTCGATGCCTGCAGATTGCGACGCAGGATGTCTTCGCGTTCCGGTGCGACGGTTCGCTTCGTGACATCGAAATGCCGGTCTGCTGTGGTGACCAGCGTGGTTAGTTGCAACTTCGCATCGCCACTCTCCGGCCATTCGCAATAGAAAACCTCGAGGTCTCCATCTGGCAGGCGGCGCATACCGGCATTGGCTGGATTGCCCGCCCAGGAGTGGCCAAGGGTACGTTGATAGAGCGTGTCCTGATTGAGCGGCAAGGGGAGCCAGAGTTTGTTTGAGCCGCTTGCGCCTTTCAGGTTGACGGTGGTGGTGATCTCGTAGGTGCGCCATTCCGAAGGAGGTTCCGGTGCCCTGACCGGAGGTAGCCTGGAGGCGCTGGTACCTTGCGGAGGACGCTCGATAACCGGATCGTCGGCGGTGTGGGCGACAGGTTCCTGAGGCCGGTAAGTGATCTTTCCCTTGTGGTGACGATCAGGTTTTACCCCTGACTTTTTTGAGGACCTTCCGGCGACGGACTTGCCGGCGGCCCCACTTTTCTTGGCGCTGCCCGACGAATTCTTTGCGGTGCTGGCCTTGGTCGGCTTCTTGGCGGCCCAGGCTTCAGAGACGAATAGCGAGAGTGCGGCGGCTGATGCTAGAAAATTGCGACGTTTCAAGTGACTCCTCCGGCGGAATTAATCCGTGGCTGAAACGAAAAGGCCGTGTCACTGACACGGCCCCTTGAATGTTTGAAAAGATTATAGCACTTCGGCGGCGTGGTCGGCCAGACGAGAACGCTCTCCGCGTTGTAACGTAATGTGACCGGAGTGCGGCCAGCCTTTGAAACGGTCGACGACGTAAGTCAGGCCGGAACTGCCTTCGGTCAGATAGGGCGTGTCGATCTGCGCAATGTTGCCCAGACAAACGACCTTGGTGCCCGGGCCGGCACGGGTGACCAGCGTTTTCATCTGCTTGGGCGTCAGGTTCTGGGCCTCATCGATGATCAGATACTTCTTCAGGAAGGTCCGGCCACGCATGAAGTTCATTGACTTGACCTTGATTCGCGAGCGGATGATGTCGTTGGTCGCTGCCTTGCCCCATTCGCCGCCATAGGGGCCACCGTTGTTTTCGTCGCTATGGGTCAGGACATCCAGGTTGTCCTCAAGGGCGCCCATCCACGGGGCCATCTTCTCTTCCTCGGTGCCGGGCAGGAAGCCGATGTCCTCGCCGACCGGGACGGTGACCCGGGTCATGATGATTTCGGCGAAGCGCTTGCTTTCCAGCACCTGGGTCAGGCCGGCAGCCAGGGTCAGCAGGGTCTTTCCAGTACCCGCCTGGCCGAGCAGGGTGACGAAATCGATATCCGGATTCAGTAGCAGATTGAGGGCGAAATTCTGCTCGCGGTTGCGGGCAGTGATGCCCCAGACGGCATTCTTCGGATGGGTGTAGTCGACCAGCGTTTCCAGCACCGCAGTCTTGCCGGCGGTTTCCTTGACGATGGCGGTGAAGCCGTCACTTTCCAGCCAGACAAATTCATTGACCAGCAGTTGCGAGCCAAGCGGGCCAGTCACCTTGTAATAGGTTTTGGTGTCTTTCTTCCATGACTCCATGCCCTTGCTGTGCTTGTCCCAGAAATTGTCGGGCAGGGCACGGGTTCCGGTGTAGAGGATGTCGGTATCCTCGAGCACCTTGTCGTTGAAGTAATCCTCGGCCAGCAAATTGAGGGCGCGCGACTTGATGCGCATGTTGATGTCTTTCGACACCAGGATGACCGGGCGCTTGGGAAATTTCTTCTGGAGGTGGATGACCACCGACAGAATCTGGTTGTCGACCTTTGAGGTCGGCAGGCCCTGCGGCAGTTCGGCGCTGATCGCCTCGGTCTGCAAATAGAGGCGGCCGCTGGCCAGCTTTGCTGACGGGCCGTAAAGGTCTATTCCCTCGTCGATGTCGACTTCATCGTGGGCCAGCATCTCGTCGAGCATGCGCGATGCCTGGCGGGCATTGCGGGCAATTTCGGTCATGCCCTTCTTGTGGTTGTCGAGCTCCTCCAGCGTCATGATGGGTATGAAGACGTCGTGTTCCTCGAAGCGGAACAGGCAACTGGGATCGTGCATCAGCACGTTGGTGTCGAGAACGAAAATCTTGGTAACGGCGGGCTTCTTGGTGGCAGCGGGCTTGCGCGGCATGGAGTGGGCCTTTGGTCGGGGTGGGAAAAGTTAGAGAGTTTTGACGAAATCGAGCACTTCCTGGACGTGGCCGGGCACCTTGACGCCACGCCATTCGCGGCGCAGAACGCCTTTACTGTCGATGACGAAAGTGCTGCGTTCGATGCCACGAACCTGTTTCCCATACATGTTTTTCATTTTCATGACAGAGAACAGATTACAGACGGTTTCATCGGCATCGGAGCCGAGTTCGAAGGGGAATGCCTGCTTGGCCTTGAAATTCTCGTGTGATTTCAGGCTGTCTCGCGAGATACCCAGAACCACCGCATTTGCCGCGGCAAACTGGTCGTGAAGGTCACGAAAGTTTTGCCCCTGGGTCGTGCAGCCGGGAGTGCTGTCCTTGGGGTAGAAATAAATGACTACCACCTTGCCGGCCTGTGCTCCCAGGCTGAAGTTTGTCCCACTGGTGGCAGACAGGGAAAAGTCGGAGATTTTTGTGTCGAGCATGCGGATGCCTCTGGGTTGGGGTGTTTGAGCCATTGTGGGCAAATCACGCTGGCTAGGTCAAGCGGTGTGGCGGGCATTTGCTAAACTCCCTGCCATGCGAACAATCTGCGCCAGCCTCACTGTTGTCATCGCCCTGTCCGGATGTGGACAGGCGTGGAACGATCCGTATCCGCTTGCTGATGCGGGCCGCAACATCCTCTACACGGCCTTTACCGACCGGCCAAAACATCTCGACCCGGCGCAGTCCTACACGGAGGACGAGATCACTTTTACCGCCCAGATCTATGAACCGCCGCTGCAATATCACTACCTGAAGCGGCCGTACGAGTTGATCCCGTCGACGGTCGAGCGAGTGCCGGTTCCGAGCTTTTTCGATGGCGCCGGCCGGGAGTTGGCACACGATGCCCCGGTTGAGCAAATTGCCGAGAGTGTCTACGAGCTGAAACTGAAGCCAGGCATTCGTTTTCAGCCGCACCCGGCCTTTGCACTCGATGCCCATGGCCAACCGGTGTTTTTGGATAAGCATCAGGCCGATGGTCGGCAGACGGTGGCTGATTTTCCGTCGACTGGAACCCGTGAGCTGACTGCTGACGACTACATCTACCAGATCAAGCGACTGGCCCATCCACGTCTGCATTCGCCGATTTTCGGCATGATGGCCGACAAGATCGTTGGCCTTAAGGAGCTCGGCGAAAATCTGCAGAAAGCGGTCAAAGACAAGCCGGCGGACGAATGGCTCGATCTTGATGCCTTCCCGCTGGCCGGTGTCGAGAAGGTGGATAGCCATACCTGGCGCATCCGCATCAAGGGCAAGTACCCGCAATTCCTCTACTGGCTGGCGATGCCTTTCTTTGCCCCGGTACCGCGTGAGGTAGACCGTTTCTTCGCCCAGCCAGGAATGGCTGCGAAGAATTTGACCCTGGACTGGTGGCCGGTCGGAACCGGGCCTTTCATGTTGAGCGAGAACGACCCGAATCGCCGCATGGTGCTATCGCGTAATCCAAATTTCCACGGCCAGACCTATCCCTGCGAGGGTGAGGCCGGCGACCGCGAGGCCGGGCTGCTGAATGATTGCGGCAAGGCGCTGCCTTTCATCGACCAAGCCATTTTTACCCGCGAGAAGGAAGCGATTCCGTACTGGAACAAGTTCCTGCAGGGTTACTACGATGCTTCGGGAATTTCTTCGGACAGCTTCGATCAGGCCGTGCGAGTCAATGTCGGCGGCGATGTGGCGCTGACTGACGAGATGCGTGACAAGGGCATCCGGCTACTGACTTCGGTCAAGACCTCGACCTTCTACATGGGCTTCAATATGCTCGACCCGGTCGTCGGCGGGCTGTCGTCGCGGGCAACCAAGTTAAGGCAGGCCATTTCGATCGCCATTGATCAGGAAGAATACATCTCCATCTTCCAGAACGGCCGCGGCATTGCGGCGCAGAGTCCGCTACCGCCGGGCATCTTCGGCTATGAGCCGGGCGAGCAGGGCATCGACAGTACGGTTTATGACTGGGTTGATGGTCAGCCCAAACGCAAGCCGGTCGAGGTGGCAAAAAAACTGGTGGCTGAAGCGGGCTATCCGAATGGTCGTGATGAGAAGACCGGCGAGCCGTTGGTCGTCAATCTCGATACCACCAGTGGCGGCATGGGCGAGAAATCGCGACTCGACTGGCTGACCCGGCAGTTCGCCAAGATCGATGTGCAACTCGTCGTCCGATCAAGCGATTTCAATCGTTTCCAGGACAAAATCCGCAAAGGCAATGTCCAGCTTTACTACCTGGGCTGGAATGCCGATTACCCTGATCCGGAAAACTTCTTCTTTCTGCTTGATGGCAACGAAGGCAAAGTGGCCAAGGGCGGCGAAAATGCATCGAATTACGCCAATCCGGAATTCGACCGTCTGTTCCTGCGCATGAAAAACATGGACAACACCCCGGAACGCCTCGGCATCGTCCGCCAGATGAACCGCATCCTGCATCACGATGCCCCATGGGTATTCGGCCTGCACCCCAAGAGCTATACCCTGGGCCATCGCTGGCTGAAAAACCGCAAGCCGAATGATGTTGGCAACAATATCCTGAAATACCAGCGCATTGATGTGGCCGATCGGGCTGCTGCCCGGCGAGCCTGGAATGACCCGGTGGTCTGGCCGCTTGGCCTGGGCTTGCTGGTGCTGTCCTTGGCTATCGTGCCGGCCATGATCGGCTATCGGCGCCGTGAGCGCCGGGCAGCCGTCAAGTGAGGCTGGCTGAGCGACAGCTGGAACTCGATGCGGGGCTGCTGAGCTTTCGTGATCTTTGGCATCCGCAGCCATTTCGTGAGGTACGCCCCGACTGGTGTGAGCAATGGCCGGCGCTGAGCGATGAGTTACTGGCGCTACCGGATGAGGCAGTTGCTTATCTGAACGACGATTTGCCGGCCGCGCTGAGTCTTTTGGCTAAACATGTACCAGCGGTGGCCGCCATCGCGGCATTGAGCGAATTGCCGTCCATGCCGCAGCAAGTGCAGGCGGAGAGAGCGATGCATTGGGCTTGGGAAATTCCCGGTCGCAAGCGCGAGCAGATTGAGGCTTTTGCTGCCGCCACGGCAAACAGCGGCCAGCCGGTCCTTGATTGGTGTGGTGGCAAGGGACATCTCGGCAGACTTCTGGGGCTGACCTGGCAGACGCCGGTACATACACTGGAAATCGATGCTGCCCTATGTGAGTCTGGCTCTGCCCTGGCGCAGCGCGCAGGTGTGAGGCAGGAATTTGTCGTTGTCGATGCAATGGAAACAGTGACCTGGCCACGCTCCGGACAGCATGCCGTGGCGCTGCATGCCTGCGGGGAGCTGCATCGACGCCTGATTCAACAAGGGGCTGCAAGCTCAGTGGAGCGTTTCGACGTAGCGCCATGCTGCTACTACAGAGGGGTTGCCGAGTGCTATCAGCCTCTTTCGGGGGGCTTGCAGTTGTCCCTGAGTCGCGACGATACCCGTCTGGCGGTCACCGAGACGGTTACCGCCTCGCCCCGGGAGACTCGCAAGCGGGATCGGGCAATGGCCTGGAAACTTGGTTTTGACGCCTGGCGTCGGCGGGTGTCTGGTGATGCTTACCGGACATTCAAGCCGGTCCCCGAGATCTGGATGCGTGCTGAGTTTTTCGATTTTCTGGCCAAGATGGCTGAACGGGAAGGGCTGCCTCTTCCCTCGGCCAGCGTTGTCCATGAGTTTGAGGCTCGGGGCTGGCAGCGGCGCCATGACTTGATGCGCCTGTCGATTGTCCGCCATGCCTTTCGCCGAGCCCTTGAGGTCTGGCTGGCGCTTGATTTGGCGGTATATCTCGAAGATCGAGGCTATGCCGTCAATTTAGGCAGTTTTTGTGAGCGGCATTTGACGCCGCGTAACCTGCTTATTTCGGCCCGACGTACCTAGCCAGGTATTCCGCCAATTGGCTCGGCCGGTCAATGATCAGGTCAGCCCCCCAGGTGTGCAGCGGGCCGCTGTCGCCGAGGTAGCCGTAGGACACAGCCACTGTCTTGCAACCGGCCGCGTTGCCGGCGACGATGTCGCGCCGGTCGTCACCGACGTAGAGAGTGCGTTCAGGACGACGGTTCAACAGTCGGCAGGCGTGCAGGATAGGCAAGGGCGAAGGCTTGGCTTCGGCGGTCGTATCGCCGCTGACGACACAGGTGGTGCGGGGACTGAGTTGCAGCAGTTCGACCAAGGGGTCGGTGAAACGCATCCGCTTGTTGGTGACGATTCCCCAAGCCAGATTCATCTGTTCCAGTGCATCCAGCAATTCCGGAACTTCGTCGAACAGCCGGGTGGCATGGCATAGCCGGTCTGCGTAGATCGCAAGGAAGCGTTCTGACAGGTGTTCGTAGGCTGAATGCGAGCTATCGATGCCAAATCCTGCCTTCAGCAGGCCGCGAACGCCCTGCGACGTGAATGGTCGCAGGGTTTCAAGCGATAGCTGCGGTCGACCTTCCTCCAACAGCAAAATGTTGACCGAGTCGCCCAGATCGGGCGCCGTGTCGGCCAAGGTGCCATCCAGGTCGAACAGAACGGCATCAAACATGCCGGATGGTGCGTATCAGGTAATTGACGCTGGTGTCTTTGCCAAGCGAGTACTTCTGGGTCAATGGGTTGTAGCTCATGCCGACCAGCTCTTCGGGTTCAAGATTGGCCATCTTGGCCCAGCGGGCGAGTTCTGATGGCTTGATGAACCTGGCGTAATCGTGTGTTCCCTTAGGCAGCATCTGCAGCACGTACTCCGCCCCAATGACCGCGAACAGGTAGGACTTCGGATTGCGGTTGAGTGTGGACAGGAAAACCTGTCCCCCCGGCTTGACCAAGCGGGCGCAGGCCGTGATGACGCTGGATGGATTCGGGACGTGTTCAAGCATTTCCAGGCAGGTGACGGCATCAAATTCACCGGGCATCTGTTCGGCCAGTTCCTCGACGGAAATCTTGCGGTAATCAACCTTCTGGCCAGTTTCCAGCAGGTGAAGCCTGGCCACGCCCAGGGGCTTCTCGGAGAGATCGATGCCGGTCACGTTGGCGCCACGAACGGCCATGCCTTCGGACAACAGGCCGCCACCGCAGCCAACGTCCAGAATGCGCTTGCCCGCCAGGTTGATTGCCTGGTCGATCCAGTCGATGCGTAGCGGGTTGATATCGTGCAGCGGCTTGAATTCGCTGTTCGGATCCCACCAGCGGTGGGCAAGTTCACCAAATTTATCCAGTTCGGCTTGGTCGGCGTTGATCATGGCTTTTATCTGTTCAATTGACGGAAAAGAAAAAGCCCTGCCGAGGCAGGGCTTTTCGTTGAAGCGTCGGCGGATTACTTGGTGCCGATGACTTCGATGTCGACGCGACGATCCGGCTGCAGGCAGTCGATCAGGGCCTTGGTCTTGGCATTGCCCTTG
>JAYREA010000013.1:0-103602 GCA_041909135.1 Azonexus sp. | reverse complement strand
GTTCAGCGAGGCCCACACCGACACCGACAGCAGGATGGCGACGACCCAGTACCACTGCTTGTCGTTGGAGAGCTCGAAACCGAACAGGCCCATCGCCGGCACCGGCATGCCGTCCGGGCCGCCCGTCCATTGCGCCTCGTTGCGCAGGGCGATGCTGATGATGATGCCGAGGCCGAGGGTGGCCATCGCCAGGTAGTTGCCCTTGAGCTTGAAGATCGGGCGGGCGACCAGCGCGGCGAGAATGCCGGTGGCCAATGCGCCGGCGCCCATGGCGAGCAGCGGGTGCCAGCCGAAGTGCGTCGGCAGCACGGCCGAGGCGTAGGCGCCGATGCCGAGGAAGCCGGCGTGGCCGAGGCTGATCTGGCCGGCGAAGCCGATCAGCAGGTTGAGGCCGAGGACGATCACGGCGTTGATTGCCATGCGCACGGCGAGATCGAGATAGAAACTGTTGGGCAGCACGAAAGGCAGCACCAGCAGGATGGCGATGACCACGAAGAGGCCGTTATAGACGTTCTTTTTCATGCTTACACCCGATCCGTCGATTTGCCGCCGAACAGGCCGCGCGGCATGAAGAAGAGGATGAACAGGATCAACACGAAGGGGATCGCATCCTTGTAGGCCGACGAAATGTAGCCGGCGCCCATCGCTTCCAGGATGCCGACCAGCAGGCCGCCGACCACAGCACCGAGGCCGTTGCCCAGGCCGCCGAGCACGGCGGCGACGAAGCCCTTGAGGCCGAGCATGATGCCCACATCGTAGGAGGTCAGCGTGATCGGGGTGAGCAGGATGCCACCCAGCGCACCGAGCGCGGCCGACATGGCGAAGCTCATGAACAGAACCCAGCTGGTGTTGATGCCGACCAGTTCGGCGGCCAGACGGTTGTAGGACGTGGCCAGCATGGCCTTGCCCTGCAGGGTGCGGTTGAAGTAGTGCCAGAGCACGACGACGACCAGCGCGGTGACGCCGAGCACCCACAGGCTTTGCGGCAGCAGCGTGGCACCGAGAATCTCGATCGGCGCATCGCCCGAGAAGGGCGGCAGGCTGTGCGTGTTCTTGCCGAGGAAGACGGCGACCAGGCCGCGGATGACCAGCGAGGCGCCGATGGTGATGATGATCAGGGTCACCGTTTCGGCACCCTTGACAGGCTCGATGGCCAGTTTCTCGATCAGCACGCCAACGATGGCCGGTACGACGATGGCGAGCATCAGGGCGACGGGCAGCGGCAGGCCGGCCTGCGTGAAAACGACAGCGAGCATGCCGCCGAGCATGATGAATTCGCCCTGGGCGAAGTTGATGACGTTGCTGGCGTTGTAGATCAGCGTGAAACCGAGCGCCGCCAGCGCATAGGTGGCGCCAACCGTGACGCCGGAAAAGAGGAATTGCAGGAACTGGGCCAGCATCATGCCCTCCTTCTCTGTTGGTCTAGGGGGTTCATCTCGTCTCCTTGGGGTTCTTATGCGATGGCTTTAGGCTGTCATTCCCGCGTAGGCGGGAATCCAGTGGTGCCGGTAGTCGGCTATTTCTGGATTCCCGCTTTCGTGGGAATGACGGTCAGATTGGCAGCAGATGGTCGGCGTCGGCTACCACCGGCTGTTGCTGGGCGAAGAAGCCTTCGGTGTGGATCAACTCGTCGAGCGCACCCTGCGCCTTGGCGGCAGCGACGCAGCTATCGACGAATTCCGGGCTGCCGGCGATGAAAATCGTGTGCTTGGACAAGTCCTTGAACAGTTGCGGCAGCACGGCATCGACGCGGCCTTTCAGGAAACCCTCGGCCTCTTCACGGGTCAGCGTTACCTTGTAGTCGAAATTGCGATGTTTGGTCCGCCACCAGGCCATCATGCCCTGGCTATAGACGTCTTCCTTGGTGCGCGCCGAGAACAGCATGGTCACCGGCTTCTTGAAACCACGGCGCAGGGCGGCTTCGGCCAAGGCCAGCACGGGGGCGAGGCCGGTGCCGGCGGCGATGCACAGCACCGGCGTGTCGACCGACGGATCGCCGATGAAGGTGCCGTAGGCGCCGGAAACCTTGACGTTGTCGCCGGCCTGCAGGCTGTCGTGCACCCAGTTGCTGGTCACGCCGCCATCGGCGCGGGCAACTTGCAGCACCAGTTCGCCATCCGGGCGGGGGGCGTTGGAAATGGAATAGGCGCGGGCCGGGATGTCGGCACGCGGGTTGCCGAGCGTGACGTACTGGCCGGGCCAGTAGCGGATCGGCTGGCCGACCGGGCGCAGGCGCAGCTCGACGACGCGGGCGGCGATCTGCTTCTTGTCGGTGACGACGAACAGCGCGTCCTCGCGCGGCGGGAAGAGCTTGGGCTTTGCATCCTCGGTGCCCCATTCGATGGTCAGCTCCTCGGAAATCGGCTTGGCCATGCACATCAGGCCGAAACCCTGCTTGCGCTCGTCCTGCGACAAGGCCATGTCGAGCACCATGCCCTGGTCGAACTGGCCTTGCGTGACCTTGACCTTGCATTCGCCACAGGCGCCGGCGCGGCAATTGTTGGGCAGCGCGTAGCCAGCCTTTTCCAGGGCCATCAGTACGGTGTCGCCATAGGCGCAATCGACTGACTTGCCGGAGGGTTGCATGATGATGCGAGCCATTTTGTCTTCCCCTATTGGTATGCCCGTATTGTCCATTAGGCGCGCCGTTGGCGCTGCTTGGGTGTCAGCGGAGCATTTGCGGTCATTTTCGCCCCTCTTCGTCGCCGATACCGTTGGGTATCGGCTCCTCTTTCGGGGCAAAACTGCCTCGCAACTGCCCTCGCTGCCATCCCAAGCCCCAATGAACAATGCGGGCTGGTTTCTCTGTTGCGGCAAGGCCGACGCCCTTGGGAGGGCGCCGGCCGGAGCAAAATTACGGATTGTTGCGGCTTAGAAAACCGGAATGATGTCTTCCATGTCGATCTCGGACACTTCCTGGCCGGTGATGCCGACTTCCGGAATCGCCGGGAACGGGATGTTGTAGCGGTCGAGCACGCCCTTCAGGTTGATCATCGCGTTCTTCCAGTTCTCCAGCTTGGCCTCGTAGCTCGGGATGCCGAAACCGGCACCGCGCGCTACTTCTTCGCCTTCACGCTGGTTGGCGATGAAGTCTTCCGGCAGGTCCCAGAATTCCATCGGCGGTTCGAACAGCACGGCGGACAGGAACAGGTAGCCGGCGCGGATCTGCTTGGTGACGATGGCCTTGGTTTCTTCCTTGAGGCCCGGATAGTCGCGCTCCATGACGGCCATGCAGATTGCCATGTGACGCCCTTCGTCGCGGCCGATGTTCTTGAAACCTTCCTTGAACACAGCTTCGCGGGAGTTGTCGAACATCTGCTTGAAAATGGTGGCAGCGGCGATTTCGCCCATCAGGAAGGAGCTGAACAGCACGGCGAGGTCGTACTTCGGCACGGCCTGCTTGTAGCCGGTCCAGTAGCGTGAACCGTTGAAGTACAGCCACTTGACGTTCTTCTGCAGGCGGCGACCGAGATCGGTTTTCGGTTCGTAGGTAATCGGGTCCGGATGGCCGAGCATCTTGGTGATGGCCAGGCCACACATGATTTCGTGATTCTGCTCGTCACGGGTCACCGAGAAGAAGCACTTGCGAACGGGGTCTTCCTCATGCACTTCGTAGGTCTTGATCAGCGCTTCGGCAAACACCGGGGGGGCGGATGCGTCGAACACCGACAGCAAGCTCCACCAGTAGGCGATCGATTCGCGCTCTTCCCAGGTGTAGCTGTCTACATCGAGGGTGTCCCATGGCAGCTTCTCCGGATCCCAGTTCTCGCGCAGCGAGGCTTCCCAGACTTCCTGCAGCTTCTTGGTCTTGGAGTTCCAGGACAGCGGGTAGATGTTGGGCTGCTGGATTTCCGGCGGGAACTCCATCTTGTCGGCAAAACGTTCCTTGTGGCTAGCCATGTCTTTGTCTCCTGTTCGTTACGAGTCATTTCATCGAGTGAGCGATCCATCCGGGTGTCCGGTTGGCGTGGATGGATAATGATACGCATCTATGTGCTATGTCAACAATATTTGTATCAGATCGATTCGAAATTGTTCGGGAACAAATTCTGTATTTCGGAATCATAGTCCTTGTTCGCTAATTTGCAAGACATAAATAGCGGTTTTTAAGCGTATTTTTCAATGAAGCAGAATTGCTTTCTCTAATCGGAATGTGTGGTTTTTTAGATATTAACGATACTTTTGTTTGACTTTTGAAAACATAATTCGTATCGTGTAACCAGATCGGGGCTGCTGTGTGCGCCTCTGCCCAAGAAAAGATGTCTTCAAGGAGATTTCAGATGTCCCACCCCCTGCTCGACAAGCACCGCGCCACGCTCGATGGCGCCCTCAATGCCATCCAGACCCGTGGTTACTGGTCGGCCTATAACGAGATGCCGAGTCCGAAGACCTACGGCGAAACGGCGGCTGAAGATGGCAAGAAGGCTTTCGAAGCCCTCCTTGGCAAGCAGTTCGATCTGGGCCAGCCGGGTGCTACCGGTTGGGTGGGTGGCGAGCAGTCTCCCTATGGCATCGACCTGAATGTTCAATATCCGGTTTCCGCCTACGAAACATTGATCGCCGCCGGCCAGCAGGCCATGGGTGGCTGGCAGAAGATCGGGGCCGATGGTCGCACCGGCATCTGTCTGGAAATTCTGGCTCGCCTGAATCAGCAGAGCTTCGAACTGGCCCACTCGGTGATGATGACCACCGGCCAGGGCTGGATGATGGCTTTCCAGGCCGGTTCGCCGCACGCCCAGGACCGCGGCCTCGAAGCTGTGGCCTACGCTTATCGCGAACAGAGCTTTGTGCCGGCCGAAACGACCTGGGACAAGCCGCAGGGCAAGAACCCGCCGCTGGTCATGAAGAAGCATTTCGAAATCGTTGGCCACGGTGTTGGCGTCGTCGTCGGCTGCGGCACCTTCCCGACCTGGAATACCTACCCCGGCCTGTTTGCCGCGCTGTCCACCGGCAATGCCGTGATCGTCAAGCCCCACAGCAACGCCATCCTGCCGGCCGCCATCACCGTGCGCACCATTCGCACCGTGCTCGCCGAGAATGGCATCGACCCCAACCTGGTCACGCTGTGCGTCGCCTCTGACCGCGCCACAACCCAGAAGCTGGTGACTCATCCGGCCGTCAAGTCGATTGACTTCACCGGGGGCAATGTCTTCGGCCAGTGGCTGGTCGACAACTGCCGCCAGGCCCGTGTCTATGCCGAGCTGGCGGGCGTGAACAACATCGTCATCGACTCGACCGATGCCTACAAGCCGATGCTGCGCAACCTGGCCTTCACGCTGTCGCTCTATTCCGGCCAGATGTGCACCACCTCGCAGGCCATTTTCGTGCCGGCCGGCGGTATCGACACCGAAGACGGTCACAAGTCCTACGACGACGTCTGTGCCGATCTGGCCAAGGCCGTCTCCGGTTTCTTGTCCAAGCCGGAAGTCGCCCACGCCGTGCTCGGTGCCGTGCAGTCGGCCGACACGCTGAAGCGTATCGAGATGGCCGACAGCGGCACGCTGGGCAAGGTCGTGCTGGCCTCGGCCAAGCTGGAAAACCCGGAATTTCCCAAGGCTACCGTGCGCACACCGGTCCTGCTGGCTTGCGATGCGGCCGACGAGCATGCCTATATGGAAGAGCGTTTCGGCCCGATCAGCTTCATCGTCAAGGTCGCCGACACCGCTGCTGCCATCGCCCTGTCCGAACGCATCATCACGACACACGGCGCGCTGACCGCCGGCATCTACTCGACCAAGGCCGAGGTCATCGATGCGATGGTTGCTGCCACCATGCGTTCCAAGGTCGCCCTGTCGATCAACCTGACCGGCGGCGTGTTCGTCAATCAGTCGGCGGCTTACTCCGACTACCACGGCACCGGTGGCAATCCGGCGGCCAATGCGTCCTACGCCGATGCCGCCTTCGTCGCCAACCGTTTCGTTGTAGTGCAGCGCCGCTACCACATCTAAGGGGCAACGATGAATTTCCAAAACATCACCTTCACCGTCGAAGCCGGCATTGCCCGTCTGACCCTGAATCGTCCGGACAAGCTGAACAGCTTCACCGGCGAAATGCACGCCGAACTGCGCACCGCCCTCGACCGCGTGCAGAGCGACCATTCCATCCGCGTGCTGGTGCTGACCGGCGCCGGCCGCGCCTTCTCGGCCGGACAGGATCTGGCCGACCCGGACATGGCCAAGATTGACGGCAAGATGCCGGACATCGGCAATGTCGTCGAACGCAACTACAAGCCGCTGGTCATGCGCCTGCAGAACCTGCGCGTGCCGACCATCGCCGCCGTCAATGGCATCGCGGCCGGTGCCGGCGCCTCGGTGGCGCTGGCCTGTGATCTGGTCATTGCCACCAAGTCGGCTTCCTTCCTGCAGGCCTTCTCCAAGATCGGCCTGATCCCGGATACCGGTGGCACCTGGTTCCTGCCGCAGCGCGTCGGCATGGCCCGCGCCATGGGCCTCGCCCTGTTGGCCGACAAGCTGCCGGCTGAAAAGGCCGCCGCCTGGGGCCTGATCTGGGAATGCGCCGAGGATGCCGATTTCGCCGCCCGCATTGATGCGCTGGCCAAGCAGTTGTCGGTGATGCCGACCAAGGCTCTGGTCCGTACCCGCCAGGCCATGCACGCCGCGCCGGGCCACACGCTGGAGCAGCAACTTTCCTTCGAAGGCAGCTTCATGCGCGAACTGGGCTGGAGCCCGGACTACGCCGAGGGCGTGCAAGCCTTCATGGAAAAGCGTGCACCGAATTTCACCGGAGAGTGAAAACGTGAGCAATTCACCCCTATCCCAACAGTCCGTCATCGCCGTCGTCGGTACCGGTGCCATGGGCGCCGGCATTGCCCAGGTGGCGGCAGCGGCCGGTCATCCGGTCAAGCTGCTCGATGCCCGCTCCGATGCGGCGGCCCGCGCCGTCGCTGGCATCCGCGCCCAGTTCGCCAAACTGGCCGACAAGGGCAAGATGAGTGCCGAGGCAGCCCAGGCGGCCGGTGATCGCCTGATCGCCGTCGAGCAACTGAGTGATCTGGCCGACGCCTCTCTGGTCGTCGAGGCTATCGTCGAGAACCTCGAAGCCAAGCAGAAGCTGTATGCCGATCTTGAAGCCATCGTCGCTGCCGACTGCATCTTCGGTACCAACACCTCGTCGATTTCGGTCACCGCCATCGGCGCCGCGCTGAAGCGCCCCGAGCGTCTGGCCGGCCTGCATTTCTTCAACCCGGCGCCGTTGATGGCGCTGGTCGAGATCGTTTCCGGACTGGCCACCGACAAGGCGGTCGCCGACACGCTGTTCGCTACGGCCAACGCCTGGGGCAAGACGGCGGTGCACGCCAAATCGACGCCCGGTTTCATCGTCAATCGCGTCGCCCGGCCTTACTACGCCGAAGCCCTGCGCATCGCCCAGGAAGGCGCTGCCGACTATGCCACCATCGACGCCTGCTGCCGCGAGGCCGGCGGCTTCCGCATGGGGCCGTTCGAGCTGATGGACATGATCGGCCACGACGTCAATTTCGCCGTGACCAACTCGGTGTGGCGTGCCTTCTACAACGACCAGCGCTTCCTGCCATCGCTGATCCAGCAGGAACTGGTCGATGCCGGTTTCTATGGCCGCAAGAGCGGGCGCGGTTTCTACGACTACCGCGAAGGCGCCGTGAAGCCTGAGGCGCATAGCGAAGCGCCGCAAACGCCGGCCGGCAAGATCGCAGTGTTCGGTGAATGCGCCGTGGCCGAAGCGCTGGTCGACCGCCTGCAGTATTCCGGCCTGTCCTTTACTCGGGCGCCGGAGAGTGACGGCCGTATCGCCGAAATCGGCCTTGCCAAGCTGTACGTCACCGATGGTCGTTCCGCCACGCAGCGCGCCGCCGAATCCGGTGTTGCCAATACCGTGCTGATCGACCTCGCGCTCGACTACACCAAGGCCACCCGCCTGGCCGTCGCTGCTGCCGAGCAGTGCGAGCCGGCCGCCATCTCGTCGGCCGTCGGTTTGCTGCAGGCCGCCGGTTTTGCCGTGTCGCGCTTCCTCGATGTGCCGGGCCTTGTCGTCATGCGCACCGTTGCCATGCTCGCCAACGAGGCTGCCGATGCGGTCAACCAGGGCGTGTGCACCGAAAAGGGCGCCGACCAGGCCATGCGCCTCGGCGTCAATTACCCGCAAGGCCCGCTGGCCTGGGCCGACCAGGTTGGTGTCGCCGCCATCCGCGACGTACTGGCCAACCTCGGCGCCAGCTACGGCGAGGACCGTTATCGCATCTCGCCGCTGATCCAGCGCGCCGTATTTGCCGGAAGGAATATCCATGACTGAATCGAAACTCAGCCCGGCCGAGGCGCAAGCCCTGGCCGACGCGACCGCCGAGGCCATGTTCTCGCGCGACCGTGCCGCCCAGGCCCTGGGCATCAAGATCGTCCGCGTCCAGCCGGGCGCCTCGCTGCTCACCATGACGGTGCGCTCCGACATGGTCAACGGCCACCACATCTGTCATGGCGGCATGATCTTCAGCCTGGCCGACACGGCATTTGCCTACGCCTGCAACAGCTACAACAAGAACACCGTCGCTTCAGCCTGCCACATCGACTTTCTGGCCCCGGCCAAGGAGGGCGAGACACTCGAGGCCGAGGCGGTCGAGCAATCGGCCTCTGGCCGGACCGGCGTCTACGACATCACGGTACGTAACAACCATGGCAAGACCATCGCCCTGTTCCGCGGCAAGAGCTACCGGATCAACGGCGAAGTGATTGCCGGCCTGCAGCAGGCCGATTGACCAGAACCCACGGAGAGGAGACAAAACATGACTTCCAAGAAGCCCCTGCCCGGCGAACTCGAGCCGATCGAAACGGCCAGCCGCGACGAAATTTCCGCGCTGCAACTCGAGCGCCTGAAGTGGTCGGTACGCCACAGCTACGACAACGTCGCCCCGTACAGAGCCAAGTGCGAAGCCAAGGGCGTGCATCCGGATGACCTGAAGTGCCTCGCCGATCTCGGCAAGTTCCCGTTCATGACCAAGCTCGACCTGCGCGACAACTACCCGTTCGGCCTGTTCGCCGTGCCGCGCACCAAGCTGGCCCGCCTGCACGCTTCGTCCGGTACGACCGGCAAGTCGGTCGTCGTCGGCTACACCCAGAACGATATCGACAACTGGGCCAATGTCGTCGCCCGCTCAATCCGCGCCGCTGGCGGCCGGGCTGGTGACATGGTCCATGTCGCCTACGGCTACGGCATGTTCACCGGCGGCCTCGGTGCCCACTTCGGTGTCGAACGCCTCGGCTGCTGTGCCGTGCCGATGTCCGGCGGCCAGACCGAAAAGCAGGTCCAGCAGATCATGGACTTCAAGCCCGAGATCATCATGGTCACGCCGTCCTACTCGCTGGTCATCGCCGAGGAGTTCGAGCGCCTGGGCATCAAGCCCGAGGAAATCTCGCTCAAGGTCGGCATCTTCGGCGCCGAGCCGTGGGGCGAGGGCATGCGTCACGAGATCGAGCGCAAGCTGGGCATCGACGCCATCGACATCTACGGCCTGACCGAAGTCATGGGACCGGGTGTCGCCTGCGAATGCATCGAGACCAAGGACGGCCCGGTGATCTGGGAAGACCATTTCTACCCCGAAATCATCGATCCGGAAACCGGCGAAGTGCTGCCCGACGGTTCGGAAGGCGAACTGGTATTCACCTCGCTGACCAAGGAAGCCTTCCCGGTCATCCGCTACCGCACCCGCGACCTGACCCGCCTGCTGCCGCCGACGGCCCGCTCGTTCCGCCGCATCGGCAAGATCACCGGCCGTTCCGACGACATGCTGATCATCCGCGGCGTCAACGTCTTCCCGACCCAGATCGAGGAACAGATCCTGCGCGACCAGCGCCTGGCCGGCAATTACCAGGTCGTCGTCACCCGCGACGGGCACATGGACAACCTCGAAGTGCGCTGCGAAGTCCAGCGCGAGCTGTCCGGCAAGCTGAGTCCGGCCGATATCCAGGCCATCAGCAAGGAACTGCAGCATCGTATCAAGACCATCATCGGCGTATCGACCAAGATCACTGTGATGGAATTCGACGCCATCCCGCGTACCCAGGTCGGCAAGGCCAAGCGCGTGCTGGATGAACGACCGAAACAACAGTAGTTAGTTGCTAGTAGTTAGTTGTTAGCAAAGGCTGAAGCCTTGCCAACTGACCACTAGCCGCCCCTCCAACTAACGACTAAGGACTAACGACTAATGACTAATGAAGCCTTTATCTGCGATGCCATCCGCACCCCCATCGGCCGCTACGGCGGCGCCTTGGCCGGCGTACGTGCCGACGACCTGGGCGCCATTCCGCTCAAGGCGCTGATGGAACGCAATCCGCAGGTCGACTGGACGGCCGTCGATGACATCATCTACGGCTGCGCCAACCAGGCCGGCGAAGACAACCGCAACGTCGCCCGCATGTCCGGCCTGTTGGCCGGGCTGCCGATCGAGGTGCCGGGCACCACGGTGAACCGGCTGTGCGGTTCCGGCATGGATGCGGTCGGACTCGCTGCCCGTTCGATCAAGTCCGGTGAAACCGGCCTGATGATCGCCGGTGGCGTCGAGAGCATGTCGCGTGCCCCGTTCGTGATGGGTAAAGCGGAATCCGCCTTCTCGCGCCAGGCAGCGATCTTCGATACCACCATCGGCTGGCGCTTCATCAACCCGATGATGAAGAAGCTGTACGAAACCCATTCGATGCCGCAGACGGCCGATAACGTCGCCGCCGACTTCAACATCAGCCGTGCCGACCAGGACGCCTTCGCCGTGCGCTCGCAACAGCGCTGGGCTGCCGCCCACGCCGCCGGCCGCTTTGCCGACGAACTGGTGCCGGTCGTCATCCCGCAGAAGAAGGGTGACCCGAAGGTGGTCGATACCGACGAACACCCGCGTCCGGAAACCACGCTGGAGATGCTGGCCAAGCTTAAGGGGGTCAATGGCCCGGAACTCAGCGTCACCGCCGGCAATGCTTCCGGCGTCAATGACGGCGCCTGTGCCTTGCTGCTGGCTTCCGAAGCCGCTGCCGGGCAGTACGGCCTCAAGCCGCTGGCCCGCGTTGTCGGCATGGCGACGGCTGGCGTGCCGCCGCGCATCATGGGCTTCGGCCCGGCCCCGGCTGTGCGCAAGGTGCTGGCCCAGACCGGCCTGAGCCTGGCGCAGATGGACGTTATCGAGCTGAACGAAGCCTTTGCCGCGCAAGGCCTGGCCGTCATGCGCGACCTCGGCCTGGCCGACGACGAAGCGCGCGTCAATCCCAACGGCGGTGCCATCGCCATCGGCCACCCGCTCGGCATGAGCGGCGCCCGTCTGGTGACCACCGCCGCCTACGAACTCAAGCGCCGTGGTGGCCGCTATGCCTTGTGCACCATGTGTATCGGTGTCGGGCAGGGCATCGCCATGGTGATCGAGCGTGTGTGATTAGCTATTAGTCGTTAGTGATTAGTTGTTAGCAACAGCAACCCCCGAGGAGACAAACCCATGAAGAAAACCATCAAGCAATTCGCCGCTGGCGCCGTTCTGGTACTCGGCGCCTTTGCCGTCCAGGCTGCCGATCCGATCAAGATCGGTTCCGTCCTCTCCGTCACCGGTCCGGCCGCCTTCCTGGGCGACCCGGAGCTGAAGACGCTGCAACTGTATGTTGATGACATCAACAAGAAGGGCGGCGTGCTTGGCCGTCAGTTGCAACTCGTCCATTACGACGACGGCAGCGATGCCAACAAGGCCAACGGTTTCACCAAGCGCCTGATCGAGGATGACAAGGTCGATGTGCTGGTCGGCGGTACCACGACTGGCGCCACCATGTCCTCCGTGCCGCTGGCCGAAAAGGCAGGCATTCCGTTCGTCTCGCTGGCCGGTGCCGTGGTCATCGTCGAGCCGGTCAAGAAATTCGTCTTCAAGACCCCGCACACCGACCGCATGGCGGCCGAGAAGGTTTTCGAGGACATGAAGAAGCGCGGCCTGACCAAGGTGGCCCTGCTCTCCGAAACCTCCGGCTTCGGCGCTTCGGGCAAGAAGGAAACCGAGGGCGTCGCCGCCAAGTACGGCATCACGCTGGTCGCCAACGAGACCTATGGTCCGAAGGATACCGACATGAGCCCGCAGCTGACCAAGATCAAGACCACGCCGGGTGTCCAGGCCGTGTTCGTGTTCGGTCTGGGCCAGGGCCCGGCCATCGTGACCAAGAACTACAAGCAGCTTGGCGTGACGCTGCCGCTGTACCAGTCGCATGGTGTGGCTTCCGACGAATTCCTGAAGCTGGCTGGTCCGGCCGCCGAAGGGGTTCGCCTGCCGTCGCCGGCCCAGTTGATTCCGGAAAAGCTGGCCGCCAACGACCCGCAGAAGCCTATCGTCACCGCCTATGACAAGGCCTACAAGGCTGCGTACAAGACCGACGTGTCGACCTTCGGCGGCTACGCCTACGACGGCCTGATGCTGGCAGTCGATGCGATCAAGCGTGCCGGTTCTACCGACAAGGCCAAGGTCCGCGACGCGCTCGAAGCGACCAAGGGTTTCGTCGCCACCAGCGGTACCTTCAACATGTCGCCGACCGACCACATGGGTCTCGATCTCTCGGCCTTCCGCCTGCTGGAAGTGAAGGGCGGCGACTGGTCCATCGTCCAGTAATACCGCAGTTCCGGGATGGCCGCCTGGCGGTCATCCCGATGGAAAGCGGCGACTCATAACGTCGCTTCCCGCTCAACAGGAGACACCCATGTATACCCAGTCTTTCAACGTACCCGATGCACCAGGCGGCAAGGCCGTACCCCTTGCGCCGTCAAAAGAGGATCCGGCGCTGCAGGCGGCTTTCGATACCCGCATCGATGCCGATGGCCGGATCGAGCCGCAGGACTGGATGCCGGAAGCCTACCGCAAGACGCTGGTCCGCCAGATCAGCCAGCACGCCCACAGCGAGATCGTCGGCATGCTGCCGGAAGGTAACTGGATTTCCCGCGCCCCGAGCCTGAAGCGCAAGGCCATCCTGATCGCCAAGGTGCAGGATGAAGGCGGTCACGGCCTCTACCTGTATTCCGCCGCCGAAACGCTGGGCACCAGCCGCGACCAGATGCTCGAAGGCCTGCACAGCGGCCGCGCCAAATACAGCTCGATCTTCAATTACCCGACCCTGACCTGGGCCGACGTCGGCGTCATCGGCTGGCTGGTCGACGGCGCCGCGATCATGAACCAGATCCCGCTCTGCCGCTGCTCGTATGGCCCCTACGCCCGCGCCATGGTCCGCGTTTGCAAGGAAGAATCCTTCCATCAGCGCCAGGGCTACGAAGCGCTGCTGGTCATGATGACCGGCACTGCCGAGCAAAAAGCCATGGTACAGGATGCGGTCAACCGCTTCTGGTGGAAGTGTCTGGCCATGTTCGGACCGCCCGATGCCGACAGCCCGAACAGCGTGCAAGGCATGCGTTGGGGCATCAAGCGTATTTCCAACGACGACCTGCGCCAGAAGTTTGTCGATGCCACCGTGCCGCAAGCCAAGGTGCTCGGCGTCACGCTGCCCGACCCCGACCTCAAGTGGAACGAGGAACGCCAGCATTACGACTACGGCCAGATCGACTGGAACGAATTCTGGGAAACCGTTAACGGCAACGGCCCCTGCAACAAGGAACGCCTGGCGACCCGCGTCAAGGCCCACAACGACGGCCAATGGGTGCGCGACGCCGCGCTGGCCCATGCCAACAAACAAAAAGCCCGTAGTGTTAAGGAGGCAGCATGAGCAGGAAGCAGGGGCCCCGCGCCGCGGGGATGCGACCGACCGCGAATGCGGCCCGGCTTCCGTCGCCAGGCGGTAAAACACACACAATATTTGTAGAGGAAGCAGCATGACCACCGAACTCAAAGAATGGCCCCTCTGGGAAATCTTCATCCGCAGCAAGCAGGGTCTTGAGCACAAGCACTGCGGCAGCCTGCACGCCGCCGATGCCCGTCAGGCACTGGAAATGGCCCGCGATGTCTACACTCGTCGCCAGGAAGGCGTCAGCATCTGGGTGCTGCCATCCGCTGCGATCACCGCCAGCAATCCCGATGAAAAGGGCGAGTTGTTCGACCCGGCCGCCGACAAGATCTACCGTCACCCGACCTTCTACGAAATCCCTGACGAAGTGGGGCACATGTAATGAGTGCCGCCATCGATTACCTGCTGCACCTGGCTGACAATGCCCTGGTCCTTGGCCAGCGCAATGCCGAATGGTGCGGACACGGGCCGATCCTCGAAGAAGACATCGCGTTGTCCAACGTCAGCCTCGACCTGATCGGTCAGGCCCGCATGCTCTATCAGCTGGTTGCCACGCTGAAGGGCGGCGATGCCACCGAAGACAAGCTGGCCTACTTCCGCGATACCGGCGAATTCCGCAACTACACGCTGCTCGAACTGCCGCACCATGGCCCGCTGTCCGGCTATGCCCACAGCAGCCTCGACTACGGCACGACCATCGTCCGCAACTTCCTGTACAGCGCCCTGATGGCCCTGCTCTGGGAAGCGCTGGAAAAGTCGAGCAATGCCGATCTGGCCGCGATTGCCGCCAAGTCGCTGAAGGAAGTGCGTTATCACCTGCGCCACTCCCGCGACTGGCTGGTTCGCCTCGGCGATGGCACGGACGAATCGCATGCCCGCGTTCAGGCTTCGCTCGACCACCTGATGCCCTACACCCAGGAGTTCTGGGCCCACAGTCCGGCCGAAGCGGCGGCGGTGAAGGATGGCATTGCCGTTGATCTGAACACCCTGAAGGCCGATTGGGATGGCATCGTCGATGCCGCGCTGGCCGAAGCCACGCTGCAGCGCCCGAAAGCCGGCGGCTATGTTTCCGAAGGCAAGAACGGCGTGCATTCCGAGCATCTCGGCTTCCTGCTGGCCGAAATGCAGAGCCTGGCCCGCGCCCATCCGAACGGAGTCTGGTAAGCGATGAACGCCAACGTCGATGCCGCCTGGGCTGTGCTGGAAGATCTGGCCGATCCGGAAATTCCGGTCATCTCGCTGCGCGAGCTCGGCATCCTGCGCGATGTCCGGGTCGGCGCCGACGGTCTGGAAGTGGTCATCACGCCCACCTACAGCGGCTGCCCGGCGATGAGCCAGATCGAGGATGACGTGCGCTCGACCTTGCTCGCCAAGGGCATTGCGGCACGGGTCGTGACGCAACTGGCTCCCGCCTGGACGACCGACTGGATGAGCGAGACCGGCAAGGAAAAGCTGCGCGCCTACGGCATTGCACCGCCGCACCAGACGCCGGCCGGCAGCAATGTCGTGCGCTTCATCAGCAAGCCGGCCAGGGTCGAAACCGTGCCCTGTCCGCATTGCGGCTCGGCCAATACGCTCGAATCCTCCCGTTTCGGATCGACGGCCTGCAAGGCGCTGTACAAGTGCCAGGATTGCCAGGAACCGTTCGATTACTTCAAGCCTTACTAAGCAAGCCAGAGCAATCGCATGAATTCTGTTCGCGTGAAAAATCACTCCCTCTCCACCAACTTGTTGGGGGAGAGGGCTGGGGAGAGGGGGGGTTTAGGTTTTGAAGCACAAAAACTGCCCCTCTCCCTAACCCTCTGATGAAACCACTAGCCATTCGACTAAGCCCGCTAGCGGGCAAGTCGCTGGTTATCCCCGCGCAAGCGCGGCGAGGGGACTGGTTCTTCACCTTCATGCAATTGCTGTATTCACTAAGAATTTACCGGAGCCCCAGGAAATGTCAGCCCTCCGTTTTCACGAACTCACCATCAAGCGTGTCAGCCCCGAAGCGGCCGGCTCGGTGGCGATCACTTTCAACATTCCCGACGCCGAGCGTGAAGCCTTCAGCTTCCAGCCCGGCCAGTTCCTGACCCTGCGTGCCAAGGTCGACGGTCAGGATGTCCGCCGCAGCTATTCGATCAGCAGCCCGCGCAGCCGTCTGGCCAAGGCCGGCGAGCTGGAAATCGGCATCCGTCCGGTCGAAGGCGGCGTCTTCTCCAACTGGGCGGCGCAAACCCTGAAGGCCGGCGCCAAGCTCGACGTCATGCCGCCGGATGGTCGTTTCGTCGTCAAAAAGCAGCGCGCCATTCACCGGGTCGGTTTCGCCGCCGGTTCGGGCATCACGCCGATCCTGTCGATTGCCGCGACGACGCTGGAAGAGCAGCCGGAATCAAAATTCACGCTGGTCTACGGCAACCGCCGCATGTCGAGCGTGATGTTCAACGAATCCCTGCAGGACCTGAAGGACCGTTACCCGGACCGCCTGACGCTGATTCACATCCTGTCACGCCAGGCGCAGGAAGTGGACCTGCTGCAAGGCCGGATCGACGGCGCCAAGGTCCAGGCCGTGATCGACGCCCTGCTGCCGGTCAAGAGCATGGACGAAGTCTTCATCTGCGGCCCGGAGGCGATGATCGAGGCGACCGAAAAGGCGCTGATCGAAGCCGGCGTGCCGGAAAGCCGCGTCTATACCGAGCGCTTCACTTCCGGCCCGGCCCAGGCCGCCAAGATCCAGGCCGATACCGACGCCGCACCGACCCGCGTCGCTGCGGCCAAGGACATCGCCCTGACCGTCGTCCTCGACGGCAAGGAACATGAGCTGCAGATCGGCCCCGACGAGCACGTGCTCGATGCCGCGATGAACGCCGGTCTCGACCTGCCGTTCTCCTGCAAGGCTGGCGTCTGCTGTACCTGCCGCGCCAAGGTACTGTGCGGCGAGGTGGTCATGGACAAGAACTACACGCTGGAAGGCGACGAAATGGCGCAGGGCTTCGTGCTCAGTTGCCAGGCCCGCGCCACCACCAAACGCCTGGTGGTCAGCTTCGACGAACGCTGATTGCGGGAATGCTTTGGTTTGTCATCCCCGCGAAAGCGGGGATCCAGTTAATGCGTGAAACCTGGATTCCCGCTTTCGCGGGAATGACGTTTAACTGAATCATAGTGAATCCAGGCTTGTCTTTTTTGGAGCAAACCATGACCCAAGTAGTCCTCACCGAAATCATCGGCAAAGTCGGCCTGATCCGCATCAACCGCCCGGAAGCGATGAATGCATTGAACAACGACGTCGTCGACGGCATCGGTGCCGCCATCGACACCTACGAAGCCGACGAGAACATCGGCTGCATCGTCATCACCGGCAATGAGAAAGCCTTCGCCGCCGGAGCCGATATCGGCTTCATGAAGGATTTCGACTACATGCACGCCTACAAGACCGACTTCATCACCCGCAACTGGGAACGCATCAAGACCACCCGCAAGCCAGTCATTGCCGCGGTGTCCGGTTTCGCCCTCGGTGGTGGCTGCGAAATGGCCATGATGTGCGACATGATCTTCGCCGCCGACACCGCCAAGTTCGGCCAGCCGGAAATCCGCCTCGGCACCATGCCCGGGGCCGGTGGCACGCAACGTCTGCCCCGTGCCGTCGGCAAGGCCAAGGCCATGGACATGTGCCTGACCGCCCGGATGATGGATGCGGCCGAAGCCGAAAAGGCCGGCCTGGTCGCCCGCATCATCCCGGCCGACCAACTGCTCGATGAAACCCTGAAGGCGGCGCAGACCATTGCCGGCTATTCGCTGCCGGTGGTCATGATGATCAAGGAAACGGTCAATCGGGCCTACGAATCGAGCCTGAACGAAGGCTTGCTCTTCGAGCGCCGCGTCTTTCACTCCGCTTTCGCCCTCGAAGACCAGAAGGAGGGCATGGCCGCCTTTGTCGAGAAGCGCAAGCCGGTGTTCAAGAACCGCTGAGAAACTGCGTGTTGTCGTTCCCGCGAAAGCGGGAACCCAGAAAGAACAAGGTGCTGGATCCCCGCTTGCGCGGGGATGACAAATTAATCAGCATCTTCCCAAGGGAGCCCCTCATGTACGAAACCCTGGAAATCGAACGGGCCGGCAAGGTCGCCACCATCTGGATGAACCGTCCGGCCGTCTTCAATGCCTTTGACGAACAGCTGATCGCCGAGCTGGCGGCTGCCTGCAAGGAACTCGATGCCGACGCCAGCGTCCGCGTCGTTGTGCTCGGCGGTCGCGGCAAGCATTTCTCGGCCGGTGCCGACCTCAACTGGATGAAGCGCGCCTCGCAATTCACCCACGAACAGAACGTCGAGGATGCCCGCAAGTTCGCCGGCATGCTGCGCACCCTGTCCGAAATGAGCAAACCGACCATCGCCCGCGTCCAAGGCGCCGCCCTCGGCGGCGGCACCGGCCTGACCGCCGCCTGCGACATGGCGGTGGCGAGCAGCGATGCGGTGTTTTCAACCTCGGAAGTGCGCTTCGGGATCATCCCGTCGGCGATCAGCCCCTACGTGCTGCGCGCCATCGGTCCGCGTCATGCCCTGCGCTACTTTCAGAGCGCCGAACGGATCAAGGCCTCACGCGCTCTGGCCATCGGTTTGGTCGGCGATGTTGTCGAAGCGGATGAACTGGATGGCTGCGTCGCCCAACTGGTTGAGGCCTTACTGCAAGGCGGTCCGCAGGCCCAGAAGGCGGCCAAGGATCTGATCGGTGCGGTGAACGGCCAGCCGATCGACGCCTCGATCAGTGAGGAAACTGCCCAGCGCATTGCTCGTCAGCGCGCTACCGACGAAGCGAAAGACGGCATTGCCGCTTTCCTCGACAAGCGTCCGCCGGTCTGGTTGTAAGCCGTGACGTTTACCCGGCTGCATCCCGATCGGAGTAACCGGCCTCGCGCTGGCTGCGTATCGCCAGCACGAAGACTGTGTCCATTTCCGACAGGTAACGATACAAGGCCACATAGCCATGCGAATGACGACCGATCACCAGTTCGCGCTTGGCATTCGCCACGGGGCGGCCGATCAACGGGTTCTGCGCCAGAACATCCAGTGCAGCAATTATGTCGCCGATGCGCTGCCCTGGATCTTCCACTTCATGATTCGCCAGATGATCAAGAATGCGCTCGAAATCCTCGGCGACTTCCGGCGCCAGTTCGATACGGGACACGCTCAGCGTACCAGCTTGCGTGCAACAGGGCTTTTCGTGGCCTTGCCGGCCAAACGTGCTTCCAGATAGGACCGCATTTCGGGCCACGGAATGGTTTTACCGGTGGCCACAATGCTGGCGTAACGGGCTTCCGCTACGCCATCGAAATCGGCGCGACGTTCGGCTTGTTCGGCTTTCTCGGCAATCGCATCAAGAATGAAGGCATGCGTTGTCGTTCCTGCCTGTTTTGCCGCGGCGCTAATACGGGCTTTCAGATCATCCGGCAGGCGTATGGTGGTCGTGGACATCTCGGGTTTCCAATGAAGTATTTGAAGTTAGTGTAGCACCGCTGTGCTACAAACCTCGGCTCATTGTGCCACTGCTTCCCGATCAGGTCGGAGTCTTCGGTTCCCCGTGGGCGCCGAGGCGCAACGACAGCGCTTCGGCTCTGCGTTTCAGTTTTTCGACGACATCGCTCTCCGGGCTGATGTCGAGCATGCCCTGCACGCCAACGACGAGCAGCGACATGGTGATTTCGTTCTTGAAATTGAAGACTGGGGCGGCCACAGCCTCAATGCCCGGCACCTTGTGCTGGCCGTTGGTCGCCGCGTAGCCCTGGGCGCGAATGTCGGCGAGCAGGGTTTCGACCGCCTGCTTGCTGCGCAGTTCGGGCGGGATGTGCGGCTTCTTCAGTTCTTCGGCAATCAGCGGGGCGACGATCTTCTTCGGCATCCATGCCGCAAAGACGCGGCCGGTGGCCGAGCTGAGCAGGTCGAGCACGGTGCCGGTGATCACATTGACGGTGATCGGCCGACGCGGCCTTTCCCAGCGCACGATGACCGGCCCTTGCTCGGCCCAGACGGCGAGCGCGGTGGTCTGGTTGATTTCGTCGCGCAGTTCGGTAATCACATTCAGGCCGAGGCGGACGCGATCCAGGCGGTCGAGGGCAACCAGTCCGAGGTTCAGCGCAAAGCTGCCGAGGTCGTAGCGCGAGGTCATCGGATCCTGATCGACCAGCCCGGCCCGGATCAGGCTGACCAGATAGCGGTGCGCCTTGGAGGCCGGCATGTCCGCCGCCGCGGCGATATCCTTCAGCATCATCGAACGCTGGCCGTTGGCCATCGCCCGCAGGATACTCATCCCCACTTCCAGCGACTGGACGCCGTGTTTCCCTTCCAGTTCCTCGCTCATCGTTGCTCCCTGAATTCTGTTATTCAAAACTGGTTCTATACTAAATCGAAATCCCAAAGGAAAACATTGTCTTATGTCAAACCTGCGCGTTTATGCCATTGACGGCATCGTCCCGGTGGTCGATCCGACTGCTTACGTTCATCCAAGCGCCGTGCTGATCGGCGATGTGATCGTCGGGCCGAATTGCTATGTCGGCCCCTGTGCCAGCCTGCGCGGCGATTTCGGCCGCCTGATCCTGGAGGCCGGGGCCAATCTGCAGGACACCTGCGTCATGCACGGTTTCCCCGGCACCGATACGGTGGTCGAGGAAAACGGCCACATCGGCCACGGCGCCGTGCTGCACGGCTGCCGGATCAGGAAGAATGCCCTGATCGGCATGAACGCCGTGATCATGGACAACGCGGTGATCGGTGAAGCGAGCATCGTTGCCGCCTCGGCCTTCGTCAAGGCCAGCCAGGAAGTGCCCCCCGGCGTGCTGGTCGCCGGTGTGCCGGCCAAGGTGATCCGCCCGCTCACCGAGCAGGAGATGGCCTGGAAGAGCGATGGGACGCGGACGTATCAGGAACTGACCCGGCGCTGTCTGGCGACCATGGTCGAAACGACGCCGCTGACGGCGGTCGAGGCCGATCGCAAGCGGATCGAGATGCCGGACGTGGTGCCGCTGACCGAGCTTAAGAAGCGCTAGCGAGACTCTGGTTAATCCGTCATCCCCGCAAAAGCGGGGATCCAGCCCTTTGATCTTTATGGATTCCTACCTACGCTCCGAAGGCTACGGGGCCTTGGGGCCAAGTGCCCTTGGGGTGCGTGGGAATGACGTTTCAGGGCTGGCGGCCAGGCCTGATCAGGCGGCCAGCGGATCGTTCTGCGGGAAGCGCTCGGCCAGCGTGACGTCTTCTTCCGGCACGCGGCCGTCGGCGAGGCACAGCAACTGGTCGAGGTGACGGCTGGAGAGCGATTCCAGCCGCTTGTACAGTTCCTTGCACAACAGTCGTGCCTGCTGGCCAGGCCAGTTGGCCGGCAGCAGGACTTCCGGCAATTCCGGGTCGCGCAGCAGCAGGCGCCGGTAATCGTGAATCAGCAGGATACGCAGCAGAAAGGCATCCTGTTCGCTGACGCCGGCCAGATGCTCGCGGCGAAGTTCATCGAGGATGGGCTGGTAGGTGGCGACGAAGGCGCCGTAGGCCTCGGCCAGGTTGCCCAGGTCCCAGGCCCGGCGCACCAGGTCGGCATCACTGGCCGACTGGGCCGAACGTGCGTCGGCGGCGAACAGCGGCATCAGCGCGCCAATGGCCGATGACAGGCCTTCGGTGATCAGCGTATCGAGCACGCTGGACAATTCGGCGCTGGGGTGCACGAAGCAATCGGCACCCAGTGCGCCAAAACCCTGCCAGAACAGGGCGCGTCGCACCTGCTCTCGGACCTTGGGGTCGAGATCGCCGACGACCAGAATGAGCCGCCAGCGGCGATCCCAGAGCGGCGCATCCGAGGCATAGATGTGGCGCGAAGCTTCCTCGAAACGCCGCCGGCCGGATGGCGTCAGCACATAGTCGGCGCGCCGCCCGATGGTTTCGGTGCGCAGCCATTCCTCCTTGACCAGCCGGAAGACGGAAGTGCGGATCAGGCGTTCGTTGAGTTCGAGCGGTTCAAGCAAGCGGATCAGGCTGCCCAGCCAGATCCGGCCCCCACGCGGCAGGATCGCGTCGCCAAAGACGGTAATGATCAGCGAGCCAGCCTGGACACGGCGCTGTTGCCGGAATTCATTCAGGCGGGATTGGATGGCTGTGCTCACGGGATGGGCTGCTGAATGGCGTTGGGGATGAGGTTAAGGGCAGATTTCGATTGTACCCGATGCCGAGTATCGTTTTGAATCGGTGTCTTTGGCGACAAATCACGCAATCGCCGCATCCATTGAATTTCCGCCAGCTTTATTGATACAAGAAATCTCCATTTTTCAATACGCTTGTAGTTGATCTTTGGTTCGGCAGAGAGCGGCATCGTCGTGTCATAATTTGCGCCCAGAATTGATTGTCTTCATCCATTGCCGTTTTAGTCGTCTTGAGGAATACGCTGATGTCAGGTTTGTCGAAGAGTCGGGGTTTCGGAGCTGTTGCCTGGTTGGTGGCGCTGGCGGTGGCGATTGCCGCCGTGCTGATCTACGCCAAACCATGGCAATCGGAAACGACGAGCGCCGGTGATGGGCCGTTCGAGATTGCCGATTTCGCTAACCGAGATTTCGAAGGTTCGCCGGCGCTGGCGCTCAGCTTCACGCATCCGATGGATGCCAAAAAGGGCTACGACGAACAGATTCAGGTCTTCGAGATGCCGCCGCGGCCGGGCGACGCCAAGGTGCAGGTGAACGAGTCAGAGGATGACGGCGAGGAGGGCGCACCGGGTAGCGCCAATCCGAAAGTCAGCACCGAGCCGGCCGATGTCGCCACCGAGGGCGGCAAGCTGGTCAAGGGCGCCTGGGTGGTTGGCGACAATCCGCGCATTCTGTATTTTCCGCACATCAAACCGCAGACGCGCTATGTCGTGCGGGTTGCCGCTGGTCTCAGTTCGCTCTCCGGACAAAAGCTGAACGAGGAGGGCCGTTACTCCGTCGTCACGGCCACCGTGGCGCCGGCCTATTACTTCGCCAGCCGAGGCACGGTGCTGCCGGCCAAGCAGAATGGCGGTCTGCCGGTGGTTACGGTCAATGTGCCCGAGGTTGATGTCCAGTTCCTGCGCGTCAAGCCGGACCAATTGCCGCGTTTCCTCGACAAGGTGATCAGCGGGCCGCGCCCGCAGGCGCGGGCCAAGCGCCAGAACAACGACGACTACGACTTGGATTACGAGGGCGATTACGACTGGCGCGCCACCAGCCTGAAGGGGGCGGTCAACAACTGGTCGCTGGACAGCCTGCACAACCTGACGGAGAGCGTCTATGTCGGCCGCTTCCTGACCGAGCAGAAGTCCAACAAGCGCAGCGTCACCTTCCTGCCGGTCGAGGACATCAAGGAACTCCGCGAACCGGGGATCTACATCGCGGTGATGAGCCAGCCCAACCGCTTCCGCTACGACTATCAGGTGACCTATTTCTACGTCAGCGATCTCGGCCTGAGTACCCGCCTGTTTGCCAAGGGTGCCGATGCCTGGGTCAGTTCGCTGACCACCGGCAAGGCAGTGTCCGGCGTTGAAGTGGCCTGGATGGACGAAAACGCCAAGGTGGTGGGTCGCGCCGAAACCGACAGCAACGGCCGCGCCAGCTTTGCCGAGCGACCGGCAGCGGCGAAAGTCATCATCGCCCGTCACGGCCAGCAGATCTCGATGGTCACGCTCAAGGAACCGGCGCTCGACCTGTCCGAATACGATGTGGCCGGCCTGCCCGGTCGGCCGGTGCGCCTGTTCGCCTACTCCGGCCGCAACCTGTATCGCCCCGGCGAGAAATTCGACATTTCCGTGCTGGCCCGCGATGCCGATGGACGATCCGTACCGGCCCAGCCGATTCAGGCCATCCTCCGGCGCCCGGACGGCAAGAGCCAGTTCACCGCGACCTGGCAGCCGGATGCCAAGCTCGGCGGTTATTACCAGAGCCGCATCGAACTGCCGGTCGACGCCGCCACCGGCGCGTGGACGCTGGAGCTGCGGGCCGATCCGGCCGACAAGCTGGCGACCACCAGCTTCCGCTTCGGGGTCGAGGAATTCCTGCCCGAACGCATGAAGCTCGACCTGAACAGCAAGCAGGCCACCGTTTCGCCCGACGAATCGCTGACCATAGCCATCAAGGGGGCCTACCTCTACGGCGCCCCGGCGGCCGGCAACCAGCTGCTCGGTGTCGCCGTCTTCGAGCGGCAGAAGAATCCGCTGGCGCAGAAACTGCCGGGCTTCGAGTTCGGCGATGCCAATGAAGACAGCCAGCGTCAGCGTGTCGAACTTGAGCAGAACCAGCTCGACGAGAATGGCGACCTCTCGCTGGAAGTCGATCTCGCCCCAGCCCAGGGAAAGCGTTCGCCCTACACGGTACGGACTACGCTCAGCCTGCTCGAAAGTGGCGGTCGGCCGGTGGTGCGTAATTTTGAACGGGTGATCTGGCCCGCCCCGGTGCTGGTCGGCGTCCGTCCGCTATTCACCGGCGACTATGCCCGCGAAGGCAGCGTCGCCCAGTTCGAGGTGATCCGTACCAATGCCGAAGCCAAGTTGCATGGCGGCAAGGAGCTGCCTGTCCGCCTGTTCCGCGAAAACCGCGACTACTACTGGCGCTTCGACGATCAGCGCGGCTGGCACTCGGGCTTTACAGAAACCGATGAACTGGTCGATACGACGGTCGTCAGCATTCCCGATGGCAGCCGCGGCAAGCTCGGGCTGCCGGTCAAATACGGCCGTTATCGTGTCGAGATCACCGATTCGGAAACCGGCCAGATCACGAAATACCGCTTCTACGCCGGCTGGAGTGCACGCGGTGACGAAACGCAAGGTGTCCGCCCCGACCGGGTGGCGCTGAAGTTCGACAAGCCGGCCTACAAGGATGGCGAAACGGCGAAGCTGACCATCACCCCGCCGCACGCCGGCGAAGCGCTGATCACCGTCGAGGCTGACAAGACCCTGTGGCTGAAGCGTGTGTCGGTGCCGCTCGATGGCACGACCATCGACATCCCGGTCGACAAGGACTGGAAGCGCCATGATCTCTATGTCTCGGCCGTCGTGCTGCGACCGGGCAGTGCCGGCGAAAAGGTCACGCCGGCGCGGGCACTGGGCCTGACGCATCTGCCGCTCGAACGCGGCGACCGCAAGCTGGCGGTCAGCCTCGATGCGCCGAAGAAGATGCTGCCGGACACGCGCCTGAAGGTGAAGGTGAAAGTTCCCGGCCTGACCGGGCAGCAGGCCGTGGTCACGCTGTCGGCGGTCGATGTCGGCATCCTCAACATCACCCGTTACGCCACGCCTGATCCGCATGGCCATTTCTTTGGGAAGCTGCGCTATGGTGCCGACCAGTACGACGTCTATGGTCGCCTAATCGAGAAGATGGGCGGCCAGAAGGGCAAGCTGAAGTTCGGTGGCGATGCCGCGCCGAAGGCGACCAAGAGCCTGCCCAAGAAGGTACGGCTGGTCGATCTGTTCTCCGGGCCGGTGTTGCTTAATGATCAGGGCGAAGCCGAAATCGGCCTCGATGTGCCCGATTTCAACGGCACCCTGCGCCTGATGGCGGTGGTCGCTGCACCGGACAAGTTCGGCAGCGCCGAGGCGGAAACTATCGTCGCCGCACCGCTGGTGGCCGAACTGATGACACCGCGCTTCCTGACCGTCGGCGACAACGCGACCATCGCGCTCGACCTGCACAACCTTTCCGGGGCCGCACAAAAGCTGAAGGTCCGCATCGAGAACGCCGATGGCCTGAAGATTCAGAATGCCGAACGCGAACTGGACCTCAAGGATCAACAGAAGCAAACCCTGCGCTTCCCGCTTGAAGCCGGTAACGCCTTCGGCCTGGCCGATGTCCGGGTGCTGGTCAGCAGTGCGGCCGGCCTCAAGCTGGAACGCAGCTTTGGCCTGCAGGTCCAGGCTCCGACGCCGCAGCAGCAGGTGCTGAAAATGCTGGCGGTCGGGCCGGGTGAAACGGTCGAGGTCAAGGAGGCCGAACTCGGTGGCTTCCTTAAGAGCACCGTCCAGTCGCACCTGATCCTTTCCGACAAGGCGCCGATCGACGTGCGCAGCGCCATCCAAGGCCTGCTGACCTATCCGTATGGCTGCGCCGAGCAGACGACCAGCACCGCCTACCCGCATGTGCTGGTCGATGAGGAAGGCGCCAAGCTGTTCGGCCTGAAGCCTTACAGCCGCGACCAACGCGCCGACATGCTGGAGAAGGCGATCGCCAAGCTGGGTGCCATGCAGGCACCGAACGGCGGCTTCAGCTTGTGGGGCAATGTCTCCGAGTACCAGTACTGGCTCTCGGCCTACATCAGCAACTTCCTGCTCGATGCCCGCGAACAGGGCTTCAAGGTGCCGGAAGCGATGCAGAAGAACGCGATGGAATTCCTGCTCAAGAATCTGCAGGAAGGGGCGGCCGGCTTGCCCTCCGGCAAGGTGACCTACAACCAGAACGGCTGGCAGGATTACCGCTACGGCGGCTCCGGTCGCTTCGGCGTGCTGGCCTATGGCGCCTACGTGCTGGCCCGTGAAGCCAAGGCACCGCTATCTACCCTGCGCCAGATGTTCGAGGTGCGCGAGCAGGCCCACTCCGGCTTGGCGCTGGTCCATCTCGGCCTGGCCCTGAAGCTGATGGGCGATGAAACGCGTGCGCAAACCGCGCTGGCCGAAGGCGTCAAGAAGAGCCGCGACACTGGCTACTGGTGGGGCGATTACGGCAGTCCGCTGCGCGATGCGGCGCTGTCCTACGCGCTGCTTGATCGCCACAAGCTGAAGGTCGAAGGCCAGGATAATCTGGTCGCCGTTGCCGCCGCCGAACTGGGCAAGAACCGCTACACCAGCACCCAGGAAAAACTGGCGCTCTTCCTGCTCGGCCGCAATTTCGCCAAGGCTGGCGAAGGCGAGGCCGGCTGGACAGCGGAAGTGCTCGGCAAGGACAAGCCGGAAACCATCAACGGCTCCGGTACCCTGATCCGGCCGCTCTCCGCCGCTGCCTTGCAGGGCGGCGTTCGCATCAAGAACTCGCACAAGGAAAGGCTCTATCTGCAGCTCGCCTACAGCGGCAACCCGGCCAAGATGCCGGCCAATCGCGACGACGCCATCGCCCTGACGCGCGACCTGTTCGAAGCCGACGGCAAGCCGATGAAGAGCCGGGCGCTGAAGGTCGGTGAGTCGGTCATCGTGCGTATCAACGTCAATCCGCGCAGTTGGATCAATACCGGCATGGTGGTCGATCACATTCCCGCTGGTCTGGAGATCGAGAACCTCAACATCGCCCAGGGCGAGGGCATGGCCAGCACGCTGATCAACAACGTCAATCCGGCCGAGGCGATGCAGGATCCGCGCATCCAGCACGTCGAGTTCCGCGATGACCGCTTTGTCGTCGCCGCCCGCCTGCAGGGCAAGCTCAGCCTGTTCTACCGCGCCCGTGTCGTCACGCCTGGCAAGTTCGTCTTCCCGCCGATCTACGCGGAAGATATGTACCGGCCGGACGTGTACGGTCTGGCCACCGGCGAGGCGACTCTGACGGTGACGGACGGGAAGGAAAAGCCGGCGGCTGCTCCGGTGTCTGCGCCAGCTGCAGCACCGACAGCAGTGCCAACGCCAGCGCCGGCCAAGCCCTAAGACCCGGTGCGCGGCGCGGATTGGCCGATTTCCTGGCGCGGGTGGCTGAGCCGCCGTCCGCGCTGGCAGTGGGGCGTGCTGCTTGCCCTGCTGGTTTTGGCGGGCCTTGACGTCGCTTTCCCGCCGCCGGTGCCCGGCCGCGATGCGCCGAATGCGCTGCTGATCGTTGCCCGCGACGGTACGCCGCTGCGGGCTTTTCCGGACCGCGACCATGTCTGGCGTCATCCGGTGGCGCTCGCAGACGTCTCGCCGCTCTATCTGCAGGCGCTGGAACGCTATGAGGACCGCTGGTTCCGCTGGCATCCGGGTGTCAATCCGCTGGCCCTGACCCGGGCTGCCTGGCAATGGGCGTGGCACGGGCGCATCGTCTCCGGCGGTTCGACACTGACCATGCAGGTCGCCCGCATCATCGAGCCGACGTCGCGCACGCTGCCTGGCAAGGGCCGACAGATCCTGCGCGCCCTGCAACTCGAACTGCATTACTCCAAGGACGAAATACTCGCCATCTACGTCAATTACGCCCCGATGGGCGGCGTGCTCGAAGGCGTCGAAGCGGCCAGTCGGGCCTATCTCGGCAAGCCGGCCAAGCGCCTGAGCCACGCCGATGCAGCGCTGCTCACTGTTTTGCCGCAAGCCCCGTCGCGCTTGCGCCCGGATCGTCAGCCGGCACGCGCCCAGGTTGCTCGCGACAAGGTGCTGCAGCGGATGGCCGGCGTCTGGCCGGAGGCGGAAATCCGCGATGCGCTGCAGGAGCCGATCATCGCCCAGACCATCCGCGACCCCTTGTTGGCACCCCTGCTGGCCGAGCGCTTGCGCAAGGAAGCGCGGGGCCGGCTGCGCATCGATACGACCATTGACGCGCAAGCCCAGCAGACCGTCGAGCTGTTGCTGACCAGCCGGCTGGCTGCCTTGCCGCCGCGCGTTTCGATGGCCGCCATGGTGGTCGATAACGAAACGCTGGAAGTCCGGGCCTATGCCGGTTCGGCCGATTTCGGCGATGTTGACCGCTTTGCCTTCGTCGACATGGTGCGCGCCTCGCGTTCGCCCGGCTCGACGCTCAAACCCTTCCTCTACGGGTTGGCGCTGGATGAAGGGCTGATCCACTCCGAATCGCTGCTCGCCGACGTGCCGCAATCCTTCGGCGGTTATCAGCCGGGCAATTTCCAGCAATCCTTCCACGGCGCGGTCAGCGTTTCCGAAGCGCTGACCAAGTCGCTGAATGTGCCGGCCGTCGAGGTGCTCGACCGGCTGGAGCCGAACCGCTTCGTCGCCGCCCTGCGCCGGGGTGGCCTGAAGCTGGATTTCCCCAAAGGCGAAACGCCCAACCTGTCGGTCATCCTTGGCGGCGCGGGGACGACGCTGGAACAGCTGGTCGGCGCCTACACCGCCTTCGCCCGCCAGGGTATTTCCGGCAAGCCGCGCTATACCGCAGATGCGCCATTGGTCGAGCAGCGCATGCTGTCGCCCGGTGCCGCCTTCATCATTCGCGACGTGCTCGAATCCGGCGGCCCGGTCGGCCGTGCCGTCGAACAAGGGCCGGGGGCGCGCCGCGGCATTGCCTGGAAAACCGGCACCAGCTTCGGTTTTCGCGATGCCTGGTCGATTGGGGTGTCGGACCACCTGACCGTCGGCGTCTGGATCGGTCGGCCGGACGGCACGCCCAATCCGGGATTTTTCGGGGCCAATATTGCCGCGCCGCTGCTCGTTGATATCTTCGATGCACTCGACCGTCAGCCGGCCACGACGCGCGTTCCGCCGCCATCCGTGCACCAGGAAAAGATCTGCTGGCCGCTGGGCACGCGCTTCGATCCGGCCGAAGAAAGCCTGTGCCATCGGCAAGCGCTGGCCTGGGTGCTGAACGGCACGGCACCGCCAACTTTTCCCGATCGCCTGCGCAACGGTGAGGTGCGTTACAGCTACGAGGTCGATGCCGTCAGTGGTCTGCGGGTAACGCCCGAATGCAGCTCGCAACCGCGCCGCCGGGTCGAAGCCGTCCGCTGGCCGGCGGCACTGGAGCCGTGGTTGAGTGCCGACATCCGGCAAAAGGCCCAGACCCCGCCCTGGGATACCAAGTGCCAGGCGAACAGCGAGCCGGAAGCCGGGTTGCGCATTGTCGGCTTGACCAATGGCGAAGTGCTCAGACGCCCGCGCCCGGATCAGCCACCGGTGATCCGCCTCGAACTGCGCGGACATCGCGGGCAGGTCTATTGGCTGATCAACGGCCGGCTCGTTGCCCACCGTTCCGCCGCCATGCCGCTGATTCACCGGCTTGAAGAAACCGGGCGGGTCGATATCACCGTGATGGACGATCAGGGACGTTTCGACCGGCTGACGGTCAGCGTGAGGTAGCGCTGTCTGCAGCGGGCAGAGGCTTGCCGAGCAAATGAAATGCCGCCTGCATGTGAAGGAATTCACGCGAAAGATCGCGAATTTCTATTCAATTCGCGTAAAATCCGGCCGAAATCATTCGTCATTAAACGATGACGGATGCACCCCATGTTTGATCTCCCCGGCAATTCCTCATGCTCCCGACTTTCCTCTCTGACACCCGTCTCTACGAACTCACCTGGCGCGATGAAGCGGGGCCCGATCTGGCGGTCGAAGCCTGGTGGGGGCGGGAGGCCTTGTCTGGCGGATTCGAGTTCTGTATCGACCTGCTGGCGACCGATACCCACCTCGAACTCAAACGTTTCCTCGGCCGTTCGCTGACGCTGAACACCCGTCTCTCCGACGGCACGCAAGCTGCCCGCAGCGGCCTCGTCCGTGCCGCCCAGAAGCTCGGCGCCGACGGCGGCTTTGCCCGCTACCGCCTGACCGTCGTGCCCTGGGTCTGGCTGCTCAGCCGCGGCCGCCACAACCGCGTCTTCCAGGAAAAGACCGTCATCGACATCGTCGAAGCGGTCTTCGCCGACTATTCGGATGTCGCCGCCTGGCAATGGAGCGACGAAGTCGCCGGCTTCCTGGCCGATGCCCGGCCGCGCAGCTACTGCGTGCAATACGGCGAATCAGACTACGCCTTCGTCTCCCGCCTGCTGGCCGAAGAAGGCCTCGGCTGGTGCGTCGAAGAAGACAAGGACGCCCCGGCCGGCCATCGCTTGCGCCTCTTTGCTGACAGCCAGCGCTTCCCCGAAGACGTCGTTTCCCAATCCGCCAACGGCGGTCAGGGCATCCGCTACCACCGGGCCGACTCGCAGGAAGATCAGGACGCCATCCTCGCTTTCGGCGAACGCCACCGCCTGGCCAGCTCGGTGATCAGCGCGATCACCTACGACTACAAAGCCAAGCAGAACGTCAGCCTCAACATCCCCAGCGCCCAGCCGATTGGCGGCAAGAACGCCCCGGTCCTTGAAAGCCACGACCACCCCGGTCTCTACGCCTGGGCCAACGCCGCCGAAGCCGAACGCTACGGGCGCCTCGCCATGGAAGCCCGCGAAGCCGGGCATCGCACCTGGCTGGGCCGTGGCACCGTGCGCAGCCTGCGCCCCGGCACCGCCTTCGACCTGATCGGCCTGCCCGTCGATCCCGCCAAGCCCGAGGCCGAACATCGGTACACCGCCACCGACATCACCCACCTCGGCATCAACAACCTGAGCGGCGAAGCCATCGCCGCCATCGCCCAACGCCTCGGGCAAGGCGCCCAGAAGATCGACGCCGCTGAAAGCCTCGCCACTGGCGACACCCTGACCCCGATCAGCGCCCCAAACACCCTCCCGGACGAACTCCTCAAGCTCGCCGTCGACCGTGGTTACGGCAACCGCTTCGACGCCCATGCCGCCAACGTCCCCTGGCGCCCCCAACTCGAAGACCGCTCCGGTGCCCGCATCAACCCCCGGCCCACCGCTCCCGGCCCGATGAGCGCCCTCGTCGTCGGCCCCGAAGGCCAGACCCGCGCCACCGGCAGCGACGAACTCTGGTGCGACGCCCTCGGTCGCGTCAAGATCCGTTTCCACTGGCAACAAGCCGAAACGCCGGATGACCGCGACTCCTGCTGGGTCCGCGTCCTCAGCCGGCAAGCTGGGGCAGGGATGGGCTGGCAATGGCTCCCCCGCATCGGCCAGGAAGTCCTCGTCGACTTCGTCGGTGGCGACATTGACCGCCCCTATCTGCTTGGCGCCCTCTACAACGGCCAGGGGGAGGGCGGCATCACCGCCACCCCAGGCGGCGAAAGCACCAAAACCCAGGCGGACAACGTTTTTGACCCCGCCAGCGACCACCGCCCAAGCGGCCAGGGCAACACCGCCAGCGGCAACAGCCCCGCCTGGCATGGCGCTGCCGAAACCAGTCACCGTCACAGCGCCGCCCTCAGCGGCTTCAAGAGCAAGGAATTCGGCAGCGCCAGCGGCTACAACCAACTGCTCCTCGACGACAGCGACCAGCAACAACGCCTGCAACTCAAAAGCACTCAACACCACAGCGAACTCAACCTCGGCCACCTCATCCACCAAGCCGACAACTACCGCGGCTCCTTCCGTGGCACCGGCACGGAGTTGCGCACCGACGCTTGGGGCGCCTTGCGTGGCGGGCAGGGCATGGTCATGACCACCTGGGCCGCCGGCAAAGACCAACCGGCCGGCGACATGGCTCCGGCCATGGCCCTGCTCAAACAAGCCGACACCCTGGCCAGAACCCTCAACCAGGCCACCGCCACCCACCAGACCGTCCAACTCTCAGGCGCCATCGGCACCCAGGGCCAAGACCAAAGCAAGATCGACCCCGAAGCCGCCCCGCTCAAAGCCCTGCACAAAGTCAGCAGCGGCATGGTCGACGCCAAAGACCAAGCCGCCGCCAAGCAGGACGCCCAACAAAAAAGCATCAACGCCAGCCCCGACAAACGCCCGCACCTCACCGATCCCGCCATCGTCCAGACCGGCAAAGCCGGCATCGGCCACGTCGCCGGGCAGAACCTCCAATACGCCAACGGCGAAACCCTGGTCTTCGAAAGCGGCGAAGACACCAACCTCGCCATTGCCGGCAAAGCCAGAATCCACAGCGGCCAGGCCATCGGCCTGCTAGCCGGCGCCATCAATCCCGGCGACGGCAACGCGGGCATCAAGCTGATCGCCGCCAAGGACGACATCGACCTGCAAGCCCAAAGCGACGAAATGAAGTTCCTGGCCAAGAAAGACATCAAACTCGTCTCCGCCACCCAGCACATCGACTTTGCAGCGGCCAAGAAAATCCACCTCGCCGTACAAGGCGGAGCCAGCATCACCATCGACGGCGGGGTTACCGTACAGTGTCCGGGAACGATTACGGTGCATGCGAGCAAGAAGAGTTTTACGGGGCCGGAGCAGGGAAGTTATGCGTTGCCGCAGTTCCCTCAGAATGTTTGTATCGAGTGCCTCCTGAAAGCGATGAACAGTGGTTCTGCGCTGGCTAAAGTCTAATAATCACTATGACTTACTACGCAGTCAGATCGTACGATTTACCGGCATTGCTAGCAGATTTAGGCGGACGGATAGTGAATGCCGTCGGGGAAAATCACTGGTATGCCTTGGTTGATACTGCATTCGATCACGAGGGAACAGCGCTTCGCGTATCCGGAAACGAAGGATTGGCGTTGTATTCCCATGGCCAGCTAGCGGCGCTATCCGGTGTTTCTCCGATCCTGTATGCGTTGTCGACCGGTGATACCGATCAATTGCAGCGCCAGTTGTCACGCTTCCTGCACCATTGCCAAGGCCGCCCGATGCTCAGTTTCATCCGTTCAAAATTGCAGGTAAGCGATCTGTGCGACGGTTGGCAAAGCCTGCTTGAAGTTGAAACAGAAGATAAAGAATGTTACCTGCTGCGTTTTGCCGATACGCGGGTGCTGCCAACGCTCGCCGGTCATGAAAAGATATGGAAGCGTCTGGCTGCCGACGTGACAGCATGGTGGACCATTGAGCGCGATGGTGGGTTACGGGATTTGGCATTGCCGCTATCGCCAGAGCATTACGATGACCCCTTGGAAATCGATAACGACTGCTTGGATGACTTACTTCGCGCCGGGGAAGTCGATGCAATGGCAGATTACATGAGCAACTATTTTCCGGAGTTGCTTGCAGTGCGTGACGGATATGCCAACTACGAGATTCTCGAACAAGCACTGACGCTATGTTTGGAGCAAAGGGTATTCGGGACAAGTGACCAATACGCGTTAGGTGTAGCGGCTTTGTTTACAGATGGGCGACTGTTGACTGAACCGGCGACGTCGACTTGGCTATCAGAGCATGCTTGGAACGAAAAAGGCTTCGAAGATTCATTGGCGGAATTTATGGAAAACAAAGGGTTTTCATGAGCAAACTGATTCGATCAACCAAGGACTGGTTATTGGCATGCTTAATAGGGGTCGTGCTGGCGGCCTGCTCTGGAGATGAAACCGTCGCGGTGAGCTACGCGGCATACAACCATACGGATAAGAGCATTGTTTCCTTCGTCATCAACGGCGAAGGTGGGATTTTGGCTGCTTCTGCCCATGGAGGCGGCGGCCGGATGTGCTGTGTCGTTTTACCTAAACATTGGCGTCCGGGATTGATGGCGACGATTAAATGGCAAGAAGACGATATTCCGATATTCAACCCAGACGGTACGCGAAAAGTGATTGATGGCGTACCAGCAACGAACGAATCGCCATGGAAGGAACGTACGGTAGAGGTGCCAAAGTATGAGGGTGAGATGGGAACGTTCTTTATTCACATCTTTCCGGGTGACGAGGTAAAGGTGCTGATGAATATATACGGCGCTGGAAACCCGCAGCATCCACTCCCCCATCCCTCAGGATTTAAGAGAGAAGGCTAATTCATGGCAACGATTTCCCCTGCACCATTTCCCGAATCCGGCCAGCGCAAGCTTTCTGCGCGGGAGGCCATGCAACGGGCCAAGGCGGCTGCCTGCACGGTACCCAAAGACAATAAGCCCACCTGTTCCGGGCAGGTCTTTGTTGGTCTGTTTTTCGATGGCACCGGCAACAATTTGGTTGCGGACTATAAAGCACCACCTGTCGAGGAGTGCAAGCACAGCAACGTGGTGAGGTTGTTTCATACTTTTCGCGATGAGCCGGAAAAAGGCTATTTACCGCACTACATTCCGGGTGTCGGTACAAAATTCCCCAAAATTGGCGACGACAATACTTACCTTTTTAAAAAAAACCGGGGTGCCATCGGCGGAGAGCGGGGGGAGGCTCGCATTGTCTGGGGGCTACTCCAACTGCTGAACTCACCGCATATCTATGTCACCGATGCGCCCCTGATATTGGATGACGTGGCAGCAAACATCGCCAACACCTTGGCAAGTTCCGGCTCTCCAGCGGCGCAGAGACGTATGGCACTTTGCACATGGCAAGATAAGCTCGCGGCAGCGTTGAAAAATCGCAAACCGACAGTCGAACAGATCAATGTATCGGTCTTCGGCTTTTCACGTGGCGCAGCAGAGGCACGGGTGTTCGTGAACTGGTTGTTTGAGGTTTGCAAGCAGGAGGGCGGCGGCTGGACATTTGCAGGTATTCCCATTCGGTTACAGTTTCTCGGTATTTTCGACACGGTGGCCTCGGTGGGGCTAGCGAACCTCTCGGACTCCGGTACCCTGGCCGGCCACCAAGGCTGGGCGGACAATACGCTGGAAATCAATCCGGCAGTGGAGCGTTGCGTGCATTTTGTAGCCGGACACGAGGTTCGCGCCTGTTTTCCACTCGACTCAGTGCGCGTCAAATCCGACTACCCAGCAAATGCTATGGAGGTAATGTATCCCGGCGCTCACTCTGATGTTGGTGGTGGCTATGCACCCAAGGATCTGGGTGTTTCGCCGGCGCCGGATGCCTTCATGTCCATCATTCCCGGCAAAAGGATGTATGAAGAAGCGATAGATGCTGGTGTTCCGTTGAAGGAGTGGGAGCATCAATTGGAGGAGCGTTTCCGTAAGGATCTCACCCCGTCAGGAACGGCCATCGCTGATTTCAATGCCTACATCAAGGCAGCCAAAATTGGCTCGGGGCCAGTTGAGGACTTGGGGCGAAAACATATGGCGTATTACTTCAGCTATCGCTTCAAGCACCGGAATGCCTTTTTCCAGCGTCCCCCTTTCACCACCGCTTCAGCCAAGGATCAGGGCTATCTACGATCTACGCAAAACTGTTTCGTTAAACGTCTAAGTTCGTTGACGCCCGCGTTTGAACCGGGAAAACCACGCTCTGCTCGTGATCAGGTCGCTTTGTCACCTGATTTTGACCCGGTCAAATCTGCCGAATTGCATGAAAAAATGCTCAAGGCAGCCGGGTTGCCGCCAAGCTTTTCGGACCAACATGCAATCCGTGTGGCCAAGCGCATTGACACCCGTTCGGTAACGCCGGAGATGGAGGTTTTCTTTGATCGTTATATTCACGACTCAATGGCCGGGTTCATCGATATGGGTATGGATGAATACGAAAATAACAGTATCGGCATTCTGAAATTCAGAACGGTATTCAAGGGCAACGATTGACAGAAAACCCTTCGCATTCGGACTAAGCCTGCCGATATTGGGCTACCGGCCGAAGTGTCTATTCGCCATCGGGCGATGACTCGCTTTTCATGGCGCGAAGGCGTGACCTTGGTGGCCCAATCGTTTTGGGAGCGCCGTCTCTCCCACGGAGCGCGGTACTGCATTCAGCCGGATCGGTCTGCTCATCGCCCTTAGTAAGCGCCAATGATTTTCTTATAAAATTGCTTGACGAAAACATATCGATACATCTAAGATTGTCGATATGAAAAACGATTACACCAAAGCGATCCCGCCTGCGTGGCTGGCGATGTCGAAAATCTTTGTGGCGCTGGGCGATGAGCATCGGCAGCGCATCCTGCTGTTGTTCGAGCCGGGTGAGCGGCTCAATGTCGGGCAGATCGCCGAGGTTTCCACGCTGGCGCGCTCGACCGTTTCACACCACCTGAAAATCCTCCATGAGTCCGGCGTGCTGGCTTCCGAGAAGCTCGGCAAGGAAGTCTGGTTCTGGATCAATCGCGAGTCGCTGGAAAGCACCTTTACCAACGTGCTCGATTACCTGAGGGAGCATTCCTGATGCGCAAGTTGTTGCGGCCGCTGTTGCGCGGCTTGGCCCGGTTGCTGTTTCACATTGAAGTGCCGATGCAGCAGGCGAGTTTCGATCATGAACGCCTGCTGATCGTTGCCAATCACCAGTCCTTCCTCGATGGCCTTTTGATCGGACTGTTCCTGCCCATCGACCCGGTGTTTGTTGTGCATACGACCATCGCCGAGAGCTTCTTTTTCCGCATTCTGCTCTCGCAGGTCGAGTATCTGGCGGTTGATCCGACCAGCCCGATGGCCATGAAGAAGGTTATCCGCCTGATCGAATCCGGCCGCCCGGTGGTCATCTTTCCGGAAGGGCGCATCACGCTGACCGGCTCGCTGATGAAGGTTTACGACGGCCCGGCCTTCGTGGCCGCCAAGACCGGGGCGACCGTGGTGCCGGTGCGGGTTGATGGCGCCCATCGCAGTTATTTCTCGCGCCTGTCGGGCAAGCACCCGAAGACGCTGTTCCCGAAAGTCCGCCTGAGCATTCTGGCTGAGCGCCATTTTCCGATGCCGGAAGGGGCGACCGCCAAGCTGCGTCGCCGCAAGTCGGGCGAGGCGATGCGCCGGTTGATGCAGGAAATGATCTTTGCTTCACGGCCGCAGCAGACCCTCTATGCCGCGCTGTGCGATGCCGCGGATATTTTCGGCCGTCGTCGCCGACTGCTGGAAGACGTCAAACAGATTGAGTATTCGTACAACGACCTGCTGAAAATGGCGCTGATTCTCGGTCGCCAGGTCGAGCGCATGTCCCAGCCGGGCGAGAAGGTTGGTTTGTTGCTGCCCAATCTGGTACCGACCATCGGCCTGATTTTCGGCTTGACCGCAAGAAAGCGTATCCCGGCCATGCTCAACTATTCGGCTGGCACCGAGGCCATGCAGGCCGCCTGTGACGCCGCTGAAATCCGCACCGTGGTCACCTCGCGTGCCTTCGTCGAGCAGGCCAAACTGACCGACAAGCTGGCCGGGCTGAGCGGGGTGCAATTGGTCTATCTCGAAGATGTGCGCGAACAGATCGGCCTCACCGACAAGCTGTGGCTGATCCTCTACGCCATCCACTTCCCGCGCGCCTTCGAACTGCCAGCATCGCCGGAAGACGCGGCGGTTGTGCTGTTCACCTCCGGATCCGAAGGCAAGCCGAAGGGCGTCGTGCTACCGCACCGGGCCATCCTCGCCAACATCGCGCAGATCCGTTCGGTGATCGATTTCTCGGTCTACGACAAGGTGCTCAATGCCCTGCCCATCTTCCATTCCTTCGGCCTGACCGCCGGTGCGCTGTTGCCGGTGCTCAATGGCGCCAGCCTCTTTCTTTACCCGTCGCCACTGCATTATCGGGTGATTCCGGAACTGGCCTACGACCGCGGCTGCACGGTGCTGTTCGGCACTTCGACCTTTCTCGCCAACTACGCCAAGTTCGCCAACCCGTACGACTTCTACCGCTTGCGCTATGTCGTGGCCGGTGCCGAAAAACTGTCCGAGTCGGTGCGCAGCCTGTGGTTCGAGAAATTCGGCTTACGTATCTTCGAAGGCTACGGCGCGACCGAAACGGCGCCGGTGTTGGCCGTCAACACGCCGATGGCCTACCGGACCGGCACCGTCGGCAACCTGCTGCCGGGCGTCGAACACAAGCTGGTGCCGGTGCCAGGGATCGATGGCGGCGGCATCCTGCATGTGCGTGGCCCGAATGTGATGGCCGGCTACCTGAAGGCCGACCAGCCGGGCGTGCTGCAACCACCGGTGTCTGACCTCGGCGATGGCTGGTATGAAACCGGCGATGTGGTGGAACTGGATGAGGACGGTTTCGTCAAGATCGTCGGCCGGGTCAAGCGCTTCGCCAAGATTGCCGGCGAAATGGTCAGCCTGGAAGTCGTTGAAAAACTGGCGACCGCAACCTCGCCGGCCTTGCCCCACGCTGCCTCCAGCCAGCCCGACCCGGCCAAGGGCGAAGCGCTGGTGCTGTTTACCACCGACGGCGAACTGACCCGAGAACTGCTTGCCGCCAAGGCCCGCGAAACCGGCGTGCCTGAACTGGCCGTGCCGCGCAAGATTCACAAGGTCGAGTCGTTGCCGCTGCTGGGCACTGGCAAGGTCGATTACGTCACGTTGAAACGGTTGGCGGAAGCCGTCTGATGCAGCCTGATCTGAATCGCCGCCGCCTGATTGGCCTGCTGGCCGGTGGCGCCGCCCTGTCGGCGGCGGGCTGGAGTTCGGCCAAACCGATGTTGGTCAACAAATGCCGGGTCGCCATTCCGGCCGGGCTGATCGACAGCTCGTGGCTGAAACAGGCCTGGGCCGGCATCGATCCGGCGCAGCTCTGGGACTGCCACGTTCATCTGGCCGGGATTGGCGATGGTGGTAGCGGCATCGTGGTCGGTCCGCAACTGTCGTCGGTGCTGCATCCACTGCATTACGCCCAGCGCCTGTTCTACATGAATGCCGGCTGCGCCCACGATGCGCCGGGCAAGGTCGATCAGGCTTATGTCGCCCGCCTGCTCAACCTGTGCGATGCGATGCCGGAGGGCTTCAAGGTCATGCTCTTCGCCTTCGAGCGCTTTCACGACGGCAAGGGCGATGCTCATCCCGAGCATTCAGCCTTCTACGTGCCGAATGCCTGGGCGGCCAAGCTGGCGCGGGATTTCCCGGCGCGCTTCGAGTGGGTAGCCTCCTTGCATCCGTATCGGGCGACGGCCGCCGATGACCTCAAACTGGCCATCGCCAACGGCGCCCGCGCCGTCAAATGGCTGCCCGCCGCGATGGGCATGGACCCGGCCGATGCGAAATGCGATGCCTTCTACCGTGTGCTGGCTGAAAGCGGTACGCCGCTGATCGTCCATTGTGGCGAGGAAAAGGCCGTCAAGGGCAGCGACACCCAGGCTTTCGGCAACCCGCTGCGCCTGCGCCGGGCGCTCGATGCCGGCGTCAAGGTCGTCGTCGCCCATTGCGCCTCGCTCGGCGATGACGTCGACGACGATGGCAAGGCACGTCCCAGCTTCGACCTGTTCCTGAAGCTGATGGCCGAACCGCGCGCCAAGGGGCTGCTGCATGGCGACATCTCGGCCATCACCCAGCGCAACCGCAAGCCGGCGCTGATCCGCACCCTGCTCGAACGCAGCGACCTGCATGACCGCCTGCTGCATGGCTCCGACTACCCATTGCCAGGTATCGTGCCGCTGACTTCCACCTCAGCGCTGGCCCGGGCCGGTCTGCTGCCAAAAGCGGCGGTTAGCGATCTCGACATCTTGCGCCAGCACAACCCGCTGCTCTTCGACTTCACCCTCAAGCGCCTGCTCAACTGGCAGGGGCACTCCTTTTCCCCGACGGTCTTCCACACCCGTCGTCTTTTCGCTGCGAGCCAAGCATGAGCGGTCAATTCGGACTCCTGAAAACCCGGCGTTTCGCGCCTTTCTTCGCCACCCAGTTCCTCGGTGCCTTCAACGACAACCTGTTCAAGAATGCGCTGGTCGTGCTGCTGACTTTTCAGGCGGCGCACTGGACGACGCTGAAGCCGGAACTGCTGGCCAACCTGGCGGCGGGCATCTTCATTCTGCCTTTCTTCCTGTTCTCGGCCACCGCCGGGCAACTGGCCGACAAGTACGACAAGGCAATGCTCGCCCGGCTGGTCAAGGTGCTTGAGATGGTCATCATGGGCGTCGCTGCTGCCGGGTTCTTCCTGACCAGCCTGCCGGTGCTGATGGGCGCGCTGTTCCTGCTCGGCTGCCATTCCACGCTGTTCGGGCCGGTCAAGTACGCGATCATTCCACAGCACTTGAACGAGGAAGAGCTGGTTGGCGGCAATGCACTGATCGAAGCCGGCACCTTCGTCGCCATCCTGATCGGCACGCTGGCCGGCGGCCTGCTCGCCGGTTCAGTCGAGCATCCGGCCTGGGTCGCCGTTGGCGGACTGGTCGTTGCCTTTGCCGGTTATCTGACCAGCCGCGGCATTCCCGCCGCCCCAGCCCCGGCGCCGGAACTGAAGGTCAATCTCAATCCGCTCAGCGAAACGTGGCGCAACATCGCCTTCGCCCGGCAGAACCGTACCGTCTTCCTGTCCATTCTCGGCATTTCCTGGTTCTGGCTCTACGGCGCATTGTTCCTCGCCCAGTTCCCGGCCTACGCCAAGTTCGTGCTGGGTGGCGGCGAATCAACGGTGACCATGCTGCTGGCCACCTTTACGGTTGGCATCGGTATCGGTTCGATGCTTTGCGAGCGGATGTCCGGCAAGCATGTCGAGATCGGCCTGGTGCCTTTCGGCTCGATCGGCCTGACGCTGTTCGGGCTGGACCTGTACTTTGCCTCGCCGGCCGGGCTGGTCGGCACGACGCCGCACGAACTGCTCGCCCTGCTCAGCATCCCGGCCATCTGGCGCGTGCTGTTCGACCTGATGATGCTCGGCGTCTTCGGCGGCTTCTTCATCGTGCCGCTTTACGCGCTGGTCCAGTTGCGCAGTTCGCCGGAGCACCGGGCGCGCATCATCGCCGCCAACAACATCCTCAACGCGCTGTTCATGGTGGTTGGCGCACTGGGGGCGGCCGCCATGCTCGGCGAAGGGCTGTCGATGCCGGCCCTGTTCGGCATTGCAGCGCTGCTCAACGCGGCGGTGGCGATCTACATCTACGGACTGGTGCCGGAGTTTCTTCTTCGCTTCATTGCCTGGCTACTGGTCAAGGCTGTCTATCGCCTGCGCACGAGCGGGCTGGAAAACATCCCGCAGGAAGGGGCCGCCGTGCTGGTCGCCAACCACGTCAGCTTTGCCGACGCGGTGATCATCATGGGTGCTTCGCCGCGGCCGATCCGTTTCGTGATGGACCATCGCATCTTCAAGACACCGCTGCTCGGCTTCGTCTTCCGCCATTGCGGCGCCATCCCCATCGCCTCGGCCAAGGAAGACCCGGCGATGATGGAGGCCGCTTTTGCCGAGGTGTCGCGGGCCCTGGCCAACGGCGATCTGGTCGGCATTTTTCCCGAGGGCCACATCACGCCCGACGGCGAATTGCAGACTTTTCGCCCCGGTGTCAGCCGCATCCTCGCGGCCAACCCGGTGTCGGTCGTGCCGATGGCGCTGGCCGGGTTGTGGGGCAGCTTTTTCTCGCGGGTCGATGGCAAGGCCATGCAGACCCCGTTCCGGCGTGGTGTGTTCTCGGATATCGCCTTGCGCGTCGGCGCCCCGGTGCCGGCGGGCGATGCGACGCCCGAGCGCTTGCAGGCGCAAGTCCTCGCCCTGCGCGGCGAGTGTCGTTGAGGCGCGAGCGTGAACGTGCATACCCTTGAAGAAATCAAGCCGATCCTTGAGGCGGTCCTTATCGTTGGCGCCATCGGCTTCTCGGCGCTGCGCAAAGGTGGTCGCCGGGGGCAGCGGGAAGTGTCCGAGCCGAGCGCCGGCCGCTTCTGGTTGAGCCTGATCGGTGCGGCAATTTGCGGTGCGGTTGCCATCGGGTCGTACCGCTATATCCAGGATCACCATGGCGACTATGCCAACTATCTGATGATCTTTGGCGCCCTCATTGGTGGGCTGTTTGGGGCAGGCCTGCTGCTGCGGGCTTTCGTCGAGGGACTGCGGGTTGTCTTTTCCGGCGGCCGGCGATGAGGGCGGCGCCTAGACCATGACTTTCATTCCGGGGGAACATGCAGCCTTGGTTCACGGCATTTTCGAAATGCTGGCCCTGAGTCTGGGCGCAGCTTATTACCGGCAGCTTCGGCAAGGAATCGGTGGCGGCAGCATCCTGCACGGCGAGGGTTTCGTCGTCGCCATCGGTTGCATCTTCGGCGCAGCCATCGGCAACAAGGCAGTGTTCTGGATCGAGATGCAGCATCTCTTTGTGCAGCATTGGGCGACGCCGACCCTGCTGTTCGGCGGTCAGTCGATGGTTGGCGGTCTGCTCGGCGGCCTGATCGGCGTCGAAATCGCCAAGAAACTGAACGGCATCACGCGCTCGACCGGCGATGCCTTTGTCTTCCCCGTGCTGTTTGGCCTGATGATCGGGCGGGTCGGCTGCTTCCTGGCCGGACTGGAGGATGGCACCTTCGGCAATCCGACCGGCTTGCCGTGGGGGATCGATTTCGGCGATGGCATTCATCGCCATCCGACGCAACTTTACGAGATCCTGTTTGCCGGCCTGCTCTGGTGGGGGCTGGCGAAAATCAAGTCCCGTCTGGCGATGCAGCCCGGACTGCTGTTCAAGCTGATGCTGGTCAGTTATCTCGGCTGGCGCCTGCTGGTCGATGCGATCAAACCGATTCCCTATGCCTATCCGCTGGGGATGTCGGGAATCCAGTGGGTCTGTCTGCTGGCTTTGCTGTTCTACCTGCCGCTGGCCTACCGTCAGTGGGGGTCCGTGGTGACCAAGGAAAGGGGAAGTGCATGCTGAACGTGCTCAAGGTGCTGGGGCGGATTTTCCTGATCAGTATCGGCTTGTTGTGTGTTGCCGGGGGCGGTTTGTGTGTCGTGCTGGGGAGTTCTTCCGGCAGCATGAGCGGCGTCGCGCTGATTGGCCTGGTCAGCCTGCTGCTCGGCGGTGCTGCGGTATGGGCAATATTGCGCCGCTGGATCGGGGAAAGCCGGAAGGAAAGAGAAAACGATGCAAGCTGATCGTATCCGTCAGCTCACCTGGCCGCGTCATCTAAGCTTGGTCGTCGGGCTGGCGAGCATCGTCGGTCTCGGTTGCATGTCGATATCGTTGGCGCCGCCGGCCGATGAGCGGGCCGCCAAGTTGTTTGTGCCGGCTGCCGAAAAAGGCGACCGCATTGCCCAATACCAGTTGGCCTTGAGCTATCGCTACGGTTCGTCGGGCCTGCCGCTCGACCTGAACAAGGCGGCGCAGTGGATGCGCAAGGCGGCCGAGGCCGGCAACGTCGACGCCCAGTTTGCGCTCGGCGACATGCTGGCCAGGGGCTGGAACGGCACGCCACCGGCGCCGGATGAAGCGCTGCTCTGGTTCCGCCGGGCGGCCGAATCCCATCTCGGCAACCGCCTGTGGCTGGCCGAGCAGCTCGACAAGGGCGGGGCGCCGCTCGGTCTCAACGACCGTGCTGCGGCGCGCGAACTCTATCTCGCCGCGGCCGGGCAGAGCCGGTTGGCCCGGCAGCGCCTGGGGCAAATGGCCGAACGCGGCGGCAATCCGGGCGAGGCACTGAAATGGTATGTCGTGGCTGGCTCGGAGGACGATGCGGCTCGCCTGGAGAAAGGCATGAAACGCACCGACAGCGAACGGGCACGCCAGGAAGCCGCAAGGTGGAAGCCATGATGCGCCGCCTGGCCATCATCCTCGGCAGCCTGCCGTTGGCCGCCTGCATCAGCGTGCATCAGACGCCGCTGCCGGATAACAGCGCGATCGCCGTCAGCTACCCCAAGGCAGCCAGTGGTGACCGGCAGGCGGAAATTGGGCAGGCCATGTATTTCCAGCGCGGTTACGGCGGTGTTGGTGCCAATAGCGACGAGAGCCTCCGCCGCTGGCTCAGCCTGGCCGAGCAGGGAAACCAGCAGGCCATGCTCGGGCTGGCCGCCCATTACCGGCCGAACGACCGTGAGCAGGCAGTCTATTGGTATCGCCGGGCGGCGGAAGCCGGCAACCTCGCGGCCCCGGGCATGTTGGCCGACTACCATGCCGCCGCTCGGCCGGTCGGTCAGGATCATCAGGCCGCCTTGCTGTGGGCCTTCATCGCCGGCAACAACGGCCAGATTGCCCGCCTGCGCAAGCCGGTTGAGCCGGCCGCCCAGGAAGAAGCAGCCCGCCAGGCCGAAGCCTGGCTGAAAAAATATCGCAACAAGGAACCGAAATGAGCCGCAAGAACCGCCCCTGGCTTTTCTACGACACCACCGCCTCGGTGTGTACGACCTGTCTGCGTCAGGTCGAAGCCAAGATCGTGATCAAGGGCAACGAGGTCTTCCTCGACAAATGGTGCCCGGCCCACGGCAGCGAACGCGTGCTGATTGCCGACGATGCCGAGTACTACCGGCTGTGCCGCGAGGTCTACGTCAAGGCGCCGGAGATGCCGGAACGCTTCAATACGGCCATGCAGCACGGTTGCCCTTACGACTGTGGCCTGTGCCCCGATCACATGCAGCATTCCTGCCTGTCGGTGGTCGAGATCACCGAGCATTGCAACCTGCGCTGCCCGGTGTGCTATGCCGAATCGGGGCCGGAGCGGCAGACGCATCGTTCGCTGGCCGAGGTCGAGGCGATGCTCGATGCCGTCGTTGCCAACGAGGCCGAGCCCGATGTGGTGCAGCTTTCAGGTGGTGAGCCGACGCTGCATCCGGAGTTCTTCGCCATTCTGGATGCCGCCAAGGCCAGGCCAATCCGCCATTTGATGGTCAATACCAATGGCCTGCGCCTGGCGCTGGAGCCTGATTTCGTCGCCCGACTGGCGGCCTACAAGCCGGGGCTTGAAATTTACCTGCAGTTCGATTCGCTGCGCGACGAGGTGCTGCAGCACATGCGCGGCGCCGATCTGGCGGCGATTCATGAACGGGCGCTGGCCAATCTGGAAGCGCACGGCATTTCGACGACGCTGGTGATGACCGTCAAGCGCGGCGTGAACGACGGTGAAATCGGTGAGGTCATCCAGCATGGCCTGAAATATCGCTGCGTCCGTGGTGTGACCCTGCAGCCGGTATCGGATGCCGGACGCAACCTTGATTTCGAGCCGCAGCGCCACCGCCTGACGGTCAGCGAAGTACGCCGCCGCGTGGCCGAACAATCGGGCTTGTTTTCGCTCGACGACATCGTGCCGGTGCCGTGCAACCCGGATACGCTGGCCATGGGCTACGCGCTCAAGCTGGGCGACGAGGTCATGCCGCTGACCCGTCACCTCGGGCCGGAAGCCTTGCTCGCCGGGCCGCGCAACACCATCGTCTTCGAGCGCGATCCGGCCATGAAGGATGCCGTGTTCAAGCTGTTCTCGACCAACCATTCGCCGGAGTCGCAGGCCAATTGTCTGTCGGCGCTGCTCTGCTGCCTGCCCGCCATTTCAGCGCCGGAACTGGGTTACGAGAATGTCTTCCGGGTATTGATCGTGCAATTCATGGATGCGGCCAATCTGGACCTGCGCGCCCTGAAGAAATCCTGCATTCACTTCGCCCAACCGGATGGCCGGCTGATTCCCTTCGAGGCCTACAACCTCTTCTATCGCGGCGAGCGGGCATCGAAGGCTCGGGAGATACAGGCCGAAATTGTCGAGGCGACAGAGCGGCGCAGAGGTGCTCCGGTTCCGCTGATTCGGCACGAACCTTGATGGAAATTCCGACATTCGGGTTCCGGCTGCCGGCGCCCCGGTAAAATGTCGCCCTTTCCCATAGCTTGATTCGCCATGACCACTGCTAACCCAATCCCCGCCGACCAACTTGCCTTTCTGGCCAACGCCGATACCCAGCGGCTGGCGGCGCGCATGGCCCAGGATGTCTTTGCCGGGGTCTTCCGCCAGTCGGTCGTGGCCGATGCGGCACCGGATGTCGGCGTGCTCGGCGAGGTGGCGGCACATTGTTACGACTGGTGCCAGGCGGGCGCCAGTGGCGAGGCGCGAGCGCTGCGCCTCGCCATGCTGATCAGTGGTCTCGACCAGTGGGGCCTGGCCTATACCCAGGCTTTCAAGCTCGATGCCATTCATGCCCTGACGGCCCTGATCGGCGGCTTGCGCACCCGGCTCGATGCGCGCAATGACACGCTTTTCCAGAAATATTTCGAGCAGATCGATGCGGTCGAATCGGATGCCATCGACTTCAAGGTCGATCTGCGCCGCGGCATCCATCTGGCGCTGTGGCATGCGATGGCCGCCTGCGAGAATGCGGAGCAGCTCGCAGGCATCGTGCAGCCGCTGGGCAGCATGATGGTGGCGCTGAACCAGCAGATGCCCGAACTGGGCTGGCGCCTGCTGGCCGATGCGCTGGCCAATATCCAGATTGCCCTGCTCTCCGATGTCGTGCCGGAATCGGCGCAGGCCCAGGAAGGCACGCAGCAGTTGTTCGCCTCGTTGCGTCACGCCCTGCCGCAGGAACGTTACCAAGCCATTCTGGCCCATTCGGGGCAGGCGGTGGTGGCTTGGCAGCAGGCAAGCCGGGTCGGAGCTGCCTGAACAGTCGGGAGCTAGCCCTTTTCTGCGGTTGACCGTGCTGGCCAAGGTAAAATCAGTGCATGAACTGGCCCGCGCTCAAAGAAAAACTCGACCTCTACGAAAAGCTGATGCGGCTCGACAAGCCGATCGGCATCCTGCTGCTGCTCTGGCCGACGCTGTGGGCACTGTGGCTTTCATCGCTCGGCCGGCCTGGCTGGATCATCGTCTGGATATTCATCCTCGGCACCGTGCTGATGCGTTCAGCCGGCTGTGTGATCAACGATTACGCCGACCGCGATTTCGACAAGCACGTCGAGCGAACAAAAGAGCGCCCGCTGACCGCCGGCAAAGTGACGACCCGGGAGGCGCTGGCGCTGTTTGCCGGCCTGTCGCTGCTGTCATTTCTGCTCGTCGTATTTCTCGGCAATACGCTGGTCATCTGGCTGTCGGTCCCGGCCGTCTTCCTGGCGGCGAGCTACCCGTTCACCAAGCGCTTCTTCGCCATCCCGCAGGCCTATCTCGGCATCGCCTTCGGCTTCGGCATTCCGATGGCCTACGCGGCACATCTCGGCGAGGTGCCGGCCGAGGCGTGGTGGCTGCTGCTCGCCAATGTGTTCTGGGCGGTAGCCTACGATACCGAATACGCCATGGTCGACCGCGATGACGACCTGAAGATTGGCATCAAGACCTCGGCCATCACTTTCGGTCGCTTCGATGTGGCGGCCGTGATGCTGTGCTACGCCGCGACGCTGGCGATCATCGGCGGGGTCGGTCATACGCTGAACCTCGGTCTGGCTTTCTACGCCGGACTGGCGGTGGCGGCCGGCATCATGGGCGTCCATTACACCTGGATTCGCGGCCGGGAGCGGATGCCGTGTTTCAAGGCATTTCTGCACAACAACTGGGTCGGCCTGGCGATTTTTGTGGGCATCGCCGTCGATTTTCTGGTTTCTGGAAGGAGCTTTTGATGAAGGCTTTGATTTTCGTCCTGCTTTGCCTATCGACCGGTGCTTTCGCCGAAGACAACCGGCAACTGGCCAAATTGCCGGCGCCGGCGCAGGAGTCGCTGCGCCAGGAAATGCTCGACAACCTGGTGGCAGTTAACGAAGTACTCTCGCTGATGGCCGAAGGCAAGGTCAAGGAAGCCGGCGAGGCAGCCGAGGCCAAACTCGGCATGTCGGCGATGGGCAAGCATCGCAGCAAACCCTTCGATGCCCGGCCCGGCCCGCACATGCCGCCGGCCATGCACGGCATCGGCATGGATGGCCACAAGGCGGTCAGCGAATTCGCTGCCGTCGCCAAGACCGGTGACCGCGACAAGGCAATTGCCTTGCTGCCCAATCTGACTGCAGCCTGTGTCGGCTGCCACTTCTCGTATCGCACCCGATGAAATATCACGATCTGCGCGACTTCATGTCGCAACTGGAAAAGACCGGCGAACTGAAACGCGTCGGTGTCGAGGTCGATACGCACCTTGAAATGACTGAAATCTGCGACCGCGTGCTGCGCGCCGAAGGGCCGGCCATCCTGTTCGAAAAGCCGCGCAGTGGCCAAACCCGCCACAGCATCCCGGTGCTGGCCAACCTGTTCGGCACGCCGAAGCGGGTGGCGCTCGGCATGGGCGAGGAATCGGTGCAGGCGCTGCGCGAGGTCGGCAAGCTGCTCGCCTACCTGAAGGAACCGGAACCGCCCAAGGGCCTGAAGGACGCCTGGGACAAGCTGCCGATCCTGAAACAGGTACTCAACATGGCCCCGAAGAAGGTGTCGAATGCGCCCTGCCAGGAAATCGTCTGGGAGGGCAAGGACGTCGATTTGAGCCGCCTGCCGATCCAGCACTGCTGGCCGGGTGACATCGCGCCGCTGATCACCTGGGGGCTGGTCGTCACCAAAGGCCCGCACAAGAACCGGCAGAATCTCGGCATCTACCGCCAGCAGGTGCTTGGCCCTAACAAGGTGATCATGCGTTGGTTGGCCCATCGCGGCGGGGCGCTGGATTTCCGCGAACACCAATTGGCCAATCCCGGCCAGCCTTTCCCGGTCGCCGTCGTCCTCGGCTGCGACCCGGCGACCATCCTCGGCGCCGTGACGCCGGTGCCGGATTCGCTGTCGGAATATCAGTTTGCCGGCCTGCTGCGCGGCGGCAAGACCGAGCTGACGCAATGCCTTGGCTCGACGCTGCAAGTGCCAGCCTCGGCGGAGATCGTGCTCGAAGGGGTGATCCACCCCGGCGAGATGGCGCTCGAAGGCCCCTACGGCGACCACACCGGCTACTACAACGAGCAGGCCGAGTTCCCGGTGTTCACCATCGAGCGCATCACCATGCGCCGCGACCCGATCTACCACAGCACCTACACCGGCAAGCCGCCCGACGAGCCGGCCGTACTCGGCGTCGCGCTCAACGAGGTGTTCGTGCCGCTGTTGCAGAAGCAGTACCCGGAAATCGTCGATTTCTACCTGCCGCCGGAAGGTTGCTCATACCGGATGGCCATCGTATCGATCAAGAAGGCTTACCCCGGCCACGCCAAGCGCATCATGTTCGGCATCTGGAGCTTCCTGCGCCAGTTCATGTACACCAAGACCATCATCGTCGTCGACGACGACATCGACATCCGCGACTGGAAGGAAGTGGTCTGGGCGATGACGACGCGCATGGATGCGACGCGCGACACGACACTGGTCGATAACACGCCGATCGATTACCTCGACTTCGCGTCGCCGGTGGCCGGCCTTGGCTCCAAAATGGGCCTTGATGCCACCAACAAGTGGCCGGGCGAAACGAACCGCGAGTGGGGGCGGCCGATTGTCATGGATGATGGCGTCAAGAAGCGCGTCGACACGATGTGGCAGGAACTAGGCCTTTAGGACGAATTGACCCACGACTCGCCGCCTTGAGAGAATCGGCGCTCCTGTTGGAATCGAAATACGGAACACGGTGCGAATCCGTGGCGGGCCCGCCGCTGTAACCGGGGACGAAGACTGCATGGTCGCCAGACCAGCCACTTGCGAGGTTTACCTTGCCGGGAAGGCGCAGCGCTTCGGCTGATCCGGAAGCCAGAAGACGAGTCGATTCCTGACTGGAGCCAAGGCAAGGGCTCCGGCTGACCGCATGCGAAAGCGTGTGGTCAGCCGGGGCCCTTTTTGTTTTTGTCTTCCCGAGGAGTGGAAAATGTCCCAGATCGTTTCTCAAGTCGCATCCAACGCCGTTGAAACCCAGCCGACAGTCGCCCAAACAGCGCAGCCGGCGGCTCCGACCATCGCCGTCCGCAAGAGTTGCAACCCGGACGGCATCGGCCTCTCGCACTATGTGCTGATGGACCGGAAGGCGGCCAAGTGAGCGCAGCAATCGCCGAGCGTGCCGCCAGCGGCACGCTGTTTCAGCCGGTCGATATTGGCCACCCGGTCTATGCCGCAGTCACCGATCCGCAGACCGCCTTCTGGGCGCTGGTCGACAAGACCCGCGTCGATGAAGCCGGCCGCGACCCGGCGCTGCTCGCCGCCTACGGTGCCAAGGCCGAGCAGTTCTCGCAGGAGCTGCACGCCCTGCGTTTCGGCCTGAAACCTTCCGGCGTCTATCTAAACCCGACCGAGCGCTGCAATCTCAACTGCACCTACTGCTACCTGCCCGACACCCAGCGCAGCGGTGGTAGTCATATGTCGGCCGAGACGCTGCTCGCTTCGCTCGGCAAACTGCGCGACTACTTCCGTTCGGTGATGCCGGCCGATCGTAAACCGCGCGCCATCTTCCACGGTGCCGAGCCGCTGATGAATGCGCCGGCCGTCTTTGAAGCAATCGATGCCTTCGCCGACGATTTCGTCTTCGGCCTGCAGACCAACGGCACGTTGCTCGACGATGCAGCACTCGACTTCCTGACCTCGCGCAATGTCAGCATCGGCCTGTCTCTCGACGGCCCGGTGGCGGACATTACCGATGCGACCCGCCGGACCTGGGGCGGCAAGAGCGTGCACGCCAAGGTGCTGCGGGCGATGGAAAAGCTGCGCGGTTACGGCTCATGGAGCGTCATCACGACCTGCACGACCGAGAACCTGCCCACCCTGACGCGTATGGTCGAGCTGTTCCATGCCCACGAAGTGCCGACCTGCATGCTCAACACCCTGCGTTGCACCTTGCCCGGGGCGCGCGGCGTCAAGCCGGCCGATGGCGACATGGCCAAGGCCTTCTTCGCCGCCATGGACCGGACCTACGAGCTTTACCAGGAAACCGGCCGCAAGCTGATGGTGGCCAATTTTGCCAATATCCTGATCGGCATCCTGGCGCCGACGGCCCGTCGGCTGATGTGCGACATCTCGCCCTGCGGCGGTGGCCGTGCCTTCTTCGCGCTGGCCGCCGACGGCAGCCTCTACCCGTGCAGCGAGTTCATCGGCCTGCCGCGCTTCAATGGTGGCAGCCTGCTGACAGGCGGGGTCGAGGCTGCCCTCGATTCGGCTGCGTTCCGCGAAGTGACGACGCGCGACGTCGACCAGTTCAGCCCGTGCGGCGACTGTGCGATTCGCCATTTCTGCGGCTCACCGTGCCCGGCTGAAGCCTTCGAGATGAACGGTGGCATGGACAAGATCGGCGCCTTCTGCGATTTCTACAAGGAGCAGGTCAATTACGCCCTGCGCCTGATCGCCGACGGCAAGGCCGATGACTATTTGTGGGATGGCTGGGACGAAGGGACGGAAACCGTTTTTGCGCTGAGTTGAGCAACGTCGGGCGGGCGCTTTAAGATGGCGCCCTCCCTTCATTTTCAGGCGCCGTCAGCCATGCATTCCCGTCTTGTCATTACCGCCACTGATCTGGCCGATCTGCACCACATTGAAGCCTTTCTCGACCTGCTCGATCATTACGCCCGCGATCCGATGGGTGGCGGCGACGGCCTCTCGGACTACGCCAAGGTCCATCTGGTCGGCACCTTGAAAGAGGTTCCCGGCTTTCATGGTGCACTGGCCTGGCTCGACGGCAAGGCGGTCGGCCTGATCGATTGCTTTGCCGGCTTCTCCACCTTTGCCGCCAGGCCGCTGCTTAACGTCCACGACATCGTGGTGCACGAAAACTGGCGCGGCCAGGGTATCGGCCAGGCACTGCTGGCCTGGGCCGAACAACGCGCCCGGCAACTCGCTTGCTGTAAGCTGACGCTGGAAGTGCTGTCCAACAACACGCGGGCGATGGCCTCCTACCAGCAGGCCGGTTTCAATCCGTATGTGCTCGACCCGGCCGCCGGCCATGCGCTGCTCATGCAAAAATATCTCACGGAGGAATAATTCATGCAGGAACCTGTTCCCGTCGACGACCTCAAGGGTGTGCGCCTTTCGCTGGTGCAATACACCCACTTTATCTACGGCCTGCACGCCATTGCCGTGCTGGTCGGCGTTACCTCGGCAGCGACGGTGGCCGGTGGCTTCGTCTTCGGCCTGCCTTCGCTGCTGGCGGTTTTCCTCAATTACCTGAAGCGGGGTGAGGTCGCAGGCACCTGGCTGGAAAGCCATTTCCGCTGGCAAATCCGTACCTTCTGGTTCACCTTGCTATGGCTATTCGTCTATGGCTTGCTGATCATCACCATCATCGGGATTCCCGTCGCCTGGATCCTGATCGCCCTGCTTGGCCTGTGGGTGGGCTATCGTGTTATCCGTGGCTGGATGGCGCTCTTTGCCATCAAGCCGGTTTAAGCTGGTGACAAAGTAATATAATTGGCAAAATCATAAATTTCATTTGCCAGGGGAGGGTACGTGAAGCGTGATTTCTTCTCGCTGGCCGGCTTTGGCGAAGCGGCGAGCAAACTGCCTATCGAGCAGCGCATCCACCTGATTCGTATTGAAACCTTTTTTGGCCATGCGCCAGGCAATGCGATCGGGATCGCGTTGGTTTCTCTGCTGTTCACTCTGGTTCTCGAAAAGTCCGGCGTCGGGCAGACCGCCACTTTCGCCTGGATCAACGTGACCTTGCTGGCCTGCCTGGCGATGATCGGCTACGAGGCCTGGGTCCGGCGGGTTGGCCTCAGCATCGATAACGCCGAGGGGCATTTGCGCCGACGTCGCATGCTTGGACTCTTCGCCGCCATCTCGGTGGCGACCGGTACGGTGCTGGTGCCGGCCGAGGCCGGGCATCTGTACCATGCGATGGCCGTCTTCCTGGCGTACGGCATGATGGCGGTTACCGCGCTGGCCTATGCCGTACTGCAGCGCTTTTATTCCGAGGTCGCGCTGATTGCGGGCGGTCCTGTGCTGGTTCGTTACACCTGGCTCTGGCATGAGCGGGGGGACGATTTTTTCGGTTTTCTGGCGGTGGTAATCGTCTTGATGACCGGGATCATTCTTTTTCGCGGCGCAGCCAATACGCGGTGGACCACCCAGGCCATCGAAGGCTATCTGCAACTGCACGACGAGATCGTCGAGCGCCGCCGGGTCGAGGCCGCACTGGCCGCAGCGGAGGAAAAATCCTCCCGCCTTGCCACCATGCTGCGCCTGATGTGCGACAACGTGCCCGACATGATCTGGGCCAAGGATCTGGAAGGTCGCTATCTGTTCGTCAACCAGGCGATGGCCAGTGGTTTGCTCTGTGCCCGCGATACCGATGAGCCGGTGGGCAAGGACGATTTATTCTTTGCCGAGCGGGAGCGCACCTCGCATCCTGAGGACAGCCAGTGGTTCACTTTCGGCGAGCAATGTCTGGCGACCGATGGTGATACCCTGCGCCAGGGTGTGCCGAGCGTCTTCGAGGAAATGGGCAATGTTCGGGGGCGCTATCTGTGCCTCGAGGCATTCAAGGCCCCCTTTCTCGATGCCGCCGGGCAGGTGATTGGCACTGTCGGCAGTGCTCGCGATGTCACCGAGCGCAAACAGGTCGAGCAGGAACTGGCCAGGTATCGCAAAAACCTCGAAGAAGTCGTCCGTGAACGGACGAGCGAATTGCTCATCGCCAAGGATTTGGCCGAGACGGCAAACCGCGCCAAGTCGGCCTTCCTGGCCAACATGAGTCACGAAATCCGCACCCCACTCAACGCCATTAGCGGCATGGCCTATCTGATGCGGCGCGACGGGGTGAGCGGCAAGCAGCGCGAACGACTGGACCGGATCGATGCAGCCGGGCAGCATCTGCTCGACATCATTCATGACGTTCTCAGTCTGTCGCAAATCGAGGCCGGCCGCATGACGCTTGAGGCCAAGTCGCTCGATCTGTCTGCCGTTTGCAAAGCTGCGCTCGAAGTCCTGGCCGATGAAGCGCAGCGCAAAGGCTTGTCCCTGCGTCACGAATTGGGTGAATTGCCGGCCGGTCTGCTCGGCGATGCCGTCAGACTACGCCAGGCCCTGCTCAACTACCTGGGCAATGCCGTCAAATTCACCGAGGCCGGTAGCGTCACCCTGCGTTGCCATGAAGTGTCGTGCAGCGATGGCGGCCACCTGATCCGTTTCGAGGTGGCCGATACCGGGCCGGGTTTATCAGCCGAAGCCCAGTCACAACTGTTCCAGGCATTTCACCAGGTAGATAACTCACCGACCCGGGCGCACGGCGGCACCGGTCTCGGCCTGGTCATCACCCGGCGGCTGGCCCAGTTGATGGGCGGCGATGCCGGCTGCGACAGTACACCGGGCGTCGGCAGCCGCTTCTGGTTCACCGCCTGTCTGACCGAGGGCGAAGTCGTTCCGCCAGCCATGTCAGGTAGTGCCGTCAATGCTCCCGATGAATTGTTGCGCCATCGGTTTGCCGGATGCAGCGTGCTTCTTGCCGAGGACAGCTGGGTCAATCGCGAAGTGGTCGTCGAATTGCTCGAGGACCAGCTGCTCGTCGTCGATGTAGTCGAGGATGGTGCGGCGGCCGTCGAGCGGGTGCGCGAGCGGAACTACGATCTGGTGCTGATGGATGTCCAGATGCCCGAAATGGACGGTCTGGAGGCGACCCGCCGTATCCGGGCGTTACCGCAGCGGGATCGGCTGCCGATCATCGCCATGACCGCCAATGCCTTTGCCGAGGACCGGCAAGCCTGCCTGGATGCGGGCATGAGCGACTATCTGGCCAAGCCGGTAATGCCGCAACAACTGTTCAATTGCCTGCTGCACTGGTTGACGCTGGCCGAGAGCCGGCAGCGCTGAGGGGGAGGGAACTGGCCGGCGCACACCGGCCAGCGCCGGTCACTCGCTTTCGAGCACCAGCCTGAAACCGACGAAATCGAAGCGTGCCGTCGGCCGGCAGTGCATGTGCCGCTTGCTGCAGCGCGAGAAGCTGGCATCGTGCGACCAGCCGCCGCCACGCAGCAGACGGGCCGGGCCATCGGCGACATGGCGCGGGTTATCGCGGCGGTGGCGCTGGTAGGCGTCGGGAGAATAGATGTCGGAAACCCACTCCCACAGGTTGCCGCTCATGTCGTACAGCCCCAGTTTGTTGGGCGGGAAGCTGCCCACCGGCAAGCTGCCTTCACTGTGTCGGTCGGCGTATTCGGCGGTATTGGCCCCGCCCGGCGGCGCCTGGCCGCCGAACATTTCCTGCTGCCCGGCAGCGCGACAGGCGTATTCCCACTCAGCCTCGGTCGGCAGACGGAAGGTCCGGCCGGGATTGGTCTCGCCAAGGCGGAAGATGAAGGCCGCAATGTCCATCTGGTTGACGCTGTCCACCGGCAGTCGCTCGTCGCCGAGGTAAACCGATGGATTGTGGCTGACCGCCTTCTGCCATTCGCCCTGCGTTACCTCGTGCCGGCCGATCCAGAAGTTTTTCAAACAGACCTCATGCGGCGGCTGCTCGTTGGCTTCGCCCTTGCCGAAGGTGTCGCCCATCACATAGCAGCCGGCCGGCATGCGCACGAATTCGATGCCGGTCAGCGGCTCGCGCCAAGTTTCCTCGGCAATGGCCGAAAGCGGGACGAGCAGGGCGAGGGCGATGGGTAGTGTCAGGCGCATCAGCAAATGCTAATGCATTCGTGCCCGAGCGGCCATGAGATGCATCAACCCAGGCAGTGAATTTCAACGCCGAGGGCAGCGGCAAAATTCGGATTCAGCCGCTGCGTTCCGCCGCTCCCTCCGAACCCCTGCGGTGAAAACTTAGCCCTGCGCCAAGCCCACAATCAATCACGTCCCCATGTAGCGGCCGACCTTGTGATTGACCGCGATGACCAGGTTCAACGCCACCGCGCCGACGATTGAGAAGCCGACACTGACCGGATCGCGCACGAAAAGCGCCGCGCCCAGAATCAGGAAGTCGGCAGCCATCTGCAGCTTGCCGGCCCGCCAGCCACGTGTGTTCTGCAGATGGATGACCAGAATCCCCAGGCCGCCCAGGCTGGCCTTGTGGCGGATCAGCATCAGTATCCCGACCCCGGCCAGAAAGCCGCCCATCACTGCCGCGAAAGCGCGGTTCAGCGATTGCAAATGGATCAAGCTCGGCAGCACTTCCGTGTACAGCGAGAGCAGGCTGATCGACAGGAATGTCTTGACAGTGAATGCCTTGCCCATGGCCCGCAGCGCCAGCGCATAGAAAGGCAGGTTCACCGCGAACAGCACCAGCCCGATCGGCCAGCCGCTCAGATAGTGGATCAGGAAGGCGATGCCAACCGTGCCGCCGGTCAGCAGGCCGGCTTCGCGGAACAGGAAAACGGCAAAGGCGACCAACAGGGGGGCGACGAGCAGGGCCTGGGCGTCTTCAAACAGGTTGTGGCGATGGTTTTCCGTGTTGCTCATGACGGGGCGCTCAGCGGTAGTACTGACGAATCACGGCCAGCGAACGCGAATAGCTGTGCATGATCTGGGCGTCTTCATAACGATGCTGGCTGCCCACCGGGCAAGCCTGGCGGGCCAGGCAGCCGTGGGCGCAAGGCGACTCCGGCCTCAGGCGGTAGCGGCTGCAGCGATCAAGATCGAACTGGCCGCCTTGCAGGGCATCGGCCGGGCAGGCTGCAAGGCAAGGCTGGGCAGTACAGCTCGGGCAGGGGCTGCGTGCTTCCTCGGCGACCGATGGCACAAAATCGGTGTCGGCAATGACCACTGCCCGGTAGGCGTACCAGCTCCCCCATTCGCGGTCGACCCCAACCATGATCGGCGACGGATGGTGCCAGCCGGCCAGCTTGCCCAGGGCCTGCAGGCCGATCGGCTGCTCACTGGGGAAGAGCAGGCGGTAGCGGCGGCCGGGCAACTGCTCGGCAAACCAGCGTTCGACCGTGCGGATGCTGTAGTCGTCGATCGGGTGTTCGCCAGTGAGGCCGGATGTCTTGACGCATTCCCACAACCGTCGTCCACCGTGCCCAAAGAGGATCAACTGGCGTTCGCCGGTATGCGGCGCCAGTTTGTCGACAATGTCGGCCGGCAGGTCGCTCAGGTCGAAGACGAACTGGCGATTCAGGCCGCTTTTATTCAGGAAATCGGCGACGAAGGGCGAGCGCTCACTCATTTTCGAGAACCGGCGCCTTCTCGCCGACCCGGCGCTGGGCCACCCAGACAAGCAGGGCGTCGATGGCCGCGCTGCCGGCCTGCGACTTCGGGTGATTGATCAGGAAGGTAAAGGCGTAGCGGCGGCCCAAGGCATCCAGCGCATAGCCCGAGGCCGTCTTGACGCCATCCAGCGTGCCGGTCTTGATGTGGGCGCGGCCGGTCGCGTCGGAGCCGTTCAGGCGTTTTTTCATCGTGCCGTCGATGCCGACGATGGGCATGCTGGAAACGAACTCCGGCATCACCGGGTTTTTCCAGGCATCGAGCAGCAGGCGGTTCAGGCTGTCGGCACTGATCCGCTCGATGCGCGACAAGCCTGAACCGTTGTCGAGTACCAGTTCGTCGAAGCGCAGGTTACGACTGGCCAGCCAGTCGGCGATGCGCTGCTTCGAGCGTTCGGCGGTCGCCGGGGCCGCGTCATTGCCTAAAGTGAGGAAAACCTGCCGGGCCATCACATTGTTGCTGAACTTGTTGATGTCGCGCACCGCATCGGCCAGCGGTGCCGATTCGTGCTGGGTCAATAGCTTGGCGCCAATCGGCACCGTGCCGCCGCGCACCTGGCCGTTCAGGCTGCCGCCGAGCTCCTTCCACAGGGCGCGGATCAGTCCGCTGGCCTGGGCATCGGCCGGCAGGGGCGACAGGTTCAGGGTCTTTTCGCCGCATAGCGCCGAATAGGTGCCGGTGAATTCCAGCCGGTTGCCGTTGTTTTCCGGGATCAGGCGAACACTGACGAAATCCTTCCAGTTGCTGCCGCAGTCGCCGTTGCTGGCGCGTAACTGGTTGTCGATGCGCAGACCTTCGCTCGGTGTTTCCATCAACACGCGCGGCTTGCCGTTATCCGGTTGCAGCGTGAAGCGCAAGGCGCGGAAATTGAGCAACAGGCCGTCCGGACCGACGTTGTACGGGCGCATCGGCTTGTCGTCGAAGGCGCCGGGGTCGATGCTGGGCACGTTAAAAACAGTCCGGTCGAGCACGACGTCGCCGTTGATCTGCTGGATGCCGCGCACCCGCAATTGACGCAGCAGCCCCCACAGGTGTTCGATGGTGAAACGCGGATCACCGCTGCCGCGCAGATAGACATTGCCGTCCAGCCTGCCGTCGATCGGCGCGGCTTCGGTCCAGACCGTGGTTTTCCACGTATAAGCCGGGCCGAGCAGGTCCAGGGCGGCGTAGGTGGTGAGCAGCTTCATTACCGAAGCCGGGTTCATCGACTGCCTGGCGTTATGGGCGACCAAAGGGGTGGTCGCATCAACCGGATGGACGACAACCGCCACGTTGGCCGCAGGAATCTGCGCCGCCTTCAGGGCTTTCAGAACATTGGGCGGCAGGCCGTCGGCCAGTGCCGTCAGGGAAAGACTGGCAAAAGCCAGCATCGTGAGTGTTTTGGCGAGCATCGGTCAGGGGAGGGGGAAGCTGCAAAGGCGTTAGCCTACCATTCACTGGGGTAATTCCCGGGGCTTGCCAAGTTGGGCCAAAACACCGCGCAACGCCCGGATTTTGGTGTTATTTTGATCAGCGTAGACTTTCGGTGAGTTGTTGTTCCATGAATGAAGTCGTCAACCAGCCTGCCAAATCCGGGTGGGGTTCGCTTCTGACCTTGGGGTATCGGGTCTGGCTGGGCATGGCTTATCTGCTCGTTGCCCTGCTCTGTGGGCTGGGCATATCGATGGAATTCAGCCGGATCGACGAGAGCGTCGAAACCCTGGCGCGCGAGCGCGGCAGCGTCCTGTTTCGACTGGTTGAGCTGACGCGTGACTGGAATGCCCAGCATGGCGGTGTCTACGTGCCGGTGACCGAGAAAACGCGGCCCAATCCCTATCTGAATCATCCTCGGCGCGATCTGGTCACTGCAGATGGTCAGCGCCTGACCATGGTCAACCCGGCCTTCATGACCCGCCAGATCGCTGAACTGGCCGAGCGGGCTGAAGGCGTCAAGTTTCACATCACCAGCCTGAAGCCGATTCGTCCGGCCAATGCGCCCGACGCCTGGGAAATCGAGACGCTGAAATCCTTCGAAGCCGGCAAACGCGAGGCCCTGTCCCTGGCGCAGATGGAACAGGGGACAATGCATCGCTACATGGCCCCGCTGTTTATCAAGCAACAATGCCTGACCTGTCATGCCGAGCAGGGGTACCAGCTTGGGGAAATTCGCGGTGGCATCAGTATTTCGATGCCGGCCGAGAAAATTCTGGCCATTCGCAACGATCAGCGAAGGCGCAGCGTGCTGATTTTTGCCACCGCAGCGCTGATGATCGCGCTGTTGATACATTTCGTCATCCGGCGCTCGCGCCAATACGTCCAGCACTTGAAGGCGGTCACGACCGGGCAGGAACAGCTGATTGTCGAGCGAACCAAAGCCTTGTCCAAGGCAAACGAACAGCTGCTCCAGGAAGTGACTGAACGCAAGCGTAAGGAGCAGCAGACGCAGGAGAGCGAGGCGCGCTATCGTTCGGTCATCGAGACCAGTCAGAATGCCATCCTGATCATGCAGGCCCCCGACTTTGTCATTGTCTTCGCCAATGAACAGGGGGCAGCCCTGGTTGGGTTGGCGCCGAGCCAGATCATCAATCGGCCATTACTGGATTTCGTCTGCCAGCAGGATCGCAATCTGGTTGGCGAGCGCCTGGCCCGACGCTTGCGCGGCGAACCGGTTTCGCCAACGGCACGCATCCATTTTTGCCGCCTGGACGGTTCGCATATCCGCGTCGGCGATGTCCATGTGGCACGCATTGAAAGCCACGCCGAACATCCGCAATGGGTTCTCAGCGTGCATGACGTAACCGACCGTCTGGCCAACGAGCGTGCCCTGCAGATTTCGGCGGCCGTCATGGAAAGTGCTGCCGAGGGCATTGTTGTAACCGACGCGCAGAACCGGATTATTCAGGTCAATCCTGCTTTTTCGGCCATTACCGGCTACCGGCCGCAGGAGGTTTTGGGCAAGGACCCCGGCTTTCTCGGTTCGGGGCGCCATGAGAGCGCCTTTTTCCGTGAAATGTGGGAAACGCTGGAAAAGGATGGGCACTGGGCCGGCGAAATCTGGAATCGGCGGCCCGATGGAACGGTTTACGTCGTCTGGCTGGCAATCTCCGCCATTCTTGGCGAGGGCGTGGAGAGCGGTGGTCGCCATGTAGCCACCTTCATAGACATCACGCAGCGCAAGGAAGTCGAGGAGTTGCTCCGCCATCGGGCGCAGAGCGATCCGCTGACCGACTTGCCGAACCGGACCTTGTTTTACGATCGACTGCAGGTGGCGCTGACCCAGGCCCGGCGATACGGCGAAGAATTCGCCTTGCTCTACATAGACCTCGATCATTTCAAAGAGGTCAACGACACGCTGGGTCATGCTGCTGGCGACGAGTTGCTGATCGAGGCCAGCCATCGGCTGACCCAGGCGGTGCGTCAATCGGATACGGTGGCCCGCCTGGGCGGTGACGAGTTTGCCGTCATCCTGCCGAAAGCGAGCAGCGATTCCGAGATCGAGGAAGTGGCGCAACGCATTGTCACGGCGATGGCCCTCCCGTTTCAGCTGTCATCAGGTCCCGTCAATATTTCAGCCAGCGTTGGGGTGGCCATTTATCCACGCCATGGCGACGATTTGGAGGCGATCCGGGCCGGTGCCGATGCAGCGCTTTATTCGGTCAAGCAATCCGGCCGTAACGGCTATCGGCTCTTCGTGCCGAATCGCCGCTGAGCTCACTCTTGAACTGAGTTTGCCCCGCCGATTTCGGGGGCGGGGTGGCCTCGGCGGACGCGCTGCCGATGGGCGCTGATCGGCTTGATTCCGGTTATTTGCAAAACGGCCTCTTGAAATCCGCAGGCCCCGCCCCTATTATTAGCACTCACCGGTGACGAGTGCTAACAGCGTCTTCGTTCCGGTCCCGGCGCTGCGCTTCTGCGTAACCGGCCAATTTCCAGTTTGTAGCAACTCATTATCAGGAGTCAGTTTATGAATATCCGTCCTTTGCACGACCGTGTGATCGTCAAGCGTGTTGAAGCCGAGCGCACCACCGCTTCCGGCATCGTCCTTCCTGATTCCGCCGGCGAAAAGCCGGATCAGGGCGAAATCCTGGCCGTCGGCCCGGGCAAGCGCGACGACAACGGCAAGCAGATCGCCCTGGACGTCAAGGTGGGTGACCGCGTTCTGTTCGGCAAGTATGCCGGCCAGGCCGTCAAGGTCGATGGCCAGGAAGTCCTGGTCATGCGTGAAGAAGACATCATGGGCGTTCTGGTCGCTTAAGCGCCAAGCCTTTCAATCTACAGAATTCAGGAGCTATTAAATGGCAGCTAAAGAAGTCAAATTCGGTGATTCCGCCCGCGCCCGCATGGTCGAAGGCATCAATGTCCTGGCCGATGCGGTCAAGGTCACCCTCGGCCCCAAGGGTCGCAATGTCGTGCTCGAGCGTTCCTTCGGCGGCCCGACCGTCACCAAGGACGGCGTTTCCGTCGCCAAGGAAATCGAACTGAAAGACAAGTTCGCCAACATGGGCGCCCAGATGGTCAAGGAAGTTGCTTCCAAGACCTCCGACATCGCCGGTGACGGCACCACCACCGCCACCGTGCTGGCTCAGTCCATCGTTCGCGAAGGCATGAAGTTCGTTGCCGCCGGCATGAACCCGATGGATCTGAAGCGCGGTATCGACAAGGCTGTTGTCGCCACCATCGCCGAGCTGCAGGCTTTCTCCAAGCCGTGCACCACGACCAAGGAAATCGCCCAGGTTGGCTCCATCTCCGCCAACTCCGATTCCGACATCGGCGAAATCATCGCCAATGCCATGGAAAAGGTCGGCAAGGAAGGCGTCATCACCGTTGAAGACGGCAAGTCCCTGGCCAACGAACTCGACGTCGTCGAAGGCATGCAGTTCGACCGCGGCTATCTGTCCCCGTATTTCATCAACAACGGCGACAAGCAGCAGGCCCTGATGGAAAACCCGTTCGTCCTGCTCTTCGACAAGAAGATCTCCAACATCCGCGACCTGCTGCCGGTACTCGAGCAAGTTGCCAAGGCCGGCCGTCCGCTGCTGATCATTGCTGAAGATGTCGATGGCGAAGCTCTGGCTACCCTGGTTGTTAACAACATCCGTGGCATCCTGAAGACCGTTGCCGTCAAGGCACCGGGCTTTGGTGATCGTCGCAAGGCCATGCTCGAAGACATCGCCATCCTGACCGGCGGCACCGTGATCTCCGAAGAGACCGGTCTGTCCCTCGAAAAGGCTGTTCTGAAGGATCTGGGACAGGCCAAGCGTATCGAAGTGGCCAAGGAAAACACCACGATCATTGACGGCGCCGGCGAAGCTGCTGCCATCGAAGCGCGCGTCAAGCAGATCCGCGTCCAGATCGAGGAAGCGACCTCCGATTACGACAAGGAAAAGCTGCAGGAACGTGTTGCCAAGCTGGCTGGCGGCGTTGCCGTCATCAAGGTTGGTGCAGCCACCGAAGTCGAAATGAAGGAAAAGAAGGCCCGCGTTGAAGATGCTCTGCACGCTACCCGCGCAGCCGTGGAAGAAGGTATCGTCGCCGGCGGCGGCGTTGCCCTGATCCGTGCCCGTGCTGCCGTTGGCAAGCTGAAGGGTGACAACCACGATCAGGATGCAGGTATCAAGATCGTTCTGCGCGCCATGGAACAGCCGCTGCGCGAAATCGTCGCCAACGCCGGTGACGAGCCGTCAGTGGTTGTCGACAAGGTCCAGCGTGGCAAGGGTAACTACGGTTACAACGCTTCCACTGGCGAGTACGGCGACATGGTTGAAATGGGCGTTCTCGACCCGACCAAGGTCACCCGCACCGCACTGCAGAACGCCGCTTCCGTAGCCGGCCTGATGCTGACCACCGAGTGCATGGTGGCTGAACTGGCTGAAGACAAGCCGGCCGGCGGCATGCCCGACATGGGCGGCATGGGTGGTATGGGCGGCATGGGCGGCATGGGCATGTAATGTCCCGCTGAGCCTTTACGCTCTCAAAAAGCCCCGCCTTGTGCGGGGCTTTTTGTTGTCAAAGAAACCAAAAAACTGTCAATTTTTCAAGATGTTGAATTAATCGAATTAAACGTTTCGGAATTGATTACGCGCTGTAAGTTAGCTGTAAGACGCCACGCCTAAATTACGCTTCGCAGCAATGCCTCTATAAACAAAATCTGAGGAGCAAATCAATGCAAGACACACTAGATCGGGTCACCGCGAACCCGAAGTTCCACGAGTTTATTGCCATGCGCAGTCGATACTCGATCATCATGGCCATCATCAGTGCTTCCGCTTACTACGGTTTCATCCTGCTGGTTGCTTACAACAAAGAGTTCCTGGCCACCAAGCTGGGTGCCGGCATGACTGCCAGTCTTGGCGTTCCGCTGGGTGTTGGCGTCATCGTATTCACCATTCTGCTGACCTGGATCTACGTCCGTCGTGCCAATACCGAGTTCGATGCGACCAATGAAGCCATCATCAAGGAGGCACAGAAGTAAGATGACCAAATTGACCCAAATCCTTGCCGGCCTTCTGGCCATGGCCGTTGCCGGTGGCGCCATCGCCGCTGGTGCCGACCTCGGCAACACCCAGCAGCAGGCAACCAACTGGACCGCGATCGTCATGTTCGCCATCTTCGTTGGTGGCACGCTGTACATCACCAAATGGGCCGCTTCCAAGACCAAATCGGCGGCTGACTTCTACACCGGCGGCGGTGGTATCACCGGCTTCCAGAACGGCCTGGCGATCGCCGGCGACTACATGTCCGCCGCGTCCTTCCTGGGTATTTCCGGTCTGGTATTCGCCAACGGCTTCGACGGCCTGATCTTCTCGATCGGCTGGCTGGTCGGCTGGCCGGTCATCACCTTCCTGATGGCCGAGCGTCTGCGTAACCTGGGCAAGTTCACGTTTGCTGACGTGGCTTCCTACCGTTTCGCCCAGACCCCGGTTCGTATCTTTGCCGCTTCCGCCTCCCTGGTCATCGTCGCCTTCTACATGATTGCGCAGATGGTCGGTGCCGGTCAGCTGATCAAGGTGCTCTTCGGTCTGGAATACATGTACGCCGAAATTCTCGTCGGCACCGTGATGCTGATGTACGTGCTGTTCGGTGGTATGACCGCCACGACCTGGGTGCAGATCATCAAGGCCTGCATGCTGCTTGGCGGTGCAACCTTCATGGCTGTTGCCGTACTGCTGCAGTTCGGCTTCTCGCCGGAAGCGCTGTTCACCAAGGCGGTCGAAGTGCACTCCAAGAAGGATGCCATCATGGCGCCGGGCGCCCTGATCAAGGATCCGATCTCCGCCATTTCCGTCGGTATGGCCCTGATGTTCGGTACTGCTGGTCTGCCGCACATCCTGATGCGCTTCTTCACCGTGCCGAATGCCAAGGAAGCCCGTAAGTCGGTTGCCTGGGCTACCACCTGGATCGGTTACTTCTACATCCTGACCTTCATCATCGGTTTCGGCGCTATCACCAACCTGGTGCAGAATCCGGCTGACTTCTACGTCGGCGGCGAACTGGCCAAGGGTCTGAAGGGCGGCGGCAACATGGCTGCTGTGCATCTGGCCAAGGCAGTTGGTGGTGACTTGTTCCTCGGCTTCATCTCTGCCGTGGCGTTCGCAACCATTCTGGCTGTGGTCGCTGGTCTGACCCTGTCCGGCGCCTCTGCCGTTTCGCATGACCTGTACGCTTCCGTCTTCAACAAGGGCTGTACCTCCGAGCAGGAACTGCGCGTTTCCAAGATCACCACGGTTTGCCTGGGTGTTCTGGCTGTCGTGCTGGGTATCGCCTTCGAAAAGGAAAACGTTGCCTACATGGTGATGCTGGCCTTCGTGATCGCCTGTTCCTCCAACTTCCCGGTCTTGTTCATGTCCGTGCTGTGGAAGAACTGCACGACCCGCGGCGCCGTGGTTGGTGGCTTCGTCGGTCTGGCTTCCGCTGTGATCCTGACCGTCGGTTCCGCCAGCGTCTGGGAAGCAGTGATGCACAATCCGAAGGGTTCTGCCTGGTTCCCGTACAACTCGGCTGCCATCTTCTCGATGTCTGCTGCCTTCTTCACCATCTGGCTGGTGTCCATTCTGGACAACTCCGCACAGGCCAAGAAGGAACGTGCTCTGTACCCGTCTCAGCAGCTTCGTTCCGAGACCGGTCTGGGTGCTTCCGGCGCCAGCGGTCACTAATCCGACGACTCATCTCGTCAGCAAAAAGCCCGGGTTCTGCCCGGGCTTTTTTTCGTCCTGAATTTTGATCGCGATGTCTCGTCGGGTGCGCGGCCTCAAATAATGTGGACGTGCTTGTGCGCTGCGGGAATCGCAGGGCAGTTTATTTGATAGACTGTATGTGTTTGGCGGGGAAAAAACGGTAGGGGGTACCCAGTGCAGGATCGGGCCACCCCCTGAGTAGTAGCGTAAGCCACCTACTCCAAGACCATAAAAGGAGAACAGCCCGCACAGGATAATTCCACCGGCTTACAGAAATCTTACGCCGGCTACGGCAACAATCGGATAAATGCGCATCCTTATCGCTGAAGACGACGCCATCATCGCGGATGGCCTATCCCGCTCCCTCCGTCAGGGTGGTTACGCTGTGGACTGGGCGCCTAATGGCATGGAGGCCGATACCGCGCTGGTCACGGTTTCCTACGATTTGCTGATTCTTGATCTCGGCTTGCCCAAGCTATCCGGACTCGAAGTGCTCAAGCGCTTGCGGGCGCGTAATTCGCAGTTGCCGGTGCTGATTCTGACGGCTCTCGATGGAACCGGTGATCGCGTCAAGGGGCTTGATCTCGGTGCCGATGACTATATGGTCAAGCCGTTCGAACTGGCCGAACTTGAAGCGCGGGTCAGGGCGCTCACCCGTCGCTCGGCAGGTACCTCGCCGACGATCCAGTGTGGTGCGCTGACTTACGATCAGGTTGGTCGCGTCGCGCAGATACAAGGGCAAAGCCTTGAGTTGTCAGCACGTGAAGTCGGGCTGCTTGAAGTGCTGCTGAGCCGCATGGGCCGGCTGGTCAGCAAGGACCAACTGGTCGATCACCTTTGTGGCTGGGGCGAGGAAGTCAGCCATAACGCCATCGAAGTCTATGTCCATCGCCTGCGCAAGAAAATCGAGCCGGGCGGCGTGAAGATCGCGACCGTTCGCGGCCTGGGTTATTGCCTTGAGCGTCCCCCCGGCGAATAGTCCCCCGACCCAGGCATCCGAAACCGAGCGCTCGCTGTTTGGCGAGATTCTCGACTGGATGCTGGCTCCCCTGCTATTTGTCTGGCCGCTGAGTATTGCCTTCACGCATTACTTCGCCAACAACGTCGCCAATTATCCCTATGACCAGGCCTTGCGCGAGCACGTCGCGGCGATTGCCCGCCAGGTCAAACTGGTTAATGGCAAACCGCAGCTTTCCCTGCCTGCCTCCGCGCGCGCCTTGTTGCGAGCCGATGAAACGGACAGCGTGTATTTTCATGTGGTGACTTTCGATGGCAAGTTCCTGGCCGGTGACAAAGAATTACCATTGTCCCAACTGCCATTGGATGAATCGACGGTTCCCGGCGAAATCTATCAGCGCGACACGGATTTCAAGGGGCAGGATCTTCGCCTGGCCTATACCTATCTGGCCGAACCTAACATGCCGAAGTCCCAGTGGGTGGTCATCGAAGTCGGTGAAACGACCGAAAAGCGCAGCCAGCTGGCCAACAAGATTGTCGCGAGTGTGATCCTGCCGCAATTCATCATCATTCCGCTGGCAGTGATGCTCGTCTGGTTTGGCCTGTCCCGCGGTTTGCGGCCTTTGACCCGCCTGCGCCAAACCATTGATGCCCGCGAGCCGGATGATTTGTCGCCCATTGCGACGCGGCGAGTGCCTGAAGAACTTGAGCCGCTGGTCGAAGCCTTCAACGAAATGCTTGAGCGGATGAAACGCAGCGTCGAGGCGCAACAGCGCTTTGTCGCCGATGCCGCCCATCAGCTCCGAACACCGCTGACCGGCTTGAAAACCCAGGCCCAGTTCGCCATCCGCGAAACAGATCCGGAGGCCCTCCGCCATGCCCTGCGCCAGATTGCAACCGGGGTGGACCGTGCTGGTCGCCTGGTGAATCAACTGCTGACCCTGGCCCGTACCGAAGGTGGCGAGTTGGCACAGCGTCGTCATGAGCCGCTTGACTTATCCCTTCTGGTGCGCGAGGTCGTCGAGGATTGGGTCTCCGTTGCGATTGGAAAGAATATCGATCTTGGTTACGAGTCCGAAGGGCCGGCGATGATCAGCGGCAACGCCTTCCTGCTTTGCGAGTTGGCCAAGAACCTGATAGACAACGCCCTGCGCTATACGCCGGCTGGCGGCCATGTTACCTGCCGGGTCGTAGCGAACCCCGACACCGTTCTGCTGGAGGTTGAGGACGATGGAGTGGGGATCAGCGAGGAACAGGCAGAGCTGGTTTTCGAGCGCTTTTATCGTGTTGATGATGCATCGACCGAAGGCAGTGGTCTTGGCTTGGCGATCGTTCAGGAAATTGCCATGCAACACGATTCGCGCGCCAGTTTGCGTCCGAATCCTCAAGGCAAGGGCGCCATTGCCCGCGTCGCGTTTGCGGTCTGGCATCCGCCGCCTGTGCCACCTCCGCCACCGGATGATTTCTCCGAGCTTTATCGTCAATCGCCACCTATTGGCACCTGAAAGGTACGGATTGCGTCACTGGTCTCCTGAATATGCTTGCGCTAGTTGCGGAGCGCCAGTGACATCGCTATAATGCGCCCTCGTTTGGCCAATTAGCTCAGTTGGTAGAGCAGCGGATTGAAAATCCGCGTGTCCGTGGTTCGATTCCGCGATTGGCCACCAAATTCAAACGGCTTCCAGAAATGGAAGCCGTTTTCGTTTTCGGCCTCCGGTTTTCGTGATGACATTGCAATGCTGCGGTAACATTTGACGCAGATAATGCCGGCTTTTTCGAGAGACACGATCATGGACTTGCTGCTGTGGCGCCACGCTGAAGCCGAGGACGGAGAAGACGATCTGAAGCGTCGTTTGACCGAACGCGGCGAAAAACAGGCGCGCGCTATGGGGGCTTGGATTCGTCAGCGCCAGCCTAAAGATCTGCGGATCATAGTTAGTCCCTCTGTGCGAACCCAGCAGACTGCCGAGGCCTTGAAGCTGCCTTTTGAAACAAATCGCAAGATCGGTCCGGAGGCGTGTGTTTCGGAGCTGATTGCGGCATCCGGCTGGCCGACGGCGCAGGGGGCTGTGTTGATTGTCGGGCATCAACCTTCTTTGGGTCGTTTCGCATCACTGCTGCTGGCTGGCCAGGAGTCAGAGTGGAGCATCAAGAAGGGGGCGTTGTGGTGGTTGAGTAACCGCGTGCGCCGCGATGAAACGCAGACCGTGCTGCGGGCCGTGATTCCGGTTGAAATGCTGGACTAGACAAGCTCGCCACTTAGGCGTGAAATAAGCCTTTTCGCATCAATCGATGGAGAGGGCATGGCGACTAACAAGAAAATAGCTATAGCAGCACCGGCAACTGCCAACATTAAAAAGCCTACATCACGTCCACCTCGCAAGCGCGCTGTAGCCAGCGGTGATATTGCGCCAAAACTGACCCCCGATGGTATCGAGGGTTTTGCCATTCATGCGGCCATCGATGGTGCCCAGGAATCAAAATTGGGGGCCATGCGCGATGTGATCGCCGGATTGCCGCCCGAGGAGTCCGTTGCCTTGCTCAAGGGCTTGCTCAAGCAGCAGGGCGTGGTGGCCGAAGAGTTGCCGGCCAGCCCGGACGATGAACTGGTCAAGGATTGGCGCGAAGGGGGCTATCCCTACAAGAACCTGATGCAGCGCCGCAATTACGAGCGCCAGAAATATCGGTTGCAAGTCGAGTTGCTGAAGCTGCAGGCCTGGGTCAAGGAAACCGGGCAGAAGGTGGTGATCCTGTTTGAGGGCCGTGATGCGGCCGGCAAGGGGGGCACCATCAAGCGTTTCATGGAGCACCTGAATCCGCGGGGTGCCCGCGTTGTCGCGCTGGAGAAGCCGAGCGAAATGGAGCGTGGTCAGTGGTACTTCCAGCGCTATGTGCAGCATCTGCCGACCAATGGTGAGATCGTGCTGTTCGACCGTTCCTGGTACAACCGCTCAGGGGTCGAGCGGGTGATGGGTTTCTGTACCGATCAGGAGTATGCGGAGTTCGTTCGTCAGGCGCCTGAATTCGAGCGCATGCTGGCGCGTAATGGCACGCATCTGATCAAGTTCTGGTTTTCGGTCAGCCGCGAGGAGCAGCGCCGCCGTTTCCGCGAGCGCAAGGTGCATCCGCTCAAGCAGTGGAAGCTGTCACCGATCGACATGGCCTCGCTCGACAAGTGGGATGACTACACCAAGGCCAAGGAGGCGATGTTCTTCCATACAGATACCGCCGATGCGCCGTGGACGGTGATCAAGTCGAACTGCAAGAAGCGCGCACGCCTGAATGCCATGCGCTATGTGCTGCACAAACTGCCGTACAACAACAAGGATACGGATCGCATCGGCAATCTGGACCCGCTGATCGTCGGTCGCGCCAATGTCGTCTTTGAGCGCGGCGAGCACCAGGGGGTGCCGATCCTCTAGCTGATTACGTAAGAGGCGCCGCCGGTCGCGATGAGCAGGCCGGTTTCGTTTTCCAAAGTCATCTGCACGGAAGCAATGCGGCCGCCGAGACGGGTTACCCGTCCGGTGGCCGTAAATTTTTTGCCGACGCCCTGGTGCAGGTAGTCAGTACGCAAGTCGATAGTGCCGATGCGGCCAAAACGATGGCTGACCTGGTCGGTACTTTCACCGTTGAATTTTTCGGCGATGGCAACCGTCACGGCCAGGCCGCCGACGGTATCAAGTACGGTGGCGATCACCCCGCCGTGCAGCCGGCCGTGCTGAAAATGGCCGATCAGGTCAGGGCGCATCGCAAAGCTGATTTGCGGTGCCGCCGGATCGAGTGATTCAACGCGAAAACCGAGGAGTTCGTTGAAACAGAGGCGGTGCTCGAAAACATAGCGCAGCGTGATTTCGAGGTGCTTTTGCTCTTCAGGAGAGCGGCGGGGCGGAGTGGAGGTCATTGGGTCCGATAGACATTAAAAAGGGCGACGGGGTTGCCGTCGCCCAAGTCGAACGCAATTTTAACGCAGCTTACTTTTTGCGCGGTGCCGGGACATCGGTGCAGGTGCCATGCGCCGCTTCGATCATCAGCTCCGGCTGGCGGGGGGCGCCGGCGGGTAGAGGAAGCTCTGGAGGAAGTCGGCTTCCGGCACCGGCCGGCCACTCAGGTAGCCCTGGTGGATGTCGCAGTGAAAGTCGCGCAAAAGCACCAGTTGCTCGGCCGTTTCGACACCTTCGGCGACGACTTCGAGGCCGAGGTTGTGGGCCATGGTGATGATCGCCGGTACCAGTGCGCTGCCTCCGGCGAAGTTGCCGGCATCGTCGATCAGTGCGGTGACGAAGCTGCGGTCGATTTTCAGGCTCGTGAAGGGAAGGCGATGCAGGTAGGACAGCGAGGAATAGCCGGTACCGAAATCGTCCAGTGCCAGGCGGAAGCCGCGGGCGCGCATGGCGTGCAGCATGTCGACGTGGTTGCCCTCGGCCTGCAGCAGCATCGACTCGGTGACTTCGAGTTCGATCTGTTCGTGGGCGACGCCGTGTTCGGCACACAGCGCGGCCACCGCCTCGGTCAGGTCGCCGGTCCAGAACTGGCGGGCCGAGAGGTTGATGGCCATGTGCAGCGGCGTTGGCGACAGCGTGTTCCATCGTGCCAGACAGGCGATTGCCTCGGTCAGTACCCAGTGGCCGATGGGGACGATCAGGCCGGTTTCCTCTGCCACCGAGATGAAGCGGTCGGGCGGAATCCACTGGCCATCGTCATGCCAGCGCAGCAGGGCCTCGGCGCCAAGCAGGCGGCCGCTGGCGGTGTCGAACTTGGGCTGGTAGTGCAGCGAAAAAGCCTGTTGTTCGATGGCCCGGTGCAGGCGCAATTCGATCGAGGCGCGCTGCAGCACGCGCTCCTTCATTGCCGGCGTGTGGCGCGCCACCTGGCCGCCGCCATGACGCTTGGCTACGTACATCGCCGTATCGGCATCGCGCAACAGTTGTTCGGCATCGGCCGCGTCGTCCGGGTAGAGGCTGAGCCCGATGCTGGCGCCGACGTGCAACTGGTTGCCATCGGTGACGAAGGGCTGGTTCAGGCGTTCGAGGAAATCGCGGGCGCGGGCTTCGGCGCTGGCGCCATCGGCGATGCCGGTAAGCAGCACGATGAATTCGTCGCCGCCCTGGCGGACCAGGGTGTCGGTCGGGCCGAGGCCGCCGCGCAGGCGCTGGGCCACATCCTGGAGCAGGCTGTCGCCCAGCCGGTGGCCAAGTGAGTCGTTGATGTCCTTGAAACGGTCGAGGTCGATGAACAGCAGGGCGACATGTTCTTGCCGGGGTGTTGCAAGTTGCAGTGCCTCGCCCAGTTTCTCGGCGAGCAGCAAGCGGTTGGGCAGGCCGGTCAGCGGGTCGTGCTGCGCCATGAAGGCGAGTTCCTCGTCGTGCTGCTTGCGTTCGGTGATGTCGGTGACGGAGCCGGCCATCTGGTAGGCGACACCGTGACGGTCGCGTACCGCGATGCCGCGCGAGGCGATCCAGCGGTACTGGCCGCTGCTGGCGCGGACCCGGTACTCGCAGTAAAAGTAAGGGGTTTTGCCCTTCAGGTGCTCGGCGACGGTACGGTTGTAATGGGAGCGGTCGTCCGGATGGACCAGTTCCAGCCAGGCATGCGTGTCGGGCAGGAAATTGTCGCGGTAACCGAGGATTTCCAACAGTCGCTTGCCGACATCGAGGCGCTTGCTGACTGGATCCCATGACCAGAAGCCGTCGTGCGCCGCCGCCATGGCCAGGCTGTAGGCGCGCTGCGTGGCCCACAGTTGGCGTAACTGGGCCTGGACGACGTAGCCGCCCATGACGACGAACAGGGCCAGACCGCCGCGCATGACGAACGATGACTCCCACCACCAGAGCAGCGGCAGGAGTATGCCAAGCAGTGCCAGCAGTGCCAAGCGCGCCAGAATGCCGCGATTGTCCGGGCCGGGGAGTGGTTGGTGCAGGGATTGGGGCGACATGTCTCCGGGGTGTTCCTGGGGTCCTGGCAGGGCGTTTGGCAACTCGCGCCGGAATGTTTTTCGCAGTATCTCTTCCTGTTCCAGCAACGGTCAACTTCGGGAAAACCCCGGGAAACCGCGTGTCATTCTGTTATTTCCACACGCATAGCAGGCTTTGGCCCATGCGGCCTGCAGAAGCAGGTGCTGCCCGACAACTTCGCATTCAGGGCCGTGTGGAAAGGGGGGGGCGTATTTTTTTCATTCCGGATCGTGGGCAGTAACGAATCGGCCGAACGCCACTTGCGTGGGGTTCGGCCGATTGCTTGCCGTCCGTTGCGGTTCAAAACCGCAATCGGTATGCCTGACTACTTCTTGCGCGGTGCCGGTACGTCGGTACAGGTGCCGTGCGCCACTTCGGCTGCCATGCCGACCGTTTCGCCCAGCGTCGGGTGCGGGTGGATGGTCTTGCCGATGTCGACCGAATCGCAGCCCATCTCGATGGCCAGACAGACTTCGCCGATCATGTCGCCGGCGTTCGGGCCGACAATCGCCCCGCCAATGACGCGATGCGTTTCGGCATCGAAGATCAGCTTGGTGAAGCCGTAATCGGCGCCGTTGGCAATGGCGCGACCGGAGGCTGCCCAGGGGAACTTGGCGGCTTCGATCTTGCGACCTTCCTTCTTGGCCTGGTCTTCGGTGACGCCAACCCACGCGACTTCCGGATGGGTGTAGGCGACACTCGGGATCACCGAGGCGTCGAAGGCCGATTTCTGGCCCGCTGCCGCTTCAGCCGCGACGTGCGACTCATGCACTGCCTTGTGGGCCAGCATGGGCTGACCGACGAGGTCGCCGATGGCGAAGATGTGCGGCACGTTGGTCCGCATCTGGGCATCGACGTTGATGAAGCCACGGTCGGTCACGGCCACGCCCGCCTTGTCGGCACCGATCTTGTTGCCGTTCGGCGTGCGGCCGGCGGCTTGCAGGATCATGTCGTACTTGACCGGTTCCGGCGAGACGCCTTCGCCTTCGAAGGTGACGTAGAGGCCGTCGTCCTTGGCTTCGACCGCAACGGTCTTGGTCTTCAGCATGATCTTGTCGAAGCGCTTGGCGTTCTGCTTCTCCCAGACCTTGACGGCATCGCGATCCGGGCCTTGCATCAGGCCATCCATCATCTCGACGACATCGACCTTGGCGCCCAGCGTCGAATAGACGGTGGCCATTTCGAGGCCGATGATGCCGCCGCCGATGACCAGCATTTTCTCCGGCACGAAGCGCAGTTCAAGCGCCCCGGTCGAATCGACGATACGCGGGTCCTTCGGAATGAAGGGTAGATGCATGGCGGCCGAACCGGCGGCGATGATGCATTTCTGGAACTTGACGATCTTCTTGGCGCCGGTCTTGTCCTGGCCCGTGCCATCGGTCACTTCGACTTCGATGTGGTGCGGGTCGATGAACGTACCGTAGCCGCGCACGATGTCCACCTTGCGGCCCTTGGCCATGCCGGCCAGACCGCCGGTCAGCTTGCCGACGACCTTGTCCTTGTGGGCGCGCAGCTTGTCGATGTCGACAGTCGGTGCAGCAAAGGTGACGCCGAGATCGTTGGCATGCTCGGCTTCTTCCATGACCGCGGCAACGTGCAGCAGCGCCTTGGAGGGAATGCAGCCGACGTTGAGGCAGACGCCACCGAGGGTGGCGTAGCGCTCGACGATGACCGTTTTCATGCCGAGGTCGGCCGAGCGGAAGGCAGCGGAATAGCCGCCGGGGCCGGCGCCGAGGACGAGCATCTCGCACTCGATGTCGGCACCGCCGGCATGGCTGCCAGCGACTGGAGCGGCCACCGGGGCGGCGGCTGGCGCCGCGGCCGGGGCTTCCGTTTTTGCCGCATTTTCCGGGTTGACCGCAGCAGCGCCGCTTTCAACCTTGATCAGCAACGCACCTTCACCAACCTTGGCGCCGAGTTGAACGAGCACTTCCTTGACCACGCCGGCCACCGGCGACGGCACATCCATCGTCGCCTTGTCGGATTCCAGCGTGCAGATCGCGTCATCGACCTTGATGCTATCGCCGACCTTGACGAACAGGTCGATGATCGGCACTTCGGCGAAATCGCCGATATCCGGGACTTTGACTTCTACGAGACTCATGGTGATCTCCTTCCCGGGTTACAGCGCGACGCGACGGAAGTCGGCCAGCAGCTGGGCGATATAGACATTGAAGCGGGTCGCCAGCGCCCCGTCGATAACGCGATGGTCAGCGGTCAGCGACAAAGGCAGGGTCAGGCGCGGCACGAATTGCTTGCCGTCCCACACCGGCTTCATGGCCGATTTGTTGACGCCGAGGATGGCGACTTCCGGTGCATTGACGATCGGTGCGAAATAGGTGCCACCGATGCCGCCGAGACTGGAAATCGTGAAGCAGGCACCGGACATGTCGGCCGGCTTGAGCTTGCCGTCACGCGCCTGCTTGGCCAGTTCGCCGGATTCCTGCGCCAGTTCGAAAACCGACTTCTTGTCGACATTCTTGACCACCGGCACGACCAGACCATTCGGGGTGTCGGCCGCGAAACCGATGTTGAAATACTTCTTCAGCACCAGATTGTCGCCGTCGAGCGAGGAATTGAATTCCGGGAACTTCTGCAGACCCTTGACGCACGCCTTCATCAGGAAAGCCAGCATGGTCAGCTTGGCGCCGCCACCCTTCTCATTTTCCTTGTTGAGCAGCACGCGGAAGGCTTCGATGTCGGTGATGTCGGCATCTTCGTGATACGTGACGGCCGGGATCATGACCCAGTTGCGCGACAGGTTCTGGCCGGAAATCTTCTTGATGCGCGACAGCGGCTTGACCTCGATCTCACCGAACTTGGCGAAATCAACCTTCGGCCACGGCAGCAGGTCGAGCCCGCCGCCGAGGCTGGCGCCGGCAGCGACCGGGGCCGCAGTGGCACCGGACATGATGCCCTTGACGTACTTGGTCAGGTCTTCCTTGACGATGCGGTTCTTCGGGCCGGTGGCAGGCACCTTGTTCAGGTCGACGCCGAGTTCGCGGGCATAGGCCCGGACGGAAGGCGAAGCGTGAACCTTGGAACCAGCCGGCAGGGCCGGTGCCAGGGCTGCCGGGGCGGCAGCGGCAGGCGCAGCAGCCGGAGTGGCGACCGGGGCGGCCGCAGCGGCAGGTGCCGGAGCAGCGGCTTGCGGTGCGGCCGCCGGGGCCGAAGTGCCGGTTTCAACCTTGATCAGAACCGTGCCTTCGCCGACCTTGGAGCCGAGCGAGACGAGCACTTCTTTGACCGTACCGGCGACGGTGGACGGAACGTCCATCGTCGCCTTGTCGGATTCCAGCGTGGCGATCGCATCGTCCACCTTGATGCTGTCGCCGACCTTGACGTAAAGCTCGATGACCGGGACTTCGGCGAAATCGCCGATATCCGGCACCTTGACCTCGACCACACCACCGCCGGCAGCGGCCGGGGCGGCAGCCACCGGCGCAGCCACGGGGGCGGGGGCCGGCGCCGCAGCCTGGGCTGCCGGAGCCGGCGCGGCCGCAGCAGCGCCACCCGTTTCCACCTTGATCAGCAGCGCGCCTTCGCCGACCTTGGAGCCAAGGGCGATGAGGACTTCCTTGACGACGCCTTCGACCGGCGACGGTACATCCATCGTCGCCTTGTCGGATTCGAGGGTGACAATCGCGTCGTCAACCTTGATGCTGTCGCCGACCTTTACGAACAGTTCGATGACCGGAACGCTTTCGAAATCGCCGATATCGGGGACTTTGACTTCAATGATTTGGCTCATGTTGTCTCTCCCTTAAACGCTCAGCGGATTCGGCTTGTTCGGGTCAAGGTTGTACTTGACCAGAGCGGCGGCGACGACTTCGCGCTTGATTTCACCGTTGTCGGCCAGTGCCTTGAGGGCGGCCAGCGTGACCCAGTGACGATCAACCTCGAAATGGTGACGCAGCTTCTCGCGGGTATCCGAACGGCCGAAACCGTCGGTGCCCAGCGTGACGTACGGTGCCTTGACGAAGGGGCGGATCTGCTCGGAGAACAGCTTGATGTAGTCGGTCGAGGCAATGACCGGGCCCTTGGCGCCAGCCAGCTTCTCTTCAACGTGCGACAGCTTCGGCGCTTCCAGCGGATGCAGCATGTTCCAGCGCTGGACGTCCTGACCGTTGCGGGCCAGTTCGTTCATGCTCGGGCAGCCCCAGAGGTCGGACTCGACACCCCAGTCGGCCTTGAGCAGGTCGGCGGCGGCGATGACTTCGCGGAAAATGGTGCCCGAACCAAGCAGCTGAACGCGCGGGGCAGCCGAATCGGCGCCCTTCTTGAACAGGTACATGCCCTTGATGATGTCGGCTTCGGCGCCGACCGGCATTTCCGGGTGCTCGTAGTTCTCGTTCATTACCGTCAGGTAATAGAAGACGTCTTCCTGCTCCTGGAACATGCGGCGCATGCCGTCCTGGGTCACGACGGCGACTTCGTACTGGAAGGTCGGGTCGTAGGAAATACAGTTCGGGATCAGGTTGGAGAGAATCAGGCTGTGGCCGTCTTCGTGCTGCAGGCCTTCGCCGTTCAGCGTCGTACGACCGGCCGTGCCGCCGATCAGGAAGCCACGGGCGCGTTGGTCGCCAGCCGCCCAGCAGAGGTCGAGGACGCGCTGCATGCCGAACATCGAGTAGCAGATGTAGAACGGAATGGTCTGGACGTTATGCACCGAGTACGAGGTGGCGGCGGCAATCCAGTCGCTCATCGCGCCGGATTCGTTGATGCCTTCCTGCAATACCTGGCCGGTCTTCGATTCCTTGTAGAACATCAGCTGGTCATGGTCTTCAGGCACATAGTTCTGGCCTTCCTGATTCCAGATGCCGACCGAGCGGAACATGCCTTCCATGCCGAAGGTGCGCGATTCGTCCGGCACGATGGGCACGACGTTCTTGCCGACATTCTTGTCCTTCAACATCATGTTCATGATGCGGACGATGGCCATGGTCGTGGACAACTCGCGGCCTTCGCCGGATGCCTTGAGCAGGGCGGCAAAGGTGTCGAGCGACGGAATCTGCAGCGGCTCGGCCTTGCGGCGGCGAGTTGGCAGGAAACCGCCGAGGTCCATGCGGCGTTGGCGCATGTACTTGTACTCTTCCGAATCTTCCGGGAAGGTCAGGTAGGGCAGTTCTTCCAGCTTGTCGTCCGGCACCGGCAGGTTGAAGCGGTCACGGAAGCGGCCGATCTGCTCCTTGTCCATCTTCTTTTGCTGGTGCGAAATGTTCATCGCTTCGCCGGCCTGGCCCATGCCGAAGCCCTTGATGGTCTTGGCCAGGATCAGGGTCGGGGCGCCCTTGTGGGTGACGGCAGCGTTGTAGGCGGCAAAGATCTTGAAGATGTCGTGGCCACCACGGTTCAGTTGCCAAACCTGGTCATCGGTCCAGTCGGCGACCAGTTCACGCAGTTCCGGCGTGTTGAAGAAGTGCTCGCGGACGTAGGCGCCATTTTTGGCCTTGAAGGTCTGATACTGACCGTCGCACAGTTCCATCATGCGTTTCTTCAGGATGCCCTTCTTGTCGCGGTTGAACAGGGTATCCCACTGGGTGCCCCAGATCAGTTTCACGACATTCCAGCCGGCACCGCGGAATTCGGATTCGAGTTCCTGGATGATCTTGCCGTTGCCGCGCACCGGGCCGTCGAGGCGCTGCAGGTTGCAGTTGATCACGAAAATCAGGTTGTCGAGCTTTTCGCGACCGGCCATGCCGATGGCGCCTAGCGATTCGACTTCGTCGGTTTCGCCGTCGCCGAGGAAGGCCCAGACCTTGCGCTGTTCGGCCTTGGCGGCATCGATCAGGCCGCGCGAGGCGAGGTACTTCATGAAACGGGCCTGATAAATGGCCTGAATCGGGCCGAGACCCATCGAGACGGTCGGGAACTGCCAGAAGTCCGGCATCAGCCAAGGATGCGGGTAGGAGGAGATGCCCTTGCCGTCGGTTTCCTGGCGGAAGTTGTCCATCTGCTGTTCGGTCAGGCGGCCGAGCATGAAGGCGCGGGAATAGACGCCCGGCACCGAGTGACCCTGGAAGAAGATCAGATCGCCACCGGTGTCATGGTCGAGGCTCTTCCAGAAATGCGAGAAGCCGACGTCGTAAAGGGCGGCGGCCGAAGCGAAGGAGGCGATGTGGCCGCCGACGTTGGTGTCCTTGTTGGCACGCACGACCATGGCCATGGCGTTCCAGCGGATATAGCTGTGAATCTTGATTTCCATGTCCGCGTTGCCCGGGTACTTGGGCTGACGGTCGGCGGGAATGGTGTTGATGTATTCGGTATTGGCTGAGTAAGGTAGATCGATCCCGTCTTCGCGGGCCTTGCCGATCATCTTTTCAATCAGGTAATGGGCGCGCTCGGCACCTTCTTGCGTGATGACGCCTTCGAGGGCATCGGTCCATTCTTTGGTTTCCTGCGGATCTACGTCAGCGGGGTCAGGCAAGTTTTGCGGTTGTTCGGCCATGGTTTGTCTCCTAGGTTGCATTTCATTCTGTTTTGCCTGTTGAGCAAAACAACTTTAGCTCGTTACGAGTCGGTTCGCGAGCCCGTGTTTTCCCTAATCATCGTTCCGCATTGTAAAAACAAAATTCACATCGTGCAATATGGTCGAGCTTGTACGTCGAGTTTATTTATCCATATTGGCAATCTGCTTTAAGAGAGGGGCGCGGGGCGGCGATGCGATCTGCCGCAGCAATTCCGGCGCGTTGTGGGAACGCCCTAGAGGGTCGCCCAGCGGGCCAGCGTGCTGCCGAAGAAGGCCGTGGCGAGCAGGGCGATTGGGGCGATGCCGATGAAGACTTTGATGACCCGTTTAATGAACGGGTGAGCGACATGCGACTCGATGAAGCAGCGGGCGACCACGACGCCCTTGATCCACATGATGGCTGCGACCAGCAACGGCAGCAGACTGATGTCACGGAACCACTCGCTGAGCCCCAGGCTGGCCAGCGTCAGGGCAACCAGGGCCAGCCAGGCGGCGGTCAGCAGGCGGAAGTGATCGGTTTTGGTGTCCATGTTCAGGCCAGCACGTAGAACAGCGGGAAGATGACCAGCCAGATGATGTCGGTAGCGTGCCAGTAACTGGCCAGTGCTTCGAGGCCGGCGTAGTCCCTGGACGAATAGCCGTTGAAGACCAGTCGGGCGAGCACCCAGAGGATGCCGAGGATGCCCCAGGTGGCATGGACCAGGTGGGTGAAGGTCAGGTAGTAATAGACCGTGAAGAAAATCCCCGACTCGCCGTTGATGCCGTGGGCCAGGTTCCAGTTGATCTCCAGTGCCTTGGCCAGCGGGTAGCCGAGGGCGATGATCAGTCCGGCTACCAGCCAGATGATGGCAGCGCGCTGCTTGTCCTGGCGGATGGCATTGACCGAGCAGGCGATGAAGTAGCTGCTGGTGACCATCAGCAGGGTGATGGTCGTACCGGCAACGACCGACAGCCTTTGCGCTCCGGCGTGAAATGCGTCGGGAAAATGGGCCCGGGCAATGAAGTAAACCGCGAAGAGCACGGTGAATTCGACAAATTCGCAGGTGATGCCGGCCCACATGCCCTTGTTGCCGGGAATGCGGCGGGTGCTGTCTTCCGGTGGGGTGAGTTCGTCGATGGTGGCGGCGGTCATTTTCTGGTCATCGGTGGGGTGGCTGTCATTGTTTCGTTCCATGCGGCGCCGGGCATTGATGTTCATCAACGGATCCGGGTCATGTGACACGAAACAAAAAGATTCGATCACTTGCTTTGTATCAAATGGTCAAAAAATCACCTTTCTATAATCATGGGTTTCGCTTTGCGCTTTCGAGGAGTCGATATGGCGGCAGTCATGCCTGCACCGGCAGCAAGCCGGGTTCTGATGTCTGGTAACGAAGCGGTCGCCCGCGCAGTCTGGGAGTCCGGCGTCAAGGTGGCGGCGGCCTATCCCGGTACGCCGTCGACCGAAATGCTGGAAGTGGTGTCGACCTATCCGGATCTCTACGCCGAGTGGTCGGTCAATGAGAAGGTTTCGCTGGAAGTCGCCATTGGCGCCGCCTACGCCGGCTCGCGTGCCTTCTGTTGCATGAAGCATGTCGGCATGAACGTCGCCTCCGATGCGCTGATGACGCTGACCCTGACCGGCGTGATCGGCGGCCTGGTCATCGCCATTGCCGACGACGTTGGCTTGTCGTCCTCGCAGAACGAGCAGGATTCCCGCTACTGGGGCCGCTTCGCGCATGTGCCGGTATTCGAGCCGGCCGATTCGCAGGAAGCCTATGAAATGACCAGGCTCGCCTATGAGCTGTCCGAGAAATTCCAGGTGCCGGTCATCCTGCGCATGACGACCCGGATCAACCATGTCAAATCGCTGGTCACCGTCGGCGAGCGCATCGAATTCAACGGCGCCGGCTTCAAGAAGGAACCGGCCCGCTTCGTCATGGTGCCGGGCAATGCCGGCAAGCGCATTCCGCTGATGTTCCAGCGCGACATCGAACTGCGCGCCGAGGCAGAAGCCTCTGAGCTGAATTTCATCGAGGATGGTTCCGACAAGCGCGTCGGTTTCATCACCTCCGGCCCGGCTTACATGCACGTCAAGGAGTCTTTTCCGAATGCGCCGGTTTTGAAGCTCGGCTTCTCCTGCCCGGTGCCGTTCGAGAAGTGCCGCCAACTGGCGGCCATGGTCGATCAGGTGGTTATCGTCGAAGAAGTCGAGCCACTGGTTGAAACCGAACTGAAGGCCCAGGGATTGAAGGTCATCGGCAAGGAAATCCTGCCGCTGCAGGGCGAACTGTCGCCCAATGTGCTCAAGCCGGCTATTGCCAAATTGCTCGGCGAACCTGTGCCGGTGATGGATTCCGTGGTGCCGATGAAGGTTTTCCCCCGGCCGCCGACCATGTGCGTCGCCTGCCCGCACCTTGGCGTCTATTACACGCTGTCGCAGGTTCGCAACCTCAACATCTCCGGCGACATTGGCTGCTATACGCTGGGCGCCGGCCATCCGTGGAATGCCCTTGACACCTGCGTCTCGATGGGTGCCTCGATGGGCATTGCGCTCGGTATGGACAAGGGCCGCGGCGAGGCCGACAAGGACAAGCGTGTCGTCGCCGTGATCGGCGATTCGACCTTCCTGCACATGGGCATGCAGGGCCTGCTCGACATGGTCTATAACAAGGGCAATGTCACGGTTTTGCTGCTCGACAATCGCGCCGTCGGCATGACCGGCGGCCAGGACAACCCGGGCAATGGCCGCGACATCTACGGCGACGATTCGCCGCGCGTCGATTTCGCCAAGCTTGTTTCGGCGCTCGGCGTCAAGGAAGAGCGCATTCACACGGTCAATCCGTACGAGTTGCCGGTGCTGTTCAAGACCATCCGCGACGAAGTGAAGGTGCCGGATGTCTCGGTCATCATCACCGACCAGCCCTGCGTGCTGATCAAGGACTACCACAAGCTCAAGCCCTTCGAGGTCATCGAGGACAAGTGCACCGGTTGCGGCAACTGTATCGATGTCGGCTGTCCGGCCATCCACGTGACGCGCCGTGGCAAGGAAGTGAAGCCGAACGGTCGCGAGGTCGATCTCGCCTTTGTGCGTATCGAAAGCTCGGTGTGCACCGGTTGCACATTGTGCGTCCAGCCCTGTGCGCCGGGGGCCATCGTCCATTACGCCCCGGTCTCGCCGATCAAGCTGGTACCCAAGGGATGCGGAGCCTGAGATGAGCGATAACACCAATATTCTCGTCGTCGGCATCGGCGGCCAAGGCGTCATGACAGCGACCGAAATTCTGGCCGAAGCGGCCATCGCCCTCGGCCACGACGCCAAGAAGACCGAAGTTGCCGGCATGGCCCAGCGCGGTGGGGTGGTTTCCTCGCACCTGCGTTTCGGCAAGAAAGTGCTGTCGCCGCAGATTACGCCGGGTACCGCCGACGTGCTGCTCGGCTTTGAGTCGGCCGAGGCCATGCGCTGGCAGCACATGCTGAAGCCGGGCGGCATAACGCTGATGAACACCGCCAAGCTGGTGCCGCCGGTGGTCGAACTCGGGCTATTCGATTACCCGGAAGACCCGCTGGCCGAAATCAAAAAGACCGGCAACAAGGTTGTCGCCTTCGATGCCACGACCATCGCCCAGGAACTCGGCGACATCCGCCTCGGCAACACGGTCATGCTCGGCGCCATTGCCGATCAACTGCCGTTCGGGGCCGAAGTGCTGCTCGACTGCGTGCTCAAGCGTTTCCAGCGCAAGGGCGAGAAAATGGTCGACTTGAATCGCCGGGCTTTCGAGGCAGGCCGGGCTGCAGTTGGCGCCGCCGAAGCAGCAATCGGCTGAATTCAGCCTGATTCTGGTAAAATTCGCACCAAATCAAAGGGAAAGGCAGGCGCCTTTCCCCTTTTCTTTTTAGATGGATGCGACGATGACAGCACAAATTATCGACGGCAAGGCGCTGGCCGAAGAGCTTCGCCAAGGCTTCAAGGCACGGGTCGAGGCACTGACTGCCAAGGGCCACAAGCCCGGTCTGGTGGTCATTCTGGTCGGGGCTGACCCGGCTTCCGAGGTTTATGTCCGCAACAAGGTCAATGGCTGCCTGGCTATCGGCATGCACTCCGAAAAGATCACCTACGAAGCGACGGTCGATCAGGCCACGGTGCTCGACAAGATCGCCGAACTGAACGCTGATCCGAATATTCACGGCATTCTCGTCCAGTTGCCGTTGCCCAAACATTTTGACGAAGAAGCCGTGCTCGAAGCGATCTCGGCCGACAAGGATGTCGATGGGTTCCATGCCGAAAACGTTGGCGCATTGGCCCAGGGCAATCCGCGTTTCATCCCCTGCACCCCGTACGGCGTGATGAAGATGTTCGAGAAAGGCAACGTTGATCTGACGGGCAAGGAAGCCGTGGTCATCGGCCGCTCCAACATTGTCGGCAAGCCGATGGCGTTGCTGCTGATCAACGCTGGCGCCACCGTCACCGTCTGCAATTCGCGGACCAAAGACCTGAAATTCCACACCAGCCGCGCCGACATCCTGGTCGCCGCCGTTGGCAAGCCGAAATTCGTTACTGGCGACATGGTCAAGCCGGGCGCTGTCGTCATCGACGTCGGCATCAATCGTCTGCCCGATGGCAAGCTGTGCGGCGACGTCGATTTTGCCAGCTGTCTCGAAGTGGCCGGCCAGATCACCCCGGTCCCCGGCGGCGTCGGCCCGATGACCATCACCATGCTGCTCGCCAATACCATCGAAGCCGCTGAACGGAAAGCCGGACTATGACCATGCACCATCAACCACTGGTCGGCGTCGTCATGGGCTCCGATTCCGACTGGCCGACCATGCAGGCCGCCGCCGTGATTCTCAAGGACTTCGGCGTGCCCTTCGAAGCGCGTGTCGTCTCAGCCCACCGCACCCCGGACCTGCTGTTCGACTACGCCGCCATGGCTGGCGAACGTGGTCTCAAGGCGATCATCGCCGGGGCCGGCGGTGCTGCCCACCTGCCGGGCATGCTGGCTGCCAAGACCACCGTGCCGGTGCTCGGCGTGCCGGTCCAGTCGAAGGCGCTGTCCGGTGTCGATTCACTGCACTCCATCGTCCAGATGCCGAAGGGCATCCCGGTCGCCACTTTTGCCATCGGCGAAGCCGGTGCCGCCAATGCCGCACTGTTCGCCGTTGCCATGCTGGCCAATGAAAATCCGGCATTGAACGCCAAGCTGCAGGCCTTCCGCCAGGCCCAGACCGAGAAGGTGCTGGCCATGAAGCTGCCGGAAGTTTGATCTGATCACAAGCCGTGATCACCTACGAAATAATGCTGTGCCGATGAGGTTCCTGTCTTGAGTAACGCCATGATTCTCCCGCCCGCCACGCTGGGCATGCTCGGTGGCGGCCAACTCGGCCGCTTCTTCGTTTCGGCTGCCCACGAACTGGGTTATCAGGTCTGGGTGCTCGATCCGGACAAGAACAGCCCGGCCGGCCAGATCGCCGAACGGCATTTCTGTGTCGATTACAACGACTACGCGGCGCTCGACGAGTTTGCCGCCGGTTGTGCTGCGATCACCACCGAGTTCGAGAATGTGCCGGCCGATACGCTGGATTACCTCGCCAAGTTTGTCCCGGTGCGCCCGTCGGCGGCGGCGGTTGCCGTCTGCCAGAACCGCATCGCCGAAAAGTCCTTCCTGCGTGACAACGGTCTGCCGCACGGTCCCTTCGCCGCCATTCGGTGCGAAGATGACGTCCGCAATGCCGATGCCTCGCTGTTCCCGGCCATCCTGAAAGTCGCCCGCTTCGGCTATGACGGCAAGGGCCAGGCCACTGTCCATAACCGCGAGGAAGCACTGACTGCCTTTGCTCACTTCAAGGGCGAGCAATGCGTGCTGGAACAGCGACTGACGCTCGACTACGAAGTCTCGGTTGTGTTGGCCCGTGACGAGCACGGCCAGGTTGCCTGCTTCCCGACCGGCGAAAACCAGCATACCCGCGGCATCCTCGATGTCTCCATCGTGCCGGCACGGACGACCGGTTGCGTCAAGAGCGATGCTGAGGATGTCGCTGCCCGCATTGCCGAAAAGCTCGGCTACATCGGCACCATGGCTGTCGAATTCTTCGTCAGCCGCGGCCAGCTGATCGTCAATGAAATGGCGCCGCGCCCGCACAACAGCGGTCACGCCACTATCGATGCCTGCATCACCAACCAGTTCGAACAGCAAGTGCGTGCCCTGTGCGGCCTGCCGCTCGGCGAAGCACGGGCGCATTCGGCCTCGGTCATGGTCAATCTGCTCGGCGACCTGTGGTACGAAAATGGCAACGGCAGCGACACCTACCGCGAGCCTGATTGGGCCAAGCTGTACGCCATCCCCAACCTGAAGCTGCACCTCTACGGCAAGCACCACGCCCGCCCGGGGCGCAAGATGGGCCACTTCACGGTGATCGGCGACAACGCCGAGGCCGTGCAGAAAGTAGCCCTGGCCGCCCGTGCCGCGATCGGCATCAAGGACGAATGACCACCCCGACGGATGCCGATTATCAGCGCGCCGTCGATCTGCTGCGCGCCGGCGAACTGGTCGCCCTGCCGACCGAGACGGTCTACGGATTGGGGGCGGATGCCGCCAACCCGGCGGCCGTCGCCAAGATTTTTGCCGCCAAGGGCCGTCCGGCCGACCACCCGCTGATCGTCCATCTCGCCGGCCACGATGCGGTCGATCACTGGGCCGAGCAGGTGCCGGCCGTTGCCTGGGAACTGATGGAAACCTTCTGGCCCGGTCCGCTGACCCTGATCCTGAAAAAACAGGCTTGGGTGCCCGATGCTGTGACCGGCGGCCAGGACACCGTCGGCCTGCGCGTGCCCGGTCACCCGGTGGCGCTCGAGCTGCTGCGTCGCTTTGCTGCCGTCGCCGGCGAACATGCCGGTATCGCTGCGCCCTCCGCCAATCGTTTTGGCCGCATCAGTCCGACGACGGCAGCGCATGTTGCCGAAGAACTGGGCGACGCCGTGCCGCTGATTCTCGACGGCGGACCGTGTGCCGTCGGCATTGAATCGACCATCGTCGACTGCTCGCGTGGCGAGCCGGTGGTTCTGCGTCCCGGTCACATCTCGCCGCTGCACCTCGAAGCCATTCTTGGTCGCTGCCCCGCCATCGAAACCGCCGTCGGCGCCCCGCGCGTTTCCGGCTCGCTCGAAGCCCATTACGCGCCGGTCACTCCGCTGCGCATGGTGGCTGGCGAACGTCTGCTCGACTTCATCAACGCCCAGCGTCATCGCGGTGGGCGCTGTGGGGTAATCAGCTCCAACCAGCCGCCACAGGCCGGCATGCCGCACGCCTGGCGCCTGATGCCAGCTGACCCCGTCGGCTATGCCCACGATATTTATGCCGCCCTGCGCGACATGGACCACGCCGGTGTCGACCTGATCGTCGTCGAAGCGTTGCCGGACGGCCCCGCCTGGGCTGCCGTCGCCGACCGCCTGCGTCGCGCCGTGGCAGGTGCCGGCCAAGGCTGACGATCAGCTCGCGACGGGCGCTTTCATTCGCCCAACGGAGTGCGCTAGAATCACCGAACGTTGGGGGGGTAGCTCAGCTGGGAGAGCGCCTGGTTCGCAATCAGGAGGTCGTGAGTTCGATCCTCATCCTCTCCACCACCGATTACTCTAAAAAGCCTGATTTTTCAGGCTTTTTTATTTGGTGTGACCGGGTTAGGGATTTCCCTTGGGGTGCTTGTATTGCGCCGGGATTCGCCGAATACTTGTTTCGCGTCGGGATGACCTTTGTCGTCTGGGTCACGCCGGCTCCACAGAGATATTTTGCTCGCAAAACAATAACCGGTTGGAGGTTCGAGACATGACTTTGGCTGCCAAGGTGCGTACGCACAAAATTTCCAAGAACGTTACCCTGAGTGCTTCCGGATACAACCTGATCGGCCCGGATTCGCCGGCGATCGAGGCGATGACCGATTTCCTGAGAGTCAATGTGGTTGCCATTGGCCCCGATGCGACGGTCGTTTCCGCCAATGCCCGGATGATTTCGCGTGGGGTGCGCCTGCTGATGGTGACCAATGACGATGATCAGGTAGATGGTTTGATCACCGCCCGCGACATCCTCGGCGAAAAGCCGTTGCAGGTCGCCCAGGCCCGGGGCTGCAAGCGGGATGAGTTGATGGTGGCCGATCTGATGACGTCGATCGGCAATGTCGATACCCTGTACCTGAATGAAGTGCTGCACGCCAGCGTGGCCGATATTCTTGAGGCCCTGAAGCATCTCGGGCGCCAGCACATCCTGGTCGAGGACGTTGATCCGGTCACCGGACTGCCGCGGGTACGCGGCCTGTTTTCGGCGACGCATATTGGCCGCCTGCTCGGGGTGCCGGTGCTTAGCTTTGAACTGGCGAGTACCTTTGCCGAGATCGAAGCGGCGCTGGTTAACTAAGCCTGGTGTTTGCCGCCACCTGACAGCACTTGTCCGGTGGCAGAAAAAATTGAATCCATAGCCTCGTTTGCGAGGCTGGATTGCTTTTGGCTTTTGCTCAAGCAACACATCATTGATTACGACAACTTTGTGGAGTCTGCATGCCTGTTCCCGCTCATCCCATCGCTGCCTCGTTGCCGGGGTCCGATACCGGCAAGGTAGTTTCCGCCCGCAATGCGGTTCGGCTGATTCGCGATGGCGACACGGTGGCGACCGGGGGATTTGTCGGTATCGGCTTTGCCGAAAACATTGCCGTGGCGCTGGAGCAGCGCTTTCTCGAAAGCCGGGAGACTGACCTGCACGGCATCGGTTCGCCGCGCAACCTGACCCTGGTTTACGCCGCCGGGCAGGGCGATGGCAAGGAGCGCGGGCTGAATCACCTCGGCCATGACGGGCTGGTCGCCAAGGTGATCGGTGGCCATTGGGGGCTGGTGCCGAAGCTGCAGGAGCTGGCCGTTTCGAACCGCATCGAGGCCTACAACCTGCCGCAGGGGGTGATCACACACCTGTTCCGCGACATCGCCGCCGGCAAGCCGGGGACAATTACCCGGGTAGGCATGGGCACCTTCGTTGATCCGCTGTTCGGCGGCGGCAAGCTGAATGAAAAGACGACGGTAGACATCGTTCGCCGTATGGCCATCGATGGCGAGGACTACCTGTTCTACAAGGCTTTCCCGATCCACGTCGGGATCATTCGCGGCACGACGGCCGATCCGGATGGCAACATCACGATGGAGAAGGAGGCGCTGACGCTGGAGGCACAGGCCATTGCGATGGCGGCCCGGAATTCCGGCGGTATCGTCATTGCCCAGGTCGAGCGCATTGCCGAACGCGGCACGCTGAATCCGCGGCAGGTGAAGATTCCCGGCATTCTGGTCGATTGCGTCGTGGTCGCCGAAAAGCCGGAATACCACATGCAGACCTTCATCGAACCGTACAGCCCGGCCTTCTCCGGCGAGATCAAGGTGCCGATGTCGGCCATTCCGCCGATGGCCATGAGCGAGCGCAAGATCATCGCCCGTCGGGCAGCCATGGAGCTCAAGGCCAACGCCATCGTCAACCTCGGCATCGGCATGCCGGAGGGGGTGGCCAACGTCGCGGCCGAGGAGCACATCATCGACCTGCTGACCCTGACCGCCGAGCCAGGCGTCATTGGCGGCGTACCTGCCGGCGGACTGAACTTCGGCGCGGCGACCAACACCCAGGCGATCATCGACCAGCCCAGCCAGTTCGACTTCTACCAAGGCGGCGGGCTGGATATCGCCTTCCTTGGTCTGGCCCAGGCCGACCAGCAGGGCAACCTCAATGTGTCGAAATTTGGCCCCCGGCTGGCCGGTTCGGGCGGCTTCATCGACATTTCTCAGAACGCCAAGAAAGTCGTTTTTGTCGGCACCTTCACGGCCGGCAATCTCGATGTGGTGCTCGATGCCGGCAAGCTGAAAATTCTTGAAGACGGCAAATCGATCAAGTTCGTCGGCGAGGTCGAGCATCGCACCTTCAGCGGCCCGGAAGCGGCGCGACGCGGCAAGGAAGTGGTTTATGTTACCGAACGCTGTGTCTTCCGCCTGACTGCCCGGGGCCTGCAATTGACTGAAATTGCGCCGGGGGTCGATCTGCAGAAGGACATTCTCGAACGCATGGCTTTCCGGCCGATCATCGACGGCGAGTTGGCGCTGATGGACGAACGCATCTTCCGCCAGGAGCCGATGGGCATCCGGCCGGAGCTGCTGGAAGTGCCGCTGGCCCAGCGCCTGTCCCACGATCTTGTCCAGAACCTGTTCTTCCTCGATTTCTCCGGACTCAGTGTGCGCAGCGGCGAGGACATCCGGCGCATCGAAGCGGCGGTCGAAGCGGCCCTCGCGCCAATCGGCCACAAGGTCAACGCCATCGTCAATTACGACCGCTTCAGCATCCTGCCGGAGCTGATCGACGACTACATCGCGATGGTCAAAGGGGTGGTCGAGCGCCATTACCATGATGTGACCCGCTACACCTCGAGCACCTTCCTGCGCATGAAGCTGGGGGAGGCGCTGGAAAAGCGAGATATCTCGCCCAAGCTCTTCGAGACGGCCGATCAGGCCCGAGGGGAGCTGGCGACTTAGAGCGGAGTCCCTGTCGGGCCGGGTTCCACTTTACTAAGGAGACACTGACGTATTCGTCATCCCCGCGAAGGCGGGGATCCAGTTCGTTGATTTTTATGGATTCCCGCTTTCGCGGGAATGACATTTTTGAATAGATCAGCGCTTTCCTAACCGTGCGGTCACTACGGCGATGACATGAAGTTGGAGCAAGGTATCATTGCCGGATTGCGGTGGTGGAAACAGGGTTTGGCATGAAAATGAATTTGTCGGGAGCCCTTGCCGGGCGAAAAGCCCGTATTGCGCTGGTGCTGGCCGTTGTTGTGGCCGGTGCTGCTTTCCTCATGCGTTCCGAGGCGCCCAAGCCGGCTGAGCCTGCCAGGGCGACAACGGCAACCCGGCCGGCACTGACCGTTCGGCTGACTGCCCCGCAGATGGCAAGCTGGCCGCTGGTGCTGCCGGCCAATGGCAATGTCGTCGCCTGGCAGGAGGCGGTGATCGGCGCCGAAATCGCCAATTACCGGATTTCCGAAGTCCGTGTCCAGGTGGGTGATCTCGTCAAGAAAGGCCAGGTGCTGGCCCGCATCGCCAGCGATACCGTGGCCAGCGAACTGGCCGAGGCCAAGGCGTCAGTGGCTGAACTCGAAGCCAGTGCCGCCGAGGCGAAGGGCAATGCCGAACGGGCGAAGGAGCTGAAGGAAAAAGGCTTCTACAGCTCGCAACTCAATACCCAATACCAGACGGCCGAACACACGGCGCTGGCCCGCCTTGCCGCTGCCCGCGCCCGTTTGCAGGCCGCCGGACAGCGGATGGACAAGACCGACGTGCTGGCGCCGGACGACGGGGTGATCTCGGCGCGCAGCGCGACCGTCGGTTCGCTGACCCAGCCGGGGCAGGAGCTGTTCCGGCTGATTCGCGGTGGCCGGCTCGAATGGCGGGCCGAAGTGCCGTCGTCCGAGCTGGGCAAGGTCAAGGCCGGGGTAATGGCGAGGCTGACCGCGCCGAGCGGCGAAAGCGTCAAGGGCACGGTGCGGGCGGTGGCGCCCAGCGTCGATCCGCAAACCCGCAACGGGCTGGTCTATGTCGATCTGCCGGTGTCGAGTGCCATCCGTGCCGGCATGTTTGCGCGCGGCGAATTCGAACTGGCGCAAAGCCCGGCGCTGACTTTGCCGCAATCGGCAGTTGTGCTGCGCGAAGGTTTCGCCTACGTATTCCGGCTGGAGGGCGAGGACAGAGTGGCGCAGACCAAGGTGCTGCTCGGTCGGCGGCTCGGCGAGCGGATCGAGGTGGTTTCCGGGTTGGCAGCCGAGGCGCGGGTGGTCGAAGCCGGCGCCGGCTTCCTGGCCGATGGCGATGCCGTCAAGATCGTGACAGGCACTGCGCAATGAACGTTTCGTCCTGGTCGATCCGGAATCCGACGCCGGCGATTCTGTTCTTCGTCATGCTGACCCTGGCTGGCCTGATGGCCTTCAAGGCGATGAAGATCCAGCAATTCATGGACATCGAATTGCCGACGGTGACGGTCACCGCCAGCCTGCCCGGTGCCGCACCGGCTCAGATGGAAACCGAGGTGGCGCGCAAGATCGAGAATTCGGTGGCGACGCTGCAGGGCATCAAGCACATCTACACCAAGGTGCAGGACGGTACGGCCATCGTCACCGTCGAATTCCGGCTGGAAAAGCCGACGCAGGAAGCGGTCGATGATGTTCGCGATGCCGTGTCGCGGATCCGGGCCGATCTGCCGGGTGATCTGCGCGACCCGGTGATCAGCAAGGTCAATCTGTCCGGCGCGCCGATCCTGACCTACACCGTCGCTTCCGGGCGGATGGATGATGAGGCGCTGTCCTGGTTCGTCGATAACACGGTGACCAAGGCGCTGCTTTCGGCGCGTGGCGTCGGTGCCGTGTCGCGGGTTGGCGGCGTGACGCGGGAGATCCGGATCGAGCTCGATCCGGCCAAACTACTGGCCTTGCGCGCTACGGCGGCCGACATTTCCCGGCAGCTGCGGCAGATTCAGCAAGAGGCTTCAGGCGGGCGTTCCGACGTCGGCGGCATCGAACAGTCGGTGCGCACCATCGCCACGGTGCAGAGTGCCAACGAACTGGGCGCCATGGACATCGTGCTCAGCGATGGCCGGCATCTCAGGCTCGATCAGGTGGCCAGCGTCAGCGATACGGTCGGCGAACAGCGCACGACCGCGCTGCTCAACGGCAAGCCGGTGGTCGGCTTCGAGATCACGCGCAGCAAGGGGGCGGGCGAGGTCGAGGTGGCGGACAACGTCAAGCTGGCCCTGGCCAAACTGCAGGCCGAGCACCCGGACATCGAGATCACCGAGGCCTTCAATTTCGTCGATCCGGTCATCGAAAACTACGACGGCTCGATGAAGCTGCTGATCGAAGGCGCGCTGCTCGCCGTGCTGGTCGTCTGGCTCTTCCTGCGCGATGGCCGGGCCACCTTCGTTTCGGCCGCTGCGCTGCCGCTGTCGGCGATTCCGACCTTTGCGGTGATGTACCTGATGGGTTTCACGCTCAATGTCGTGACCCTGCTCTCGATGTCGCTGGTCGTCGGCATTCTGGTCGACGACGCCATCGTCGAAATCGAAAACATCATGCGCCACCTGCGCATGGGCAAGACGCCGTATCAGGCGGCCATGGAAGCCGCCGACGAGATCGGGCTGGCGGTGATCGCCACCACCTTCACGCTGATCGCCGTCTTCCTGCCGACCGCTTTCATGAGCGGCGTGGCCGGCAAGTTCTTCGTGCAATTCGGGTGGACGGCGGCGATTGCCGTCTTCTTCTCGCTGGTCGTCGCCCGCATGCTGACGCCGATGATGGCCGCCTACATTCTGAAACCGGTGACTCACGCCGAGTCGACGCCGGGCTGGTTGAAGCTTTACGAAGGCTGGGCGGCCTGGTGCCTGCAGCATCGCATCGTCACTCTGCTCGCCGCGGCCGTCTTTTTTATTGGCTCCTTCATGCTGGTGCCCTTGCTGCCCAAGGGCTTCATGCCGCCGGACGATCTGTCGCAGACGCAGATCTACCTGTCGCTGCCGCCGGGCGCCACCTTCCAGGAAACGCTGGCCGCCGCCGAGCAGGCGCGGGCCATGGCCGAAGCCAATCCGCATGTGAAGCTGGTCTACACCGCCGTCGGTGGTGGCAAGGCGGGCAGCGATCCCTTCGCACCGGCCGGGGCGGCCGAAGTGCGCAAGGCAACGCTGACGCTGAACCTGACGCCGCGCGGCGAGCGTTCCGGGACCAGCAAGCAAGCCATCGAAAACCAGTTGCGCCAGGCCCTGACCGCTATTCCCGGTGTGCAGGTCAAGGTTGGCCTGGCTTCAGGCAATGAAAAATACATTCTCGTGCTGGCCAGTGAGAACGGCCCATTGCTCTCCGAACATGCCCGCCTCGTCGAGCGCGAACTGCGCGGCATTCCCGGCCTCGGCAATATCACGAGCACGGCCAGCCTGGTTCGGCCGGAACTGGTCATTCGCCCCGATTTCGCCCGGATGGCCGATCTCGGTGTCACCTCGGCGGCGATTGCCGACACGCTGCGCATCGCCACGGCCGGCGATTACGACCAGGGGCTGGCCAAGCTTAATCTGGCGCAAAGGCAGGTGCCCATTATCGTCAAACTGCCGCCTGCCGCCCGTACCGACCTCGCCCTGCTCGAACGCCTGAGCGTGCCCGGCAAGCACGGCCCGGTCATGCTGGCCAACGTCGCTTCGGTCAGCATTGGCGGTGGCCCGGCCGAAATCGACCGCTACGACCGCCTGCGCAACATCAATTTCGAAATCGAGCTGAACGGCCAACCGCTCGGCGAAATCGAGGCCACGGCGCTCAAGTTGCCCAGCCTGGCCAATCTGCCGCCCGGCGTCATCCAGACCACGGTCGGCGATGCCGAGGCGATGGGCGAACTGTTCACCAGCTTTGCGCTGGCCATGGCGACCGGCGTGCTTTGCATCTACATCGTGCTGGTCCTGCTCTTCAAGGATTTCGTCCAGCCGGTGACCATCCTGGCTGCACTGATCCTCTCGGTGCCCGGCGCCTTCCTGGCGCTTTTCATTACCCAGAAGGCAATCTCGATGCCGTCGATGATCGGCCTGATCATGCTGATGGGCATTGCTACCAAGAACTCCATCCTGTTGATCGATTACGTCGTTCTCGCCCGCCGCGAACATGGGCTGGACCGCTGGAGCGCCCTGCTCGATGCCTGCCGCAAGCGGGCGCGGCCGATCGTGATGACCACCGTGGCGATGGGGGCCGGCATGATGCCGATTGCCCTCGGCATTGGCGTCGATCCCAGCTTCCGGGCGCCGATGTCGATTGTCGTCATCGGCGGCCTGATTACCTCGACCTTCCTCAGCTTGCTGGTCATTCCGGTCGTCTTTACCTACGTCGATGACCTGATTGTCGCCGTCCGGAGCCGGCTGGGCTCGGCGCGACACGGATGATTGCAGCCTGAGTGATGGCTGCCCGGCCTGATATTGGTGATAATCAGGCCGAGCATTTTGCGCTTGAATCCTGACCAGCTGACCGGAGCGACCGGACAGGCCTGGCCGAAGCGATGACCGACAGGAACCCCGGTGGCTGAATCTTCCCCCGCAATTAACCGACAATATTCGCTCAGGGCCAGATTCTGGCTGGCCCTGAGCGGCTGCCTGGCCCTTATCTGGCTGGCGACTTTTTATGAGCTGGATCGTCGCCGGACGGGTGAGCTGCATGAAGTCGCGCATTCGACCGAGTTTCAGGCGCAGGCCTATGCCGAGAACACCCTGTCGCTGGTCAAGCGCCTCAATGAAATCCTGCTCAATCTGCGGACGCGCTGGGATGGCGATCCGGCCAGTTTTGCCTCGGCGGTGCAGCGTCGCCAGAATTACATGGCGGATATTGCCTTCCAGGTGGCGGTGATCGATGCGACCGGCTGGCTGGCCTATTCCAACCTCGGCGCGCCGAAGGAACGACTTGATCTCAGCCAGCGCGAACATTTCCGGGTGCATCTCGATGGCCGCGATCGCCTGTTCATCAGCAAGCCGCTGAAGGGCAAGGTATCCGGCAAATGGTCGATCCAGTTCACTCGGCCGATCATCACCAAGGATGGTTTCAAGGGAGTGCTGGTCGTTTCGGTCAGCCCGGAAAGTTTTGCCACATTCCGGGAAAAACTGGCGCCGGATACCGTGATCACGATTGTCGCCGACAGTGGCGAGATCATGGTCCGCCAGCCGGATAACGAGACGGCCATGGGCAAGCAGCTCAGTGGAACTCCCTATCTGCAGGCGCTGGCCCCGCTCTCCGGCAACTTCACCCGTCGGGCGCAACTCGATGGCGTCGAGCGCATCTACGGTTTTTACCGGCTGCCGGAATATGAACTCAGTTTTGTCGTCGGTCATTCCGTTGACAGCGTCCTGGCGCCCTATCGCACGCACCGGCTGGTCATCGTTTCCATCGCGGCCGGGATCAGTCTGGCCATCGTGGTTTTGCTCCTGCTGCTTTTTCGCGCCCTGGCGCTACGGGGTGAGATGGAGAACCGCCTGCAGGACAGCCAGGCCATGCTGCGTTCGGCCGTCGACACGATCGGCGAGGCTTTCGTCATCTACGATCAAAATGACCGGCTGGCCTATTGCAACGAGCAGTATCGAGCCTATTACCCGACTTCGGCGGACTTGCTGGTGCCCGGCAAGACGTTCGAGGAAATCATTCGCACCGGGGCCGAACGCGGGCAGTACAAGGCGGCAATCGGTCGGGTCGATGCCTGGGTCGCCGAGCGTCTGGTGGCGCATCGCAGCGGGAATACCGATCTGATCCAGCCGCTGGACGATGGTCGCTGGCTGAGAATTCGCGAGCGCAAGACGCCGGAAGGTTTCATTGTCGGTTTCCGGATCGACATTACCGCCGTCTATGCTGCCAAGGAGGCCGCCGAGGCCGCCAATGCGGCGAAGAGCAACTTCCTGGCGATCATGTCGCATGAAATCCGGACGCCGATGAACGGCATCCTGGGCATGGCGCAACTGCTGCTGTTGCCCGGCCTGACGAAAGACGAGAGCAATGAATACGCCCGGACCATACTCAATTCCGGCCAGACCTTGCTGACCCTGCTCAACGATATTCTCGATTTTTCCAAGATCGAGGCGGGCAAGCTTGAGCTCTCCGCTGTCGCCTTCGATCCGGCGCAACTGCTCCGGGAAACGGTGACCCTGTTTACCGGGATGGCGCGGGAGAAAGACATCGCCATCGATGCCGGCTGGCAAGGCTCGGCCGGGGTGCGTTACCGGGCAGACTCGGTTCGTCTGCGCCAGATGCTAGCCAATCTGGTCAGCAATGCGGTCAAATTCACCAGCCAGGGATACGTCCGGATTGAAGCCCGCGAAGTTGGTCGCGAGGCGGGGCGCGCCCGGCTCGAATTTTCGATTCTGGACAGTGGCATCGGCATTCCTCCGGAAAAGCAGTCGCTCCTGTTCAAGCCCTTCTCGCAGGCCGATAGCTCGACGACCAGGGAGTACGGTGGCACCGGCCTGGGCCTCTCCATCGTGCGCCGTCTCGCCGAGTTGATGGGAGGCGAGGTTGGTGTCGAGAGCGAGGCCGGGCAGGGCGCCCGCTTCTGGTTCTGCATTTGGGCCGAGGTGATCGGCGCTGACGAGGAGTGTCGTGATGCCGTCCGGGCCCCGGTTGCGGATGCGCAAAGCCGGGTGTCGAGCCGATGGCAAGGGCAGATTCTGTTGGTCGATGACAATCGGGTGAACCTGAGCGTCGCCCAGGCCATGTTGCGCAAGCTGGGTGTTGAGGTGGCTGCGGTGACCGACGGCCTAGAGGCGACACAACTTGCCACCGCCGCGGCGCGCCCGGTTCTCGTCCTGATGGATGTGCAGATGCCGGTCATGGACGGCCTTGAAGCAACGCGACGAATCCGCGCCTGGGAAAAGGCCAATCAGCAGCCTCGCCTGCCCATCGTGGCGCTGACCGCCGGCGCATTTGCCGAGGATTACGAGCGATGCACTGCCGCCGGCATGGACGATTTTCTCGCCAAGCCGATCAATCACGAGCAGTTGGAGCAGATGCTCGGCAAATGGCTGGGGAGCGAGCGCCCGGCGGGCTAAGGTTTTTGTTCCACTAGGGGGCGAGCTTTGTCGGCCGGCGCCTCTCGGCCGAAAGTCAGCGTATAGAACACGTCCAGCGCATTGTCGCTGCCGGCCCGGCCGATCACGGCGATCTGGCGGGTCAGGTTGACCGTTAGCTTGACGATGCCTTCGGCCCGACCCAGTGTCTGCTCGTAGGAGAGCAAGGCATTGGACGACAGGCGCTTGCCGACGCTGAGAATCTGCTGGCCAGTCGTGCTCGTCGTGTCGACACTATTGCCACCGGCCACCCGGCTGATCTGTTGTCGTCCGCCGGTGTCGCCGAGATTGCCTTGGCGAACGCCGAATTCGTCGAAACCGAAAGTTTTCTTCAACTGCTGGATGACATTCCCGGAATCGTTGCCGAGCAGGCCACCGGCGGCGGAAAAGAGCAGTGTTGCATCGCCGGCGCCCATCTGTTCCGGGCCGTGGCCGAGGACCAGCCAGGCGAGCTTTTCGGCATCGGGCAGCTCCGGATCGGAAACCAGCTTGACCACCGGCTTCTGCGCCGTGCCGCTGATCTGGACGCCGGGTTCGACCGCCAGGCCCTTACGCACGGCCCGGACATCCAGCCCGGGGTTTTCGAGCAGGCCGTTGAAGTTCAGGATACCGCGCTCGATCTCCAGCTTCTGGCCGTAGGCGTCGAAGCGGCCGTCCCGGGTGCGGATCGTGCCGCTGGCCCGCGGCAGGTCGCGACCACGGGCGGTGATCCGCACCTCGCCGGCCAGGCGGCTGGACAGGCCGGCCCCATTGAAGCGGAAATTGCGGCCGAGGTCGGTGCTGATGTCGAGATTGAGTTTGGGACGCAGACTGGCGGCGGCCTTGTCGCTGCCCGGCCGCTTGACGATGACGTCATCGGACAGGCGGGGCGTGCCGCTGGGCGCCAGTTGCCAGTAACCGGCATCGACGGCCAGCTTGCCCTGGGCGCCCAGCGTGCCATCCTGCCAGCTCAGCCGGCCATCGCCGGAGACGGCCACCCATTGGTCCGGCAACTGATAGGCGCCGAGCCGCTCAAGGCGGACATCGAGAAAGGCGCTGTCTTCGGCCTGGCCCTTGTCGAGGCGCATCTGGCCAGTGATTTCGAGGCGGCCGGGTTTTTTGGTCAGGTCGGCCAGATCATCGCGGGCCTCGACACGCAACGGGCGGGGGAGTGGCTGGAGCAGACTGTCGAAGGCGAGGCGGTTGATGCGCAGCAGGTTGTCGCGCAAGTCGATGTCGAGCTCGCCGCGCGCCAGGTTGAGCCCCTGGCCAGGCAGGCGCAGGGCCAGCTTTTCACCCCGGAAACGACCACTGCTCAGCGGTGCCGCTGGGGTGCCAGCCAGTTGCAGCTCGCCGGCAAGGCGCCCTTCGCTCTGCCAGCCTTCGCCGATCAACTCGGCCAGCCAGCCCAGATCGGCAATGTCGCTCTTTAGTCGGCCCTGCCAGCGGGCTTGTCGGTCGAGCGACCAGGCACCGCGCATGGCTGCGCTCAGTTCGCCATCGACTTGCCCGATCCGGCTGCCGCGGGCGGTGAGGCTGGCCTGCAGTTGCCGGGTATCGGCGGTGGCCTGCAGCCTGGCCTGCCAGTCGAGGGGGGCGCCAGCCAACTGGATCGGGCCGATGCTCCAGCCGGTGGCGGTGAGCTTGATCGGGGCGGGGGCGCTGAGGCGGAAATTGCGCGACTGGTCGGTGCTGTTCAGGCCAGCCTCCAGCAGCTTGCCTTGCCAGGTGCTGTGATCATTGCCCAGGCTGCCGTCGGCGGCGAGCGCAAGTCGATTCTTGCCGGCGACTTCGGCGCTGGCATTCAGTTGGTGCGCCTGGTTGGTGCCTTTGCCCTGAAGTTGCAGTGCCTTGAGCAGCCCGGGCTGGTCCGGCGTGTCGAGGCTGGCGATATTGAGTTCGATGAGCAGCGGCGAACCGGGCTCGCTGCCACCCTCGCTCTTCAGGCGCAGATCGCTGAGACGGAAGACGCCGGGCAGACCGAGTCGGGCGGCATTCAGCGTGCCGGCGAGTCTGGGGCCTTGGGCACCGCCAGTGAGGTCGAAGTGCCCGCCAAGGCCACCCTCCAGCCCGTAGGGAGCGAGTTGCGGGGCGTCGATATCGAGGCTCAGCAGGTCGCCGGGCTGACCGAAGGCGCCGCGGGCGCTCAGCCGATTGGCCCCGGCCGCGAGCTGGATGTCGGTGCGCGGGATGCGCGGCCAGGCAATGCTGACCTGGCCGTTTCCGGCCAGTGGCTGGCCGGCCAGGCGACTGTCCTGCAGCGTGAAACTGGCGTCGACCACCGCTTGCGGGGCGAGCCGGCCGGCTGCCTTGAAATTGGCGTTGATCTGGGCCGCCGGTACTTTGGCGAACCGGCTCGGGTCGAAACGCCGCAACTCGCCCTCTGCCGCGAAATTGCGTGGCGGCTTGAGGTCGAGCTCACCGTGGGCGCTCAAGCGGGCATCGCCGGCGGCCAGCTGCAGTTGTGGCAGGTCGATCCGGCCATTGCTGTGGCTGGCCTCGGCCTGCAGGCTGAAGGTGGTGTCCTTCAATTCGATTTTCACGGCCTGACGCTTGGCGCCGAGTGTGGTCGAGAGGGGGCCGTTCAATCGGGTCGGGCGCAGCCGCGAGGCGAGCCGCGAGGCATCCAGTCGGCTGGCCGTCATCGCCAGGGTCAGCGTGGCGTTTTGCCATTGGCCGGAACCGGTCAGTTCGCCGTTGCCGGGCAGGCTGGCATGCAGATTGGCGAAGCTGGCCGTGCTGCCTTGCCAGGCTAGCGTGCCGGCCAGGGTGCTCAAGGGCAGCTGTTGGCGGTCAAGCGGGCCGGGTTGGTGATTGGTCAGGCCGAAGCTGCCGGTGATGCCATCAGCCTGCGGCTCGACATCGGCCGTGATGCTGAGCCTGGCTTGCGGCGCGCCGGCCAGCCAGGTGGCCGGGTCGATGTCTTCGAGCAGGATGCGGGCGCTGGCGAAGGCGGCCTCGGCGAACGGGGTGAGCACGACATCGGCGTGACCGGCGACGCCCTGGGTGGCGACGGCGGCGATCGCGAGGCGCTCAAGCGGGCCACGGGCGGTGATCGACATCGCCAGCGGCCGCTGGTCGAGTTGGCCGGTGATTTCGGCGCTGGCTTCGAGTGGGAGCGGGGCGGCGCCGTCCAGGGTGGCGCGGCCGGCTACGGCAATGTCGGCGCTGCGGGCACGGAAGTCTTCGAGGTGATGCTGGCGGCCATTGCTGCTGAAACGGGCGGCAAGATCGCTGCCGGTGAGCGCGTCGCCGTAGCCGAATCGAGCAATGGCCAGCTTCTGGATGTCGACGGCAATCGGCAACTGGAGTTCGGTCGGTGCCGGGGTCGGGGTGCTGCTTGGCTGGCTGGTGATCTGCAGGTTGGCGACCTGCAGTTCGGCGACCTGCAGCCTGCTGTGCAATAGCGCCGAGGGCGACCAGTCGAGGTGGATCTGCGTCGCTTCAATGTGCAGATCGGGGCTGCTCCAGCGCAGTTGGCCGAAATCCATTGGTCCGCTCAGCCGGCCGCTGGCTTGTTCGATCTGCAACTGGCCCGCGGTCAGGCTGGCGGCCAGACGGGCGGTCGTTTGCAGGCCGCTTTCGCTGGTCGTCAGCCAGATGGCAGAGCCGATCAGGGCGATGGTGCTGGTGCTGGCGAGGAAGAGGGTGCGGCGCAGCATGTCAGAAAGGAATGGCCAGCGAGAAGTGCAGTTGGAGCTGGCGGGTCCGTTCGCCATAGGCGAGATCGACGCCGATTGGTCCGGCCGGGCTGCGCCAGCGGGCGCCCAGGCCGTAGCCGATGGCGAGCCGGATATCCTGCAGCGAATCGACCGCATCGCCGGCGTCGACAAAGGCGGCAACACCCCATGCCTCGTCCAGCCAGTGCGTTACTTCGGCGCTGGCGATGCCCAGGTAGCGGCCGCCCACCGTTGCGTTGCCTTCCTTGATGCCCAGGCTCTGATAGGCATAGCCGCGGACCGAGCCGGCGCCACCGGTCCGGAACAGGTAATCCTGCGGGATGCGTTGCCGCGAATCGGCCAGCGTGTAGCCGACCTCGCCGCGCAGGGTCAGGGTATCGACGCGACCGAGCGGGATGTAATGCTGGAAGCGGGCATGGACCCGGACAAAATTCTGGTCGGAGAGGGCGGCTTTCGAACCACCGCCGATCTGGCCCTGGAGGACGGTGCCGTTGCGTGGCTCGATCAGGCTGTCGACATGCCGCCAGGTCCACACGCCGTTGGGCACCAGCGCCCGGCTGGTCACCGGCGCAGCCCCATCCGGGTCGCGTTGTTCGTTTTGCCAGTTGAGCGACAGGCGCTGTTCGACACTGCCACGCTGCTGCACGGTTTGTGCGCCAAAGGCATAGCGTTCGGTCTTCAGGTTCTGGATGTCGGTCGCTTCGGCCATCACGCCGACGCTGTGCCGGCGGTTGCGTTCGTCCGGCGGCAGGAAAACGTCGGCGTAGGCGGTCTGCCGCTTCTGTTCCAGGCGCAGGCCGCTGTCCAGTTCCCAGGCCTGAGCGAACAGGTTGGGCGTGTGGTAATTGAATTCGACCCGGGCGCCGGTATTGGAGCTGGCACCGGCGCCGAAGGAAACCTGGTGGGGCGAACGCTCGCGAACGCGGACCAGGATGGGGGCGGTCGCGTTGCCGTCAGCGTCCGTTTCGGCGGCCGCACGGTCGAGCAGGGTCTGTACCGAGGCAAAGTACGGCGTCGATTGCAGCGTCGTCTGCAGGGCATTCAGCTTTTCTTCGCGGTAGGGCTGGCCGGGCTGGACGGCGCGGTTATAGCGGGCGATCAGCTCGGGCGAGTAGTTTTGCAGGCCCTCGACGCGCAACGGGCCGAAACGATAGCGCGGGCCGGCCTCGTAATGGACGCTCAGGTCGGCCTGGTGGGTTTCCGTGTCGATGCTTGCCGTGCTGTCGAGCAGTTTGGCGTCGGCGTATTCGACAGCGAGCAGACGGGAGAGGATCTGCTGCTTGGCCGTGTTCCAGTCCTCCTGGCGGAAGGGCTGGCCGACCGGCAGGGACCAGCTGTCGATCAGCGCTTTCCGGGTCTCCGCCTCGACCGGACCATCGATCAGCAATTCAAGACTGTTGATGGTGGTGCGCCGGCCGGCATCGAGGGTCAGCTTTAGCCCGTCGTCCTGCTCGGCAAATTCGAAAGCCGGCGAAAAATAGCCCTCAGTGGCGAGGATTTCGCTGAGCAAACCCTGCAGTTTGCGCGGGCTGCCGGCCTCTTCGGGCAGATAGGGGGCGAGCAGTTTGGCGATGTCATCCCGCGCCTGCAGGTCGAGCTCGCCGGCAACCAATGGCTGGGTCAGGCAGAGCAGCAACAGGAGAGGCAGGCGGCGGGCGATCACCCCGTCATTTTACGCGTCGACGCTGGCTTGGCGCGGCGGTAGCACGAAACTGCGCGGTTGCCGGCGGAGCCGGTGCCAGAGGGCCTTGAGCAGCGGCCCGCCATGCTCGAACTGGATGCCGCGGGCGCGCATGGCGGTGCGCAGGGCCAGCGTGAAGCTGACGGCCAGATTGGTGAAGCCGATGGCGGCGACGCCGAAGGCGGCCCAGGCAATGGCCTTGAGCGGCAGTTCGAACTGGAAACCGGTCAGCGCGTAGCCGAGGTTGGCCGAGGCGAAGGCGATGTGCCGGATATCGAGCGGCAGGCCGAGGATGGTGCCGATCACGCCGGTCGAACCGAGCATGCAGCCGAACAGGAAGTTGCCCATGATGCCGCCCAGCCGCTCCTGGATGTAGGCCCCGATGCGGCCGGCCCGCGCCTGGCCGAACAGGCCCCGCAGCCAGCGCAGACGAGCCAGACGCGGGCCGATGTCGGCATAGGCGGCACGGTTGTCGAAATAACCGGTAATCAGCCCGGACAGGAACAGGTAGAAACCGGCGATGGCCGCGTGCGGCAGCGCCCAGGACAGCGGGTCGAGGTCGGCCATCAGGTGGGCGCCCTTGTCGACGGTGATCGGCGGCATATCGACGAGAAAACTCAGGCCAAGGCCAACCGCAATGGCCACCGGCAAGGCCACCATGACATTGCCGGCAATGGCCGCCAGCTGGCTGCGGCTGACCGCGGCGATGACGTCGACCAGACGTTCGAGATCGCCGCTGCGGTTCAGTTTCAGGTCGCCGATCAGGCTGGCCAGCGTCTGCGCGGTCATCGCCGGCTGCTTGGTGGCGACCGTCATGCCGAGCAGGAAGATGGTGACGAAGCCCAGACCATAGATCATGCTGTACATGAAGGCCTCGCCGAACAGCGGTGCATGCAGCGCCGCCGCCTTGATCTTGAGCAGCGCCATCAGGCTGATCAGCACGCCGGCGCCAGCCGCCGAGCGCCACATCCGGCCATAGTCGGCGGGGGTGTCGCAGATGTAATGCTCGCCGGAGCGCGCGGCATTTTCGGTGACGCGCACCGCGAGCAGGTGTGAGAGCTGGGCCAGGTAAAAACGCAGGCTGTTGCGACGGTTTTCAGCCAGAAAGGCAGCATGGGCGAATTCGACCCAGGCCTGGATGGCTTCGCCCCGGGCCGTCGATTGCTCGCCGGCCGTCAGAATGGCGGCAAGGTCGCGCAGGCGTTCGAGGCTTTGCTCGCTGCGGGTCAGCAGGTAGGAAAGATGCAGGCTGGTACCAACCGTCAGCGCCCGCTTGCGTATCCGCTGCAGCGTGTCCTGGCACTGGTCGGCGATGACCAGCAGCTGGCTGCCGTCGTCGGGGGCTTGTTCGGGTTCGTTCAGCGCGGCGCGGAAGGCATTGACGAAATCGAGCGCTTCGGCTGACAGCGCGACAAAGCGTGGCGTGTCGTCGTCGAAATTGGGCGAAGCGCGCATCAGCTCGCTTTCCACGCCCAGGCCGCTGACCCGGTGGGCGAGCAGCAGCACGGCGTCGAGCATCTGTTCCTGAATGCCGCGCCAGTCGATATTGCGCAACTCCTCGGCCGGGGCGATCAGCTCCCAGAAACGCTGGGATGATTCGGCCGGGATGTGTTCCAGCCAGCGCCAGTCGCTGGAGCGGTCGTAAATGACGTGCAGGCAGTCCTTCAGGCGCCGTTCGTCGGGCACCTCCGGCAACAGCCGGCTGCCCAGGATGCGCCACCATTCCGAGAAAAAGCCGGTGCCGGGCAGGATGCCGCTCTCGGTAAAAAAGGTGACCAGCCGGCGGGTGGCAATGAAATGCACGATATGGCCACGAAATGCGGCGCGCAAGGTCTGGTCGGCTTCCAGTTGCTCGACCATGGCCTGGTAGCGAGCCGGGGCGGCCTTGTCACGCCGATTCTGCGGGCGCAGCACGGCAACCAGCTGCCGGGTCAGCTCCAGGGTGTCGGCGTCAGGATCGCGATAGCGGCCAAGCGCATCGGCGATCGGGTCGCCGGCGGGTTTGGGTTTGCCGAGAAACCAGCCAAGGCAGGCGCGCAGTTTTTTGATCATTTTGTCGGTGCCAGGGAGAGACGATTATGTCGCCAGACTAGGCATGTTACTTGAGATAAAGTCCATGCGATGTACGTGACAAGTGGTTGAAGTGTGACTATTCGTAATAGAATCGGGGGGTGTTTGAATTGCTCCATCCTTCCTAATTAATTACCGGGACTGCTGAAAAATGAATATCGTCAAAAAATCTCTGGTTCTGGCCCTGCTGGCCGGTATCGGCTTCTCCGCTGTTGCCCAAGAACGCGTTTACCTGATCGACCA
>JAYREA010000012.1:0-104006 GCA_041909135.1 Azonexus sp. | reverse complement strand
CCCTGACGACCAACGAAGACACCGCGGTCACCATCCTCGCGTCCAGCCTGCTGACCAATGACAACTTTGAAGGCAGCCCGGTGGTCACCGCGGTCGGCAGCGCCGCCCACGGCACCGTCGCCCTGGTTGGTGGCAACATCACCTACACCCCGAGCGGCAACTACAACGGCAGCGACAGCTTCACCTACACGGTGACCAGCCCGGCCGGCGTCACCGAAACGGCGACCGTCAACGTCACCGTCAACCCGCTCAACGACGCACCGCTTGGCCAGAATCTCACCGTGACGACAGCCGAGGATGTGCCATATGTCTTCTCGCTCTCCAGCTTCCCGATGAGCGATGTTGAGCAGGGCTCACCAAGCAATCCTTCTTCCATTCGTATCGACTCTATGCCGGCAAATGGCGTCCTGAGCCTGAATGGGGTAGCGGTGACGCTTGGGCAGTTGGTTTCTGCTGCTGATATCAGTGCAGGATTGCTGGCCTTTACACCGGCTCCGGATGCCAATGGCGCCAATTACGCCAACTTCAACTTTAGCGTTCAGGATGCTGGCGGGTTGTTCGATCCGGTACCCAATACCGTGACAGTCAATGTGACTGCCGTTAGTGACGGTACGCCGCTGGCCGGCAACGACAACTACCTGACCACGCTCGGTACGCCGATCACACTGACGCCGTCGCAATTGCTGGTGAACGACTATTTGCCTGATCACGCCCGGATCACCAACGTATCGGCGGTATCCAGCGGGACATTGATTGCCAATGCCAACGGCACCTACACCTTTACCCCCGCCGGGACGGGCAATGCCACGTTCACTTATACCGTGACGGACGATGAAGGTCAGGCCAGTATGGCGACCGTGACGATTCAGACGGTGGCGGCTCGTGATGACCTGGCGACGGTCAATGAAAGCGCCTTGCCGGATGGCACGGGTGGCGGCACGATCGTGGCGACGGGCAATGTACTCACCAACGACGGTGGCGGCACTGGCATCAACCAGATCGTCTACAACGGCACCACTTATACGGCGAGCGGTGGTTACATCACCATAAACACAGCCAGTGGGCGTCTTGTTGTCGATGCCTCGGGTACGGGGGCTGGCGACTACACCTATACGCTGCTCCGGAATGCCGACAACTCGGCAGTTGCCAACGACAACAGCGTCCTCGAAACCTTCCAGTACTCGTCGAATACCGGCGTGACGGCCAATCTGCGGGTGACGATCAACGATGATCAGCCCGCTGCCTTCAACCGGACGGTGCTGGTCTCGGAAGATGCGGTGCCCAGCTATCGCCTCGTACTGGTGCTTGACGTCTCAGGTTCGATGGATATCGCTTCGGCCGGTGGTGAAGTACGCAATATTGCCGATGATGGCACGGTAAGCATTGCCACGCGTCTGGCCATGGCCAAGGAGGCGATGGTTTCGCTGGTCAGTGAGTATTTCAACCAGGCCCAGAGCGTCTTGATTACCTTCATCACCTTCTCTGATTCGGCAACTATCGTCAATGCGACGCCGATCACCGATAAGGCGACAGCGTTGTCGACCATCCTGACGCTGGATGGCAGTGGCGGCACCAACTATGAGTCGGCCTTGAATGCAGTTCAGAGCGCTTTCAGAACGGTCGATTCCTCGGTGCAGAATACGGTTTACTTCATTTCCGACGGTGCGCCTTCTGTTGGCAATACGACTGACCCGGTTGGTGCTTCTGGCTACGATGACTGGTTGCTTGCTCATCCCGCAGTCGATTCCTACGCGGTCGGGGTGGGTACAGGTATCGCCAATGCCAGTGCATTGAACTCCGTCCATAACGTCGATGCCGATGGCGATGGGGTCAAGGACGGCGCGATCATCGTTCCCGACCTGAACGACCTGGCCGGTGCACTGCTCAGCACCGTTCCGGTGGCCTACGGTGGCAACATCATCAGCAACTCCAACCTGGGCAATGTCCTGGGGGCTGATGGCGGCTATATCCAGACGCTGAACGTGATGCTCGATACCAACGCCGACGGAACGCCGGATACCAATGTGGTGTTCAGCTACGATCCGCTTGCCGATCAGATTTCCCGTTCCGGCTCCTTCCCGTCCGGGTTCCCCGTCGCCGGTGACCTGCTGACGCTGGACACGGCTCAAGGCTTCGAACTCGGTACGCTGACCTTCAACTTCACGACCGGCGCCTATACCTACTTTACGAGCGGATCGGCGACTGAAGGCGATTCCTTTGCAATGACCTTCGTTGCCCGTGACGGAGATGGCGATGTCACACCAGCAACGACATTGACTGTCGAAATCGCAGACGGCAAGCCGGTGGCTCGCTCCGATTTCGATACGCTGCTGGCCAGACAGACGCATATGGAAGGCAATGTGATTTCAGGCCTGGGTACTGATGGTGGACAGGCTCTGGGTGGCACATTGACCTCCTTTGCTGCATCCGGTTCAGGTGTCGATACGACGGTTGATGGTGCGCAGGTGAGTAGCGTGACGTTCAAGGGGCAGGTGTATGACCTGACGACCAATGCCAGCGGCTCCGGCGCTGGTTACAACTGGAGCGTCAGTGGTGGAAGCCTGACCTGGACGGCCACCGCTGGCGGTGAATCGCTGGTCTTTGCGCGAACCGGTTTTTACGACTACACGCCACCGACGGCGGCTTTGCCCAATCCGGCCAGTGGTGCAACGCAGACCACCTTGTTTACCTCGGCCGGCAATGCTGACGACAATGGGGTGGTACTTACTGGTTATAGCCGTACTGGCACGGGTCAGACGCTCAACTACACCGATGCGGCGGGTACTGCTGACGATGGTGTTGGGATCAACGGCGGTGGTTCTAATACTCGTGCGGACAACCTCGAAACGCTGGTCGTCAGCTTTGCTCAAGCCTCGCATGCGAATGGTGTGCAAGGGGTCAGCTTTGTCGTCGCCACCAACGCCAGTAATCTCGGCAGCAGCGGCGGTTCGGTCTCGTCACTCACCTATTCGGTCTACGACGTTTCCGGGGCCTTGCTCGGCCGCTTCTACAGCTACGCCGAAGGCACCGTGACTATCCCGTCCGAATACAGCAATATTGGCCGAATCGAGATCGAGGCCAATAGCGCAGCATCGGCGCGGATCACTAGTGTCAGCTTTGCCGATGTGCTGACCAACAGCACGGCAAGCGCCGTGGCACCGACCGAAATTGGTTACACCCTGACCGATACTGATGGTGACACCAGCAGCGCGACCCTTACCCTGCGCGTGATGGCCAACAACCTGTTTGGCGATGGCACCGACAATTCGATCGTCGGGACCAATGCCAATGACCGCATCGATGGTGGTGCCGGCAATGACATGATCAGCGGCGGCCTCGGGCATGATCTGGTGATTGGTGGTGCCGGCAATGACATCCTCAACGGTAACGATGGCAACGATGAACTACGTGGCGGTACCGGCAACGACACACTGTATGGTGGTACGGGCAACGACATCCTGTCGGGCGGCTTTGGCACTGACATCCTGACCGGCGGTGCTGGTTCCGATCTCTTCCGTTGGGAACTGGCGGACCGTGGCGCTTCCGGATCAGTGCCGATTGATACCGTTGTCGACTTCGTCGATGCGGGTGACAAACTGGATCTGCGCGATCTGCTGCAGGGTGAAACCAGCCTGGGTGGCGTGACCGGCAATCTGACCAACTATCTCCACTTCACGACTTCAGGTGGCGACACGGTGATTCAGGTCAGTTCGGCCGGCGGGTTCTCTGGCGGTTTCAACGCTGGGGCGGTTGATCAGACCATTCTTGTTGAAAACGTCGATTTGACGGTGGGCGGTACGCTTGCCAGCGATCAGCAGATCATTCAGCAACTCTTGTTGAACAACAAGCTGATTACCGACTGATCGTTGGTGTCAGGCAGCAAAAAGGGGCGATGAAAATCGCCCCTTTTTACTTTCCCTGCCGCATCAGGCGGAATTAAGTCTTGTCAGCCCTCGTGCTTGCGCAACTTGGTGGCGTTTGGAATATGAATCTTCCTGCCTTCGACGACGATCAGGCCGAGTTCGGTCAGTTCGTGCAGGATGCGCGAGAAGTGTTCCTGGGTCAGGTTCAGGCGGGAGGCGATAATGCCCTTGTTGGTGGGTAGGGTGACGGCGACGTTGATGCCTTCCTGGTCAGCCTCGGGTAGCTCGCGCAGCAGGTAGCCGATGATGCGCTGCTTGCCGGAGTGCAGCGAATACGATTCGACGTCATTCATCAATTGATGCAGGCGCATTGCCATGCCGGCCAGCATCTTGCGACAAAGGTTGTGGTCGCGCTCCAGTTCCTCGAAGACGGCAGCCTTGGAGATGTGCAGCAACAGCGAATCGCTGAGTGCCTGGGCGAAGACGATGTAAGGCTTTTCCATGAACATCACGGCTTCACCGAAACTTTGTCCCTGGCCAATGATCTCCACCACTTTCTCGCTGCCCTGCGAGGAAGTGAAAGCCAGCTTCATCTGCCCATAAACCAGCAAATGAAATCCGTTGCATGGGTCGCCCTTGTGAAAGAGGATTTCTCCCTTGGCGGCGTGCATTTCACGGGTTCCTCGGGCAATGCGGGAAATCTCTTCCGGGGCCAGTCCGTTGAACAGCGGAATGTGGGTCAGTAGCGCTTCTATGTTGATTGGATTATTGCCATGCATGGTCTTTTTGGCCTGAGCGAGGACGGCCGATGTTGTCACTCGGCTAGTTCTAATGCAATACGACTTTAGGACTAATTACTGACGCGTTAGTTGCACGTAAAGCAGAGGTAAACGTCTTGGCAACTCCTCCGGTTTGCGGATTACGCAAAAACCGGCCGGGCCGAAAAGATAGGGCAGGTAGGCTCCTGCTTCATGGTCGATCGTCACGCAGAAAGGCGTCAGGCCCATGCGGCGGGCTTCGTGTACGGCCATCCGGGTATCCTCGATGCCGTAGCGGGAGTCGTACTGGTCGAGGTCGTTCGGCTTGCCGTCGGTGATGATCAGCAATAGTTTGTGGCCGGCCGCCTGTTCGGCCAGAATGTTTGCCGACTGGCGAATGGCCGCGCCCATCCGGGTGTAATAGCCAGGCTTGATGGCCAGGATGCGGCCACGGGCGGCGGCGTCGTACTTGCCAGCGAAGTCTTTGAACAGGTGAAAGCGGATGTTCTGGCGGCGCAAGGACGAGAAGCCGTAGATGCCGAAGCGGTCACCTGTGGCGGTCAGTGCTTCGGAAAAGAGCAGCAGTGAATCGCGAATCACGTCGATGATGCGGTGTGAATCGGAAATCGGGGCATCGGTAGACATCGACAGGTCGGCCAGCAGCAGACAGGCCAGATCGCGCTCGCAGCGGGCCTGGGCGAGGTAGCCACCAGTTTCCGGCGTGTGGCCCGAAGCCCGGTCGGCATGGTTGCGGACGCAGGAATCAACATCGAGTTCCGGGCCATCGGGCTGGGCCTTCAGCCAGCGCCGTTGCGGCGCCAGGGCAGCGAACTGGCCCCGCAGCTTTTTGGCCGTGGCAGCGAGTTCGGCCGGCAGTGCGGCGGGTTCGGCGTCGCTGGCGAGCATCGGCTGGAGCAGGCAATGTTTCTCCTGCATCAGCTCTTTGCGGTAATCCCATTCCGGCAGTGCGATGCCGGGACCGATCGGCGTATCGTCTTCGGCCGCCGAGGGCAGGTCGAGGTCGAATTTGACGCGCGATTTTGCTGTCTGGCCATCCCGGATCAGCGACAGTTTGTCGAGATCTTTGGCGGCGTCACGGGCATTGGGGTCTTCATCTTCGTCGAAGGCCCGGTTGACCCGAACGTACTCAGCCCAGGTCGGCAGGCTTTCGGCCCTGAACATGGCCAATACCGGATTCTTGTTATCCGGGGTTTCGACCTGTTCAGCCTTGTGCGCCTCCTTGGTCGTCGTGCTGTTGCCGGTGCCTTCCGGCGGCAATTCTTCCTCGGGGTCGGCAATGCGGCCCGGCGTGCTTTCCTCCGCGGCAATCAGCCAGAGCAACACCGGCTGTGGCGGGCGCGACTTTTTTGAATTGAGCGGTGGCAAACCGTCGACCGATCCGGGCCGGCGCATGGCCTGGCACAAGGCTTCTTCCTGCGCGGCCTCATCCTTGAGCAGATCCTTGGACGGAATCCGGCCAGCGATGTGGGCATCGACCAGCCGTTCGTAACGCGGGCGTAGCCCGGGGTAGCGTTTCAGCGCGGCCTCGCTGGCACGCTGGTTGCGGATGAACCAGGCTTGTCCCGGGGCGACATCGCTGGCGGCCAATGCGGCCAGCCACAGATACAGATCGCGGTTGAGCGTTTTTTCAGGAAAGACGGCAATTTCGGGAGGCAGGCGCAGGGTTTCGGCATCACGCCGGGCATGAGCCACCTTCTCGCCGCTGCCGGCAAGGCGTTGCAGCCAGCTGCGCCGGGCGCCATGCTGTTCGGCGGTGGCTGCAGCTACCTTCAGGCCTGGGTCGCCACCAAAAGCGCGGAACAGGATACCGGCCGTCTTCTCGATTTCGGCCAGTTTGACTGCTGCTTCCGGATAGTGGCCGCCCGAGGTTTTGGTGACCCAGTTGTGCCAGAGTTTGCCGACGTATTCTTCCATGGCTCAGATTTTCCCACCGGCGTCTTCGTCGGTATTTGATAAGGCTGAAAAACCGGCCTCGTTGCGTTTGGCTGCATCGTCGCTGACCCAGCGCAGCAACTGGCCATTCGGATTGTCGCGGTTGACGGTCGCGCAGGCCGAGATGCATTGGCCGCACTGCGTGCAGGCGAACATCCAGCGTTTGACATTGCGCGGTTTCAGACGCATCGGGCAGACGGCATCGCAGGCGCTGCCGGAGGGCGGAGCAGGTTCCACGGGGCGCGGCCCCGTGGATGCGACCCCGAAGGCAGCGAGGGTTCCGGCGACCGAGTTGCCGGATGTCGAAAAGAGGTTGGCGTCGGAACAGCCGGAGGGCGGAGCAGCGTCGAGATGGCTGGGCACCGAATTCGACTTCTCTGCTGCGTGACGGTTGATCCGGGCGAGCGTGGTGTTGCCGGCTGTGCCGCAGCCCTGCATGCAGCTGGCGCAATCGGTCAGTCGCTTGCGGTCGAAACCGACCACCATGGCCTTCTTGTTCACGATCCAGGCAAAGCTCTGGAAGATGCCGATGGCGCAGCCGTAGCGGCAGAATAGGTGGCGGGCGAAGAGAAATTCCAGGGTCAGTACAGTGGTTGCCGCGCTCAGGAAAATGACCTCGCCGCGATAAAGCGTGAAAGTCAGCAGCCCGTGATAGACCTGAAACGGCGGCATCAGGTAGGTAAGCAGGACGACCGCCCAAGTGAAGGCAAAGCCGATGGCTGCAGGAACGACTGCCAGCCAGTAGCGTGGATCGCGCGGCATCGGTGTGCCATCAGCTTCCCAGGGCGGGGACTGTTTCTTGTCCCAGACCGAATGCTTGCCAGTGGCGCGCAGCATCAGGCGGTTGATGGTTTCGACCACGGAAAAGTGCGGACACAGCCAGCCGCAGTACAGGCGGCCCCATTTCCAGGCGACGCCGATGATCAGGGCCAGGGTGCCGAGTATGGGCAGAAACAGGTACAGAATCAGGTTGGTCGCGGCATTCAGCGGATCGCCGGTGCCGGCCAACAATTCGTCAAGGCCGATATGCCAGGGGTGGGTCAGGAAATAGGCGTGGCGCTCGGTCAGGTCGTAGCGCAGCAGATCGAAGATCGGCGTCACCGCAAACAGGGCGAAGAATCCCATCTGCGCCAGCAAGCGGGCGCGCTGCAGTGGCTGCTTTTTCATGCCTTGTCGGCGTCGATTGCCGGGCCGATCAGCGGGAAGCGCCAGGTTTGACCGTTCATTGCCTTGATCAGCGCGTACATGCCGAAGAGCACCAGTGTCGAGTGGATGCAGGTGAAGTACAAAATGAGCGTTACCCAGGTCCATTCCCAGTCGAGGCCGCCGAGGGCGAGGATGAGACTGGACAGCGTGACGATCAGCAGGCCGCCGATCAGGCTGACGAAGGTGGTTTGCTTCAGGTGCTGGCGGGCCAGCGGCGGGGCGCTGTCCTTGTGTTTCAGCCATAAGCCGAGCAAAAGCACGAAGGCGATGCCCGGCAGGAGCAGCAGGTTGATCAGGTACAGTGCTTCGGCGAGGACGGCCAGGTTTTGCCCGGCCTTTTCTTCCTCGAAGCCGAAATCATCGTCCGAAGGTTGCATTGACAATTTCCATCAGCGCCTCGACGGTTTCCTCGTCGTCGGTCAGGCTTTCGACCAGCGCGGCGCGACAGGCGGCGGAGACATCGAAGCCGGACTTGATCAGCGTCGCGGCATAGACCAGCAGGCGGGTACTGGCGACTTCTTCAAGGTCTCTATCCTTGAGGGCACGGAAGGCCTTGCCGATACCGACCAGACGCTTGGCGAGATCGACATCGCAGCCGGTTTCGCCGAGCAGGATGGAGATTTCGCGCTCGGCCCCGGGGAAGTCGAAGCGCATCGAGACGAAACGCTGGCGGGTCGAGGGTTTCAGGCCCTTGAGCAGGTTCTGGTAGCCCGGGTTGTAGGAAACGACCAGCATGAAGTTGTCTGGTGCCTGCAGCATTTCGCCGGTCCGGTCGATGGGCAGGATACGGCGGTCGTCGGCCAGCGGGTGGAGGACGACAGTGGTGTCCTTGCGCGCTTCGACCACTTCGTCGAGATAGCAGATGCCGCCTTCGCGTACGGCGCGGGTCAGCGGGCCATCGCTCCAGTAGGTGCCCTTGTCCGAAATCAGGTGGCGGCCGACCAAATCGGCAGCGGTCAGGTCGTCATGGCAGGCGACGGTATACAGCGGCAGCTTCAGGCGGGCGGCCATGTGCGAAACAAAGCGTGTTTTGCCGCAACCGGTCGGCCCTTTGATCAGGAGCGGCAGGCGCTGGTGAAAGGCGTGTTCGAACAGGGCTATTTCGTTGCCGGAGGCTTCGTAGAAGGGCAGATCGGTCATTTAAGGGAAATCCAGTAAGCAAGCAGAATCAGGCTGGAGACGAGTATAAGCCAGCCTTCGAGCAGGATGCGCCAGAGTCGTGGCGCTTCACGCAGTTCCATGAAATCGAGAATAACCAGGCGGCCCTTGACGAAGGCAATGAGCAGCATGGCGACAATGGCCGAGGTGCCGGCGGCGCCGACTTCACCGAGATACCAGGTAATCGCGGTAGCGATGATGAGGATGATCCAGGCCCGATGGGCGGGGTTCTTGAGCAATTCCATGGTCAGCGCATCACATAGACAAGTGGGAAAAGCACGATCCAGAGCAGATCGACCATGTGCCAGTAGGCGGCGCCGCTTTCCAGTCCGTGGGCATTATGGCTGCCATAGGCCCCCTGGCGGGACTGGAACCAGAGAACCGTCAGAATGACCATGCCGAGAATGACGTGCATGAAATGGAAGAAGGTCAGCGAGATGTAGAACATGTAGAAAGTATTGGTCGACAGCGAAATACCGGCGCCGAACTTGGCTGCATATTCAATGACCTTGACGACCAGAAAGCCGCCACCGCAAAGCCAGCCGAGCAGGATGTTCCGTGAAATGGCCGGGCGGTTGTCGTGATGGGCGGCCTGGACGGCGAGCACGACGAACCATGAACCAGTGATCAGCAACAGGGTATTGAGGGCACCGAGATTGCGGTCCAGCGTCTGCTGGTAGGTGTTGAACATCTCGACATTTTTTGCCCGCGCAAAGGCGTAGGAGGCAAAGAAAACAGCAAAGGCGAACATTTCGGCCAGAATGAAGAACCAGATCGCAAGATCGCCGGGGAGGCGGCGAGGGTTTACGGGCTGAACTTCGGTGGCATCGGGAGTGGTTTGAGGCATGCGGCGAGTGTATCGCCATGGGCAGAGGGTCGAATTGATCTGCCCTAAAGATATTGGCTGGCCGGTTTTCAGTCGGCGGGCCTGCTACTCGGGGATAAGGAATTGAGCTGACTCTCGATACGTTCTGCGCAGTCGATGAACTGTTCCGGCGGGACCGGGCGGGAGAAGTGGAAACCCTGGCCAAAGTTGCATCCCATGCGCTTCAGGATTTCCAGTTGCCCCGCATTTTCGATACCCTCGGCAACGACCTTGAGCGAGAGGCTTTCCGTCATCATGATGACGGCTTCGACCATCACGCGGTCGTTGGAGGCCTCGCTCATGTCGCGGACAAAGGCTTTGTCGATTTTGATGGTGTCGATCGGGAAACGTTTGAGGTAGGAGAGCGACGAGTAGCCGGTGCCAAAGTCGTCGAGGTAGGTCAGGAAACCCAGATTTCTGACCTCGTCGAGCCATTCGCGAACCCGGACGGATTCGCCCATCAGCGTGCTTTCGGTAATTTCCAGCCCCAGTTGCCGGGGTTCTATGCCATTTTCGGTGCAGGCTTGGGCAATCAGGCGAGAAGGAATGGCTTCAGGTATCTGCCTGGCGGAAATGTTGATGGTGACGCGCAGCGATTTGCCAATATTTTTCCACTCGGCAATCTGGCGACAGGCCGTGTGCAGGCACCAGATTCCGATGCCTTCGATCATGCCCGTTTCTTCAGCTAGTGGAATGAAACTGTCGGGGGGGACGAGACCGTGCACCGGGTGCATCCAGCGAATCAGGGCTTCGGCACCGATGACCCGATGGTGTTCCAGATCGACGATGGGTTGATAGAAAAGACGTAGTTCGTTTCGTTCCGCCGCGTGGCGCAGGTCGCTGGCGAGTTGGTGGCGATGTTCTATCGCCTGGATCATCGATTGTTCGAAGAGGCGCCAGGTCCGGCCGCCGCTGGAACGCGCCTGGGCCAGTGCCAGTTCCGCATTACGCATCAGCTCAGGTAGCGTCTTGCCGTCGAGCGGAAAGCGTGCCGCGCCGACGCTGGCACCAACTGTTGCGTCATGTCCGTCGATCAGGAAGCTTTCGCACAGTTTCGAAACGACGCGCTTGCAGACTTTTTCAATGGCGGATGCTTGAGAAATCCCCGGCAAAATAATGGCAAACTCGTCACCCCCGAGTCGTGCGACCGAGTCCTCGGCCTTCAGGCAGGAGGCGATACGGGTACCGATGAAAGAGAGCAGTCGGTCTCCGAAAGGAATGCCCAGTGCGTCGTTGATTGACTTGAATCCCTCAAGATTGGCAATCAGCAAGACAAAAGGGCGCTCCGGATATTCTTTCAGTTCCCGGTTCCAGCGGTTTTCGAAACCCTGGCGATTGTCGAGCCCGGTTACCGTGTCGGTGAGCGCCATGCGCAGCGCCTCGACTTCGGAACTGCGGCGGTCTGTTACATCGCTCGCAATACACTGGATGCTCTGCCCCCCAATCGGGGTCAGCGAGAGGTTCAGCCAGCGCGGTGTGCCCGATCCCACGGTCAGTTGAAAATCGCTGCTCAGGGGGCTGTTGAGCTGGATGCAGCTCTGGACAAGTTGGACGAGTCTGGGTTTCTCTGACCAGTCGAGTTTGAACAAGCAATTCTCGGGGCCTATTTCAGTAAGTTCGGTCAGCCGGAGAAATGAGCGATTGCATGAGGCAAGGTTGCCCTGTTGGTCCGCGACAAAAATGCCCGACTCCGCGTTGTCGAAAATGCTCCGGTATTTGAGCTCGTCAATCGCGTGGCGCTCCCGCAATGCTTTTTCCAGTTCGATGGTGGTAACCAGCCTGGCACTCAGCTTGTTGATGTCTTCGGTCAATGAGCCGAGGACATTGTGTTCGTGGCTGGCCGGAGCCAGCAGGCGTTCTCCGGAGGTGGCATCGAGCGATCCGAGGCGCCTGGAAAGCGTACCGATCGGGCGGACGACAAGGCGCAGGACGGTTGCCGTCAGCGCGACGCCCAGGGCAAGAATGATCAGGCCCATCTGGGCGGCCATGTGAAGCGTGGCCACGAGCACGCGTGATTCGATCACGGCCTCGTCCGCCTGGAGAACGATTCTGCCGACGGCCAGCGTATTGTCGAAGGGCGAGAAGACCTGGCGCTCCAGTGGGGCCACCGATAGAGGAGTACCGGTTGTGCTCCCGGTGCGGGCCAGCCGGGCGAGCTCTTCGGCATCGGTACGGATGGTGACCGATTTGACCTCTCGTGATTTCAACAGGCCTTGTGCCACCTCTTTGGCCAGCTCGGCGTCGCCGACGAAGCAGGCGATGCGGACAGTGCTTTCAACCGTATCGAGCAGCTCCCCGAGTCGCCGATAGGCTTCGCGTTCGGTTTCATGAGCGACGAGGACGGCCAGCGTCAGCACGATCAGGCCGCCGACGACGAGGGTAATGGCAATGATGCTGCTGGCCGTGCGAAAGAGCAGACTACTTTGCCAGAGCGATTTCATGGCGTCGTCGTCTCGAAGACAATGCGCAAGCGGCGATCGACTTTTGTCCGGTCGAGGTAGCCGATTGCCCGAGTGTTCCGGAGCAGTTCCTCCACGATGTGCTCCTGGGTATCCAGGCTTCTTGGCGGAGTGACCCGGCCGGTAAACAATAGCCGGGCCCAATAGGCATCGATTTCGGCGGCCGTCTTGTTGATCAGGGCATGGTAGAAGAACTGCCGCTCCGGTGATTGCTTCGCCTGGTCGAGCGGTTCAGCGCGTTGCCCGCTGGGCAGTTGCCGAAAGCGGCCGAGAAAAATGTCGATCACCTCGTTCTTGCTCAAGGTGCCGATTTCGCTGTCGCTACGGACGGCAACCACCAGTTCTGCCGCCCAGGCCGTTGATGCGACCGAGAGCGAGAGCAAAAGAATGAGCAGTCGCCGAATCGTCATCGCTTAAAAAATGAAATCCAGGACAATGGTCAGGACGTTCGTTTTGCCGTCCCATTTTGCGGCTTCATTGCGGAAGGGAAAGAGTGATTCAGCATTGCCACGAATCAGGTCGTACTGAACCTTCAGATCAAGGTTGGTGGCGAAATCCCAGCGCAGGCCGATCGAGGTCGTGTGCTGATCACTGTGGCTGTCGGCCAGGACGCCGCTGACACCCGGGTTGAGTTGGTTTAGTGGGTAGGGGAGGCCATCCGGAATACCGGTGTTCAGCTTTTTCTTGTCCGAGCGTATCCAGGAATAGCCGGCAAACGGCGTGAATTCGCCAACTCGATAGCCTGCCAGCAGATAGCCGGCCCACCAGTTCTGGAATGCCGTGCTCGTATGCTGAACCCGACTGAGCATCAACTGAACCTGCACCGGGCCATCATCGTAGACGCCGCCCAGAGAATGGAAGCGGCTGCGTGATCCGGCGACATTCAGGGCATCGGCTGCTGCCGATGCCTGCGGAAACAGGCTGGCCGCCTGGCGTAATCCGTCACTCAGGTCATCAATCGGCAAATTGTGTTTGAAATGCAATTCTGAACTGCTGATGCGGGCTGTCCAGGCGCCTCGCTGATAGGTCAAGCTACCGCCCAGCATTCTGGAGCCCCGAAGATTCCAGCGGCGCTCGGCCAGAGGGAGGGTTTCGTCCAGCCACCCGAGATGGGCCTTGCCACGCAAGATGCCGCCGGCCAGTGGGATGGAGACTTGGGCATCACCGCCGTCGATGTGAGAAAAAGGCAGGACGCCAAAGAAATCGGTCGATGGGCGGACGGTGAGGTAGGTATAGCCGACCTGGCGTGAGTCCGAGAACATGTAGAAATCGGTTCCCAAGCGGCCGACACGAAAACTCGTATTGCCGGTGGGCTCCCAGCGGGCAAATGCCCACATCACTTCGGGAGAATAGCTGCTGCCCAGATGGTAGCGGCTGACCATCTGGCCGATCAGGGCCAGGTTGCTGCTGGCCTGCCAGTTGGCCTGCAGGCCGAACAGGGAGTCGACTTCGCTTCGCCACTCGCCGGCGCTGCCATGCGGTTGGGACAGTTCCCGAACAAAGCCTGCATCGCGCGACGAAGAGCGGGTTGCGCCCAGTGTGCCAAAACCGTTAAACGTCAGCGTGCGCTCTGCATCGGATTCCAGAGCGTGAACGACCAGTGGCTCGATCAGAAGTGTCAGTGAAAGGCAGCACGAAATCGCAAAACGCCAGATTATTATTGTTTTCATCAGATTGCCGTGGATTGGCAAGTTTTTATTGTCAATACTGTAAATACTACCTCAGCATTAGATAAATGGCATAAAAAAGGCGCGGTTCGAAGAACCGCGCCTTTGAGGTGCTACTTGGAGGAATGTCGCTTTATGCGGCTTCCTTCTCATCACCACCAGCAAAGAAGCTGACGATGTAGAGGATCAGACCGATCAGGAAGACTACGCCGGCCCACTCACGCATCCAGTAGAACAGCGAAATCTTGTCCTGCGCCACCATGAACGGCAGCGGAGTATCAGAAACGCGTTGCAGCCAGACCTGCAGGATGCCAGCGGCGGTCAGGAACAGGGTGATGAAGACGATAGCGACCGTCATCAGCCAGAACGACCACATTTCCAGCACTTGCGACTTGTTGCTGTTGGCAGCACGGCCGCGCAGGATGGGCATGGCATAAGAGATCATCATCAGGTTAACCATGGCATAGGCGCCATAGAAAGCCATGTGACCGTGAGCCGCGGTGATCTGCGTGCCGTGCGTGTAGTAGTTGACCGGAGCCAGGGTGTGCAGGAAGCCCCACACGCCAGCGCCCAGGAAAGCCATTACACCGGTGCCCAGCGCCCACAGCACAGCAGCCTTGTTCGGATGCTCGCGACGGCGACGGTTCACCATGTTGAAGGCAAACACGGTCATGCCAAAGAACGGAATCGGCTCCAGTGCGGAGAAGATGGAACCCCACCACTGCCAGTATTCCGGCGTACCGATCCAGAAGTAGTGGTGACCCGTACCGATGATGCCCGAGATCAGCGTCAGGGTAACGATGACGTACAGCCACTTTTCGATCACTTCACGGTCAACACCGGTCGTCTTGATCAGCACGAAGGCCAGGAACGAACCGAGGATCAGTTCCCACACGCCTTCCACCCAGAGGTGCACCGTCCACCACCAGAAGAACTTGTCGAGAACGACGTTCACCGGGTTGTAGAAGGAGAACAGGAAGAAGACGGCAAGACCCCACAGGCCGAGCAGCAGAACGATCGAGATCGCGGTCTTCTTGCCCTTCAGCACCGTCATGGTGATGTTGAACAGGAAAACCAGCGCAACGACCACGATACCAAGCTTGGTGGGCAGCGGCTGTTCGAGGAACTCGCGGCCCATGGTTTCGAGGATGTTGTTACCGGTCAGTTCAGCCAGCGTGGCGTAAGGAACAGCCAGATAGCCGACGATGGTCAGCGCACCAGCGACCAGGAAGATCCAGAACATGAGCAGCGCCAATTTCGGGCTGAACAGTTCGGTTTCTGCTTCTTCCGGGATCATGTAGTACGCGCCACCCATGAAGCCAAACAGCAGCCACACGATCAGCAGGTTGGTGTGGACCATGCGGGCCACGTTGAACGGAATGGCGGGGAACAGGAAGTCGCCGAGCACATACTGCAGGCCAAGAATCAGGCCGAACAGGATCTGACCGACAAACAGACCGATTGCCGCGATGAAGTAGGGTTTTGCAACCGCTTGAGATTTAAATTGCATGTTCAGTTCTCCTCTCGATCAGCCTTGGTCGTTGGGCGGCCAATTAGCATCGTTGATCGAATTGACGTGCTTCAGGAAGGCCACGATGGCATTCAGTTGCTCGTCGGTGAAGTTGAACTGCGGCATGCTGCGGCGACCCGGGATACCTTCTTTCGGACGGCTCTGGATGAATGCCTTGACGCCTTCGTCGCCGTAGCGAACGACGACGTTGCCCAGTTCCGGAGCGAAATAGGCACCCTCACCCATCAGGGTGTGGCAACCGATACAGTTATTTACTTCCCATAGCTTCTTGCCTTCGGCGATCTGCGGCGTAATGTTCTGCCGCATGTCACGTTTCGGAAGTTGCGAATGGGTGTCGAATGACAGCGCAAGGAACAACAGGAAGAAGAAAACCGTCCCCCCGTAGAAAATGTTCCGCGCCATCGATTTGGTGAAAGCGCCACTCATTGTTTTTCCCCCTTTCGGAAATTGTTTGGCCGGCCGATGGTATTTTGATGGAGGAGTTCAGGGCTTTGATGTCCGCTAAAAAAGCTGAAATACTTGGACAGCCAAGGGGATGCGCCGGCGGTATACTTCTGGCTCCTGATCTTGAAAGTATTCCATGGCCGCAGCCAACGATACCGCCAGCATGGCGCTCTTTTGCGACTTCGAGAACATCGCTCTCGGTGTGCGCGATGCACAGTATGAAAAATTCGATATCCGCCCGGTGCTTGAGCGTCTGCTTGCCAAGGGCAGCATCGTCGTCAAGAAGGCGTATTGCGACTGGGATCGCTACAAAGCCTTCAAGGCGGCCATGCATGAAGCCAATTTCGAACTGATCGAAATCCCGCATGTCCGCCAGTCCGGCAAGAATTCAGCCGACATCCGCATGGTCGTCGATGCCCTCGACCTTTGCTACACCAAGGCGCACGTCGATACCTTCGTGATCATTTCCGGCGACTCCGATTTCTCGCCGCTGGTCTCCAAGTTGCGTGAAAACGCCAAGAAAGTGATCGGCGTCGGCGTCAAGCAAAGTTGCTCAGATCTGCTGGTGACCAATTGCGACGAATTCATCTATTACGATGACTTGGTTCGCGATCGTGAGGCTGGACGCGGGCCGCAACAACGCCGCGAGCGTGAAAAACGTTCACCGGAAGAAGAGGCCAAGCGCCGCGACAAGCAGGAAGAGCGCAAGAGCAAGGCCATCGATATCGTTTCGGCCACCTTTGTCGACCTGATGGCCGACCGGGGCGAAAGCGAGCGCATCTGGGCCTCGGTGCTCAAGGAAGTGGTCAAGCGGCGCAATCCGGGCTTCAACGAGAGCTATTACGGCTTCCGGACCTTTGGCAACTTGCTGGAAGAGGCGGCTGGTCGTGGCTTGCTTGGTTTTGGCCGCGATGACAAGGGGGCCTTCGTTTTCCGCGCCCCGCCGAAATCCACTGTCGCTCCGGATGCAGAAGCCGTGGCCGAAGTGGCAGCAGTCGAAGTTTCCGTGGCTGAGACGATTGTCGAAACCGAGAGCACGGTCGAAGCCCAGGCAGTCGAGCCGGAGGCGAACGGCAGTCAGCGTCGCCGCGGTGGGCGTCGCAGCCGCAGTGGTCGCGACCGGGAGCGCTCGCCGGTCGCCGAAGTGGCCATCGAAGCGGCGCCCGAGATCAATCCGCCGCCGGTTGCAGTACTTCCTGCGGTGGTCGAAGTGGCCGCTACTGCCGAGGTCAAGCCGCGGCGGGGCGTGCGTCGTCCGCGCAAGACGGAAGCGGCGGCTGAGGTTTCACCGATGGCGCTCGAATCTCCTTCGGTTGAAGCAGCGGCCGTCGAGGCGAAACCGGCCAAAGCTAAACGGCCGGCGCGGCCTCGCAAGGCCAAGCTCTCGGAAACTCCAGAGAGCTGAGCAGCAGGGGCGGCCAAGGCTGCCCCTTTTTCTTGAGACAGGGCGCGATCAGATGACGTTGAGCAGCTTGCCGCGCAGCGATTCGGCCTCGCGCTTGCCGTCGCGTGACATCACGATGGCGTGATACCACTCATCGTAGAGCGCTCTCAGGTCAACGTGTCCGGCGGCATTCTCGAGGCGATCCAGCAATGAACTGGTGCCGAGCGACCCCACAAAGGCGTTCAGCGTGTTGATCATGAAATTGCGGGCCTGCTGCAGGCGAACCGGGTCCAGCGTACTCGGCAGCTCGCTGAAAGCGGTAATCGGCGGTAAGGCGGCCGGGGAAACGGCTCCGGGAGGGATGCCTGCAATATCGTGGAACTCGATATAGCCTTCTTCTTCGAGCATGCCCAAAGTGTGCTGCAGATCATCTGCCGGCAACATACCGCGCAGTTCTTCGACCGATCGTTTGCCGTCAACGAAGATCAGTAGCCGTCGCACGCGCGGCGACAGCCCTCCAGCCTTCGTGGCGATTTCGTCATGCCCCTTCGGGGTCTTTGCGAAAACAACGCCCATTGTTTGTCTCCAACTTGGTGTGTGAAATTTCGTAATGGATTGTACTAAAAAGAAAAACCCGCCAAGGGGCGGGTTTTCCATGAGTGTGAATTAGTTATCGATCAGGCAGCGGCTTGTACCGGAATCTTGTGGCCGCGACGCACGATACGGTTTTGCGAATCGACGTAGATCAGATCCGGCTCATGTTTGGCCAGCTCCACTTCGTTGTAAACAGCGAAAGTGGCGATGATCAGGATGTCGCCGGGCGCGGCACGACGGGCAGCGGAGCCATTGACGGAAATGACCCCCGAGCCGCGTTCGGCCCGGATGGCATAGGTCGTGAAACGCTCGCCGTTGTTTACGTTCCAGATATCAATCTGTTCGTATTCCTTGATGTTTGCCGCTTCAAGCAGGTCTTCATCAATGGCGCAGGAACCCTCGTAGTGCAGGTCGGCATGGGTCGCCGTGACACGGTGCAACTTGGATTTCAGCATTGTTCTCTGCATGGTTTCACTCATCCAGAAGGTTGGGGGAAGCGCATTGTAGCGACAATAGCCCCTCTGTCAACGGGCGTAATTATGGATATTTACGCCGCGTCAAATCTCGATGTTATCGATCAGCCGCGTGTTTCCAAGGCGGCTGGCGGCAAGCACCACCAGTGGGGCGTTTACGCCTTTTGGCATAGACAGGTCGGACTGTTGTCGCACTGCAACATAATCGGTCTTCCAGCCAGCGGAATTCAGTTCGGCAACGGCGCCGGTTTCCAGTTTGACGGTGTCTGTTTCGCCCGAACGGATCGCGGCGCGGATTTCGTTGAGCAGGCGGAAAAGGCGCGGGGCCTCGGCGCGTTCGGCTGCGCTCAGGTAACCGTTTCGTGACGACAGCGCCAGGCCGTCTTCGGCACGCACGGTTTCACCGCCGATGATGGCGATCGGCAGCGCGAATTGGCGGGTCATGTTGCGGATGACCATCAGCTGCTGGTAATCCTTCTTGCCAAAGACGGCGGCCTGCGGCTGGACGCAGTTGAACAACTTGAGAACAACGGTGGCGACGCCACGGAAATGGCCGGGGCGGAATTCGCCGTCGAGAATATTCTGGATGGCCGGCGGTTCGACGGTGTATTCCTGCGGCTCCGGGTAGAGGTCAGCCTCGGTCGGCGCAAACAGGACATCGACGCCGGCCGCGGCCAGCTTGTCGCAGTCGGCCTGGAAGGTGCGCGGGTACTTGTCGAAATCCTCGTTCGGGCCGAACTGCAGGCGATTGACGAAGATCGAGGCGACGACGGTGTCGCCGTGGGCGCGCGCCTGTTCCATCAGACTGATGTGTCCGGCGTGCAGATTGCCCATGGTCGGCACGAAGACGACACGGCCACGGTTCTTCAGCGCCGACCGTAGGTCGGCGATGCTGGAATGGATTTGCATGGTGTATTAAGCGGCGTAGGTGTGTTCGGGGCCGGGATAGCTGCCATCCTTGACGGCGGCGACAGCGCGAGCGGCAGCGTCGGCAATGCTGGAGGCGCCTTCCATGAAGTTCTTGACGAACTTGGCTTTCTTGCCAGGCGGGACATCGAAGGCGTCGTGCAGCACCATGACCTGGCCGGAGCAACCCTTGCCGGCGCCGATACCGATGGTGATCATGCTCAGCATGGCAGTGACTTCAGCGGCCAGCACGGCGGGAATGGCTTCGAGAACGACCATCGTCGCGCCGGCGTTCTGCAGGGCGAGTGCGTCATCCTTCAGACGTTGCGCCGCCGCGTCGCCCTTGCCCTGGACCTTGTAGCCACCCAGCGCATGGACCGACTGCGGCGTCAGGCCGACGTGGCCGCAGACCGGGATGCCACGGTCGACCAGGAATTTGACGGTAGCTGCCATCTCCTTGCCGCCTTCCAGTTTGACCATCTGGGCGCCGGCCGCCATCAGCGTCACGGCGTTGCGGAAAGCCTGTTCCGGCGATTCCTGATAGCTGCCGAAGGGCATGTCGGCAATGATGAAGGCTCGGTCGGCGCCGCGTTTGACGCAGGCGGTGTGGTAGGCGATATCGGCCACAGTGACCGGCAGGGTCGTGTCGTGCCCCTGGATGACGTTGCCCAGCGAATCGCCGATGAGCAGGGACTCGACGCCGGCGCCATCGAGCAGACGGGCAAAGCTGGCGTCGTAGGCAGTGAACATGACGACCTTCTCGCCGGCTTGGTAGAGCTTGGCGAGGTCGGCCTGGGTCAGGCGGCGGGTGATGGTTTGGGCAGACATTTATGTCCTGAAAACGAAATAGACGGCGCCTAGGATACACAGAGCCGCCCACAAGTAGTCAAGCTTCAGCGGCTGGTTCATGTAAAAGACGACGAAGGGAACGAAGACGGCCAGGGTGATCACTTCCTGCAGAATCTTGAGCTGGCCGAGGTTGAGCTCGGTATTGCCGATGCGATTGGCGGGCACCTGCAGCAGGTATTCGAACAGGGCGATGCCCCAGGAAATCAGGGCGGCGATCCACCACGGGCGGTCGTTCAGGTGTTTCAGGTGCGAATACCAGGCGAAAGTCATGAAGACATTCGACAGGGCAAGCAGCGTCACCGTCTGCCAGAGCACGGGGATGTGCAGGCCGAACAGGGTCACAGCTTGACGATGCCCTGATTGGCGACGGCCGGCAGCCAGGCGGCGACGTTGCCGCGGCCGGGAATGACCAGGTCAGGGGCGACTTCAGCCAGTGGATAGAGTACGAAAGCGCGCAGATGCAGGCGCGGGTGTGGCAGCGTCAGGCGCGGCAAATCGATGAACTGGTCGTTGTAGAGCAGGATGTCGAGATCGAGCGTGCGCGGGCCGTTTTTCTCGGCCCGGACGCGGCCGAAACGGTGTTCGATATCGAGCAGCGCGTCGAGCAGGGCTTCCGGCGCCAGGCCGGTTTCCAACTGGGCGACGGCATTGACGAATTCCGGCTGCTCGGTAATCCCGACGGGTGCGGTGCGGTACAGCGAAGAGCTATGAACGACCCGGCTTTCCGGCAGGTTGGCCAGTGCGCCGAAGGCGGCGCGCACGGTGGCCGCCGGGTCGCCAAGATTGGCGCCCAGCGCGATGTAGGCGGTATTGATCATTCAGCGGTACTGTCCGGGCCGCCAGAGCCTGCCGGTTTTTTCTTGCGGCGCCGGCGTTTCTTGTCGCCGGCCTGCTCCGGCATCAGCATTTCAGCCCGCTGATCGCCATCGACGCTCTGGAAGCGGGTCCACCAGTCGGCCAGCTCCATGTCGATTTCGCCGGCCTGGGCGCGCAGCACCAGGAAGTCGTAGCCGGCGCGGAAGCGTGGCTGTTCGAGCAGGCCGTAGGGGCGCTTGCCGGCACGCTGTTCAAAGCGTGGCTGCAGGGCCCAGATGTCCTTGATGTCGCCGGCGATGCGGCGGGTGATGGCGAGCTTTTCGCCCTGTACGTCGAGTACGGTATCCATCGCCTGATAGAGCGCCGGAATCTTGGCTTCGCCTTTGGCCTTGAGCTTGTCCCAGTGGGCCAGGACTTCATGCCAGAGCAGCGTGGCGAACAGGAAGCCGGGCGAAGTGCCCTTGCCGCGGCGAACGCGCTCGTCGGTGTTGGCCAGGGCCAGCATGACGAACTTCTCGCCCATCGGTTGTTCGAGGATGACATCAAGCAGGGGCAGCAGGCCATGGTGCAGGCCTTCGTCGCGCAGCTGGGTGATGCACTTGACCGAATAGCCTGAGGTCAGCAGCTTGAGCATTTCGTCGAACAGGCGGGCAGCTGGCACGTTTTCCAGCAGGTCGGCCATTTCTCGGATCGGCTTCTTGGCTTCCGGGTCGATCATCAGGCCGAGTTTGGCAGCGAGGCGAACGGCGCGCAGCATGCGTACCGGGTCTTCGCGATAGCGGGCGCGCGGCTCGCCGATCATGCGCAGGGTTTTCTGCTTGAGATCGCCGACGCCGTGGTGATAGTCGATCACCGCCTCGGTAGCCGGGTCGTAATACAGCGCGTTGGCGGTGAAGTCGCGGCGGGCGGCGTCGTCGGCATGGCTGCCAAAGACGTTGTCGTGCAGCACGCGGCCGTGTTCGTCGGTCTTGGTCTTTTCGTCGAGCATGCCGCGGAAGGTGGTCACCTCCAGCGTTTCCGAACCCATCATGACGTGCACGATCTGGAAGCGGCGGCCGATGATGCGCGAGCGGCGGAAGGCGCGGCGAACCTCTTCCGGCGTCGCATCGGTGGCGATGTCGAAATCCTTGGGCTCGGCACCAATCAGCAGGTCGCGGACGGCGCCGCCGACGACGTAGGCCTTGAAACCATGACTTTGCAGGGTTTCGCAGGTACGGCGGCTGCCGCTGCTGATGCGGTCGCGGGTGATGCCGTGGGTGGAGACGGGAATGATGGCCGGCTCGTGGCGGCTGGCCTTGGGTTTCTTGCCGCTGAAAACGCGGGAAATGAGTTTGCGGATCACTTGTACCGATCGAAGAGCGTTTGAGACGCTGCGGAAAAGCCGAAATTCTACCGCAATGTAATGATTTTCCAGCCCATTTCACCAGCATGGGCACGCAGCTTGTCGTCAGGATCGACGGCAATGGGCGTCTTCACCTTCTGCATCAGCGGCAGGTCGTTGTGTGAGTCGCTGTAGAAGTAGCTGTTGTCGAAGCTGCCCCACCATAGGCCGAGCGATTCCAGCCAGCTATCGACGCGGGTGATCTTGCCGGCCTGGAAGGACGGTGTGCCGGTCGGCTGGCCGGTGAAGGCGCCGGTTTGCACGTCGACGGCCGGAATGGTGCCGATCAGGTGCGGGATGCCGAAGGCGCGGGCGATCGGGCTGGTAACGAAGCTGTTGGTGGCGGTGACGATGGCGCACAGGTCGCCCGCCGCCAGGTGCTCGAGGACCAGCGTGCGCGCCTGAACGGTCATGATCGGCCGGATATGGCGCTCGACATATTCCTCGTGCCAGGCATCGAGTTCGGTACGGCTGTGGCGGGCCAGCGGGGCGAGCTGGAAGGCGAGGAACTCGTAGATGTCCAGCGTACCGGCCTTGTACTGCTCGTAGAACTGGATGTTCTTCGCTTCCTGCAGTTCGCGGTCGACGACACCCTTGCTGATCAGGAATTGCGCCCATTCGAAATCGGAGTCGCCGGCGAGGAGGGTGTTGTCGAGGTCAAAGAGAGCGAGATTCATGGTGTCTATTGGCTGAATGTTGGTTTGGCGGGCAGTTTACCGGGGGCGGCGCAATTCGTTGAGCAGATCGAGTTGCACTTCCTGTATTTCGATCATGCGCTCCCATTGATGGGACAGCAGATGGTCGATTTTTTCATGCAGCTGGCGGATTTCCAGCTCGGCCTTCAGGTTGACCTGGTAGTCGTTGCGGGCGCGCAGCCGGTCTTTGGCCTCCTGCCGGTTCTGGCTCATCATGATCACCGGCGCCTGGATGGCGGCCAGGCAGGACAGCAGCAGGTTGAGCAGGATGTACGGAAAGGGATCGACCGGGCGCCAGTAGAGAACCAGCGAATTCATGGCGATCCAGATCACGATGAAGATGCTGAAGCAGATCAGGAAGGTCCAGCTGCCGCCAAAGGTGGCGATCCGGTCGGCCAGACGTTGGCCTAAACTCCACTGTTCCTCGTAGTCGCTATCGACATCGGCGGCCAGCGTCTGGTGCGTTTGCAGGCTGCGGACGACTTCCTGCTCAAGCACGGAGAGCTCGCCTTTTTCCGAGGTGAGCAGGGAGTGGACGTATTGCGCCCGGTAGCGGGCGAGGTCTTGCTGGCAAATCTTGCTGGCCGGCGACCAGTCGGGGTGGTCGGCCCGGATATCGTTGGCGATGTTGTCGCGAACCAGCGGGGCGGCGATCAGCTCGCGCACCGGGAAGGACTTGCCGCAGACCAGGCAGCTTCCGGTCGGTGACTTGCTGTGACTCATGCGTTCTCCCTCGAATGATGCTGCGATGGTGTAACGATCAGGCCGGCCTCAGACTTGCGGTGCCTGCAGCAATTCGCGCAGCAGCGGCAGGGTGACGGCGCGCTTCTGTTCCAGCGTGTATTGGTCGAGGGCGACGATGATGCTCGACAGCGTGCGCATGTCGCGCGGGGCATGGCGCATCAGGTAATCGATCAGTTCCGGCGTCAGCTTCAGGGCGCGTTCCCTGGCCTGGACGCTCAGCGCAGCGGCCTTTTCGGCGTCGGACAGCGGTTGCAGGCGGCAGATCAGGCCGGAACCCAAACGGGTCCGCAGGTCTTCACGCAAGGCCAGGTGGGCTGGCGGCTGGCCTGCTGCCGTCAACAGCATGCCCGAGGCCATTTTCAGGCGGTTGAAATGGTTGAACAGCGCGATCTGGCCGGTTTCGTTCAGCGCTTCGACGTGGTCGACCGCCAGTTGCTCGGCCGCCGGGGCGGTCTTCAGTGCCGGGTCGAGTGCCGCGTCGACATAGGCAAAGCCGCTCGCCTGCAGCAAGTGCGAACACCCCGATCCGGCTTCACCCCACAGGCAGAACGAGGTGTCGGTGCGCGTGCCGGCCAGCCATTCGGTGAACAGGGCAACCGTTTCCGCATTGCCGCCGGCGACGAAGTTATCCAGCGTGGGCGGGCTTTCGGGCAGCAAGTCGAGAATCAGCTGGCGCATCGGGCGATCGGAATGAAACAGGGGCCGCGATTTTAACATTTGTCCTGAAAATGGCCCTGAGTTTGGCAAGCGTTCATAATCTGCAATTTCTTCCCGAGTGCCTTTGACCATGTCCGGCGATTTGTTTGGTCCCTCTCCCGTCAGTCCACGGCCTGTCTCCTTGCCCAGTTACGGCTTGTCTGCCGACGCCAAGCGTGTGGCGCTGGCCAGTGCCTTGTTATGGACGTTTCGCACGCAGACCGATTTATTCAACCTGCTGACAAAATCGGGTGCTTCAACTGAAACGGGCAAACGTTTTACGGCGGTGGCGGTCAAGGCGGCGATCGGCGAGTTCAAGGCCAAAGGGCTGCTGGTCGAGGAGGCTAATCGTCCCGGCTATTTTCATCTGGTCGATTCTTTGCGTATCGCGCTCTACCGCGAGTTGCTGGCCGGGCCGGACGGCAATCGTCTGGCGCAGCAGATTGCCGATTTCGAAGGAATCAGCCTGCAACGTCCAAGCTATTACTGGTCGGGCGGCCGACCGGGAACGGCGATCGCGCTGGTCCGTGCGTTGTTGCTGTCCGGTGCCGATGCGGCAGTGTTGTCACCGATCAAAACAGTGGTCGAGCGCTATCACGAATGGCCAACGATCCTTGCTTTGGCGGTGCTCCTCCCGTTTGATGTCGAAGGGTTTAATCGCATTGATCCCGTCTTGCGGGATGATTTGGCGTACAAGGCGACCTTCTCTTTCGCGGTCCATTGGATGGGGGTTTATCAGCCGGTCGTTGCCTGGGCATTTGAGGCTTTGGCGGTGCGGCCGGCTGAAATGTCGGTGGGGTTACGGCTGGTGTTGGCAGATCTTGCCCTGCAGCAAGGCAAGGGCGCAGTGGTGGAGCAGGCGCTTGAAGGGCTGGATGATGGCAGCGCGAATGCACTGCGCGCCGGGAGGCTCATTCTCGAAGGCCAGTGGGAAGCCGGGCAGAAAGCTTTTGAAGCGGCAATCAAGCAGCGGCAGGCGGAAACCGGCGCTCGAAAATATCTGTTTCCGGCCAGTCTCACCTGGCTTTATCCTCTGGCACTGCTTGCCCAGGGGGCGCCGAAACATCTGGAGCTGGCTCGGAAATACTGTGTTGGCGAGTCCGGCAAGCGCGAGCCCAGTGCGCATGATCCGTGGGGACGCTGGGTCAATGCCCTGGACACTCGCCTGGGCAAGGCTTCGCTGGTTGCCAGTGCCTTTTCGCTGGAATCGTCGGCGCACGAGCGTTTGTCATCAGGCACTTTCTGGAAGGTGTTGCTAGCGGCTTGGCTGGGTCCGGATGCCATAGCCTTGCCGGAAAAATTGCAGAAATCATTGCGTAGCGGGATGCTCCTGCAAGGTTTGCGCCGCTGTTTTGAAGATTTGGAACTGCTGGCGCTGAGTCGCCTGTTGGAGGGGGCCGTGACGGTCCTCGAAGGCGGCGAACCGCCGGCCGGCTTTTTTGTCGTCAGGCATGGCGAGCATTGGCGTGAAGTGTTGTCGGCGCTGCAAGCGCTCGCTACCGAGGGGGTTGCCGCTGAGGCCAGCAGCACAGCCTGCGACAAGTCGCGTGTGTTGTGGCAAATCAGCCTCGGCAAGCACGGGGAAATCGATGGCATCACGCCCTTTGAGCAAAAGCGCAACGCGCGCGGCTGGAGCGCACCGAAAGCCCTCAGCCTGGGCAAACTGGCGGCCAACCAAGACCTGCCGCCGTGGGACGCCAAAGTGGCGCGCTGCCTGCGTGCCGAGCGCCATTACGCCAAGCGCTTCTATTTTGATCTGGCGGCGGCCATTGCCGCCCTGGTTGGTCATCCAGCGCTGGCGCTGGCGAGTGCGCCGGGGCAGTTGATCGATCTGGTCGAAGCGCCGCCGGAAATGGAGGTGGTGCGCCAGGGCGACAAATTCGTCATGCAGCTGACCCCGCCACTGCGCCTTGAGCCCGAGGGCGCCTACTACTACGATGCCGAAGAACGCCGGGATGCCGAGGCGCTACGGCTGATTACGCTGCTGGTCGACTCGCCGCAGCGTGTTCGCCTGGTGCGCTATACGCCGGCCCAGCGCCGTGCAGCGCAACTGGTTTCCGGCCGTTTTGCCGTGCCGGCCAAAGAAGCAGCCGCCCAGGCTGAACTGCAGAAGACGCTGCAAGCACTGTCCGGGCACTTTCAGGTGCACGCCGATTCTGCCCAGGCCTCACGTCAGGTGCAGCCCGAATCTCGCCTGCGTGCCGAGTTGGCGCCGGTCGGCGATTTCCTTTCCCTGCGCCTGGTGGTCGCGCCCCTGGGCGAGGACGGCCCGCGCCTGCCAGCCGGCAGCGGCCGGGTTCGCCTGATGGCGGCGATTGGTGCCGAAACGCTGGGCACGCAACGCGATCTGGCTGTCGAAAAACACCACCTCGAAACGGTCCTCGATGCTTTCCCGTTTCTGGAAGACAGTGAGGCGGATAATGAATGGCTGGTCGAAGACCCCGAACAGGCGCTGGAACTGGTCGAAGTCCTGCCCGGTTTGCCGGCGATTGCTGCGGTCGACTGGCCGAAAGGCAAGAAAATACGCGTCGTCACGGTCGATCCCGGCCAGCTGGGCATCAAGGTCAGCCGCGAGCGCGACTGGTTTCGTGTTGCCGGGCAGGCCGGCATTGACGAAGGCCTGGTCGTGCAACTGGAAACCTTGCTGGCTGCGGCGCGTGAAAAGAGCCGCTTCATTCCGATGGGCGATGGGGTTTACGCCGCGCTGACCCGTTCGCTCAAGCAAAAGCTGCTCGACCTCGCCGCCGTGACTGAGGCAGACAAACAGGGGAGCAAGGTGCCGCAGATTGCTGCCGCCTGGCTCGATGAAATACTCGATGGCACCGATCTCGACGCCGGTGCCGATTTCCGTCAGGCCATCGAGCGCCTGCGCAGTGCCCAGGCAGAAATCCCTGTGTTGCCCAAATCGCTGCAGGCCGAACTGCGGGCCTATCAGGAGGAGGGCTATCAGTGGGCGATGCGCCTGGCCGCTGCCGGGATGGGAGGCTGTCTGGCTGACGACATGGGGCTGGGCAAGACGCTGCAAGCGCTTGCCGTCATGCTTGAACGTGCCGCCGCCGGCCCAACGCTGGTTATCGCGCCGACCTCGGTGTGCGGCAACTGGCTGGCCGAGGCCACGCGCTTCGCGCCCAGCCTCAATGTGCGTATCTACAGCGAGGCCGGCGAGGCGGAGCGTGAAGCTTTGGTGAGCAAGGCCGGGCCGCAGGATGTGCTGATCGTTTCCTACACCTTGTTGCAACTGGCGCAGGAGCGTTTCGCCGGGCGTCACTGGCATACGCTGGTTGCCGACGAAGCGCAGGCCATCAAGAACGCCGCTGCCAAGCGCTCGCAGGCAGTCTTCGACCTGCCAGCGGACTTCCGTCTGGCCCTTTCCGGTACCCCGGTCGAAAACCGCCTGGCCGAACTGTGGTCGATCATGCGCTTCGCCAATCCGGGGCTGCTCGGCACCATCGGCCGTTTCAACGAACGTTTTGCCACGCCCATCGAGCGTAACCGCGACCGCGACGCCCAACACGTGCTCAAACGCCTGATCGGCCCCTTTGTCTTGCGCCGGACCAAAGGCCAGGTCTTGCAGGATCTGCCGCCACGTACCGAGCTGATTCTTTCGGTGGTGCCCGAGGCGGCCGAGGCCGCGCATTATGAAGCCTTGCGCCGGCACGCGATGCAAGAGGTCAGCGAACTGAGCGAAGCGGCAGGGGGTGCCCAAGCCGGGCAGGCCCGATTCAACATCCTCGCCCAATTGACCAAATTGCGCCGCGCCGCTTGCGATCCGCGTTTGCCCAGCCCGGAATTCGGCATCGCTGGCGCCAAGGTGCAGGCCTTTGCAGAGTTGGCCATTGAACTGACCGCCAATGGCCACAAGACGCTGGTCTTCAGTCAGTTTGTCGACTTTCTGCAGATTTTGCGCGCGCCGCTCGATGCTGCCGGAATTGCCTATCAATACATTGATGGCGCCACCCCGGCGGCCGAACGCAGCAAGCGTGTCGCAGCGTTTCAGGCCGGCGAGGGAGATCTTTTCCTGATCAGCCTGAAAGCCGGCGGCTTCGGCTTGAATCTCACTGCCGCCGACTATGTTGTGATTACCGACCCGTGGTGGAATCCAGCCGCCGAAGACCAGGCCATGGGGCGCGCCCACCGCATCGGCCAACTGCGTCCGGTGACGGTCTATCGGCTGGTCAGCAAGGGCACCATCGAGGAACGTATCGTCGACCTACATCACGACAAGCGGGCGCTGGCCGACAGCATTCTGGCCGAGGGTGAGGCGTCGGCCCTGCCTTCGACGGAGGATCTGGTGGCATTGATTCGGGGCGAGTGAGCAAGGCCGAGGGGAAAAATACGGATTTGGCCGTTTTTGGCGGTCGGCCGTAGCTGGCGAAGGATGCCGTGGCCTGCCCTTGATTTGCCTGCGAAGTCTTGGGTGAGCATTGGAAGACTTGAAGCCGGATAATGTGAGGGTCATTTTTTTTGGCTTCGTCCATGCGAACTGCTCATGGCTTGCGTTTATCAATCCTGTTTGCCGCATTCCTCACGCTGGGTGCTTGCTCGGATACCGTTTCATGGCGCGAGGAGGTTCCGTTAGCCAAAGGCGAGGCCATAGCCGTCGAGAGAAGTATTGATATTGGTAGGGACGAATGGGCTCGTTCTGGTCGTGGGCCGATTGCGTCGCAAGTGATTCGATTTACCCATCAAGGCGAGCACCTGGCGTGGTCGCTTGAGCGAATTGGTTACTTCGATCACGTCCCGGTGACTCTGGATGTCGTGGATGGCCATCCCACGGTCGTGCTGCCGCTGAGGGATTGGCGCTCATGCCACCGCTTCGGTTTTCCAGGCAGTGGTCTCGTTGCCATGTCTTATCGTCGTGGCCGTTGGGAGACCATGCCGCCAGAACAGCTTCCAATGGCGCTCAAGGTGAACCTTTTGCAAAATGTTCGCGATGTGCGTTTGTCCAGCGGGGGCGTGATCGCCGAACCGGAAAAATCCAGGCGCGATGCCTCGGGCACCATTCACCAGGGTGTGGCGCTCGGGGAGATTGGCCGGCTTCTGGCCAGTGCCGAGGATTCCTGTGCCAGCATGAATCCTCTCGCTGATCGAGACTCCAGCAAAGGCAGCGAGGGCATTGAATTTGCGGAGAAACAGGCGGTCGGATTGGTTGCCGAAGCGCTATCAAGTTCGGCAGCGCTTGAGGAAATTTCGGGAACGGAATTTTTCAATGCGAATGGCAAGTGGTTTGCGCCGGGCTACCTGAGCAATAGCTGCCAGGGTGTGGTCAGCGCGATGCGGCCATGGTATCGCTGGCATGGTGACGAGCATGCGGGGGCAAAATCACTGGTTGGCGCGCGATTCATCATCCATGCCGAAGGCAGCGAAGGGGCTGCGCAAATTGAATTTCCCGATAATCAGGCAGGGTTGCAATCAGTGGTATGTGATACGCACGCGGTGGTGGCTATCAAGCGTGCCGGGAAGGCGCAATTGATCATCTACAGATTTGCCCGCGATGGCCGCGTCAAGGGGGTGTTTCGCATCTATTTGCCTGGCATGGATAACTTTGCAGAAGAAGGCCGCTGGGGCGTGCTGTGGAATCCTTCCTGGAATAGCGCGTCTGGATTGTCGTTTTCAATTGTCGATTATCGCTACCCGCAGGCGGCAAACCTGGGAGGGACGATAAGTCGACGGGCAGATTTCAGGGTCCGCTTGCCAGACGCGCCTGATTGAACCGAAAGCGCATCCTGGCGCCAGCCCACCAGTCCGTCGTTCTTCTTGCCGCGGCGCTGGATGGGGTAGCGGCCAAACAGACGTTCCGCGCCGGTGGATCAGGTGCTCGATAGCTTCCGCTTGGCGAGCGTTGATCGTCACGCTGCCACTCTGGATGACGCTGCGTGCTTCCAATTTGGACTTGGCTAGACCGAAGGCGAGCAAAGCGTCGATCAGGCCATCGGCAGCGGGATGAAGTCGGCCAGGCGCCGCTCGCTTTGCTGCAAGCGGGAACGGGGGATTTCGCCCCGCTCCAGCGCCTGGGCTGCCGCGTAGATGGCGCGATAGACCTGGCGTGGATCGTAGGAAACCAGCACCAGATCAACGCCGGCCGCCAGTGCTTCGCTGGCCACCCGGCCGATGCCCAGATCGTAGACCGCGCCCATGTTGAGGTCGTCGGTAATCAGTACCCCGTCGTAGTCCCACTCGCTGCGCAGCAGGCCATCGACCACCGCGGCCGAGTGCGAGGCAGCGTGTTGCGGGTCGATGGCGGATAGCGTGACGTGGCCGAGCATGATGGCTGCGCCGGGATGGCTGGCCAGTTGGCGGAAGGGTTGCCAGTCGGCGGCCAGCGCGGCCGGCGATTCGTCCAGTCGCGCCGGGCGTAGATGGGTGTCCTGCCTGACCCGGCCAAGACCCGGGAAGTGCTTCAGTGTCGCGCGAACACCGCGTTCGCTCAGGCCGTCGATGTAACCCGCCGCAACGCTGCCAACGGTGGCCGGGTCGGCGGCGATGGCGCGGGCCGAGAGCCGGGTCAGGCGGTCGTGCGGGTGGTCGGCACCGGCTGGTCGCAGGTCGACGACCGGGCCGAAATTGAGATTGACGCCGAGCGCGCTCAGCCCTTGCCCTTGCTGCGCGCCGTAGCGCCGGGCGCGCCAGCCCTGGTCACCCGCACCGACCAGGCTGGCCAGCGGCGGCATGGCTTCGAGCAGCGGTGAAAGATGCGAAACCGGGCCGCCTTCCTGATCGCCGGCAACGATCAGTGGCGGCAGCCCGGCGCGCTGGCGGATGGCCTGCAGCGCGGCGATGTCGCCCGCCACCTCGGCCAGCGTGCGACCGCGCAGGTTACGTTTGGCCAGATAAACGCCGCCGATCAGGCCGCGCTCCGCCAGCGTTCGCACTTCTGCGAAATCGGTGTAGCCGACGATGAAATGGCCGCCCACGGCCTGCATGCTTTCGCCACTGCTCAGCACGGCGGCCCGCTGCATCTGGTATTCGCCTTCACGAAGCAGCGTGACGACGATGACCGCGAGCAGCAAAACCACCAGCAATCGCCCCGGAAAGCCGCCGCGCCAGACCAGCCCGGCTATCGCCAAGGCAAGCAGCAACGGCGTTTCGACGTGGCGCAGCCAATACATCAACGGGTGTTTCAGGTGCCAGGCGAGGCCGAGCAGCAACAGCGAAAAGAGCAGGGGGAGCAGGCGAAGGAAAAGGCCGGCGGCCTTGCCGGCCGGCCTGATGGTCAGGGACCGTTTCATGGCTAGTCGGCTTCGCTGTCAGGGTTGAGCTGGGCGCCGAGGCGGTACCAGTCGAGTCGGCGGGTGGCGAGCATGGTGGTGCCGAGTGCAAGGAAGAGCAGCACGCTGCCCATCAGCAAGGCGTTGTCCTCGGACAGCAGCACGCCGTAGAGCACGCCGTAAAGGCCGGTCAGTCCGGCACCGAAGGCCAGGCCCTGTCGCATTCCGCCAAGCGCACCGGCCAGATAGGTGGCGATCAGCCCGATACAGGCGACGGCCGACAAGCCATAAGCGGCGTAGAAGGGCAGGTGCTCGGAGAAGGCGATCAGTAGCAGGAAGAAGATGGCCAGCGCCAGGCCGACCAGCAGGTATTGCATCGGGTGGATCGGCGAGCGGCGCAGGATTTCAGTCAGGAAGAACCCGGCAAAGGTCAGCACGATGAACAGCACGCCGTATTTGACGGCCCGTTCGGATTGCAGATAGACATTGACCGGATCGACGAAATCGATGCTCAGCACTTCGCCGCGCGCCGGGTTCAGCGTCGCCTCGAAATTACGGGCCAGATGCGAGATTTCCCAGCGGGCGCCAAAGCCATCCTTGCTCACTGTGCGGCTGTTGGGCAGGAAGCGGCCGCCGAAATTCGGGTGTGGCCAGGCCGATTTCAGTTCAATCTCATTCGATTCGCCGGTCGGGGCGATGGCCAGCCGGGCGGTGCCGGTCAGTTGCAGCGGAAAGCTGAATTCGAAACGGCTTTCGCGCTGGAGGTCGAGCCGGCCGAGGTCAATGCTCAGCCGGCGGATGGCAGATTCCTGATCGCCCTTGCCCTTGCTGCCCGGTGAGGCAAAACGATGCGCCTTGCCGTTGATCATCACCTCGGGGTCGTTATTGACGCCGCGCGGGTCGGCAATGCCGAGCACCAGCCGGGCGCTCGCTTCCAGAATGCGCCCGCCGCTGGCTGCCTCGCTCAGTGGCTTGATGACGAAATGCCCACTGGTGGCCAGGCCGAGGCGGAACAGCCGGGCCTGGTAGATGCCCCGGTTGCGCGTCTCGACCACCGTTTCGCCCGCCATGACGAGCTTTTCCGGCGGCAGCATCAAGGTCCGCTCGACCACCTGCTGCCGGGTTTTTCCTGCTTGTCCGGCCTCGCCCTCGGGAATCAGCACCTCGACCTGTTCGCGATAACGTAGCTCGATCACCGGCCCGACCAGCGTCTGTTCGCCGGCCGCGCTGTTGGCAATGCTGGCCTGCACCTCGTTCTGGCGTTGGCTGCGGTCGCGGATCTGGCCTTCGATCAGGCCCAGCGGCACAAGCAGCAACAGCGACATGAAGCAGATCGCGGCAATCTTGAAGAGCAGTTTCTTGTCCATTTGTGGCTCCCTTGTGTGAAAGTGAGCTCAGTGTCGGCATGTTGCGTGAACGCCTGTCGAAGCGACGGTGAAGCTGTGTGAAGTCGGGGTGAAGTTGGGCGGGGCAAAGGGCAATCGCACGAATGCCATTCGCGTGAAAAACCACTCCCTCTCCACCAACTTGTTGGGGGAGAGGGCTGGGGCGAGGGGGCGTATTTCAGTTTTGAAGTGCCAAAACAGCCCCGCACCCCGCAGGAACTACCTTTGGGGTGCAAGCGGGGCGAGGGGCTGGTTTTTCACCTTCATCCAATTGCCCTGCGTATCCGTCGGCCAAACCTGCGAATTGCGCGTAAATCGCGCTACCATCGGGGACGACAGCTTGGTCTGCCGGGCGCCGGCTGCGGTGCCGCGCAGCACATCGCCTTCCCTATTTTGTCCGGCCGTCAGGTCGTTGAATCAATGAACATTATCCCTTTCCTGGCGCTGGCCTGCCCTCTGGACGGCGCTCCCTTGTCCCGTAACGGCGCGGCATGGTGTTGTGCCGCCGGCCACAGTTTCGACATTGCCAGCCAGGGCTATACCCATCTGTTGCCGGTCCAGAAAAAGCGCTCGCATGATCCGGGTGACAGCAAGGAGATGGTGGCGGCCCGCCGGCGTTTTCTCAATGCCGGTTACTACCAGCCGATCGCCGCAGCGGTCAGCCGGGCCGTGCTGGCCGATTTGCTGCCCGATGCAAGGCTCAGTTGTCTTGATGCCGGCAGCGGCGAGGGTTACTACCTGCGCCAGCTGGCCGCAGCGGTCGGGAGCGGCCAAAGGCTGGCCGTGCTCGGGCTGGATATTTCCAAGTGGGCTGTCCTCTCCGCGGCCAAACAGGACAAGCGGCCAAACTGGGTGGTCGGCAGCAATGCCAATCTGCCCGTGCTGTCTGGCACGCTGGACCGGGTGCTGTGCATGTTCGGCTTTCCGGTCTATGCCGAGTTTGCCCGGGTGCTCAAACCGGGCGGCCTTTTGCTGCAAGTCGATGCCGGGCCGGATCATCTGCGGGAACTGCGCGAGATCATCTACCCGAGCCTGAAGCCGGAGCGTGTCGGCGAGGTTCAGGTGCCGGCCGGTTTTACCCGCCAGCCCGGCGAAAGCGTCCGTTTTTCCGTGGATATTTCCGGGGCGGAACAGATCGCCGATCTGCTGGCGATGACCCCGCATTTGTTTCGGGCCAGTGCCGAGGGCAAGGCGCGGGCGGCCGCGCTGATGGCGCTGTCGCTGACCGTCGATGTGCGTCTGACGCATTTTCGGCGGGATGCTGTTGGCTAATTCACAAACTGGTCATCAATTTCCCGAGACATCGGTCATTCCCGCGCCCCGTCCCGCCAAGGAACTTGCTTCCGGCGCAGGAAGTACCCTTGGGGTGCGAAAGCGGGAATCCAGTTCAAGCCTGGACTCCCGCCTGCGCGGGAGTGAAGGATTTGATTGCCGGGTTAATTGTTCGGCAGCCGAATCCGCGCTAACCCGCCGCCTTCCGGGTGATTCTCGAAGCTCGCCTCGCCACCGTGCAGGCGGGCAACTTCCCGCACCAGCGCCAGCCCCAGACCGGTACTTTTGCGGCCGGTCGCCGGGCGGGGCAGGGAGTAGAAGCGCTCAAAAATCTGCGGCAGGGCATAGTCGGGGGCGCCGGCACCGTGGTCGCGGATGCTGATTTCGGCATGTTCGTCGGTGGCCTGCAGGCTGATTTCGATGCGGCTGCCTTCTGGCGCGAACTCAATGGCGTTGTCGAGCAGGTTGAGGACGGCCTGTTGCAGCAGGAAGGCGTCGCCATGGATATTGGCGGCGGTGGCGGCATCTAACCGGCAATCGAGGTGGCGGGCATCGAGTTGCTGGCGGCGCAGGGCAATGCAGGTCTTGAGCAGCTTTTCCAGGTCGAGCCCCGCAATGCCTTCCGGTGACTGCAGTTGCTCGACCCGGGCCAGCATCAGCATGCGGTCGATGATCGCCTGCAGGCGGCGGGCCTGTTCGCTGATGCTGTCGGCGAAGCGACGGCGGTCGTCGGCGGGCGGGTCGCCTTCGAGGATTTCGGCGGCACCGATCACCGCGGTGAGCGGGCTTTTCATTTCGTGCGCCAGGTTCTGTACGTATTTCTCGACGTATTGCTTGCCTTCGAGGCGTTCGCGCATCTGGGCCAGGGCGCGGGCCAGTTCGGAAAACTGATGGCCGCCGCCGGTCGGCGGTTCGACCTTGCGCCCCTCGGCTACATCGCGGGCGTAGGCGCGCAGGCGGTTGATCGACCAGGTCAGCCAGCCGGAGAAAAAGAGGCCGATCGCTGCCGTGGCGGCGAGCAGCAGCAGGCCGGATTGCTTGACGCGCTCGGCGGCCCGATTGACGTAGGGGGCGACCGAGGACATCGGCTTGGCCAGCGACAGAACCCCGATCAGTTCGCCCTGCCAAAAGATGGGCGCGGCGACGTGCATGACCGACGAGGTGGGGTCGTAAGGGTCTTCGCGGGTCTGGCGGGCGCCGTATTCGCCGTGCAGGACGCGGGCAATGTCGCGCCAGTGCGAGAAATCTTCACCAAGCGCCGCCTGTTTGGAGTCGTAGAGGACGATGCCGTGGGCATCGGTAACGTAGATGCGGAAATCGATGCTTTCCTTGTGCACGCCGGCAATGTCGGCTTGCGGGCTGCGCCGGATGGCAGCCCGGACTGCGTCGGCAAAGGGCCCCTGGCCGATGCGCCCGGCCGAGAGTTCCAGCGCCGCCATTTCGGCCAGGACATGGGCGGTATCGACCAGCGTTTCTTCGGTGGCCTGGCGGATGCCGGGTTCGGTTTCGCGGGTGAAGGTGTTGAGGACAAACCAGGCGGCCAGGCCGACAACCAGGAAATAGCCGAAAAAGAGGCGGACGGAAATATTCACGGCAGCCTTACCCGGCGACGCTGTAGCCGAGGCCGCGGTGGGTGACGATGACATCCTCGTCGGGGCGTAGCCCGCGCAGCTTGCCGCGCAAGGTCTTGATATGGGTGTCGACCGTGCGTTCCAGGCTTTCGCCGCCGTCCTGCCAGACGGTTTCCATGATCTGGTTGCGGCTCAGGATGCGGCCGGGGCGTTCGAGCAGCAGCGCCAGCAACAGGTATTCGTAGCGTGTCAGGTTGAGCCAGTGGCCATGGTAGGCGATGCGCAAGCCATCGCGGTCGATGGCAAAACGGCTTGGCGTCGCCGGAACGGCGGCAGCGAGGCGCGGCTCGGGATTGAGTCGGCGCAGGATGGCGCGGATGCGCGACACCACTTCACGCGGGCTGAAAGGCTTGGCGACGTAATCATCGCCACCCAGTTCAAGGCCGACGATGCGATCCACTTCGTCGGAACGGGCCGTCAGGAACAGCACCGGTACATCGGAATGGCGGCGCAGGGCACGGCAGACATCGAAACCGCTCATGTCGGGCAGGCCGACGTCGAGCACGACCAGGTCGTGGCCGCCAGCACCGAGCAGCGTCAGCGCCTGGGCGCCGAGGGTGCAGCTTTCGGCGGTGAAGCCGTCGCTGCGCAGCGCGTAGGCCAGCGTTTCAGAGATGGCGGGCTCGTCATCGACGATGAGGATTTTCATGGGCGTGATGATAATTCATCCCGTTGCCATGGCGGCAGCCCGATTTCTCGTGCCGGCGAGCGGGTCAGGGAAACACTAATTTCTCTCCCTGCATCCGGAGCTTGGGGGGCGATACGGTCCAGTTAAGCGTCATTCACGCGAAGGCGGGAATCCAGGCATCACGCATTTACTCGGTTCCCGCTTTCGCGGGAACGACAAACCCCCGAGGTTTTCCCTAACTGAACCGTATTGCAGCACGGCGGGGGACTTTTCTGCCTCAAGCGAGGCGGCGAGTGCTTATTGCCAGCTGACCAGACCGTAGTTCTTCTTGCCCCGGCGCAGGATGGTGAAACGGTCGTAGAGCAGCTCATCGCCACCGATGACATGGTCCAGCGCCTCGGCTTTGTGGCCATTGATGGCAACGCTGCCGCTCTGAATGAAAGTGCGGGCTTCGGATTTCGATTTGGCCAGGCCGGCCGCGACCAGGGCGTCGATCAAGCCGGCGTTGGCCTTGTCGATCTGCACGCCCGGCATGCCGTCCTGGGCCAGTTGTTCGAGGTCGTTTTCGGTCAGGTCGGCGAGTTGGCCGCTGAACAGGCACTCCGTGATGCGGCGAGCGGCCATCAGGGCGACTTCACCATGCACCAGGCGAGTGGCTTCTTCGGCCAGGATGCGCTGGGCTTCGGGCTTGGTACCGCTGGCCTTGTCGGCGGCTTCGATCTCGGCAATTCGGGCGACCGGCAGGAAGGTGAAGAAATTCATGAACTTGTAGACGTCGGCATCGCTGGTGTTCAGCCAGAACTGGTAGAAGGCGTAGGGCGAGGTCTTTTTCTGGTCAAGCCAGATGGCGCCGGATTCGGTCTTGCCGAACTTGGTGCCGTCGGCCTTGGTGATCAGCGGCAGGGTCAGGCCGAAGACGTGCTTTTGATGCAGGCGGCGGGTCAGGTCGGTGCCGGCGACGATGTTGCCCCACTGGTCGGAACCGCCGATCTGCAGCACGCAGCCGTAGCGTTTGTTGAGCTCGGCGAAGTCGTAGCCCTGCAGCAGGCTATACGAGAACTCGGTGTAGGAAATGCCCTGGTCTTCACGCGTCAGGCGCTGCTGCACGGATTCCTTCTTGATCATGGCATTGACCGAGAAATGCTTGCCGATGTCGCGCATGAATTCGAGGCAGTTCATGCCGCCGAACCAGTCGTAATTGTTGGCCATGATGGCCGGGTTGGCGCCGTCGAACTTGAGGAAGGGTTCAACCTGGCCGCGGATCTTGTCGACCCAGGTGGCGATCACGTCCGGCGTGTTCAGTTTGCGTTCGGTTGCCTTGAAGCTCGGGTCGCCGATCATGCCGGTGGCGCCGCCGACCAGCGCGATGGGCTTGTGGCCGGCTTCCTGGAAGCGCTTGAGGATGAGCACCGGCACCAGATGGCCGAGATGCAGGCTGTCCGCCGTCGGGTCGAAGCCGCAATAAAGCGTTACCGATTCCTCAGTCAGCAGTTTGTCGAGCGCCTGGGCGTCGGTGATCTGGGCGATCAGGCCGCGATCGTGCAGATCCTGGATGAGGGGGGACTGGTACATTGCGTTTTCTCCACGGGACGGGCGCCGATGAGCAATCGGCCGGCGCCGGAAATTCGAACCGGCGATTTTAGCAGAGCGGCCGGCGGTCTTTTCGCGTGCGGCGAGCGATTTGAAATTTGGCTGTTTTTTTCGGTTGACCGTGGCAATGACCGGTGTTCGGTAGTACGCGGTAGGTTGCTGGCACGGTTTGGCGCGGATTTATTACTTCGGTTCAGGTATCGTTTTCGTGGGTAAGGCCCCGCTTTTGCAACGCTTCCAATGTTTGCAAATCATCAGTATCGGCAAGGCGCACGGCTTCCTGGCGGCGACCGGCGGCAAATGTTTCGTAACGTTCCTGTGCCAACTTTTCAGCTACCTCGGCGCGCAGCTTGCCGGCATGCGTCAGAACCTCGCGCTCGTTGAAGCTAAGGAAGGCATCAAGCCTGCTAGCCCAATCGGCCATCGTCATGGACTTGCGGCGCCGCGCCTGATCCTCGGCAAATTCCAGATACATGGTGACGATGCGATTTAGCTCGTCGATTTCCTCGGCATTCAGGTAATTCTTGGCTATCGTCACATCCTTCTGGCGAACCTGAGCGCCGGCCCATGTGGTCAGCCCCATGTTCGGCGCCCCGGCATCGGCCCGCGCGGCAATCAGCTCGGCGGCCGTCTGGCCTGTGATCGCCCACAGCATCTTGTTCTGCACCTTCTTGAAGAACAATTGCGCCGCCTCGCTCTTGCCGTCGTAATCGACCGCCGTTGCGTAAATGTCGCGCACTTTCTGGTAGAAGCGCTTCTCCGAACTCCGGATATCGCGGATACGCGCCAGCAATTCGTCGAAATAATCCCAGCCGGCTGGGTCCTTCAACCGGGCATCGTCCATGACGAAGCCCTTGACCAGAAATTCGTTCAGATGCCGCGTCGCCCACTGCCGGAACTGCGTGCCGCGCGCCGAGCGCACCCGGTAGCCGACGGCCAGGATCAGCGGCAGGCTATACATCATGGTTTTGCGCCGAACGCTTCTGCTGCCTTCGTTTTGAACTATTAAGCGAGACTTAATAGTTGCCTCGGTTTGCTCGCCCTCGGCCAGAATCTTGCGCACATGCTGGTTGATGTTCGGGATGCTGGTCGCGAACAACTCGGCCATTTCCTGTTGCGAGAGCCAGACCGTGCCGTCCTCGGCGCGTAGCTTGATGCTGGTGTTGCCGTCTTCGGAGGTGTAGAGGATTAGTTCGGGCATTTAGAGCAATGTTTTTGAGAGGTCAGTTTGGTTACGTCGGCATTAGATGAATTAACGAGTATAAATCTCGCAGAACCGCTCAATTCTCGTTCCTTCAACGTGCCCAACTGTAGCCAGCTTTAGCTTCTCAGATTTGTTGGTTTTATTTTCCCAAGCAGAAGTAACTGCCTCTTGGAAGGCGCTTCCAATAGACCATGATCCGTCATCAATTCCATTCCTGGGAGTCTCGTTGAGCCATGAAGGTTTCGAACCAAAAAAGCCACTACTAGACAGTTGAAGCAGGTTAGAACTAGCTACAAAATCTTCAAATTCACTTTCTTTGACGTCATCGTCGCCGTCAAAGCCCACATCCCCATCGTGAACGACAAAGTGACTTATGGTTTTTAGCCGTTCTGTGAAATCCTCTTGCGAGATTTCTTTGCCGCCAAAAGTTCCGATAATTAGATTTTTATGGCTTGAACCGTATTCAGCCAAAACCCTACTACGTCCCGAATTAAGTTGATTCAGTTGCTTGAGTAAGACCATTTGTTTTTCAGCCCAAGCCTGAAGGTCTCGTTTGTTTATGTTTGGCAGGGCAGTTTGGCGTGCTAAGTCAGCTTGTGGTTTGGAATGGATCAGTCCCGTCATGCCTTCCACATAGCCAGCAAAAATACCTTTGGTGACACCGAGTGCTGCTTTTCCTCGAAAGTGGCTAGAAATGGCGCAGCGGCCAATTAATTTGCCATCATCAGCCCGTAGTTCTGTCAGATGTAACCAGTCTTTAAAGTGCTTGCGATTTTCGTCATGATAGAAAAAGGGAGCGATGCGTTCCAGTAGTTGTTGTTGCGACAAGGATTCCCAGTCGTTGGCTGATACGACCTGCAGTTTTTGGCCTTCTTCTTGAACGAACAGGTTTATGTCAAGGGCAGGTGCTAGATGGGCGCAGGTTTGAAAGATGCTAAGTGTTTGTTCGCCACTCCAGGGGGCTGAATCCTTGAGGCAGAGCTGAGCGCGTTTTTCTGCTGTCAGGGAAACCGAAATCCGGGTGCCTGATCGCTTTAGTTTTTCTCTGGCAGGGGGCTCTCGTAATAGTGGCCGGCTCTCAGTCCCGGAGCTGAATTCTAGTTGCCAGTTCTGACCTTCATTTTCCTTTGTTTCGCAGCGTCTCGTACAAACACGAACCTTTTCACCCAGCATGAACACCGAGAAAAATCCGATCCCGAACTGCCCAACGGCCTCGAATCCACTCGCCGCCAGTCCGCTCCATTCTCCGCTCAGATCGGCGCTGCGCCAGAGGGAATGACCGAAGTCGAGCAGGACTTCGGTCAGCACATAACGGCTCATGCCGATGCCGTTGTCCGTTACATGCAGCCAGTGGCCGTCGTCGGCATCCTCGATGGCGACTTCGATTTCACCTTCTTCTTCGTTCAGATAGCCCAGGCTGCGGGCGGCGTGGATGGCGTCGCGGGCGTTCTGGATCAGTTCGCGCAGGGCCAGCCAGGGTTTGTCGCCGTAAAGCTTTTCGCCCCCGAAGCGTTCGACGACCGACTGGATGTTGCTGATGCGCAGCGAGGTGTCGACCGGGTACCAGTCTTTGGTCGGAACCTGGCGGGCAAAGCTTTGCGGGCTTTTGATGCCGGCAATTTCGCGTACCGCTAGGCGTTCGATGTGATGGTCGCGCAACAGACTGTCGGCGGCACTCAATTCCCGGTCGGCCAAGCAGGCGGCGTCGTAGGCCAGCCACCACGCAGTTTGTTCGCTGGCCGGGAAGGGGCTACCGGAAAAGATGAGTTCTTCACGCTCGCTGTCGCATTTCACTTGATGCAACTTGGACTGAAAACGCCAGTGCTGGCTCGATACGTCTTGCGGCTGTTTGAGCAGCATCAGGAAACGCGGGGCGCGCTTGGCATCCATGTGGCAGGCATCGGAAACGCGCAGCAGGATGGCCAGCTTGAGTGGATCAACCGTCCAGCTTGCCGGGCTCAGGCAGCTTGGCGCGGTGACCGTGCTTTTGGCAAATACTTCCAGTTCGTGCGGATGTGACCAGTGGCTTTGGGCTATTTGCCCGATCAGGTCGCCATAGGCATCGCGTAACTCGTCGTCGGGGAAGAGGCGTAGCGTTGTGCCGTCATTGTCTTTCCATTCAGCAAAGGGGAGTTCGTGGGCTTGGCGCGGATGCAATGTGCGTAGCGTGTCGAACAGTACGGCCTGGAAGTCCTTGTCCCCTTCCATCAGCGTGGCTGGGTCCAGTTTGCGTTGCGCCGCCGAGTCATGCCATTCCGCAGTTGTTTGCAATTGGGCGAGTCCGCCAGGATAGGCGGCGCGGCAATGGGCCGCGTCGTGCAACAGGAAGGCTCCACCCAGAACCAGTGCCTCTGCCGGATTGAGCGGGTAATTCGGGCCGGCGATTTCTGAGGCGACCTGCCATAGGGCGTCGACGTGGGTGATGTCATGCAGGGTCAGGTCCGGCAGTTCTGCTTTTATCAGTCCCTGGAGTTGCGAACCTCGTTCGCGAAAGTGTTCGTAGGCTTCGGTAAGGCGCTTGCGCTGATCGGTATATTCAGTACAGCCTTCAGGAAAGGCGGTTTTCCAGAGCGTACTTTGCTTGTAGGCTGACATTGTTGTTTTGTGCTGAAACGAAGGTGTCAAAAGCTGATTGTCGCTTGAAAATTCATGACTTTGTAATGCGCGAGACATCGCAGGATGTCGTTCAGGGAGTCTCGATTCAAATTAAGAAAGATGGGCGTACGAGGCGCCGCCACGCGATTTGAAATTTGGCCCATTTCCCCGGTTGACCGTGGCAATCCGATTTTTTTCGCCAGATGCCTGCAATTGCGTGGCTGGTGGGCCGGTTAGGGGAGCTTGGCGGTTTCGGGTAAAATCCTCATTTTTTCCAGCAGCGTTTGCTGCCTCTTGGCGCCAAATTGACCATGACCCAGAACACTTCCCTCTCCTACCGTGATGCCGGCGTCGATATCGATGCGGGCGATGCCCTTGTCGAACGTATCAAGCCTTTGGCCAAGAAGACCCTGCGCGAAGGCGTGCTCGGTGGTATCGGCGGCTTCGGCGCGCTGTTCGAAGTGCCGAAGCGCTACAAGGAGCCGGTGCTGGTTTCCGGTACCGATGGTGTTGGCACCAAGCTGCGTCTGGCTTTTGACCTGAACCGCCACGACACGGTCGGCCAGGATCTGGTCGCCATGAGCGTCAATGACATTCTGGTGCTCGGCGCCGAATCGCTGTTCTTCCTCGACTACTTTGCCTGCGGCAAGCTCGATGTCGATACCGCTGCGGCTGTTGTCGGCGGCATCGCCAAGGGCTGCGAACTGGCTGGCTGCGCGCTGATCGGTGGCGAAACCGCCGAAATGCCGGGCATGTACCCGGCCGGCGAATACGATCTGGCCGGCTTTGCCGTCGGCGTCGTTGAAAAATCCAAGGCCATCGACGGCAAGGCCTCGATTGCGCCGGGTGATGTGGTACTCGGTCTGGCTTCCTCCGGTGCCCACTCCAACGGCTACTCGCTGGTCCGCAAGATCATCGAGCGTTCCAACCCGGACATGAACGCCAAGTTTGATGGCGAGCGCACCCTGGCCGACGTCGTCATGGCGCCGACCCGCATCTACGTCAAGCAGGTGCTGGCGACGATGGAAAAGGTCACGATCAAGGGCATGGCCCACATTACCGGTGGTGGTCTGCTCGAAAACGTGCCGCGCGTGCTGCCGGAAAACACCGTGGCTGAACTGGAAAAGGCCGCCTGGCCGCGTCCCAAGCTGTTCGACTGGATGCAGGCCGAGGGCAACGTCGCCGAAAACGAAATGCACCGCGTCTTCAACTGCGGTATCGGTCTGGTCATCGTCGTTGCCGCGGCCGATGCCGATGCCGCCATGGCTGAACTGAAGGCCCAAGGCGAAGCGGTTTATCGCATTGGCAAGATCCGGGCGCGTTCCGGCGATGAAGCGCAGACCATTGTGGTCTAAATGGAAGTTGCAGGTCGCGGCGTTTGCCTGCGGCCTGCTGTTGTTGAATGCCGTGTCGCCGGTCTGGGCGGCGGGCAAGAAGAAAGCGACCAAGCCGGCAGTCGCCCGGCAGGCCAAGAAGGCGGTGCACCGCGTGGTGCGCCCGGCCTTGCCGGCAGCAGAATTCGGGCCGGCTGACCTGATCGATGATGATTCGCCCAGCCTGCATGGGCTGGCCAGCTTTTACGGCAAGGGCTTTCAGGGGCGGAAAACCTCAACCGGCGAACGTTTCGACATCAAGCAATTCACCGCCGCCAGCAATCGCTTTCCGCTGGGGACAATGCTGGCCGTTCGGCGCGTCGATAACGAGCGCTGCGCCATCGTCAAGGTCAATGACCGGATGCACGCCAAGCATCGCAAACGCGTGATCGACGTATCCCGCAGCGTGGCGGAATACCTCGGGATGATTCACGCTGGCGTCGTTTTTGTCCGGGTCGCTCCGTTGAAAAAGAGCGAGCGCGGCGAGGGAGCGGCGGCTTGTCATGCGGCTTTCGAACCGGAACCGCCATGTCTCGACTGTGCCCAACCCGCCAAATTGCCGGAATTTCTGCCCGGTAGCGACGGCTAGGCCCTCTCCTCCTTTGTTTCTGTGTAATGCCGGGCCTATGTTTTCCGGGTGGCCTGCGGAAGGGCGCAAGGCGCCTGTAATCTAATTGCTTGCTGTCGTTCGCCAAAAACTCCAGAATGAAGAAAACATATTCAGGGGGCCTGGGGATGGATGTCAGCTTGCGTGTTTTTGTCGTCGATGATGACCCGATCATTCTGGAGATTCTGAGCGGGACCATGGCCGGCGTTTGCCAACTCGAAACGTTTTCCTCTGCCGAATCCTGCCTGAACCGTCTGGCTGACCTGAAGCCGGATTTGTTCCTGCTCGACGTGTCGATGCCGGTCATGGATGGCTATGAATTGTGTCGTCGCCTGAAGGATGACTGGGAAACCCAGGATATTCCTGTCCTTTTTGTCTCGGCCAACGACGACAGTGATACCCGTCTGCTCTGCTACGAGGCAGGGGGGGACGATTTTATCCAGAAGCCTTTCGAGCATGCCGAACTGCTCGGCAAACTGAAAGTGGCCGGTCGTATCCTGGCCGACAAGAAAGCCCTGCGCGAACAAGCCGGCTACGCCCAGCGCACGGCAATGGCGGCCATGGTCAGCATGGGGGAACTGGGGGTTGTCCTGCAGTTCCTGAGCAAGTCTTTTGCCTGTACGAATGTCGATGAACTGGCTGCTGCGGTGATCGATGCCATGCAACAGTACGATCTGCAGGCGGCCGTCCAGATGCGGCTCGGTGATGAAACTTTTTCATTGAGCCCGAACGGGCGAAATGTGCCGCTCGAAGTCTCGGTACTCAACCATGTCCGCGAAAGCGGACGGATTTTCCAGTTCAAATCCCGCTGTGTCTTCAACTATGGCCGGGTCACCCTGATGGTCAACAACATGCCGTTGGAGGATGCCGATCGCTGCGGGCGGATTCGCGACAATGGCGCCTTGCTGGCCGAAGGCGCCGATGCCCGGTTGCGGGCCATCGAAGCCGAATTGCTGGCCAGCCAGCGGCGCGCCGGCATCGAAGCTGCCTTGCCGCGCCTCTATTCAACGCTGGACGATGTGCAGGGCAACTACCGGCGCAACTGTTTTGAACTGACGCAGGTGATGATCGATTTTCAGGAATCCCTGACCAAGGCGTTCATCCACCTTGGCCTGATGGAGCGTCAGGAAGAGCAGCTAAGCAACATGGCCAACGAATTCATGCTGCGCATGGTGGGGACTCAGGACGCTTCAATGGAGATCGTTCAGCGGCTTGAATCGCTGGCCAACGATCTGAAAAGGTATCTCAAAACCTGAGAAAAGCCTCGGTGCGTGCGGCAATCCGCTCGACCAGCATCGGATCGAGGCAGTCGTAGTTCTCTGATTCAAACGAATTGGTCAGCCAGGTGATCTGTCGCTTGGCCAGTTGGCGCGTTGCGAAGACGCCGCGATCACGCCATTCCCGTTTCGGAATCAAGCCTTCCTGCATCTCCCAGGTCTGCCGGTAGCCGACGCAGCGCATCGAAGGCAGATTGAGGTTGAGGTCGTATTTGTCGCGTAGCCGGCGCACCTCGTCATCCAGCCCGGCGAGCAGCATTTCGTCGAAACGGCGGGCGATGCGCTGGTGCAGTACGGCGCGGTCGGACGGCAGCAGGCCGATCTGCAGGAGTTCGTAGGGCGGCTTCTGTTTCTCGCTTTCGGCCAGCAATGCCGACATCGGACGCCCGGTCAGGCGGCAGATTTCCAGGGCGCGTTGCAGGCGCTGGCTGTCGGTCGGGTGCAGGCGGGCAGCAGTGCTCGGGTCGAGCTGGGCCAATTTCGCGTGCATCGCCGGCCAGCCTTCGGCGGCCGCTTCGGCGTCGATTTCCGCCCGCAAGGCGGCATCGGCCTGGGGCAGATCGGCCAGCCCATGGAGCAGGGCGCGGTAATACATCATCGTGCCACCAACCAGCACCGGCACCTTACCGGCGGCCGTGACCTCGGCCATCGCGGTCAGCGCATCGGCGCGGAAACGGGCAGCCGAATAGCTTTCTTCGGGCGTGATCAGGTCGATCAGACGATGCGGATAACGGGCCAGTGTGGCGCGGTCCGGCTTGGCGGTGCCGACATCCATGTCGATGAAGACCTGAGCCGAGTCGACGCTGATCAGTTCGACCGGAAAACGGTCGGCCAGTGCCATGGCCACCGCCGTCTTGCCCGAGGCGGTCGGGCCCATGATCAGGATGGCGGGAGGCAGGCGGGGCGGATTCATGGCGGCGAATGCTATCACGCACCCTGCCCGGGGTGGCTCACAGCGAAATCAGCAGGTCGTTCTGAGACTCTTCCAGCACGTGGCGCACGACGCTGCCGAGCAGGAGGTCTTCGGCCAGGCTTTCGCCGTGTTTGCCGATGACGATCAGGTCGCAATCGAATTCCTGCTCGCATTGCAGGATGCTTTGCGATGGGTCGCCTTGCCGCACTTCCAGGCGGATGCCGGCGGTGTCGGGGGCGGCTCTCGCTTGCAGGGCGGCCAGCGACCGTCTCGCCTCGAGCATGGCGGCTGCCTGGTAACGGGCGATGATGTCGTCGTCGATGCCGGCGTACCTCAGCTTGCCCTCGAAGGGCAGGGCGGCGACGTGGAGCAGGATGATTTCGGCGCGGGGAGCGATGGCCTGGGCGAGGGCCAGGGCACGGCGCGATGAGGGCGAGAAATCGACCGGGACGAGCAGGGTCTTATAGGGCTCGTGCGCTGCTTGCTTGACGACCAGCATGGGCAGCGTGCTGCGGCTGAGCAGGCGTTCGGCGGTCGAGCCGAGCAGCAGGTGGCGCATGAAACTGCTGCCGTGCGAGCCAAAGACCAGCAGGTCGGCCGTCAGGCTGCTTGCGCGCCGGCTGATCTCGTCGAGCAGCGAGCCGCAAACCACCTGGCTGTCGGCCGCAACGCCGTGGCGCGTCTGCAGCATGGCCGCCAGTTGCTGCAGTTCGTCGCGGCTGGCATCGAGCAGGCGCTGTTCGATTTCCGGTGGCAGGTCGCCGATCAGTTGGCGCAGCTTCTCCATCGGCGCCAGGGTCGCAACGTGAATCAGGTCGAGTTCGGCCCCGGTGCTGCGGGCCACCAGCGCCGCCCTTTCGGCGGCATGGCGGGCGGGCGCCGAGAAATCGGTGGCGGCGAGCAGGTGATTCAGGGCAGCCATGGTCGGTCTCCTCTCGATCGGTGTCACTCGGTGGCGGCGGGTGGCGCAAAGCGCTGCAGGATGTGGCGGGTCATCCCGATGGCGAGCTCTTCTTCGCCAAAGAATACGGCACCGATGCCATCCTTGCGCAGCAGTTCGGAGTCGTCGTCGCTGTGGGTGCGCAGAACGATTTCGACCGCAGGGTTCAGGGTGCGGGCGCAATCGGCCATCTGGCGGATATTGATGGCGTCAGGCGCGGCGATGACCAGCATCGCGGCATGGGCGATGTGCGCCTGAATGAGGACGGCCGGCTCGGAGGCATTCCCGGAAACGGCCGCGATACCCTGCCGGCGGAGGTCTTCGACCTGCTCGCGGTTCTGCTCGACGACGACGTAAGGGATGCCGCGCTCCTTCATGCTGTTGGCGATGCGCTGCCCGACCCGGCCGTAACCAACCAGCACGACCTGGCCTTCCAGGTATTTGCGATCGGTACTGAGTGGCAACTGGGCGTAGGGCTCGTCACGGTCTTCAAGGTGCCGGGCAGCATCCGAGTGGCGCAGCGTCCACCGGCGCAGTGGTTCGACGGCCGCGAAGACCAGGGGATTGAGGGCGATGGAAATCAGTGCGCCGGCCAGCACCAGACTCATCCCCTCACTGGAAAACAGGCCGAGCGACTGCCCCAGGCCGGCCAGGATGAAGGAGAACTCGCCAATCTGGGCCAGGCTGGCGGCGACTGTCAGCGCCGTGTTGAGCGGGTAGCGCAGGGCCAGGACCAGGGCCAGCGCAGCAAGCGACTTGCCGACAATGATGATGGCAACGACGGCGACCACCTGCCAGGGTTGTTCGACCAGGATGGCCGGATCGAACAGCATGCCGACGGCCACGAAGAAGAGCACCGAGAAGGCATCGCGCAAGGGCAGCGATTCCTCGGCGGCACGATGGCTGAACTCCGAGTTCCGCATCACGGTGCCGGCAAAAAAGGCGCCCAGCGCGAAGGAAACGCTGAACAGTTGCGCCGCGCCGTAGGCAATGCTGATCGCCGCGGTGATGACGGCCAGCGTGAACAGTTCGCGTGAGCCGGTGCGCGCCACCTGCCAGAGCAGCCAGGGCAGTGCGCGCCGACCGACGATCAGCATCAGGGCGATGAAGGCGGCGACTTCAAGCAGGGTCTTGCCGATGGCCTGCCAGAGCGGGGCGCTGCTTTCGGTCGCGGCGCTGCCGCCAAGGACCCCGGCGAGCGGCGGGAGCAGCACCAGGATGAGCACGGTGGCCAGGTCTTCGACGACCAGCCAGCCGACAGCGATACGGCCGTTCATCGTGGTCAGCAGGCTGCGCGCTTCGAGTGCTTTGAGCAGCACCACGGTGCTGGCGCAGGACAGCGACAGGCCGAAGATCAGCGACGGCCCGATGGCCCATCCCCACCATTGGCCAATGGCCATGCCGAGTACCGTGGCCAGGCTCATCTGGACGACGGCGCCGGGCAGGGCGATGCGCTTGACCGAAAGCAGGTCGTCAATCGAGAAATGCAGACCGACACCGAACATCAGCAACATGACGCCGATTTCGGAAAGCTGCGAAGCCGTGCTCAGGTCGGCGACGAAGCCCGGAGTGGCCGGGCCGATCAGGATGCCGGCGAGGAGATAGCCGACCAGGGCCGGGGTTTTCAAGCGCTCGGCGATGAAGCCGAGGATCAAGGCAAAGCCGAAAGCTGCCGCGATGGTGGTGATTAAGGAAATATCGTGGGGCATTCGCTTCTCTGGGTCTGATGGTTGACAACGTCTGGCCGAATTGGAGTCGGTCTGGTCGGAATAGTGCCCGCTGTCTGGCAACAATGGGACTATAAACCAGCTTGGCCGGGCTGAAGAGGCTCTCTCCTCAAGCATCATCGAAAATGGTGGCGAGGTTGAGCCAGTTAGTCAGGCAGGCAGAGGCGACCGCCAGCACCTGGCTGCCAGCTTGCCGCCCGAGTTCAGTTCGGTGAGGTCAGCCCGGATTTCGGCGTTTCGGCCAGCACACTTTCCAGATGCGCAACGGCAGCCCGGTAATCGCTCAGCCGGGATTCTTGCGAACCGCTGCCTACCCGGCTGAGTGGTCGCCACAACGGCTCGGCAATGCCGGCCAGCGTGGCGTGCATGCCGATCAGCGCGGTGGCCGGAATCGGCGTCAGGTCGCCCGGTGCTTCCAGTGCGGCGGCTTCGGTGCCGATGTGGGCGGCCAGCAGGAAGAGATGGCGCAGGCGTGGCGAGCTGATCTGTTCAATGCGTCCGGCCAGGCCGCTCGGGTCATCTTCGATACGTTGGGTCAGCTGGCTGAAATCGGCCGCCGTCCGCACCGGCAGGCGGGCCGCCGGGGCGACGCCGAGCTGCTCGGCCAGTTCATTCAGGCGCTGGATGTGCGCCACGACCGGGCGAGATAGCTGTTGCATGTCTGCATCGGTCTGCTGTCCGTAGCCGCCCAGCCACTGGCTCAGGTAGCCGTATTCGTAGCCCAGCTGAAAAATGCGTTGTGGAACTCGCTGGTCGAGGGATGCCTCCCGTGTCCGTGATTGTTCGGCCACGGTTGCGGCCTCGACAGCGTAGGTCTCGGCCGGGTCGTTGACAGTCCAGCCGATGTGCGCCAACTGGGCCGCACCCCACATCCAGATCGTCTGAATGCCGAGGTAGAACAGGGTGATCGCCACGGTCGCCAGCAGGAAACGGCGCCGTTCTCGCCAGCGGGCCTGGTTATTGAGGAGGCTGTTGTCCGGGCTGATCACGATGGGCTCCTGAACATGATTTGGAGTAGGCTAGCATCATTCCGGTATGTCAGGAGCAAGTGATGAATGGCGGCGAATTGAGTGTCCACTTCACCAACAGCGTGCTGGTCACCGTCGTTGTCGCCCTGTTTGTTCTTTGGCGCTACCGGCAGGCCATTCTCGGCGGCATGATGCAGGGCGACAGCCTTGTCCTGCCGGTGCCGGCGGTAACACTCCACGCTTCGGATGGCAGGGTGGCTGGCGATCTGGCGGCCTATGAGCGATCAATACGCTGGCGGATTTCGGCGGCCTGGCTGCTGGCAGCAGCCATCTGTGCCCTGCCGATGGCGATCACTTATCAGTGGGCCGGTAATTTCGGCTTTTCTCCGGCCTATACGCTGGGGCTGACCCTTTGCTACATGATCGCCGCCCTGCCGATGATCGCCGTATCGCTGGCTCTGCCGCCACTGCGCATCGTCGGCGGCTTCGTCGTCATGATGCTTGGTTTTGCGGTGACTTTCCTGATCGCTGGCCTGCTGCAGCGGGCGATCATCGGCCGGCCCTTTAGTTGGCATACCTTAGGCATGGTGCCGCTGTTCTTCGAAATTGCCAGGAACCAGCTCTGGATGGCCGGGCTGTTCTGCCTGTTTTCGTGGCCGGTCCGCCTGCGCGGTGTCGTGCCGATCACCTTTGCCGCCTTGCTGGTCTTCGGCCTGGCGCCATTGGCCGGTTCCCGCCTGACCGCCGCCCTGGCCGACACCGATTTCGGTACGCCGTGGGTCATGACGCTGGGACTGGATGGCGTATTCCTGTTGATCGCGCTGCCGATGGGTTGGCTGGCCTGGCTGCGCCTGCGCCGGCTGGCCGGTGATTATGAAGCCAAGCGTTTTTCGGATGCGCAACTGCTGGCCCGGACATGGTGGCTGATCCTGGTCGTGACCATCGGCTTCGATATCTTCATTGCCTATGAGCAGCGCGCTCTGGCGCTGGTGCTGGTGGCTGGCGAGATTGTCCTTTTTGGGCCGGTCAATCATTGGGCCATGCAATGGCTTGGCGTGGTGAGGCCGGCTGAAACCCGGCCAGCGCCGACGCTGTTGCTGCTCCGGGTCTTCGGCTATACCGCCCGCACCGAGCGATTGTTCGACCGGGTGGCAGCCCGCTGGCGGCTGATCGGCCCGGTCACGATGATCGCCGCGCCCGATGTCACCGCCCGCACCATCGATGCCGGCGATTACCTGCGCTGGCTGAGTGGTCGTGTCGATGAGCTGTTCGTCACCTCGCGCCCCGGCCTCGATGCCCGGCTGGCAGCGCTTGACCTGCGCCCCGACCCCGACGGCCGCTTTCGTATCAATGAATTCTGTTGTCGCGATTCGACCTGGCAGGCGACGGTGGTCGAGCTGATGCTGCGTACCGATGCGGTGATCATGGACGTGCGCGGCATCACCCAGGCCCGGCGTGGCTGCGAGTTCGAGCTGCAACAGTTGGCGCAACGATTGCCGGCGCAGCGGCTGGTGCTGGTGGTCGATGAGCAGACCGACAAGGCGATCCTTCAGGCCGCGTTTGGCCCGGGCTTGAGCGCGGTACGCCTGGTCGAGGTGCGCCGCAGCTGGCAGGCGGATCGGGCGTTCAGCGCCCTGCTTGAGGCTGTGGCCGCCTGATCAGCAACCCCGGCCGGGGCTGGTCCGGCTAAAGCCGAAACCGCCCTCTCCGGCCCGTGGCGGCAGGATGCAGATGCGCATGGTCAGTCCGCGCGCCGCCTTGTTGAGGTCCGCCGGGAAGGGCGAAAACGGGATGGAACGTTCGACGACCGATTTGACGAAAGCGATTTCGTCGGCCTGATCCCCTTCGTTCACCACCTTGAAGGATTTCAGCGTGCCGTCCGGGTTGAGTTTGAACTCCACGGCTGCAGGGCGTATTCCCTTGTTGCGCGGATCGTTCTTGACGAAGGTGGCGCTCCGGTTCAGACGCTTGACCAGTCCATCGAGATACATTTCCAGGCTGAATGGATCGGGCGGCGCTGCATTGGGCCGAAGTTCAAGGCTGGCCCCGTCGGCGGCTTCCTGGCGGGCTTGCTGCATGGCCTGCTCGCGAGCCATGGCCATTGAGCGCTGGGCCAGCGTCGGCTTGGGCGTGGCCTTGGCCTGGGTGTCGAGTTCATCGAGAAAGCGGTTCATCTCCGCCTTCTCGGCGGCAGACCATTGCGGGGCCGCTGCGACCGAGCGTTTTCCCGGTTTGTTGGTGGTCAGTATCCTTGGCTTTTCCGGTTTTCTTTTCGCTGGTTTGGCCGGGCTGGCCGGGGCGCTGACTTCTTCCGGCACTGCGGCTTTGGCCAGGCGAGCCTCCAGCCGGGGCGGGCTTGGCTCACTGCTCGGATCATGCCGCGGGATCAGCAAAACCAGGGCGTGAATGAGCAGCGATGCGGCAAAGGCAAATACCGGTGCGCGCCGTGCGGGAGGAAGGGAGTGCAGAAACATCGGCGGCATTCTAGATGGCAATGCTGACCAATGTCTGTCCGGATGTGTTCTTTGCTGGGACTGTGACGACTGGCGTCGCTTGTTCAGGTGGGGCTAGGTGCGACGCGATTGCAGGGTGACGATGGCCTGCATCTGGCGCCGATGGGCCATGGTATGCATGGCAGCCAGTGCGTGCCAACTGCGCAGGTCGAGTTGCCCGAACCAGGGGTGAGCGTGGCGCAAGGTGGTGCGTAAATCGCCCAGCTTGTCGATCAGTCGCGTGTAGTCGCCAACCGCTGTTCGCAGCAAGGCATGCTGTTCAAACCCGGCCCCTGGCTCCGGCTTGACCTCGGCGATACGCAGTTCGCGCCCAAAGGACGTGTCGTCCGACAGCGCTTCGGCCAGTTCCCGTATGCCGGTGTCCACGATGACCAGATGCTGCAGCACCATGTTGGCCGACCAGCACCGGCTGCTATCCTCCAGCCCGGTCACGCGCGGCAGTAATACCGGCTGACTGGCCAGCGATTCGGGCAGGCTGGCCGCCAGTGCGAGCGCGGATTCGGTTTCACGGCGCAGCCAGCGGGTCAGGGCATCCTTGCTCAGGAAAGTGCTCAAGCCCTTGAGCAGTGCGCTGGAAAACCAGCGTTCCAGTGTCGGCAGGCCGGCGCCGGGTGGGGCGAGCTTGGGAGTGGAGGCCATTTTAGTGTGCTTTGACTGGCGTGATATTCAACCGCTCTCTTTGGGGCTTCGTCTCAGCGCTCTTGAAATTCAGCGAAAAATCCACCGTCAATTTCGAACGTCGTTACGGGTTTAAGGCCGAGTTCGAGGTGTTCGAGCATGTCGACCAACTTCTCGCCATCAATAAGTTCAATTGGGGGCACTCCATCTCGAGAGGCTTCACGACGTGCCTCTGCGGTAAATGTACCTGTCGTAATAATGATGCCTTTGTCAGCGCGGCCGGCCATCGCCCCACGAAAATCGCGAACGTGTGATGGTGATACCGATTTTCGATAACGTTTGCACTGGAACAACACTTTGAACGAAACCAGAGGATTGATTTGCAGCGTACCGTAGCCATCAATGCCTTCGTCGCCACTGCTACCGGTTACGACGACTTGTATAAAGCCGGCTTCCCGTAACAAGCGTTGTGAAAGCCGTTCAAAACCAGCTGGATGAAGGTTGAGGAGTAGCTCCAATATTTCGGAACGGTAATCCGATGACGCGGCGCCATTTGCCTCTGCAACCTGTGCTTCCAGTGGCTCAGGTTTCTCGGCTTTGGCCTTCCTCTGTTCGGAAAATTTGCGGACCAATTTCAGAAAAATCTCTCGGGCTTCGCTGGGCGACAGGCTCGTTGCCCTACCTCGTTCGGTGAGACTCCAAATGCCGCGCTTGGACGAGTCCAATAGGCCTTCGCGAACGAGATAGAACCGCGCCCAGGCGACCTGATTTCGATATCTCAACTCGCCAGACGGAAGCAGTTCATTCTGAATTTCATCAGAGAGTGACAGATCGGACGCAATCCGTTCAACGACTTCATCTGGCGAACCGGAGCCGCCAAGGCCGCGCAGAGCATCCAGCAGTGGCCCGAAGTACCGCACAAACTGCGACCCTTCCTCTTTCTTTTGGCGTGCCATATGGGTCTTCCGATTGTGTCCGGCATTTGCCGAAAGCGTTAAGTATTAAATGCTGTATGAATGATAGCTGAGGTTTGCTTACTGTCCGCGCAGGAAAAGCTTGTCGAGCTGATCCATCGACAGCTCCGTCCACGTCGGCCTACCGTGGTTGCATTGGCCGGCCCGTTCGGTTTCTTCCATCTGGCGGAGCAGGGCGTTCATTTCCGGCACGGTCAGTTGACGGCGAGCGCGGACGGCGCCGTGGCAGGCCATGGTGGCGAGCAGTTCGTTGCGGCGGGCGGTGGCGAACTGGGTGATGCCGTGTTCGCGTAGTTCGGCGATCAGCGACTTGGCCAGCGCAGCCGGGTCGCCGCTTTGCAGCAGGGCGGGGACGGCACGGACGCCGAGCTGGTTCGGGCCGAGCGGGGTGATCGAGAAGCCGAGGTCGGCCAGCGCGTCCGTGTGTTCTTCGACGGCGGCGATATCGAGCGGGTCGGCGGAGAAGACGGCCGGGATCAATAGTGCCTGGGTGGCGATCTGGCGGTTGTCGAAGGCGGTCTTCAGCTTTTCGTAGAGGATGCGCTCATGCGCGGCGTGCATGTCGATCAGGATCAGGCCGCGGGCATTTTGGGCGAGGATGTAGATGCCGTGCAGCTGGGCCAGCGCATAGCCGAGCGGCGGGCCGTCGCTGCCGGTGCTTTCAACGGGCTGGAATTGTGGAGCGACTTCGTTGCGTGGGGCCGGTGACTGGCCGATGTCCTGCGCGGCGCGGGCGAAGGCGAGGTAGGCCGCGGCGGCCGGTTCGGCGACGCCGAGGTTCCCTTGATGGCGCAGCGGCGGGGCGGGTGGCGTCATTCCCGCGGAAGCGGGAATCCATGCCGGGGACTGGACTCCCGCTTCCGCGGGAGTGACGGTGTTCGTTCCCATGCCGATCTGCACACGGGTTTCCACCGCTGTTGCCAGCGTGCGCTGGATGGCGTGGAAGACGAATTGGTGCATAGCGCGCGAATCGCGAAAGCGGACTTCGGTCTTGGCCGGGTGCACATTGACGTCAACCAGCGCCGGGTCGATGTTGACGAACAGGCAGACGGCCGGCTGGCGGCTGCCGTGCAGCACGTCGCGGTAGGCCTCGCGCAGCGCGTGGCTGATGATCTTGTCGCGGACGAAGCGGCCATTGACGAAAACGTACTGGCCGTCCTTGGCGTCGGTGGCGCGGGTCGGGTCGATGGCGAAACCGCCTATCGACAGCGTGCCGGCACCGGCATCGACGGCGCGGGCTGCGCCGAGGAAGTCGTCGCCGAGGATGTCGGCGATGCGCCGGGGGGCATCGGCCGGGGCGAGCTGGAACAGGTTGCGGCCGTTGTGGGTCAGGCTGATCGCGACATCCGGGCGGGTCAGTGCCAGCCGTCGGACGGCATCGGCGCAATGGGCGAATTCGGTGCTTTCCGACTTCAAGAACTTGCGGCGGGCCGGGGTGTTGAAATAAAGGTCGCGCATTTCGACGACGGTGCCAGCCATCAGCGCCGCCGGTTCGGGTTCGGCCCCCGGTTCTCCGCGCAGTTTCCAGGCATGTGCCGCGCCGCGTTCGCGGCTGGTGATGCTCAGGCGGGCGACGGAAGCGACTGAAGCCAGCGCTTCGCCGCGAAAACCGAGGGTGCCGACGCGCTCAAGGTCGTCGAGGCTGGAAATCTTCGAGGTGGCGTGGCGGGTCAGGGCCAGCGCCAGTTCATCTTTTGCAATGCCACAGCCGTCGTCGGTAATCCGGATCAGCTTGACGCCGCCTTCTTCCAGATGCACCTGGATCGCCTTGCTGCCTGCATCGAGGCTGTTTTCAAGCAGTTCCTTGAGGACGGAGGCGGGTCTTTCAACCACTTCGCCAGCGGCAATCTGGCTGATCAGCAGGTCGGGGAGGCGGGCAATGGTCGGCATCGGCGCATTATAATGCGGCCTCATTCAAAGCCCGGCGTAACGCATGGACCTCCTGCCCCAATTCTTCGATATCGTTCTCCATCTTGACAAGCATCTGGCCATTCTGGTGCAGCAGCATGGGCTGTGGATCTACGGCATCCTGTTCTTCATCGTCTTCGCCGAAACCGGTTTCGTCGTAACGCCCTTCCTGCCCGGCGATTCCCTGCTGTTCGTGGCCGGTGCGCTGGCTGCCATTGGCGAGGGGGGCATGGATATTTTCACGCTGATCGGCGTGCTGACGGCGGCTGCAGTGATCGGCAATACGGTCAATTACCAGATCGGCCGCTTCCTCGGGCCCAAGGTCTTCCATTGGGAAAATTCGCGCTTTTTCAATCGCGATGCACTGGTCAAGACACACACCTTCTACGAAAAACATGGCGGCAAGACACTGGTCATCTCGCGTTTCCTGCCGCTGTTCCGCACCTTCGCGCCTTTCGTCGCCGGCATCGGCTCGATGACTTATGCCCGCTTCACGATGTTCAACCTGATCGGTGCGCTGGGCTGGGTCGTTTCGCTGTGCCTGGCCGGCTACTGGCTGGGCAATATGCCGTGGGTGAAGGCAAATCTTTCGTTGATCATCATCGGCATCATCGTCTCCTCGCTGATCCCCATCGGCTGGGGCTACCTGAAGAGCAAGGAAGCCTGATGCGCTGGCTGGCCATCTTTCTCGCAGCAGTGGCGATGATGGCCTGCTCGACCAAACTGGGCAAGGATGGTCGGAGCGATACCTCGGTCGACATCAAATACCTGGCCAAATCCGAGGTTGACCGCATTGCCGACACCAATCGGGCCGAGGTGGTGAATGGTCTGCTGCTGATCGCCGACAAGCTCTACAAGCGCAATCCCAAGGAATGGAAAAAAAGCGGTGCAGTCAGCCGCGAGGCGGCCGTCGAACGCCTGCGTCAGCGCCAGTATCGTTCCTGGCCGGAGTTCAATGGTCAGCGCGAGGGGGCGGTGGCGACCCTGGCCTTTACCGAGAGCTATGCCGGAGATCGCGTCATGGCGCTGGTTTTCGGGCTGCTGACCATGGTTGACGCGGCTTTCGAACACAAGGAATCGTTCTACATTCTCGACAGCTTGAACGAAATGAAGCTCTACAACAGTGCTCGCAACATGGATATTGCCGTCTGGAAGCTCGGCCACGACCGCAATGCTGCGGGCGAGCTGTTCCTGCTTTCCAACGAGCTGGATCCGACCAATCGCAACTTGTCCTTCGAGCGCGAATTTGGTCGTGTCATGGGCTTGCTCGATTTCATGGCCCAGATTGTTGCCGACCGCAACGGGCGCGGTCTTTCCCGGCTGACCCACTCTGTGGCCAGCGCCATCTTTTTACCGGTGAGTTTTTTGAAATGAAGAATATCGTCATCCTGATTTCCGGCCGCGGCAGCAACCTGGAGGCGCTGATCGCCGCCCGCGATGCGGGAAATCTGCCCGTCAATATCGCGGCCGTGATCAGCAACCGGCCCGAGGCCATGGGTCTGGAGACCGCGCAGAAGGCTGGTATTGCGGCGCATTTCATCAACCACAAGGCTTTTGCGGGTCGCGAGGCTTTCGATGCCGCGCTGGCCGAATGCATCGACGACTTTTCGCCCGACCTAGTCGTGCTGGCCGGTTTCATGCGCATCCTGAGCGAAGGCTTCGTCCGTCACTATGAAGGCCGGCTGATGAACATCCACCCGTCGCTGCTGCCCTCATTCCCCGGTCTGCACACCCACCAACGGGCATTGGAAGAGGGCGTGCGCATCCACGGCTGCACCGTGCATTTCGTCACGCCGACGCTCGATCATGGCCCGGTGATCATTCAGGCTGCCGTGCCGGTGCTCGACAGCGACAGCGAAGAAAGCCTTTCCGCCCGAGTGTTGCGCCAGGAACATCTGATTTATCCGCAGGCGGTGCGCTGGTTTGCCGAAGACAAGCTGACGCTGGAAAATGGCCGCGTCCGGCTGGCGGCAGAACTCGCCGACCCCGCCGTGCTGATCTCCCCAGAGATCCGCTAAGCAGCCATGCCCCTGGCGTTCGTCCTCGCGCTGGCTGCTTCGCTGGGCATTCACGTCGCCGCGCTGTTCGGACCGGATATCGAACTTTTCGGCGGTGCGAGCGACGAGCCGGTCACCCTGCGCGCCGAGTTGCAGCCACCACCGACCGTTGCACCAAAAGCAGCGGCCGAGAACAAGCCGGCAGCCAAGCCGCGGCCCAAGCCGGCCAAGCCCGGTCCGCTGGCCAGCCGCAAGCCCGTGGCCGATGCGCCGGTCGTGCCGGCTCCGGAGGTGCCGCCCGAAACAGCAGAGGAAACGCCGCCGACCGCTGCGGTCGCTGCTCCCGAGCCCGTCAAGCCGCTGCTGCCCGCCAAAGGCACCATCCGTTTCGTGATTACCACGGGCGCGCAGGGTTTTACCATCGGTCGCGCCGAACACAGCTGGGAATTCACCGAGGACGGTCACTACCACCTGAGTGGCATGACCGAAACCACCGGGCTGGTTGCGCTGTTCAAGTCGGTGCGTTTCGAGAACGAAAGCCGTGGTCGGCTGGTGGCCGGTGGCCTGCAGCCCGAGCAGTACCTGACGCGCAAGAATGGCAAGGATGCCAATGAAAACGCCGATTTCGACTGGCCCAACGCCGCCGTTCGCCTCTCCCGCGACGGTAACGTTCGCCCGCTGGCGCCCGGTGCCCAGGACATCCTGTCGCTGAACTACCATCTGGCTTACATGAAGCAGCCGGAAGCCGGGGCTACCGTCGGCGTCGTCACCGGCAAGAAATATGACCGTTACGCCCTCGATTCGCTGGGCGAAGAGGAAATCGACACGCCGGCCGGCCATTTCCGCACGCTGCACCTGCGGGCGATGACCGACACCGTCACTGAAATCTGGATCGCACTCGATCGGCACCGCCTGCCGGTTAAAATCCGCTTTACCGACAAGAAGGGCGACATTTACGAGCAAGTCGCCACCGATATAGGAACACCATGAAAGCCCGCTTCACACCCGCCCTGTTTGCCCATGCCGAAGCCGTTCTCGGCCAGTTGCTGCGTTTCGACCACCCGGCCGATGCCGTGGTTTCCCGCTACTTCCGCGAAAATCGCCAGCTCGGCCATGCTGATCGTGCCTTCGTCGCCGAGACGGTATTCGCCGTGCTGCGCCGGGGGCGGAGCCTGGAGGCACGCTGTGGCGGCCAGATGTCCGACCGCCACCGGCTGCTGGCCGCCCTGGCCGTGGCGCGTGGCTGGAGCCAGCGCGAACTGGCACCGGTCCTCAAGGCAAGCGAGGAGGAGTGGCTGTCCGCGGTCAAGGCTGCGCGTGAAGAAGACCTGGCCCCGGCCGTCCGCTGCGATTTGCCGGACTGGCTTTACCAGCGCCTCGAAGCCCAGTTCGGTGCCGAAGAAACGCTGGTCCTGGCGAGGGCGCTGAATCAGCCGGCCCCGCTCGATCTGCGGGTCAATACCCTGAAAATGAACCGTGAGACGCTGCTGGAAAAGCTGGCCGCCGACGGTATTGCCGCTGAACCCGGCCCCTTGTCGCCGATGGCTGTTCGCCTGCGCGACAAGCCGGCCCTGGCCAAGACCGCGCTGTTCCTCGAAGGTGCTTACGAGGTGCAGGACGAAGGCAGCCAGTTGCTCGGTTACCTGCTCGACCCGAAGCGCGGGGAAATGGTCGTCGATTTCTGTGCCGGGGCAGGCGGCAAGACCCTGTTGCTCGGCGCCCTGATGCGCAATACCGGCCGCCTCTATGCTTTCGACGTTTCCGACAAGCGCCTCGCCAACCTGAAGCCGCGCCTGGCCCGTTCCGGCCTGTCCAATGTCCATCCGGCCCGCATCGAGCATGAGCGTGACACCAAGATCAAGCGTCTGGCCGGCAAGGCCGACCGCGTGCTGGTCGATGCGCCGTGTTCCGGCCTCGGTACCCTGCGCCGCAATCCCGACCTGAAGTGGCGGCAGAGCGAAACCTCGGTGGCCGAACTGACCGTCAAGCAGGCCTCGATTCTCGAAGCGGCAGCCAAGCTGGTTCGTCCCGGTGGCCGTCTGGTCTATGCCACCTGCAGTCTGCTGACGGCGGAAAACGATGAAATCATCGCCGCTTTCCTCGAAAAGCATCCCGACTTCACGCTGACTCCCGCCTCGGCGGTGCTTGCCAAGCAGGGCATCGCGTTCGAGGGCGACGTGTTGCGTTTGCTGCCTCATAAACACAATACCGACGGTTTCTTCGCCGCTGTTCTGGATAAAAAGGCATGAGTCAAAAAAGCCCGGCCCTGCGCCTGATCAACGACCTGCTGGCGGATTTCCGTGATCCGGATTTCATCTGGCAGGTCGTCGCCCTGGTGGCTTGTCTGGGCCTGGCCTTTCTGGTTGCACGTTGGTGGCAGGGCAGACATGCCGAAGGCGCCGGCCGGCTTTCCGATGCCGGCTCCCGTCTGGCTTTTCCGCTGACCGGCATGGTGCTGGCCGGTCTTGTCATCGCCACGCTGGGCTCGCTGATTCATGTCAATCTGCTCAGGCTGGCCATGCCCTTGCTCGGTTCGATGGCCCTGGTGCGCGGTGTCATTTTCGTGCTGCGCCAGGCCTTCCCGCGGGCAACCTGGCTGACCGCATGGGAACGCATCATCGCAGCCACGGTCTGGGTCTGGCTGGCACTCTACATTACCGATCTGGCCCCGTATGTCATCGATGCCATGGAAGGGGTGGAATTCCATATCGGCAAGCAGCACGTCGATTTGTGGACCATCCTGCGCGCCGTGGCGACCATCTTCCTGACCGTGGTTTTCGCCCTGTGGATCGCCGGCGTGATCGAGGCGAAGCTGATGCGCCTGCATGCGCTCGATGCCAATCTGCGCATCGTCGGCGTTCGTGTTGCCAAGGCGGGCCTGACGGTCGTTGCCATCCTGACCAGCCTGGCCCTGGTCGGCATCGACATGACGGCGCTCTCGGTGTTCACCGGTGCCTTGGGGGTCGGACTAGGCCTTGGTCTGCAGAAGATCGCCAGCAACTACGTCTCCGGCTTCATCATTTTGCTCGACCGCTCCATCCGCATCGGCAATATCGTGCAGGTTGGCAGCGACAGCGGCGAAGTGACGCAAATCACCACGCGCTACACCGTGCTCAAGCATCCGGGCGGCACTGAATTCATCGTGCCGAACGAAACCTTGATCGGTAGCACGGTACAGAACCAGACCTACTCCAATAACCAGCTGCGGCTGGCTACAACCATCGGCGTGGCCTACGATACCGACCTCGATCTGGCCCAGCGCCTGATGATCGAAGCCGCCGCCGCCCACCCGCGGGTGCTGGGCTCCCCGGCCCCCAAAGCCTTCCTGACCCAGTTTGCCGACAGCAGCATCAATCTCGAACTTGGTTTCTGGATCGACGACCCGGAAGAGGGCAAAGGCAACATCGTTTCCGACGTCAATTTCGCCATCTGGCGCGCCTTCAAGGAACACGGTGTAGCGATTCCCTTCCCGCAACGGGAAGTGAGAATCCTCAACGAAACGAGGTAATACCCTAGGCCTCTGCGACGCTGGGCAAGGGTTAATCTTTGTTAAACTCGTTCCCCCGCAATCGACAAGCCCTTGTTTCGTCACAGCCAGGATGAGCGTATAGCCGCGTCGTCGGGTTGTTCGGGCAAAAGAGCAACGTGAAAAAAACAGAAACGCAATTTTCGCTGAGTCTGCGACAGGCAGCTATGCTTGTTGGCGTGGCGCTTGTTGTCCCGGCATGCGCCGAAGGCAACCTGTTTTTTAGCGAGATGCCGATCATTGCGTCGGTCAGTCGCTTGCCGCAACAGCTCTCCGAAACGCCGGCCTCGGTTACCGTGATCGACCAGGAAATGATCCGTGCCTCAGGCATGCGGACGGTTGAAGACCTGCTGCGACTGGTGCCGGGCTTTCAGGTCACTTCGCACAACCAGGATCCGGCCATCGTCGCCTATCACGGGCTGAATAGCGGCTTGTCCAGCGAAGAGTACGGACCGCGCGTGCAGGTGCTGGTTGATGGTCGTTCGCAGTATTCACCCTTGTTCAAGTCGGGGGTGAACTGGAACCTGCTGCCGGTGGCGTTGGAAAATATCGAGCGCATTGAGGTAATTCGCGGCTCGAATACCGTTTCCTATGGCTCCAACGCCTTCATGGGCGTCGTTAACATCATTTCGATTGATCCGTCACTAACAAAAGGTTGGCAGGTCTCGGCAAACCATGGCAGTAACGGGATTCGTGATGAAACCCTGCGCTGGGGTGGTAGCGTCGGCGATGCCAATGCACGCTTTACCTATCGTTCCTTCGAAGATGATGGGTTTCAGAAAGGCTACTACAAAGTTAACGGAGTCGACCGATGGACCTATGCGCCAGATAGCCGGCAATCCCAGTTGGTCGACCTCCGCGTCGACGTGCCGCTGACTGACCGGGACGAGCTGCAACTCACTGGTACTTTTGCTCGCGACATGTCGCAATATGGCCGGCCAGGCAATGCGCTGAATGATCCATTGCGTAATCTGGAACAGACATCAACGGCATTTGGCGCCCTGTGGAGGCATGTTCTTTCGCCAAGTGAAGAGTTCAAGCTCGGTTACAACTACACCGAAGACAGGGCCTACGGTCCCTATCCGAGGCAAATGAACTTCAACTATACGAAGAAGCCGGACAATATAAATCCCAATCCTATAGATACCAATACTGGTGATTTTTTTACGCCAATATCTCCTGGTGGTCGTTCAAAGCTTCATGAGTTGGAGTTCGAACATCTACTCTCTCCGCTGAAGAATTTGCGGGCGATGTGGGGGCTAGGGTTGAAGTCTACAGAGCTTCGCGCTCCTACCCAATTTACGACGGAGGACTGGCGACATCGCTTCTCGTATCGTGCCTTCGGCAATGTTGAGTATCGTCCGATTCAACCACTGGTTTTCAATCTGGGGGCTAGCGCTGAGCACGATAGCGTTTCCGGGATGATGATCGATCCGAGGGCCAGCGTTGCCTTCCACGCTCTTCCGGGGCACACGTTACGTTTCGTAGTCTCGCGGGCACACCGTAACCCCAGCCTTTACGAAACCTCAGGACGAGTTGACTACCAAGTGCCGACAAGTGGTTTGGTCGACATCGCCTATCTGGCACAGGGTGTCAGACCAGAACGTATCGACACGGTGGAAGTCGGCTATCTGGCTGAGTTGAAGGATTATCGTGCGAGTGCCGATGTTCGCTGGTTCCGTGAGCGGATACCGAACTATATCCAGATATTACCGCTGGCTCTCCCGGCTAGTACGCCTGATGACAAGGAGAGAGACGGGCTGCGGATTAATACGGTTAATTACGCAAACTATCCCTTTGGACGAGCTGATAGCGCAGTCAATCTGGAAAACGTGGTTATCCAGGGCTACGAATATCAGTTGCAATGGCGTCCCTTTGAGAACACCCGAATGATCTACGGCCGCGCCCTGATCTGTGTCGAGGCGGACTATACCGATATCAACAGGGTTGCCGACGATTTCAATAATGTCCCGAAGATCCTCATGCAGACGCGGGATTCGGCACCGATGCACTCACAGTCAGCCATGCTGATCCAGAAGCTGCCTTACGGGGTACAGGCTTCGGTCATGTATTTCCGGGCTTCACAGATGCGTTGGCGTCGAAACGATCCGACCTCCATCGAGGCCAGCGAGCGATTCGATTGGCGGTTGGCCAAGGAATTTGCTCTTGGGCCGATGCGTGGTGAACTGGCCTATACCGTGCAGATGGCGAACGAGTCACAGCAAGGGCGGCAGGTCAACCGTATCGCCGACCGCCTGCAATGGGTCTCGCTGCGACTCAGTTTCTGATCGGCAAGATTTCAGAATAGCGTCGTCGCCCGCACCCAGGCATCCGGCAGCATTGAAACTACCTGTGCTTCCAGCCACTTGTCAGCCCCGGAAAGAATGGCCAGTCCGGTCAGCAGGATCAGTACGCCAAAGGCCTTCTTGATCCCGTCGATGCGGGCCAGCACCCAGCCACGGGCCACGCTGAAACCTTGGCGCGAGGCGTAGGCGACGGCGACTAGCGGGATTGCGGCACCGATGCCGAACAGACCAAGAATGGTGCCGCCGCGGATGGCACCGCCCTCGCTGGCTACCAGCGTCAGCGCTGAGGCGAGCAGCGGGCCGGAACAGGGGCTCCAGACCAGGCCGAGGACACCGCCAAGCAGCAGGGCGCCGCTCAGTGAGCTGCCATCAAGTTTTGCTGAGGCGGCATTGGCGCTCGAGGCAATGGGCAGCATCCATTCCGTGAAGCGGCGATTGAGCGCCGGTATCAGCATGACCAAGCCAAAGCTGATCAGTAGCCAGGCGCCGAACAGCCGAACGCTGTCCGAATCGATGCCGAGGGCAGGGCCAAGGGTGCCAAGGATGATGCCGATCAGGGCAAAGGAAATGGCCATGCCAAGGCCCATGGCCAGCGGTGCCAGCCGGTTGGCCTGCACTGCACCGCCGATGACCAGCGGCAAAATGGGGAAAACGCAGGGCGATAGCGTGGTCAGGCTGCCGGCGACCAGGCTTAGCCCGAGGTGGGCAAGGGGGATGTCCATGGTGCTGCCCCACTTACTTCATGCTGGCGAGCACGCCACGTAGCGCAGCCTGATCGGTTTCACCCGCCAGTCGTCCGGTTTCCTTGTTGCCCTTGTAGGCAATCACCGTCGATTGGGTGCGCACGCCGAGCTGGCGTTTCAATTCGCGTTCCTTGTCGTAATTGACGATGAGCAGCGTGCCGGACACCGATGCATCGCCTTTCCAGCCGTTGAATACCTTTTCCTGGGCGCGGCAGGTTGGACACCAGTCGGCGTGGAGGTGTAAGGCGACTGCTTCTCCAGCTTGCTGTTTGGCGGCCAGCGTTTCTGCGGTATAGGGCTGGATGTCGAGGGCAAGGGCGAGGCTGGTTGCGGCTGCGAAAGCGAGGCCGGCAATGAATTTGATGGTTTTCATGATGATTCTCCGTTGGGCTTGGGTAATCATTAGTCGCCGGTGCAGCGAAAAACTTACGGGCCAACGGGGAATATTTCAGGCCAGGCTGCCGAGAATGATGCCTTGCCGGCGCAGGTCGTCGAGTAAGGCGGCTCCGTGGGCCAGCAGTTGCTCGGGAGCGGGGTGCTGGAGTTCGTTGGCGATCTGCCGGATAGCGGCTTCGCCGTTGGTCGACTCGGTTGCCAGCAGGGTCAGCAGGCGGCCGGTGACGGCGTTGATCTGGCTGAATTGCACTTGGTCATCGGCATCGCGATAAACGATGAGCTGTGTTGCCTGCGCTTGGCGCGGCCGGTAGTCCGGGCCGATGCGATGCACTGGCCATGCATAGGCCATCGTGAGTTGGGCCGGATTGAGGGCTACCGGATTGGCCAGCAGATCGCCGGCTGGATCGTGCTCGGGGGTTGTTGTATCCATGACATCGACCGCCAGTTCAGCCCATTCGTAATGTGCCAGCTCGGCCAGCCAGGCCGGCAGTGGCTGGCAAATATCGCCTTCGGCCAGGTAGCGGACAAATTCGTGCGGAATCTCACGGAACCACGGGGTGTGCAGCGGCCAGTCGCGATAGAAGGTTCGGGTCAGCCGGCGCCAGCGTTTTTCGCCCAGAGTCTTCCGGCTGACGGGGAAGCAGGTGTCGACAAAGCCGCAAATATTGTTGAACAGCAGTTCGCTGTAAACCGCCGTGCGCCGGGCCGGCACGCCCAGCGGGCGCGGTGAGTGATGCGGGTCGCGCAGGTGGCGGGCGAATTCGCGCTGAAATTGCTGGAAGTCGGCGCTCATCAGGCAGCTTTCCGGCAAGTGGCGGCGGCTTGCAAACGGGTGATCTGTTCGACTTCTCCGGCCAGGGCGGACAAATCGGGAATGTTGAAGTCGCGCTCCAGGCAGGTCGGCACCATGCCGCCAATACGGCTGTAGGCCGCCTCAAGCAGCGACCAGACCGGGTCGATCACTTCAGCGCCATGGGTGTCGATCAGTAAACCGTCCGGCTCGACATCATGGCCGGCGACATGAACGTAGCAGGTGCGCTCAAGCGGCAGGGCAGCCATGAAGGCCAAGGGGTCGAAGCCGAAATTCCGGCTGTTAACGTAGATGTTGTTGACGTCGAGATGCAGCAGGCAGTCGGCTTCGCGGACGATGGCGTTGATGAATTCCGTTTCGCCCATCTCGGCACCCGGTGGCGCGACGTAGTAGGAGGCGTTCTCGATGCCGATCTGCAGGCCGAGTATGTCCTGGGTCCGCTTGATTCGCTCCGCCGTCCATTCGACCGCCTTTTCAGTCAGCGGAATCGGTAGCAGGTCATACAGATGCGCATCGTCAGCGCACCACGACAGGTGTTCGGTGTAGAGCGTCATGCCGTGTTCGGTCATGAAGGCCTTGATGCGCCGGAGCAGCGTTTCATCGAGCGGCCCCGGGCCGCCGAGCGATAGCGACAGGCCATGGCAGACGAAGGGGTAACGTTCGGTGAAATGACGCAGATCCTTGGCGGAACGCCCACCCATGCCAGCCCAGTTTTCCGGGGCGAGTTCGAAGAAGCGGATGGCCTCGGGAACACCTGCTTTCAGCGGTGCTATCAGATCGCGGCGAAAGCCGAGACCGGCACCAGTGGCTTGGCGTGGCAACATTCGAGTGATTCCAGTCGGGGAACAAAAGCGGGCAGGGCGAACCCTGCGCCGCCAGCACACGGTCAGTCGATGCTTATTTCTTGGCGCCGCAGGACGCGTCCATTTTCTTGTCAGCGCCGCATTTGGCTTCGCTCGATTTCTTAGCCGCGCCACAAGAGGCGTCCTTCTTCTTGTCGGCGCCGCATTTCGCCTCTGCAGCCTTCTTGTCGGCACCGCACTTGGCTTCCATTTTCTTGTCGCCACCGCAGCTGCCATCCTTCATCTTGGTATCGGCTTGGGCCAACTGATAGCCAGCTTCCAGCTTGGTGGCGCCAAACGGGTTGTCGGCGGCGTGGGCAACCGGGCTGAAGGCAAGGGAGGCGACGGCAGAACCGATAGCCAGGGAAACGATATTTTGCTTTTTCATGATTTTCTCCGTTGTGATTGAGATGCTTGGATCAGTCTCTCTGACTCATCCAGGCGCCCATGGCCTGGCGCATGAACAAAAACTGCTTTTCAGCCCGTCGGCAGCCGATACACATCGCCAGATGCAAACGGTACTGGAGGCGTTCGCCAAGGCTGAGCTTGCGTTCCAGTTGTAGCGAGGCGAGGCGTGTGGCTTCCTTGCAGCTGATCATTTCAGTTCCTGTTTGACGTCGAGGCTTTGGGGCCTGCTCGATTAGTCGGCGGCGGTACGAAAACCTTACAAAATATTTTCCAGTATGATCCTCAGCCAGCCTCCTTATCGAGCGGACATGCCCTTGGACCCATTGCACGACCCTGAGTTTCTCACAGCCCTGCGTCGCGACATGCTGCGTTTTGCCGAAATGCAACTGCGCAATCGGGCGCAGGCCGAAGATGCCGTGCAGGAGGCCCTGACTGGCGCTCTTCAGGGCCGGGAAAAATTCGCCTCCCGCGCTTCCTTGCGGACCTGGGTGCTATCCATTCTGAAGAACAAGATCGTCGATGTACTGCGGGCCAAGGTTCGCGAAAATAAGGTTACGGATGTCGACAACGATGACGATCTGAACGCTTATTTCGATGATCGTCAGCACTGGGCTGAAGATACCCGCCCGTCGGAATGGCAGACACCGCAACAGGCCATGGAAAACAAGCGGTTCTGGGAAGTTTTCGAAGCCTGTCTCTACCGTCTGCCGGAAGCCAGCGCCCGCATCTTTGCCATGCGCGAAGTGCTTGGTTTCGATACTGATGAGATCTGCCAGACCCTGGCGATCACCAGCAACAACTGCTGGGTGCAGCTCCACCGCGCCCGATTGGTGCTGCGTGCCTGCCTTGGCACCAACTGGTTTGGCGAGGCGGCCGATGTCATGCAAGGCTGAGGCGCGAAGATAACCTGGGCATAAGCGCGGCGGAAAAAAAGACCCCGCCACGAGGGCGGGGTAACAGGGAGGTCTCGAATCGGGGGGTATTCGAGAGGAGGGTAAAACGGTTCAGTGTTTGTCGGGGCGCTTCAACAGCTTCCGGGCGATGGCAATGATTGCGCCGGCGGCAATTGCGGCAACGGCTGCCTTGAGCGGCTCAGCCTGGCCTTCGGCCAGCCAGTCGAAGCCGGTGATGCCGACGAAGACACCGAGCGATTCACTGATCGGCAGGTTGTCGGCAAAGGCCATTAGCGATTCTTGCAGATTGTTGCGTTAGCCAGAGCTGGTTGGGCTGGAACCAACTCGAACAGGTACTGGCGGGTAGCTTCGATAAATTGCTTGATATTCATTTCGATCATTTCCTCGTTATCCTCTTGGCGGGATTGGTTTTCTTCCATGCCTTGCATTCTAGGGAAGCGCTGGTCAGCCGTCTGTGGCCCAAGCGTTGCGTCGAGGTAACGGGTTTTGATCTTCTGTGACGCTTTGTAACTGCTGGAAAGCCTACTGGAGGGCTTTCCAGGTCAGCGTAAAGCGGGCGCCGCCGAGCGGTGAGGCATCGGCGATGGCAGTGCCGCCATGCAGTTCCAGCACACGCCGGGCAATAGCCAGTCCAAGTCCGTAGCCGCCGGTCGAGCGGTCGCGCGAACGGTCGAGGCGGGTGAAGGCTGAAAAGATGTGTTCGCGTTCTTCCGGCGGAATGCCGATGCCGTCATCGTCTACGTGGATCAAGATGTTTTCGCCCACCAGTTCGGCATTGACTGAAATCCGCTTGCTGGCGTACTTGAAGGCATTGCGCAGCAGGTTGCGCAGAGCGTAGGGCATTGCCTTGCGGTCAAGATCGATCAACAGGTTTTCTGGCAGTTTGTCGGTGTCGACGACGATGTCTAGCTGGCGGCCCAGCAGGCGGACGGAGTCGACCTCGTCGGCCAGCCAGTCGGCAAACTTGACACTGGAGAAGTGCGCTTCCGGGGCCTCGCGTTCGAAGCGGGCATAGGTCAGGCTGGTGTCGATCAACTGGTCGAGTTCGTCGAGATCAGCTTCCATCATGGCCCACAGGCGTTCCCGCTCTTTGTGTTCCTCGGTTTCGGAAAGCATTTCCAGGGCAAAACGCATGCGGGCAATCGGCGTGCGTAGTTCGTGCGAGATTCCGCAGGAAAGTTCGCGATGGGTGGCCAGCAGTTGTCGTATGCGGTCGGCCATGCTGTTCATGGTGTCGGAAAGCGGGGCAAAGAGCTGCGTCCGGGCGGCCGGCGAACGGGCGTCGAAATGGCCGTCGCCGAGGTCGCGCGCGGTCTGGCGTAGCGCTTCAAGATCCCGCCAGACCGGTCGAATCCAGAACCACAAGGCAATGGCGAAGATGACACCGATCAGGCTCCAGGTCAGCAAGCGCAGCCGCAATTCCAGCGGCAGGCGATCTTTCAGTTCCGGATTCCGGTTCGAGGCCAGCGGGCCGACGACGAGCACCTGGCTCGACGTGCCGAGGCGGTGATACATGATGTCGCCGTCGTGGTCGATGGCAATGTCGCCGGCGTCGAGTTTGACGACCTGGGATGGCGTCAGCGTGCGGTCCAAGGTGATCCGTTCGACGATACCCAGGTTGTAGGAGAATTTTTCGTCGATTTCCTTGATCGTTTTCTGCCAGTCCCGGCGGGGGTGGCGGAAAAGCTCGTCTTCAATCAGCGTAATCGTGCCGCGCATGAAGCGCCGGGCATAATCGTCGGTAATGCCGCGCTGGGCGGTGGAGATGACGAAATCAGCGGTGAAGGCGATGGCGACGAAGGAACCCATCGCCAGCAGATAGATATTGAAGAACAGCTTCGACAGGCTGTAACGGCCGCCACGCCAGCGCGGCAAGGCGACCCGGAAGAGCGAACGGGCGAGGCCCTGGGATTCCTTGGCGCCCGAGTCCTCTGCGCTGGTTTCAGTTCCAGTCATGCTTGCTGAACAGGTAGCCCTTGCCGCGAACCGTCTTGATGCGCGTCGGGTTTTCCGGGTCGTCGTTCAACTTCTTGCGCAGGCGTGAAATGCGGGCATCTATGGAGCGATCGAGGCCATCGAAACCGATGCCGCGCAGTTCCTGCAGCAAATCGTCGCGCGACAGCACGTTGCCGGCATGCGAGGCGAGCAACCAGAGCAGATCGAATTCGGCGGTCGTCAGATCGATGCTCTGGCCCGCCAGCGAGGCAGTCCGGGTGGCCTGGCTGATCTTGAACTGGCCGAACAGCATGCTTTCAGACTCGCCGCTAATCGCGTCGCCAGCGCTTGGCAGTCGGCGTAGCAGGGCCTTGATGCGGGCGAGCAGGACGCGTGGTTGGACGGGCTTGGCGATGTAGTCGTCAGCGCCCATTTCCAGACCGAGAATCTGATCGAAGTCCTCATCGCGGGCAGTCAGCATCAGGATCACGCCACGGAATTGCGAACGAACAGATCGGCAAACTTCAAAGCCGTCCTTGCCGGGAAGCATGACATCGAGGATCACCAGATCCGGCTGTTCGGCCAGAATGCGTGCCTCGGCGGTGTCGCCGCGCGGCTCGATGCTGACTTGCAGATCGTTCTTGGTGAGATATTCAGCCGTTAGTTCGGCCAAGCGTTCGTCGTCTTCGACTAACAGGATGCGTGTATTCATCCGCCAATCTTAACCACCTGCCGGGCGCCGGTCCATAGTGCCGTCGTCTCGAGGGATACGCTCTTGTCGCAGCCGTGGCCGGCATCGCTTAGAATTCCGGCTGGCTGTCTATTTGAAAGTGTCTTGATGATTTGGTCGAAAGTGCCCGTCAGGGCGTGGTTTGCGACGCTGGGGATGGGTTGCCTCGGTTTGGTTGCAGTCGGGATGGAATTACAGACCCTGTTGCGTCTGGCGCCTTGCCCGCTCTGTGTCTTTCAACGTCTGTTGTATATCGTGATTGGCCTGATTGGCCTGCTTGGCTTTGCCTGGCCGGCCGGACGCCTGCTTTGGTCGGTGCTGGCTGGCAGTCTTGGTCTTTTTGGTTTTGGCGTGGCCGCTTACCAGACCTGGATGCAGGCTTATCCGCACCTGGCGCCGGAATGCAGCTTTACTGATCCCAATGCCATTGAGCGCCTGGTCGACTGGCTGGGTATGGAATGGCCTTCGATGTTTCTGGCCACCGGATTCTGCACCAGCCGTGATTGGGAGTTGTTTGGCTTGTCGATGGCCAACTGGTCGGTGTTATTCTTCGCCGGCATCGTGGGCTATGCGGCCTTGCTGTTTGTTCGTAAAAACCAAGCCTGAAAAAACAAAACCCGCCAGATGGCGGGTTTGTCGAATGCTGGAAGAAGTTGAATTACTTCAGCTTGACTTCCTTGTAAGCAACGTGCTTACGTGCCTTCGGGTCGTACTTCATGAACTCCAGCTTTTCAGGCGTCGTGCGCTTGTTCTTGGAGGTGGTATAGAAGTGCCCGGTGCCAGCTGTAGATTCCAGCTTGATTTTTTCGCGACCGCCTTTAGCCATTTTATTTATCCTTCTTTATCAGACTTCGCCGCGAGCACGCAGATCGGCCAGGACGGCGTCAATGCCGTTCTTGTCGATCAGGCGCAGACCGGCGTTGGAAACGCGCAGGCGCAGGAAGCGGTTTTCAGATTCGACCCAGAAACGACGGTACTGCAAGTTCGGCAGGAAACGGCGTTTGGTTCTATTGTTGGCATGGGAAACGTTGTTCCCAACCATCGGGCCTTTACCCGTTACTTGGCAGACTCGCGCCATGATGGTGCTCCAGAATTCGCTAGAAGAGAGCCCACAAGTATAACCAAAACTACTGAATCGTTTCAAGGGGTTTTGTATTTTTTATAGCAAACCGCGCTCGGCAAAGGAGAGCGGCGGGGTATTGCCGGCGACGATAAAATGATCGAGCAGCTTCACATCGACCATGGCGAGGGCTTCTTTCAGGGAGCGGGTAAGCATTTCGTCGGCCCGCGATGGCTCGGCAACGCCAGAGGGATGATTGTGCGCGAGGATGACCGCTGCCGCGTTGTGAGCAAGCGCCGCCTTGACGACCTCGCGTGGGTATACAGAAGTCTGGGTCAGCGTGCCGGTGAACAGTTCATCCGCTTTCAGCAGTCGGTTCTGGGCATCGAGCCATAAAGCCATGAAGACCTCGTTACCCCGGCTGGCCAGTTTCAGGCGCAGCCAGTCGCGCACCCTGGCGGGGGAGGTGAAACTGTCGCGCACCGCCATTTCCTGGGTCAGGGCGCGCCGGGCCAGTTCGAAACTGGCTTTCAATTGCGCCGCCTTGGCCATACCGATTCCCGAAACACTGGCCAGCTCATCCAGTGAGGCTTCGACCAGGGTGCCGAGTTGGCCGTCGAAGCGCTGCAGCAGTTCGCGTGCCAGATCGACGGCACTTTTGCCGCGCACGCCGACTCTTAAGTAGATGGCCAGCAGTTCGGCATCGGACAGTGCTTGCGGGCCGAGCGCCAGCAGCCGCTCGCGCGGTCTTTCGCCTTCGGGCCAATCGGTGATCGCCATATTCTTTCCGTTAGAATGAGCGGAGTCCAATTCTAACGGTAAGACAATGGAATTACAGGGAAAGCGTATCGTTCTCGGGGTGACCGGCGGCATTGCAGCCTACAAGGCGGCCGAACTGGTTCGTTTGCTCGGCAAGCAGGGGGCCGACGTGCAGGTGGCGATGACCGAGGGGGCGACGCACTTTGTGACGGCGACGACCTTTCAGGCGCTGTCGGGCAAGCCGGTCTATATGGATCAGTGGGATGCCAGGATGCCGAATGCCATGGCACATATCGACTTGTCGCGGCAGGCTGACCTTATTCTGGTTGCACCGGCTTCGGCTGATTTCCTTGCCCGCGTTGCCCACGGCATGGCCGATGACCTGCTGGCGACCATGGTACTGGCGCGCGACTGCCCTTTGCTGGTGGCGCCGGCGATGAATCGCCAGATGTGGGAAAACCCGGCGACGCAGCGTAATGTTGCCCAATTGCACGCCGATGGCGTACAGATTCTTGGTCCGGCCAGTGGTGAGCAAGCCTGTGGCGAGGTGGGGGCCGGTCGCATGTTGGAGCCGGAAGAAATTCTGGAAGAGGTGATTGCCTTCTTCGTGCCCAAGGTGCTGCTCGGCAAGAAGGTGCTGATTACAGCCGGGCCGACTTTCGAGGCGATAGATCCGGTACGGGGCATCACCAATCTGTCGTCCGGGCGCATGGGCTACGCGGTGGCGCGTGCTGCACGGCAGGCCGGTGCCGATGTGACGCTGGTTTCCGGGCCGGTTGGTTTTGCTGCGCCACAGGGCGTCGAACGCATCAATATAAAGAGTGCGCTCGACATGCACGCGGCGGTGATGGCGCGGGCGGCCGGGGCGGATGTCTTCATCGGTGTGGCTGCCGTAGCTGATTACCGTGTCGCCAACGCGGCCGAGCACAAGCTGAAGAAGGATACGGGGGGCATGCCGGCTATCGAGCTGATCGAGAATCCGGACATCCTGGCCGAGGTGGCTGCGTTGAAGAATGGCCCGTTCTGCGTCGGTTTCGCGGCCGAGAGCCGTAATCTGGAAGAATATGCGCAGACCAAGCGGCGCAAGAAGAATATTCCGCTGATTGCCGGCAACCTGATTCAGGACGGCTTTGGCGGCGACGACAACCGACTTGTGCTGTTCGACGATGCTGGCGTGCATCCGCTAACGCCGGCACCGAAGTCGGTACTGGCCCGCCAGTTGATTGAACATATTGCCAAAATGACAGGAAAACTCTGATGCACCAAATCGACGTAAAGATTCTCGACAACCGCCTGCGTGAAAATCCGCCGCATTACGCCACGCCGGGTTCTGCCGGCCTGGATCTGCGGGCCTGTATTGAAGTTCCGTTGCATGTCGAACCCGGGCAGACGACGCTGGTGCCGACCGGCATGGCCATCCACCTCGCCGACCCCGGGCTGGCGGCGATGATCCTGCCGCGCTCCGGTCTGGGCCACAAGCATGGGATCGTGCTCGGTAATCTGGTCGGCCTGATCGACAGTGACTATCAGGGCGAACTGATGGTCTCGGTGTGGAATCGCGGGCATGTGAGCTTTACGCTGAACCCGCTGGATCGCATCGCCCAATTGATCATCGTGCCGGTCTTGCAGGTCGGCTTCAATATTGTCGACGACTTCGATGCCAGCCATCGTGGCGAAGGCGGTTTCGGCAGCACGGGTAAAGCATGATCCGGCGTTTTGCCGTCGCTACGGCGGCCCTTTTCGCACTGGTGGCGCAGGCCGTGGAAGATCCAGTCCTGATGCAGCGTGGCGAAGAGCAGGTCATGGGTAAATGCTTTTTGTGCCACGGCGCCACCGGTGATAGCTCCAGCCCGCTCTATCCGAAGCTGGCCGGGCAGAACGAGGCCTACCTGTTGAAGCAGCTACGCAACTTCAAGTTGGGTCAGCGCGAGAGCAACGACATGCGCAAGATCGTTGCCGATATGGACGACAACGACATGCGGGCGGCGGCGCATTATTTCAGCCACCAGGAACCCAGTCGCGGCAAGTCGGCCTATGCCGAGATGCGCGCCGTCGGCGAGAAAATCTACCGGGAGGGCAATGCCGCCAACGGCCTGACGCCTTGCCGTGAATGTCATGGCGAGACCGGGACAGGGTCGGACGTGCTGCCGCGCATCGCCGGCCAGCATACGCTCTATATCGAAACGCAATTGACGTTGTTCGAGGAGCGCAAGCGGACCAACGACAATGCCCTGATGCAGGACATAGCCAAGCGCCTGACGACCGACGAAATCCGCGCCGTGGCGGAGTTTCTGCGCGCCCTGTAAGGCGATTGCTTTTCGTATAGAAGAAAATTAACATTTGATAATTATCAAATATACGGGAGGGGCAATGCTCAAATTGATTCAAAGGGCGCTTGTGTCGGGTCTGTTTGCAGCATCTGGCGCAGTCCTGGCCGCCGATGCACTGCCTGTCGACCTGAAGCGGGCCGAGGAAATCGTCGGTGGCCGTTGTTTCCTCTGCCACGGCCTGAATGGCGAGTCGGCCAGTGCCGTATTCCCCCGCCTGGCTGGCCAGCACGCCGAATATATTGCCAAGCAGCTTTCCGATTTCAAGTCGGGCAAGCGAGCCAGCGATACGATGAAGCCCCAGGCAGAAGATTTGACGCCGGCTGAAATGAAATCGCTTGGCGCTTTCTTCCAGGCCAAGGTGGTCGGGCCGCGTCAGGGCCGGGATCAGGAACTCCTTGCGGTCGGCAAATTTGTTTTCAACCGGGGTAACCAGTTCAGCGGTCTACCGGCCTGTTCCACCTGCCACGGCGCCAAGGGGCTTGGCACGCCGCAATTGCCGCGCCTGGCTGGGCAGCATCCGCGCTATATCGAGGATCAGTTGAAACAGTTCAACAAGCGTGAGCGGACCAACGACAACGCGGTGATGCACACCATCGCCTCCAAACTGTCGGAGCTGGAGACTCACGCTGTTGCGGAGTACATCGCAACGCTGGATTGATCTGCCGGGCGCGTTACCATGATCCGTCCGGTTTCTGGTTGACGCCGGCTGTACGTTACCCCACAGGATCGCCTGCCTGCAAAGACGCCCGATGAGTCCCATCGGGCGTTTTCAATTATTGTGAGAAACGCTGAGCGGTGTTTGGAATGCCCACGGAAGCGATTAAACTCAGTGCCGCCGACCAGCCGATGCCGTGGATCAGATTCCGGCGGCGATTGTCAGTTACAGCAAGCGACTCTGCAGAGGAAATTCGATGAACATGCAAGATGCACTGGAAAAGATCGCTTCGGATGCAGCGCGGGGGGAGATGATTTTTCCGACCGACACCCAGGTGACGCGGCGGGTGCAGCAGGCGCTCGATGACCCGGATTGCTCGGTGGAAAAGTTGAGCCAGCTGATTTCGGCTGAGCCGATACTGTCGGCGCGGGTCGTCAGCGTAGCGAATTCGGTAGCCTACAATCCCTCCGGCCGGGTCATCAGCGACGTCCGGAATGCTTTGTCGCGGCTTGGTTTCAGCACGGTCCGTACACTTGCCATGGCCATGGTGGTGCGCCAGATGCAAGGGATGGCGAGCCAGCCGGAGCATCGCGCCATGGCCGCGCAGCTCTGGGAGCACACGGCCCACGTGGCCGCGCTGGCGCGGATCATTGCCCGGCGCGTCACCCGGCAGGATCCGGAGGCTGCATTCTTCGCCGGTATCGTGCATGAAGTAGGCAGTTTTTACCTGATTTCGCGGGCCAGTGCTTTCCCCGGTTTGTTCGATGCTGGGCTTGAGCCATGGCACGAAGCGGGGGCGGCAAATGTCGGGCGCTCCGTTCTGCGTGCGCTGGATGTGCCGGCCAACATCCTTGAAGCCATTGAAACCCTGTGGGCGGGCTATCTGGCCATGCCGGCCCAGTCCTTGGGCGACACCCTGCTGTTGGCCGATCAGCTGGCGCCGATTGAGTCGCCGCTGTCTACGCTGCCCGGGATGGGGCAGAAGGGGATGGCTGCCGATATCGACATGCTGATTGGTGACGAGCTGCTCAGCCAGATTCTGTCCGATGCGGCGGACGAAGTGGCATCGCTGACCGCTGCTCTGAACGCCTGACGCTGTTCGTTAAAGGTCCCGGAAAAGCAAAAGGCCGCGTGAGCGGCCTTTTGCGTGCTAGCGGTATTAGCGCTCAGGTCAGCATGTCGGCCCAGATGTTCTTGGCCCAGCCCATGGCGGCCTTGCCTTCCAGTTCATTGCGGGCCACCGAAACACCGCCGGCGCCCTTGACCGGTTGCACGGTCTTGGTGGCTGCATCGTACTGGTGCACCGACGAAACGTGGATGACGTTCTTGCTATCGACGAAGCTGTAGCAGGTGTTCATGACCACCGGTTCCGGGTTTGGCTCCTGACCGGAAAGCATGTTCAGAATCGCTGCGGCAGCCAGCTTGCCGTGCTGGTTGGCCATGTGGCCGGATTTGGGCATGGTCGGGGCCGGGAAGACGGCGTCGCCGAGAACGTGGATGCCCGGGGTGCTGGTCGACTCCATCGACAGCCAGTTGATGTCTACCCAGCGGTTGTTGATCAGCTTGATGCCTGACTTGGCTGCAATGTCGCCGGCGCGGTGCGGCGGGATGATGTTGAGCACGTCGGCCTTGAACTTGTCGAATTCGAGCACGGCGGTGTTGGTGCCGACTTCGACATCCTTCACTTCGCTGTTGTTGCGGTACTCGATCATGCCCTTGTAGAGGTCGGTCCACGCCTTGGTGAACAGGCCTTTCTTGGACATGACGTCTTCGTTGGCATCAAGGATGACGACCTTGGATTTGGGCTTGCTCTTCTTGAAGTAGTCGGCGACCAGGCAGGCGCGCTCGTAGGGGCCGGGCGGGCAGCGGTAGGGTGCTTTCGGAATGGAGATGGCGTAGGTGCCGCCATCCTTCATCGATTCGAGTTGCTTGCGCAGGGCGACGGTCTGGGCGCCAGCCTTCCAGGCATGCAGGATCTTCGACTGGGCTTCGGCGTTGTTCAGGCCGGGAATCTGGTCGAACATGAAATCGACGCCCGGCGAAAGGACCAGACGGTCGTAGCTCAGGGTGCTGCCGCCCTTCAGGGCAATCGCTTTCTTGGCCGCATCGACTGCAACCACGTCGTCCTGAATGACCCGGACGCCCCACTTGCTGCGCAGGCCTTCATAGCTGATTGTGATGTCTTCCATGGTCTTGGTGCCACCAATGACCAGGTTGGAGATCGGGCAGGAAATGAAGGTCGGGTTGCGCTCGACCAGTGTCACCTGAACGCCGCCTTCGCTCCACATGCGCAGGTACTTGGCAATCGTCGCGCCGCCGTAGCCGCCACCGACCACGACGACATGGCCGCTGGCCTTGTTGCCGCCGGCGCAGCCGTAGAGGGAGGCCATGGCGCCGGCTGCGGCGCCGACTTTCAGGAAATCACGTCTTTTCATCAACATCATGTTTGTCTCCCTTTTATTTTTGCGCAGCGAAGTAGCCGGCGATCAGGTCAAGCTGGGCTTCGGTATAGCCCTTGGAGATCTGATGCATGATCGAAGCGGGCTTGTCGCCACTCTTGTAGTCGGCCAGTTTCTGCAGGATCTTGGCTTTTTCCATGCCGGCCAGAGCGTCCATGCCGGAGCTCTTGACGGCGTTGCCATTGGTGCCGTGGCAGTTGGCGCAGGTTGCGGCCAGGTTGCGGGCCAGGTAGGGATCGGCTGCGTGCGATGCGCTGGCAACGGCCAGCAGGCAAAGCGCAGCGATGGGAGCAAACAGTTTCATCGAGACATCTCCTCTAGTGTTGTCGATAGTTTATATAGCCGATTTTAAGTGCGATCGGTCCGAATCAGCTTACTACCAAGGGTATAGGCCTTTTGGATAAATTGCATGCTGCATCGCAACAATATTAGTAGTTGACTATATAAGTACGCAGTTATACATTGATTCTTTGATCGAAGTCAAAGAACTATATGGAAATGGATGAAGCGGCTCAGGTTTTCGAACAGGTGGCTAGTTATTTTGGGTTACTGGCTGATCCGACGCGCCTGCGCATTCTCTCCTGTTTGTGTGCCGAAGAGCGTCCTGTCCACGAAGTTGTGGAGAAGATTGGCCTGACGCAAGCCAACATTTCGCGGCACCTGAACATCCTTTACCGGGCGGGCGTGGTCGACCGCCGGCGTGACGGGAGTTCGGTCTTTTACAAGGTCGTCGATCCAAATTTTGTCGACATCTGCCGAACGGTCAGCATCACGGTGGCAAGCCGCGATCTGGGCGATCAACTGGGGGTGTCGTCGGTAAATTGCAGTACTGACGTCAAATAATCGGAGGGGTTTATCCACATGGGTGACATTTTCAAACAACCGGGGCGTCTGCGGCCCGCGCCGGAAAATTTCCTGTCGGAAGAGCAGGTCAAGGCCGTTGGCAGCGGTCGACGCGACTTTCTGCGCAAGAGCTTCCTGGCCGCGGGGGCGGCATTGGCCGCACCGATGGCGGCGCGCGCCGCCGCCGACGGTGATGTCAATATTCTGGAAAATCCATCCTGGACGACCTCGCTTGGTCTGCCGGTGGCGACCAATCCGTACGGTATGCCGTCGAAATACGAGAGCCAGTTGCTGCGCCGCGAGTCGCCGGGCCTGGCCCGCGTCGGCGGTGCTTCGGTGTCGTTTGCACCGCTGCAGGGCCTGTTCGGCATCATCACGCCGTCCGGTCTGCACTTCGAGCGCCATCACCAGGGCTGGCACGACATCGATCCGTCCAAGCATCGCCTGATGGTCAATGGCTCGGATGATTCGCTGCTCAAGAAGGCCAAGGTTTATACGCTGGACGAACTGATGCGCCTGCCCTCGGTGTCGCGCATCCACTTCATCGAATGCGGCGCCAACACCGGTCTCGAGTGGGGCAATGTCGCCGTGCCGACCGTGCAATACACGCACGGCATGCTGTCCTGCTCGGAATTCACCGGCGTGCCGCTCAAGGTGCTACTCGAGGATTGCGGCGTCGATTACAAGAAGGCCCGTTACGTGCTGGCCGAGGGCGCCGATGGCTCTTCGATGACGCGGACCATCCCGATGGAAATGGTCGAGTCGGGCGAAGTCTTCGTCGCCTACGGCCAGAACGGTGAAATGCTGCGTCCGGAAAACGGCTATCCGCTGCGCCTCGTGGTGCCGGGCGTCCAGGGCGTGTCGTGGGTCAAGTGGCTGCGCCGCATCGAAGTCGGTGACAAGCCGTATGCGACCAAGGACGAGGCCGTGCATTACATCGACCTCCTGCCGAGCGGCCAGCATCGCCAGTACAGCTCGATTCAGGAAGCGAAGTCAGTGATCACTACCCCGTCCGGTGGCCAGACGCTGCTCGACAAGGGTTTCTACAACGTTTCCGGCCTCGCCTGGTCCGGTCGCGGTCGTATCAAGCAGGTCGATGTTTCCTTCGACGGCGGCATCAACTGGCAGACGGCGCGTCTCGAAGGGCCGATCCAGAACAAGGCGCTGACCCGTTTCAACATCAACTGGGTGTGGGACGGCTCGCCGGCCATCCTGCAATCGCGCGCCATCGACGAAACCGGTTTCGTCCAGCCGACCTACGGCCAGCTGCGCAAGGTGCGCGGCACCAAGTCGATCTATCACAACAACGCCATCCAGTCCTGGAAAGTCATCGAAAGCGGGGAGGTCAGCAATGTTCAAGTTCTCTAGTGCCAGCCTTTGTCTTCGTGGTACTAAGACCATTCTCGTTTTGGCCCTGGCTGGCGCTTCGGCTTCGGCATTCGCCTTCGACAAGTACCAGGGTGTCGGCCGTCCGGCCACTCCAGCCGAAGTGAAGGCCTGGGACATCGACGTTCGCCCCGACTTCAAGGGCCTGCCCAAGGGATCGGGCAACGTCGAGCGCGGCAACGAGCTGTTCGAGGAAAAGTGTGCCTCCTGCCACGGCTCCTTCGGCGAGTCGAACGAGGTCTTCACGCCGCTTGCTGGCGGCACGACCAAGGACGACATCAAGACCGGCAACGTCAAGGGTCTGTCTTCCGGCGAACTGCCGCAGCGCACGACCTTCACCAAGGTGGCGACGATTTCGACGATCTTCGACTACATCCAGCGCGCCATGCCCTGGACGGCGCCGAAGTCGCTGAAGCCGGACGAGGTTTACGCCATCCTGGCCTATCTGCTCAATCTGCAGGAAATCGTGCCGGCTGACTTCGTGCTGTCCGACAAGAACATCGGCGAAGTCCAGAAGCTGCTGCCCAACCGCAACGGCATGACGACCGACCACGGCCTGTGGCCGGGGGCGCCGGCCAGGAAGGGCGGCATCGGCAACGGTGGCAAGCCCGATACGGCGAACAAGGCGTGCATGAAGAACTGCAAGCCGGAAGTGCTGATCGGTTCGACCTTGCCCGAGTACGCCCGGACGGCGCACGGTGAGTTGCGCGACCAGAACCGTTCGTTCGGTCCTGTCCGCGGCACCCAGACGCTCGGCCCGGAAGCCGCCAAGAAGGCGGCCGATGCCGGCACGCTGGACTTGGCGACGAAGAGCGGCTGCATGGCCTGCCACGGCATGAAGAGCAAGATCGTCGGCCCCGGCTATAGCGAAGTGCTGGCCCGCTACAAGGATCAGACCGATGCCGAATCGCGTCTGGTTGCCAAGGTCAAGGCCGGCGGGCAGGGCGTCTGGGGGTCGATCCCGATGCCGCCGAATGGTCATATCAAGGATGAGGACATCACCACCTTGGTGAAGTGGATTCTCAACGGTTCCAAGTAATCCCAATTTCTACAGAGGAGAAGTCATGAACAATCAACGTCGCACCGTACTGAAATCCGGCTCCGGCGCCGCCCTGCTGGGCATGCTGGCCGCCGCCGGCATCATCACCCCGGGCATGGCCCTGGCCGACTGGAACAAGGCTGCCTTTGACGCCAAGAGCATGGCCGATACGCTCAAGGCGCTCGGCGCTGGCAGCCCGGCTGATAGCAAGGACGTCCAGGTCACCGGTCCGGACATCGCCGAAAACGGCGCTGTCGTGCCGGTTGGCGTGGCTTCCAGCCTGCCCAACGTGACCATGGTCGCCATTCTGATCGAGAAGAACCCGAACGCGCTGGCCGCTTCCTTCGTCCTGCCGGAAGGCACCGAAGCCAACGTCCAGACCCGCGTCAAGATGGGCCAGACCTCGAACATCTACGCGCTGGTCAAGTCGGACGGCAAGTTCTTCATGGCGACCAAAGAGATCAAGGTCACCCTGGGCGGCTGCGGCGGCTGAGAAGCAGTCGCTAGTTGCTAGTAGTTAGTTATTAGCAACGACAACACCCGGGATCAATAGCTAGCGACTAACGACTAGCAACTAACAACTAGGAGTAGCAAATGGGCAATCCAATGAAAATCCGCGCCGCCAACAAGGACGGCGTTACCGAAGTCAAGGTTCTGGTCAGCCACGAAATGGAAACCGGCCAGCGCAAGGATGCCGCTGGTGCCATCGTGCCGGCCTGGTTCATCACCGAACTGACCGCCAAACATGGCGACAAGGTCGTGCTGAGCAGCGAATTCGGGCCTTCCGTGTCCAAGAACCCCTACCTCGCCTTCAAGTTCAAGGGCGGCGCCAAGGGCGAGAAGGTCACGGTCAGCTGGAAAGACAACAAGGGCGATTCCCGCACCGACGAAGCTGCCATCAACTGATAGCGCCAATGGTCTGTTTCGCTAGTGGCGAAGCAGACCAGTTACGGCAGCCAAGCAGCACAGACTGCCGCTGCCGTTGTCTTTACCCCGTGGAGGAGTAATCAATGATCCGACGTTTGATGAAAACGCTGGTCGGTACGGCGGTGCTTGCCGCTTTTGCCGGCGGCGTCATGGCCCAGGACAGCAAGGTGGCTGACGAGCTCGCGAAGTACCGCGAGGCGCTGGCCGACGGCAACCCGGCCGATTTGCTGGAAGTGAAGGGCGAAGGCCTGTGGTCCGAAAAGCGCGGCCCAAAGAATGCCTCGCTGGAGCAATGCGACCTCGGCCAGGGGCCGGGCAAGCTGGACGGCGCCTATGCTGCGCTGCCGAAGTATTTCAAGGACACCAACAAGGTCATGGACGTCGAGTCCCGCCTCGTCCATTGCATGGTGACGCTGCAGGGTTTCACGCAGGCCGAAGTGACCAAGCAGTGGTATTCCAAGCCGGGCAAGGATTCCGACATCGAGGCGCTGGTTACCTTCATCGGCGCCAAGTCGAACGGCAAGCCGATCAATGCGCCGGCGACGCATCCTGAAGAAGCCAAGATGGCCAAGATGGGCGAATACATTTTCTATCGCCGTTCGGGACCGCAGGATTTCTCCTGCTCGATCTGCCATGGTCAGGATGGCAAGCGGATTCGCCTACAGGATCTCGGCAATCTGACGACCAAGGAAGGTGCTGGCGTCGCCATGAAAAACTGGCCGTCGTATCGCGTCTCGCAAGGTGCGGTATGGACCATGCAGCGTCGTCTGATCGACTGCATGCGCCAGGCGCGCTGGCCTGAGCCGAACTATCTGGCCGATTCGATCATTGCGCTGGAAACCTATCTGCAAAAAACTGCGACCGGCACCGTGATGGAAACGCCGGGCATCAAGCGTTGAACAAGGGGACGATCATGAACTTCAAATTTGCCCTCTTTTTCGGGATGACCGTAGCCGTCGGTGCCCCGGCCTTTGCCGAGAAAGTTGTTGAAGCACCGGGCGGTAAATACGCCAAGGAAGCCGAGCAGATGTTCCGCGCCTCGTTCAAGGCCGAGAATCCGAAATACTGGATGACCCGTCTGGAGCAGGACGAAACGATGAAGACCTGCCAGCAATACCGCGACAACCCGCCGCGCAAGGTGGGCGAGAAGCTGGAAAAGCTGAATGCCGCGACCATCCGCTATCCGGTCGAAGGCAAGCTGATCGGCGACTGGAAGGAAGGCGAGAAGCTCGCGGCCGTCGGCACCGGCGGCCACATCGGTTTCATCCAGCCCGACCCGGCGGGTCGCGTCCGTGGCGGTAACTGCTACGCCTGCCACGAGCTGGCCAAGAAGGAAATCGCCTACGGCACCATCGGCCCCAGCCTGCGCAACTTCGGCAAGGTGCGTGGCAAGGACGAGGACACGATCAAGTACGTCTACGACAAGATCTACAACTCCAACGCCTTCACAGCCTGTACCAACATGCCGCGTTTTGGCCTGCACAGCTGGCTGACGCCGGAGCAGATCACCCACATCGTGGCCTTCCTGATCGATCCGGAATCGCCGGTCAATAAGGACTAGTTGCTAGTTATTAGTCGGTAGTTGTTAGCAAACAGCAATTACCGACTTTCAGCTAATAACTAACGACTAACAACTACGGACTAAAAAACATGAGCATGAATCGCCGCGAATTCCTCCAGGTCATGGCCGTCGCCGCCGCTGGCGGCATGAGCCTGCACAGCGAACTGGCGCTGGCCGAAAAAGGTGCTGCCAAACTCTATGACCTGCCGAAATTCGGCAATGTCAGCCTGCTGCACATTACCGACTGTCACGCCCAGTTGCTGCCCATCTACTTCCGCGAACCGAACGTCAATCTCGGTTTCGGTGACCAGTTCGGCAAGGTGCCGCACCTGGTTGGCGACAACCTGCTCAAGCATTTCGGCTTCAAGCCGAACACCATCGAGGCGCATGCCTACACCTATCTGAATTTTGAAAAAGCTGCCCAGACCTACGGCAAGGTCGGCGGCTTTGCGCATCTGGCGACGCTGGTCAAGCGCATGAAGGCGACCCGCCCCGGCGCGCTGCTGCTCGACGGCGGCGACACCTGGCAAGGTTCCGGTACCGCGCTGTGGTCCAACGCCCAGGACATGGTCGATGCCTGCAAGGCACTCGGCGTCAATGTCATGACCCTGCACTGGGAATCGACCTACGGCGAGGCGCGCATCAAGGATATCGAGGAAAAGGACTTCGCCGGCCAGATCGACATCGTCGCCCAGAACGTCAAGACCACCGATTTCGGCGATGCCGTCTTCAAGCCCTTCGTGATGAAGAACATGAACGGTGTTCCGGTCGCCATCATCGGCCAGGCCTTCCCCTACACGCCGATCGCCAACCCGCGCTGGCAGACCCCCAACTGGAGCTTCGGGATCCAGGAAGAGAACATGCAGAAGACGGTCGACGAAGCCCGCGCTGCTGGTGCGCAGGTCGTTGTCGTGCTGTCGCACAACGGCATGGACGTCGACCTCAAGATGGCCTCACGGGTGCGCGGCATCGACGCCATCCTCGGCGGCCACACCCATGACGGCATGCCGGCCCCGGTCGTCGTCAAGAATGCCGGCGGTCAGACGCTGGTCACCAACGCCGGCTCCAACAGCAAGTACCTCGGCGTGCTCGATTTCGACGTCAGGAACGGCAAGATCGCCGACTACCGCTACAAGCTGCTGCCCGTCTTCGCCAACCTGCTGCCGGCCGACAAGGAGATGCAGACGCTGATCGACAAGGCACGCGCCCCTTATCTGTCCAAGCTCAATGAAAAGCTGGCGATTTCCGAAGGCACGCTCTATCGCCGCGGCAATTTCAACGGCACCTTCGACCAGGTCATCCTCGATGCGCTGATGAAGGTCAAGGATGCCGAAATCGCCTTCTCGCCCGGCTTCCGCTGGGGCACCTCGCTACTGCCCGGCCAGCCCATCCTGATGGAACACGTGCTCGACCAGACCGCCATCACCTACCCGTGGACGACGGTCACCAACATGAGCGGCGAAATGATCAAGACCGTGCTCGAGGACGTCTGCGACAACCTGTTCAATCCCGACCCGTATTACCAGCAGGGTGGCGACATGGTACGCGTCGGCGGCCTGCAATGGACCTGCGAACCGACCGCCAAGATGGGCAGCCGCATCCAGAACATGATGCTCAAGGGCAAGCCGATCGATCCTGCCAAGACCTACAAGGTGGCGGGCTGGGCGCCGGTCTCCGAAGAGGCCAAGGGCTCGGGTGCGCCAATCTGGGACGTAGTGGCCGAATACCTGCGCGACATCAAGACGGTCAAGCCGGTGAATCTGAACTTGCCCACCTTGAAGGGGGCGGCTGGTAATCCGGGTATCGCCTGATGAACATGCGCCAGTTTTTCAAGCGTACGCTGGCCATCTCATCGCTTGGCCTGGCGGCCGACTGAGCGCCAGGCGGCACGGATTGGGACAAGCTGCCGGAGGTCAAGAAGTCCAAACTTGGCCTCTATCTGACGCCGCAACAGGCCTATGACATGAAGAAGGCAAACCCGCAGCCTATGCCGTGTAAAAACACTACTATTGCTGTGTGAGTGAGTCGTGGCAAGGGTTTCGATATGGTAAGCCTACTAATCGGACAAAGAGATCTACCACCGATTTGGTCGCTTAATCTGTGATCCCCGAATGACCGTTCAGGTTAAGCGTTGTCCAATTGGAGATTCGGGCGAGCGACAGGACATCGGCCAAAGCCGTCAGTGGCTGGCTAGTCGCCCATCGGCAGGTATAGGACAGTCAGCCGTCAGTGGGCTTGGTACTTATCTGAACGGTAGCTCTGCCCGTTACGCTGCAGCAGGATCGTGCACAATCCGGCCATCCAGCTTTTTCCTGAGCTGTCGGTCAGCCAATACCCGGATTATTGAATTTGAATTCTTCAAAGCAGTCGCTGGCGACCTCAATCAAACGGCCATGACCTGCCACTCAGTAATTTTCTTCATTGCGGCCGTAGTGATTTAACCGTTTTATAGGAGATTGATCTAGTTGCAGAAGCAACGCCACTACCCATTAAACTCATGTGCGAGCAGTAAATGCCGTTCCCCTGTTTTCGAAGCACTGAACCTATCGTTGCTTTGTAAAAACGAACTCAACCCGACGCGATTTCAGGCGGCACGCCTCAGAGCGACAACTCTTAGGAGTTCGTTCGCTACCAAGCGCCTCTTTTCTTATCTGCGATCTTTGAACCCCGTGTTTTCGTAGTTGTTTTGCAACGGCCATGACTCTGCTGTCAGAAACAGCTAGATTGAAAGACGAGCTACCGTTGTCATTTGCATGTCCGATTAGTGTTGCAACGAGATTTTTGTCGTCGAGCAATCTTCGGGCGAGGGAATCAATCTTGTATTTCTCTTTGTTGCTGACCGTTGATGAGCCAAGGGAGAAAAAGACGCATTCGTCGTCATGGATTTCTCGCACCCCCTTTTCAGTTGGCTCAGGATGAGCCTCCATAGTTGAAGAGCTATTTGCAGATAGAGGCCCTGTTGGTGCCGGAGCTGGATATTCAACTGGCTTAGATTTGGCTTCCAGTTGGAGTGGCGGCGGAGATGCACATCCCGTAAGCCAGCATATTCCAAGTAAGCATAAGCCCAACTTTGCACTAGGCTTATTCTTGTTCACGAACCATCTCCGCCAGCGGCGTTGCTGCAAAGGTCTCGTTCTTCCCTGGCATATGCTGTATCAACTCATATAAATTGATATGCAATGTTTTTAAGCTAACCAAAGGGATGCCTGATAGCGCCTCCGGAAGCACGCCTTCTGCCGGGCCGGGCAACCTGGCAATAAGCTCTTCGCCCGATGCACTCAGGCGCAAGCCTTTTCGTCGCTGATCCTTGGTTGTTTTCTGTTTGACCAAATACCCTTTTCCGACCAGCTTTTCAACAAGAATGCTGCATGTAGATTGATGAATCGCCAGCCTCCCGGCTAAGTCGGTAATCCCGATCTCAGGCGTGCGTTCAACCTCCTGAAGAACCCAGGCCTGAGAACCGGGCAATCCGCAGCAATCCTCAAGCTCCCGGAAATACTGCCGCATGCTGCCGTAGATCACGCGAAACTGTTGAAGAACCTCAAGGGCTAACGGGGCTGCGGTGTCATTCATTGAATGATTGGTTGCACAAATTCGGAGCTGAAATTATATTGCTAACCAATGCAGTTTGAGCTGCTTTTGAAACAATCTTTATCGACAAAGGTTTTGGGGGCTAGTCCCCCTTTTTTATGTTTAACTCGATTCAACTCTTTGGTCTGGTGTTGCTGGGAGGATTGGCAGCCGGAGAAGTATCGAGAAAAATTTTCGCCTTGCCGCGAACGACCGGCTATGTATTGTTCGGACTAGTGGTTGGTCAGAGCGGCCTCAACTGGGTGACACTTTTACACATCGAATCTGCGCAGCTTTTCATCGATCTGGCACTTGGGTTGATTCTGTTCGAGCTTGGCTATCTGGTTCCGCGCAGTAACTTCGAGCACAGCCGCAATCGATTGCTAACTGGCTTAGCCCTTTCATTGATGACTGGTCTCCTGGTTTTTGTTTCGTTTCGCTACTGGAATTTTTCAGTAGGCTCCGCTTTGTTTGCGGCGGCGCTTTGTGTTGCCACTTCGCCTGCCATCACCATTGCCACGTGTAGCGATGTAGGCGCCAAGGGGGATCGTACCGGCTTGCTTTATACAATGGTGGCGACCAATGGTGCAGTTGCATTTGCGGCGGTAGTGTTGCTCGTTCCTTTCCTTATCGACAGTGAGCCGATGAGTGGATTCGCTCGTGTTAGCAGTGCACTGGGAAGCATAATCGGTTCGATAGTCCTGGGTGGGGCCTGTGCCGGATTGGTCCTAATGGGGGCCGAAAGACTCGAAAGGCAGGCTGAACACCAACATCTATTGATTCTCGGCACCATCGTGCTCGGTGTCGGTACCGCTGTTTATCTGGATATCTCCGTATTTCTGCCCATGCTGATCTTTGGCATTCTGGTAAGCGCTATCGACCACGAACGGAAGGTCATTGCTATTCGAATTGCCAGTGATGCCAGGGTTTTTCTGGTCATCACGTTCGTGCTCGCCGGGGCCGCGCTCGACATTGCCTATCTGCGTGACTATTGGCTGGAGGCCATTCTGATTGCCTTGGCGCGACTGGCCGGGCAGGTGCTGACCATTATGGTTTCGCGCAGGAGCATTGGCCTGACGGTGCGTGAGAGTGTTTTTCTGGGCATCGGACTGCAACCGATGTCGAGCATCGCCCTGGTTCTTCTGGTCAACACCCAGATGCTCTACAGCGGGATGGATGCCAGGCTGGTTGGCATGCTGATGGCAACGATCCTGCTGATGCAATTATTTGGTCCGCTGGCGACTCAAACGGCGATCAAGGGATTCGGCGAGGCAACTCGACTTCGCCCCACAACCAAAAACGAAGTACCCGCAGAGAACCAAGGAGGCACATCATGAGCAGACGCCCTTTGCGTATCGGGCTTTCGGCCCGGATTTACCATCCACAGCCCGGTGCCACCGGGCTGCAGTCCAAGTCGCTGCAATACCTTGAACAGTCGGTGGCGCATTGGGTGATGTCGCGCGAGGTGATGGTTTTCATGATCCCCTCGGTCAGTGGTGACGGCATCGTGCACCGCAGCAGCATCCGCCTCTCGGACTATCCGCAATATCTTGACGGACTGGTCCTTCAGGGCGGTGCCGATATCAGCCCGCAATCGTATGGCGAACAACCGCTGCAAGCCGAGTGGGCCGGCGACCGCCTGCGTGATGCCTATGAAATGGAACTGCTGCACGAATTCATGGAAGCCGGCCGGCCGGTACTCGGCATTTGCCGGGGCGCCCAACTGATCAATGTCGCTCTGGGCGGCACCTTGTACCAGGACATCGCGACACAGTACGAAGCGCCGCAAATCCATGTACACGAGGACTACGACAAATTCGCCCACAACATCACCTGGGAAGCCGGCAGCGGTCTGGCCAAGCTGTATCCCGAACAAGACGCCAGCAAGGTGATTTCGATTCATCACCAGGCCATCAAGACCCTCGGCAAGGGCCTACGCGTCGAGGCGCGCAGCGCCGAAGATGGCCTGATCGAAGCGATCCGTCTTGATGGCAAGCCCTATGTGCAGGGTCTGCAGTGGCACCCCGAGTTTCATCCACCAGGCGCACCGGGTTTGCTCAACTGCAATCCGATTCTTGATGAATTCCTCAGTGCGGCACGAGGTCGGCGATGGTGATTTTTGATCCGTTTTTGCCGTTGACCGTTGCAAAGGGCCTGGCATGATCGAGACGATCACTTCGCCATTGCGCGTCATTTGGGAAAGCCTGCTCGAACGTCTGTATTTCCTGCCACCTTTTCCCGAAACCATTGATTCGCTGGCCTTGTTCAGCCTGTTGCTGGTCGTCGGACTGCTTCTTGGAGAATGGTTGCACGCCCACGCCCGGTGGCCCAAGGTCACCGGCTACGTTCTGGCCGGCATCGTGTTCGGCCCATCAGTGCTGGGCTGGATCAGCATCGAGGCCCTGGCGCAGGCGCGACCGATTGCCGATGCGGCACTCGGTTTGCTGATGATGGAAGTCGGGCGGCGCCTCGACCTGAGCTGGCTCCGCCGCAATCCCGAACTGCTACGCAGCACCCTGGCCGACATTACGCTGTCGTTTGCCCTGATCTTCATTTTTGCCCTCTGGCTGGTCGGTCTGACGCCCGCTTGGGCCGCCGCCACGGCCGCCGTGACCATGGCCTCGGCCCCGGCCGTAGTCCTGCTCACCATCGAGGAGGCCAAGGCCCAGGGACAGGTCACAGAACGCATCATCCTGCATACGGCGATCAGTTCTGCCGCCTCCTTTGTCGCCTTCGCCATCGTGCTCGGCATCGTTCACGCCGAACTGAGCGAAGACTGGCTGAATGCGCTTGTCCATCCGCTGTGGGTGGTCGTCGGCGCTTTGCTGGTCGGCGGCATCGGCACCTGGCTGGCGCTGCGCATTGCCAAAACCTTGCCGAAAGGCTCGCTGGCCCAGGTTTTTGTGCTGATCGCCTGCGCCCTGCTGGCCGTCGGCATCGCGCGCATGCTCGCCGTGCCGGTCTTTTTGACGCTCTTTCTGATGGGCGTTTTGCTGGCTTCGCGTGACCGGCAACAGACCCTGCGTTATACGGCGTTGCCCGAGGGGCACTGGCTACTCGCCATCGTGCTGTTTGTATTCGTCGGCGCTTCCTTGCCCTGGCAGGACTTCATCTGGCTGGCCGGCCTGCAGGCACTCGGCCTGCTGCTGGTGCGCGCGGCAGCCAAAGCCGGGGCAATGGCCTGGTCGGGCGGCAGCATGCCCTTGCCCAAACGCCTGCTGGTTGGCATGGGTATCCAGCCCCTGTCGGCCACGGCTGTATTCATGGCCTATGAAATCGCCAGTCTGTATCCGGAGGTCGGGCATTCGGCCCTGACTTTGCCCCTGTTCGCTGCCGCCATGATGGAACTGGTCGGCCCAGCCCTTTGCCGATTGGCGCTGCAACGGTCGGGCGAATGCGAAAGCGGCGAGCGCAATCGAGGAGGTATCGCATGACGGCCAAAGCATTGGGAGACTTCAAGGACAGCGCTGCATTTACCCTCGGCGTCGAACTCGAACTGCAATTGGTTTCGAAGCGCGATTTCGACCTGACGCGGGGAGCCACCGACCTGCTCGGCAGCCTCGATTACGACGAACGTTTCGGCGAGATCAAGCTGGAAATAACCGAAAGCATGATCGAAATCAGCACCCAGCCGCAGGCCACCGTCGACGGCATTGCCGCCGACCTCGGCGGCCTGCGCGACACCTTGCGCGAGCATTGCGAGCGCAACAACATCGGCGTCTGCGGTGGCGGCACGCACCCTTTCCATCGTTGGCCCGAGCGACGCATCTGTCCCGGCGACCGCTTCAATGACCTCTACCAGCGCTATGGTTATCTCGCCAAGCAATTCACCGTATTCGGCCAGCACGTCCATGTCGGCTGCACCTCGGCCGATGAGGCCATCTGGCTGACCCAGGCGCTCGGCGTTCATGTGCCGGCCTTCATCGCCCTGTCGGCCTCCTCCCCCTTTGTCGATGGCGTGGATAGCTTCTACCAGTCGGCCCGGCTCAATGCGGTTTCCGCCTTTCCGTTGAGCGGACAGTGCCCGCCGCTGGGCAGCTGGCAGGAATTCACCGAACACTTCGCCTTCCTGCAAGCCTGCGGCATCGCCCAGGGCATCAAGGATCTGTATTGGGACGTCCGGCCGAAACCGGAATTCGGTACCGTTGAATTACGCGTCTGCGATACGCCGTTGACCATCGAACAAGCGACCTCGCTGGCTGCCCTGGCCCAATCCCTTGCCCGTTGGCTGTTGCGCACCCGTCCGCCGCTGCATACCGCCAAACAGGCCCACGTTGCCCGTTACAACAAATTTCAGGCCTGCCGCTATGGCCTCGAGGCAATGATTTCCGATCCGGTCAACTTATGCCAGATGCCACTGAAGCAAACCATGGCCGACTTGCTCGAAGCCGTTTCGGACGACGCGCGGGAATTGGGCTGCGCCCACTGGCTGAGCCCGCTCAAGCAGGCAGTCGCTGCAAATACGGGCGATGCAGCCTGGCTGCGGGCACGAGAAAAGCAGCATGGCAACTTGAACGATGTCGTGCGCGAAGCCAGCGAACGGATGATGGGCAAAAACAATTAATTTCTGGAGAAACCAAAATGATCCGCCGGTTGCCTGCAGCCTTGTTGTCACTGCTCATCGCCACGGGCACATGGGCGGCGAACTCGACCTGTCAATTCGAGCAGGTGCCAGTCGGCCCCCAAAAACTGGGCCCCTGGATCGACAAGAGCAACTGGCTGGCCATTGAAAACCAGCGCCTGACTTTGCAGGCCGGCGAAGTATTCATGCCCGCCTGGCGGCTGCCAGCAAGCGGCAGTGAGACAAAAGTCGCGCCGAGGCAACGGCAAGTCGATACGCTCCCAAGCACCGACCCGCTCGACGGCAGTCGGCGCGATCTCGGGTTTCTACTTGATAGTCGTCTCTATGCGGACGGACTGGTCGTCCTGCGCAACGGCCAGGTTGTTACTGAACGCTACCGCAATGGCCTGACGCCTGAAAAACCGCGGATCTTGCTTGACACTACACGCCCGCTGCTCAATTTGCTCGGTGCCATCAGTATCAGCCAGGGAAAGCTGAGTGCTGACAAGTCCATTGCCCGTTATCTGCCAAGCCTGACTGGCTCCGGCGGGTTACGAAAAATGTCTATCCAGCGTTTGCTGGAAGACGAGGGGCGGTATGCCTGGACATCAGAGGATCTTGAGCTCTGGCGTCGGGCTGCCGGCTGGATAACGAACCAGCCCGGCAATGGCATCCGGTCCTGGATGGCTCAACCGGCCCGTTGGGACAGAGCATTCCTGGAAAAGGAAGCGCCTTCGTTTGACGCCGCACCGGATGACGATCTTCTGGCGTGGGCATTAGCTGAGAGCAACGCTAAACCGCTTTCCGTATTGTTTTGCGAACAACTGCAGATGCGCGTCCGGCCAGAGCATTCCGTGCTTTGGCTCAGCGACTCGCAAGGTGTGGAATTGGCTTCGGGTCTGGCTTTAAGCTTGCGGGATTTCGCGAAGCTCGGTCAGGTGCTTGTGGAAGCCCGAAGCAACCGAAATCGCGGGAAGATCCCGGCGTGGTTTGTTGAGACATTAACTGCCTCATCGGGGCTGCGCACAGCCGAAATAAAGGGGTTGGCGAAAGGCAGCGAACTACGCTACGGCTTTGTGCACCTGGGAGGAGCCCCCAATCGGATTGCCTTGATTGGTGAACGCGGAACCAGCCTGTTTGTCGATTTCGACCGGCGCCTGGTTATCGCCTTGTTCTCTACCCGTCCCGGAGAGAGCGCAGCAGCAATGCTTGCCACACTGGAGCAGGTCTGGAAGACGATTGGGCTTTCCAATTCCGACTAAAAGAGCGCTTGAAGATCATTTGCTCGTCAAAGCAAGAAGCAAGCATGTTCTTCCTCGCCTCTTCTCAGGCCGCTAATTGAAAAAAGATGGCAACTTTGGTTCCGGCTCCGCTGCTGCTTTGAATGTCAATCTTCCAGTCAAGTTGCTGGGCGATGCGGGCAACAATCGAGAGGCCAAGGCCATGCCCGGCACTTTCTTCGCCCTTGGCGTGTCGCTTGAATAGTGATGGAAAGCGGTCCTCGGCAATACCGATTCCGCTGTCCTCTATGATCAGTCGATGCGCGTCGAGACAGACCTTGATGGTGCCTTCGCGGGTGTAGGAGCAGGCATTGCGCAGCAGGTTGCTGATAAGTACATAGGCAAGGGAGCGTTCAACTGGCAGGATCGGGCGCTCGGCGGCCTCGAAGATAATCGCGACCGGACGGCCTGAGAGTGCCGGGCTGGCGTCGGCAATGACTTCATCTATAACCTCTGCCATGGCGCAGGCAGGGTCGCCATGCTCACGATCTTCCCTGGCAAGCAATAACATGGCTTCGAGCATTTGACCCATGCGCACGGCCTGCCGATGGATCGTCAGCAAACGTTCTCGCAATTGCCCTGGAAGCTCAGGGTGAGCGACCAGCACTTCTGCAGCGCCTCTAATGACGGCGACCGGTGTGCGCAATTCGTGACTGACATCACTGGCAAAGCAGCTTTCCCGCTCAAGAAAGCCATGCAGCCGAAGGGCAAAACCATCCAACGCCTGGACCAGTCGGCCGATCTCGTCGGATGGATAATCTTCAACGGCAAAGCTTGGCGGTGCGTGGCCCAGATGGGCATTGGCGGTCTTTTCGGAAATTTCGCCAAGCAACTTGCCGATTGGTCGTACGACCTTGCCGGCCAGGTAATTGCCGACCAGAAAGGAGAGCAGGGTCATCAAGGCCGTGCCGATTAACAAAAACAAGGCAAGGCGCCCCAGGTTGGTGGCCACATAGTCTCGGTCAAAGAAAAGCGCATAGGGCTTTTCATCAATGTGGGTGATTAGTACGGAGTATTCCTGGTTGTCTTTCAGAAATCGTTCGATTCGGTCCTTCCCCGGCTTGACCGGAGTTACCAACGGAAATTTTTCGACGGGCAAGAAATGCCCGCTGAGAACCGAAGTGAGCGGAGGCAAGGCAAGCGGATTGTGCGCTTTGCGAGAACGGAAGTTTTCCATCTCGACGTACAAAATGCGCTCAATGGCATTTTCTTCAAGTTCGGCCACCAAGCCGAATGTGACCAGACTAAGCAGTGAGCTGACCGAGAAACCTAGCAGGACGAACGGAAGGACCAGCTTTCTGCGCAGGCTGTCATAGGGCTGATTGTTCATGGGCGATACGATAGCCGAAACCCCTTACGGTATGGATGAGTTGTCGCTCGAAGGGTTTGTCGACGGCATTGCGCAAGGTGTGCATGTGGACAATGAGGGCGTGATTATCGCCCGGTTCCTCGCCCCATATTTCACGGTGGATGGCCAGACGATGAACGACATTGGGCGAACGGCGCATCAACAACATCAATATCCGGGTCGGGACCGGCGGGAGAACGATGGCCTGGCCGGCACGCTCGATCTTCATGGTACCCACATCCATGCGCAAATCACCAATGACGAGCAGGTCACTATCGCTTTCGCGCCCGGAGCGCCGGATAAGGGCGCGAATCCGCGCCTCGATTTCACGCAGCGAGGCAGGCTTGACGACGTAGTCATCGGCGCCGATATCGAAGGCGGCAATCTTGGTGTCGACCTCATCCTTGGCGGTCAGCATGACGACCGGCACCTTGCTCCGGAGTTGCTGCCGAATCCGGCTGCAGATGGTCAGGCCGTCGACGCCGGGCAGCATCATGTCGAGTACCACCAGATCGTACTCGTTGCCGGTCAGCAGGTTCAGTGCAGCGTGGCCGTCGGCTGCATAGTCGGTGACGTAACCTTGGATTTCGAGAAAATCGATCAGATTCCCGGCCAGGTCCCGGTCATCCTCAACGATCAGCAGGCGACTTGCCATTTTTTGCTGAACTCCTGAAATAAATGTAGTGCGGGGAAAATCACTTGCCTGATGCAGGGTTGCCCTTTTTGCGCCCGATGATGATCGGATGGGCCTGGCGGCTCAAAATGAAGTCAAAAATGAATTTCATCCACAGGGTCGAACCGGCAATTGCGCTCCAGGTCTCGTATTCCAGGCTGCCACTAAGGATGCCAATGATGACGAAAACGATGATGATGCCGGCAATGAAATTGATTGCTGCGGCATAGGGCGCAAATTTCTCCGGATTGGCCGGCGACTCGCCGCGCTTGAGGGCCACTTCCGAGAAGTCGTGTTTGACCAGGATGCGCCAGGCTCGCCGGAACCAGTAAAAGGCAATGGGGAACAGGGCCAGAAAGAGAATCCAGGTCAAAGCAACGCTGACATCAAATACCATCAACTACTCCTGCTGCCTTGCACGAAGGCGGAAAAACCGATCAACAAATAAAAGCCCCGCCAGCACAGCCGGCGGGGCTCGGCAGGCCGTCACGAACCAGAAAGGGTGGCCCGTGACGGCGATGATACTCCGACTACTGCTTAGTGAGCGCCATCCACCAGCTTGGAGCCACGCGGGATACGCACAGCTTCGACCATGTGCTGGATATGCTCCGGCGGTTCCTTGGTGACCTTGTCGACCGCGAAGGCAACGATGAAGTTGACCAGCGCACCGACCGCACCGAAGGCTTCCGGCGTGATGCCGAAGAAGCTGTTGGCGCCACCGATCATCGGCAGGAAGTCAGTACCCTTGATGAAGAAGATACCCTTGTGCGCGAACACGTAGAACAGGGTGATGAAGAGACCTGCCAGCATGCCGGCCATGGCGCCTTCCTTGTTCATCTTCTTCGAGAAGATACCCATCATGATGGCCGGGAACAGCGACGAAGCGGCAATACCGAAGGCCAGAGCCACCGTGCCGGCCGCGAAGCCAGGGGGGTTCAGTCCGAGGTAACCGGCGACGACGACGGCCACAGCCATCGAGATCTTGCCAGCGAGCAGTTCGTTCTTTTCGCTGATGTTCGGGTTGAAAACGCCCTTGACCAGGTCATGGGAAACCGCAGCAGAAATCGCCATCAGCAGACCGGCGGCAGTCGACAGAGCTGCAGCCAGACCACCAGCCGCGACCAGGGCGATAACCCAGTTCGGCAGCAGAGCGATTTCCGGATTGGCCAGAACGATGATGTCGGCGTTAACCGTCAGTTCGTTGCCCTTCCAGCCTGCAGCTTCGGCCTTGGCCTTGGCATCGGCATTCTTGGTTTTATCGTTGTAGTACTGGATGCGACCATCGCCATTCTTGTCTTCGAACTTCAGCAGACCGGTCTTTTCCCAGCGCTTCATCCAGTCCGGACGCTCGTCAGCCTTGAGGCTGGCTTCTGCTGCATACAGATCGCCACCCTTGGTGACAGCGGTGTTGACCGTGGCGTGCAGGTTCAGCTTGGCCATCGCCGCAACAGCCGGTGCGGTGGTGTACAGCAGGGCGATGAAGACCAGAGCCCAACCAGCGGAGCTACGCGCTGCAGCCACCGTCGGAACCGTGAAGAATCGCATGATGACGTGCGGCAGACCAGCCGTGCCGATCATCAGCGACATCGTGTACACGAACATGTTCAGCGTGCTGCCGGCTGTCGTCGTTGTGTACTTGCCAAAGCCGAGATCGACAACCACTTGGTCGAGCTTGGCCAGCAGGGACATGTCGGTGCCAGTCATCGTGCCACCCAAGCCCAGTTGCGGGATCGGATTGCCTGTCAGGTTCAGGGAAATGAAGATGGCCGGAACGATGTAGGCAGCGATCAGTACGCAGTATTGTGCGACTTGCGTATAGGTGATGCCTTTCATGCCACCAAACACGGCGTAGGCGAAGACGATGGCCATGCCGATGTAGATGCCGGTGTCGCTGGAAACGCCCAGGAAGCGGGAGAATGCGACACCAACGCCAGTCATCTGACCAATGATGTAGGTCAGCGAAGCGGTCAGCAGGCAGATCACCGCAATCGTCGAGGCCGACTTCGAGTAGAAGCGGTCGCCGATGAATTGTGGCACGGTGAATTTGCCGAACTTCCGCAGGTACGGGGCCAGCAGCATTGCCAGCAGAACGTAGCCGCCGGTCCAGCCCATCAGGAAGAGGCCGCCGCCATAGCCCATGTTGGCGATCAGGCCGGCCATGGAGATGAAGGAGGCTGCCGACATCCAGTCAGCAGCCGTCGCCATCCCGTTCATCACGGGGGGAACGGAACCACCGGCGGCGTAGAACTCGCTGGTGCTTCCGGCTCGTGCCCAGATGGCGATGCCGATGTAGAGCGCGAAGCTCGCACCGACAAACAGGTAAATCGTTGTTTGCAGATCCATGTGGTCGCCCCTTAGTCTTCGTGAACGTCGAATCGACGGTCAATGTCGCCCATTGCCTTGGCGTAGTAAAAGATCAGGGCAATGAAAACGTAGATCGATCCCTGATGGGCGAACCAGAAGCCCAAGGGATATCCGCCGAGTTTTATATTGTTCAGTACATCAACGAAAAGAATGCCGGCACCGAATGAGACCAGGAACCAGACCAACATGATCTTTCCCAGCAATCCGAGTGTGGCCGACCAGTAACCTTTACTGACGTCATCCATAGTTAGAACTCCTCCTAAAATTTTGTTGACTCGGTTAAACACTTGTTTGAGCCACCGGGGCAGTTTTTAGGTTGAAACTTACAGATTGCTGACAAAAATTGTTGGAAATACCCCCTATTTCTTTATGTTGATCATTTATTGATCTAACGTTTACCTAATTAATACAAATCATTGGTTTTATGGAAATTAGTAATATTTTTTTTGGGTGATATGTCCACGAAAAATAGCTTTTTCATGCCAAATTCATTAATAAAAAATTGATTTTATTGGGGAGAAATAGATTGACTCATTTAATCGAACGTTATTATCTTAAATGGGTAGTTATGGACGAGTTATACGGCCATGGACGGGAGAGGGCGTGCCTGATTGCCAATCATCCATTCGGTCTTTTTTCTGGCAAATTAAGCGCAGGTGAATCGTGAATTCAAACATTGAGCCTATTCTGGCAAGCGAACTCGACGCACTTGTCGCGGTTGCCCCATTTGCTCGGATGGAGCGCAGTCGTCTGGCACTGCTTCTCGCCAACAGCAGCGTTGTTTTCCAGCGCCAGGGCAGCCGGATTTTTCATCCGGGGATCGCTTTGCGGGAACGTTCGTTCTGGATCATTCGGCAGGGAAGTGTTGCCCGGAGCGGCAGCTCGATAAAAGAAACGTCGCCACTGTTGGGTGCGGGCGGCATCTTCCCGGTCGAGTCGATTCTCGATGGCAGTGATGGCGGCTATGCCTACATTGCGGAAGAAGATTGCTTTCTCTGGCGGATAGAGGGGTTGGCGATCGACGAGTGGCTTGGCGAACTACCGTTTCTGCGTTGGCTGGCCGAGGCCTTGCAGGCTGAACAGCAAGCGATGCAGCACTTGATGGTCGAGTTGGTTCATAGTCGACAGGTTGCCGATCAGGCATTGGCGCTGCCTGCGCGGTCAATCGGAGCAACGCAGGTAACTTTTGTACTACCCGATTGCTCCCTGCATGATGTTGCCGGCTTGATGAGTAAACAGGGCATTGGTTCGGTTCTGGTTGGCACGCCACAGGCCGTCGAGGGCATTGTGACGGCAACCGACCTGGTGCGGCGCGGCATTGCCCGGCGATTGCCCGACATAACCCCGATTTCCGAGATCATGACGATCAATCCGGCGGAGGTTGACGACGCTATCTCGGTTTTTGGTGCAGCCGTCGAAATGGCTCAGGGTAAATATCGCCATCTGTTGCTCAAAAACTCGGAAGGCCTGGTTGCCGGCATTGTTTCGGAGCGGGATTTGTTTCATGCCCAGCAACAAGGTGTTTCGCATGTCTTCAAGCCGATTAACGAGGCTGGCAGCGTTGATGAGTTGGTGACGCTGGCTGCTGCTGCCCGTGAATTCGGTGAGCGCGTGTTCAGCCAGGGCATGGATATCAGCCAGTTTCTGCGCCTGACATCTTCCATCAACGATCGCATTGCCAAGCGTTTGCTCGAACTGCTGACGGCCCGCCACCAGCCGCCAGCCCCTTTCTGCTGGCTGGCCTTCGGGTCGGAAGGCCGCGAGGAACAAGGTTTTGTTACCGACCAGGACAATGGCCTGGTTTTCCTGCCACCCGATGGGGCCGATGTGGCAGCCCTTCGGGAGCATTTTCTCGAGCTGTCTCGGGAAATGAACGACGCTCTCCATCTCTGCGGATTCGAGCGCTGCAAAGGCAATATCATGGCCGGGAATCCAGAGTGGTGTCTGAGTCTCGGCGAATGGAAGGCACGCTTCTCATCGTGGATTCGTGCCACGACACCGACTGCGATCCTCAATTCGACCATCTTTTTTGACTTCAGACCGATCTTTGGTGAAATGCAGCTCGCCGAAGGAATGCGCGATCATCTGTTCGCCGAGGTCAAGGGCAACAGTATTTTCATCCATCTGCTGGCCATCAATGCCCTCGAAGTCTCGCCGCCACTCGGACGCCTGAGCCGCTTTGCCACGGTAAACGGGAAAATTGACGTAAAAACGCAAGGCACGCGACTGTTCGTCGATATCGCGCGGATTTATGCGCTGCATTGCGGTATCAAGGCGGTTAATACCGAACAGCGGCTGGCTCTTGTCGGCCAGCGTATCAAGCGTTCGGTCAGCGCCATCCAGGGTGACATCGCCGCCTTCCACCATGTCCAAACCTTGCGTTTGCAGCGCCAGCTCGCTTCGCTTGGCGATGGCGAGGTGGCGAATAGTCTGGATCCATACGCGCTTGATGAACTGCAACAGCGCATTCTTCGCGAATCATTTCGCCAGGCTGCTTCGCTGCAGGAGCGCCTGAAACTGGATTACAAGCGATGAGCGTCGCATCCTGGATCCGGCAAAAAATTGGCCAGACCCCGCCGATGGAATCTACTGACGGGCAGTTGTTGGCCGAACTGGAATTTGTGCTACTCGACGTCGATCTGACCGGCACCGATGCCACTCAGGATTCGGTGATTGGCCTGGCATTCCTCCCTCTGGTAGATGGGGCATTTCGGCCTGCCGAGTTGCGTTACATCCGCTTCACCGACCCGACCTCTGCGGAAGGGCGTTGCGCGCCCGAAACCGTCGCTGGCTATCAGGCTTGCCTGGATCTGATGGCAAGCAGTGTGGTGGTGACCATCAATCCGAATTTCATTCAGCATATGTTGGCGCTGACGGCTGAACGCTTCCAGTTGCCCCTCCTGGTCGGGACGTGGCTGGATTTGTCAGCCGTCGCGGGGGTCATCGGTGGCGATGGCGTTGCCGCCACGTCCTTGGATCATTGGCAAGAGAAGATGAAAACCGGCGGAAGGCATCAGCACGATGCAATTTACGATGTCTTTGCCATGGCTCAGCTGCTGCAGGCCCTGCTGGCTTATGCTGAAGATTCGGGGATCGAGACCTTGGCCGATCTGCGGCGCAACCAAAGCGCTGAGTCCTGGATGCGGCCGTATTAGCCGCTTGGCGAAAATATAGGCAATTCAAGTCGGGGCACGCAAAAATTTCCCGGATGTTTACCGTTTCTTGATCTGTCCGTGATGCACTGTTAATTCGTGTGCGCTTAACCTAGCTACGCTTCTCAAGTGGAGTGTGACTCCCTAAGAGATTGCTGCACGGTCCAGACAAGACCATTTTTAACCCACTTCGGTGGGTTTTCTTTTATTGCCCCGGGTTGGTGACGGGGGGGCTTCAGTGCGGAGCTATTCGCTGACTGGCAAACCCATACGCTGCGCTGACTGGGTTACCGCCAGGACGCTCGGGTGGGTCAGGCGCCGTTCGACCGAAATGGCGAAGTAGCTGACCTGAACATCGGTGGTCCGCCCGATGACGGCCAGTTCGCCCGAGGTGAGAAATTCGTCTTCCGCAATGGAGGGGACCGGAAAAGCGCCAACCCCGGCCTTGCCGAAAGCCGCCATCAAGGCGGTGTCATCGAATACGCCGACAATTCGCGCCCGGATGCCCTCTCTTTCCAGCCAGGGTAGCAGGTTCGTTCTGACGGTTGAATCTTCCCCCGGTAAAAGCAAGGGCAGTTCGTTCAGGCTGGCCGGGAACCCGGGGAGCGTTTCAGTGATCAGGTGCCTGGTCGCCAAAAAAGAAATTCCCGAATCAAGCAGGCGATGGTTATAGGCTCGAACGCTGAAGCCCGGTGGCACCGGGGCATCCGAAATGACCATGTCGAGTTCGTGCACCGCCAACTGGGCAAGCAAACGGTCCAGCTGCCATTCGCGGCAAACGATGCGCGTCGACTGTTCGCCATGGATGGCGGGTTGGAGCAAGGTGCAGGCGAGGGATTTCGGTACCGCATCGGAGACGCCGACACGGAACTCGGCCGGTCGCCCCTTCGGGTGATGCTTGATCATCACTTCCAGTTCGGCGCTCAGGGCGAAGAGTTCGTCGGCGTACTCCAGGGCCATTTTGCCGGCCTCGGTCAGGACGATGGAGCGCCCCTGGCGGACAAACAGCTCGGTCCCCAGATTACTTTCCAGCTGCCCGATCTGCCCGCTCAAGGTTTGCGGCGTGACGTTGATGGCCTCGGCGGCCCGGGCAATGCTGCCGGCCTTGGCCACCTTCCAGAAATAAAACAGATGCTTGTGGTTCACGGCGCGTTCAATCCATCGAGAAAATCATATTGTTTCGAGAAATAAATCGAATTTATTTTAGTCGTCAGTTGCGCTAACTTACTAGCCCAATTTGATCGGGGCGGGCTAACTGAGTCACGCCGGAATTCAATCCCGCTGAGGTTTTGCATGCTTGCCACCATCGTCATTATTTTTGTCGTCGCCTACGCAGCCATCGCGCTGGAACATCCTCTCAAAATCAATAAATCGGCCTCGGCCCTGATTGGTGCCGGCTTGCTGTGGACGGTCTATGCGCTCTCGCTGGGCGATACGCATTTGCTGACAGAGCAATTGGGCGAGTCGCTGACCGGCACGGCGCAGATCGTGTTTTTCCTGATGGGTGCCATGACCATCGTTGAAGTCGTCGACGCGCATAACGGCTTCGAGGTCATCACCAAACGGATCAGGACGACAAAACTGTCGTCGCTGATGTGGCTGGTCGGTTTCGTTACCTTCTTTCTGAGCGCGATTCTCGACAACCTGACGACGACCATCGTGATGATCTCCCTCATGCGCAAGCTCCTCGCCAAGCATGAGGATCGCCTGTTCTTCGCTGGGATCATCGTAATCGCCGCCAACTCCGGTGGCGCTTGGTCGCCGATTGGCGACGTGACCACGACGATGCTGTGGATTGGCGGTCAGATTACTTCGCTGGCCATTATGAAGGCCGTGCTGTTGCCGTCCTTGGTCAGCATGATCGTCCCGATGGGAATTACCGCCTACGTTTTGCGCGGACGCGAGGTGGTGAGTCCGGAACTGGTCGATAGCGACCATGGGCTAGGCACCACTGAGTTCGAACGCAATCTGATGTTCTTCATGGGGCTCGGCATTCTCGTTGCCGTTCCCGCCTTCAAGACGATTACGCACCTGCCGCCCTTCATGGGCATCCTGTTCGGTTTGGGGCTCCTTTGGCTGGTAGGTGATTTGGTCCATCGGCACAAGGACGACGAATTCAAGTTCCATTTCACCCTGGCCCATGCCCTGAGCAAGATCGACATGAGTTCGCTCGTCTTCTTCATCGGTATTCTGCTTTCCGTCGCCACGCTGGAGCACACGCATATCCTGACTTCGCTGGCCAAATGGCTGGACGAGACAGTCGGCCGCCAGGACGTCATCATTCTGATCATCGGCATCGTTAGCGCCATCGTCGACAACGTACCCCTGGTTGCCGCTTCGATGGGCATGTACAGCCTGACGAACTTTCCGCCTGACCATTTCCTGTGGCAATTCATGGCCTACTGCGCTGGCACGGGCGGCTCCATTCTCATCATCGGCTCCGCCGCCGGTGTTGCCGCTATGGGTCTCGAAAAAATCCACTTCTTCTGGTACGTGAAGAAGATTAGCGGACTCGCGTTGGTCGGGTATTTTGCCGGCGCTGGCTTGTATCTTCTTCAACGCGGAGTGATGTCGTGAATGTCGGATTTGCGAAGGCTCACCTTTTCCCGTCGCCACGAGTTACGTAGGCAATTTCACCAGTTTATTTTGCGAAGCGAATCTGCCGCCTGGGAATAGTTGGCTAGATGACGGTTTTGGCCAACAGCTTGAATTGGTCATTCCGCAGGTTTCAAATTGGAGCCTCATTTTGACGGTCAGCAATTTTATTTTGCGTTCTATCGGCGAATGACGACTTTTGATTCCAGCCAATAGCAGCTGAGGGCGCAGAGTGTGAATTCGCCGAAAGGGCAAGCAGCCGTTCGGCGTACTTCAGTGTTGATTGGCCGCTAACCTTCGCATTGCCGACCGATTGGTGCCCTCGGTCGAATGGCCGTTCAGGCCGAGCAGCAGTCTATGGAGTCATATTTCTTCACCGCTCCAAAGACAAGGAGGCTTATCAGGGAGAGCCTAGTTTTTGCCGTATTGACCGCTGCACCACAGTAGTTGGCATTGACATGCCGAAGGAGTGCACGAGGCAACACTGCGCCCCGTTGGTTGCTAAAAATGTATCTCAATTTTGACAAAATGCGTTTTTGTCTAATATGAGAATCACTATGCCATCAAAATCGCCTTTGACTCCTACCGCTGTCACCGAGCAGCTAATCGCGCTTGGTGAGCGTATTTCTGGCGAAGGCTATCGCTCGATTGCAGGAGCGTACTGATTGGCTGGAACGCTGCATGCAGGCGATGGCGATGACCCTCCCGAAAGCGCAACTGTGGTCATACATCCGCGCCTTGCGCCGGGTGTTGGCGTAGCTTTCCCCGGCGGCTTTTCGGGTCGGATTCGCTGCCCGTCCGTTTTACATCCGCGTCGCGTAATACTCGACCACGCGCTGCAGGTCGAGCGGGAAGGGCGCGGCATCGGCACCCGGCAGCTGGCTGAGGCGGGCAGTCTGGCTCTGGGCGTCGTAGGCGATCCACTCGGCGCGTTCCAGGGCCGGTTCTTCCAGCGTGGCGCGGACGAGGTCGATCTTCTTGCCGGCCTCGGTCGGGCCGAAGCTGTCGCCGATGCGCAGGCGGATCGACGGGATGGTGACGCGCTTGCCGTTGAGCTGGAACT
>JAYREA010000011.1:0-111224 GCA_041909135.1 Azonexus sp. | reverse complement strand
CAGAATATCCGTCGTTGCGTGAAGTTGGCTCGAAAGCATCGAGCCAGAAGTTAACAGCCTTTGCTAATGTTTACAAGCGTTTATCTGCAAAATGAAAATGCCGTTCAGGCTTAACTGAACGGCATTAGCCTTTCGGCGGTTTTTTACGTTCAAGGGGGCTGCTTGCACGCCCCCAATAGCGGCAAATTAGCTCGGGCTACCCTGCCCCGCCGCAGCCCCACAGGCATGGCAAAAACGCGCAAAGGCGCTCTTGCGTTCCTTGCACTGGCCACAGTGATCGAACAGGCAGATACCGCAATGCGGGCAGTAGTCGATGGCAGTGTTGGTCAGATCCACCGGCCGTTCGCAGCCGGGGCAGACTTTCTTGGCCAGCCTGGCCAAGGCTGTGTCGTAGCTCAATTCCTTGCGCCGTTCGACATCGGGCATCGCTTCGGCCTGCTTCTGCTTTTCCAGGTAACGATTCAGCGCGACGATGGCGTAGCGGCCAACCAGTACAGTGATGAGGATACCGACGACGTAGCGCACATAGCCACCGTAGCTCGGCAAATAAGGCACAAGTTCGACAAAGAAGGCGAACAGGGCGAAGTAGATGAAGCCCCAGACGAACGGCCACCAAGTGCTCTGGCGCTTTTTGGTGAACAGCCAGCCGGCGATGCCGAGCAAGGGCAAGGTCAGCAACAGTCGGTAGCCAAAGACGCGTAATTCCTGATCGCGATAGGCCACCGCGAGCTTTTCGGAGGCTGCCTTTTCGAGTTCGCGCATGTCGCGCTGCGCCCGTTCCTCGGCCTGACGTGCATCGAGCAGCCCCTGCTGCTGGCGCTCGACATCGGCCAACGCCTTGCGCTCAAGTATCTTCAGTTCATCAAGCGCCTGGGTGCGGGCGATCAGCTCGGCATCCTGATCCGGCTGCCTGGTGGCGTGGCGGGTGGCCAGCCAGTTGTTGAAGGTGTCGCGCGCCGCCGCTGAATTGGCCCGGGCGCCGTTGAGCTTGAGTTGGGCCTGATCGTGGGCATCCTGCGCCGCCTGCCGCTTTTCCTGCATCGCCCTTTGTTCGGCACGCAGTGTTTTGGCCGCTGGCTGGTCGATGAAATCTTCGAGCGTGACACGGTGCTCGACCTTGGGCAGATTCTGGACAATCGTGCCGCCCAGCCCGATCAGGAAGCTGGCGAAAACGAAGGCAACGATCCACAGCCCGAAACGGAACCACTTCTCCGATAAACGCAGTGCCTTGCTCATGCCTTTGCTCCTTTTGTCGCCCCGGCCATCTTGCCGAAAGCAGTCACCCCCAACAGGGCCAGCACGCCACCCACGATGCCGACACCGGCATCAAGCCCCATCGTGACAACGCTGCCCAGCGCACCGGCCTGCCCGCCCAGATGCTCGATCCAGTGATGCACCGGCCCGATGCCATGCACCAGAATGCCGCCGCCGACCAGGAACATGGCCGCCGTGCCGATCACCGTCAGCGCCTTCATCAGCTTCGGCGCCGCGAGCAGCAGTAGCTTGCCGACACCGCGCATGGCGCCACTGCCCTTTTTCAGCAGGTAATAGCCGAGATCATCCATCTTGACGATGGCCGCGACAAAACCATAGACCCCGATGGTCATCAACAGGGCGATGCCGACCAGCACCGTCAGTTGCGACATGAGTGGCTTGTCGGCCACCGTGCCCAGCGCGATGACGATAATTTCGGCCGACAGCACGAAGTCAGTACGTATCGCACCCTTGATCTTTTCTGCCTCGAAAGCGACCAGGTCGACCGATTCGTCGGCCACCGCTGCCACCTCCTCGGCATGATGCGCGGCATCCTCCTCGGCACTGTGCAGCCATTTGTGGGCCAGTTTCTCGACACCTTCAAAACACAGATAGAGGCCACCGATCATCAGCAGCGGCGTTACCGCCCACGGGATGAAGGCGCTGATCGCCAGTGCCGCCGGCACCAGGATCGCCTTGTTCTTCAGCGAACCAACGGCCACCGCCCAGACCACGGGTATTTCACGTTCGGCCCGCACGCCTGAAACCTGCTGCGCATTGAGCGCCAGATCGTCGCCCAGCACCCCGGCGGTTTTCTTGGCAGCGACCTTGGTCATCACCGCCACGTCGTCGAGGATCGTTGCAATATCGTCAAGCAGGGCGAGAAGGCTGGCGCCGGCCATATCAGGATTCCGAGTTAGTTACGCCGTCGCCGGCCGTATCCAGAAAAAATTCGCGTATCCAGGTCGAGCGCCGCTCGCAGGGAGCACGCCGCTCGACCATCACCTTGCCCTCACGGGTATAGAACGGCGGCGGGGAAATGCGGGTCACGCCGCGCCGGTCTTTTCCGCGCGGGCGCAGCGAGCGCGCCGGATGTTCGTTCGGGGTATCGTTTCCCATGGCAGTCTCCTCAGACGAGGTGGTTCAGATCGACGATTATGCCACGCTGCTATCCGGGCAGGTCTGCCCGGCCGCGGGAATTGGCAGGATCAGATATCGGTAAAAACAGCCGATTCCGGCAGGCGCGACTTGGGCAATTTGGCGTTGAAATCGCCTTCGCCACGATAGCCGAGCGCCACCATGACCACGGCGCGCAGGCCCTTTTCGCGGAGACCAAGGGCCGTATCGACGGCGGCAGCATCGAAGCCTTCCATCGGGCAGGCATCGACGCCAAGGGCACCAGCCGCCTGCAACAGCGTGCCGAGGACGATATAGACCTGGCGGTCGATCCAGACATCGAGATCCTGTTTGTCACGATGCAGACCAACGTAAAAAGTGCGCGACGTATTCTGGGTCGCCTTGGCTTCCGGCGTGGCAAAACGGCCATCGGCTTCTTCCTGGGCCAGCACGGCGGCCAGATGGGCTGCATCCAGATCAGTGCGGGCACAGAGCACAACGAGATGCGAGCAGTTCTGGGCCTTCGGCGCGTTGTAGGCATAACCGCCCTGCAAGGTGGCCACGATTTTCGCCTTGCCTTCGTCGCTGGCTGCCACTACAAAGTGCGAGGGCTGCGAATTGACCGAAGCCGGGGCAAAACGCAGCACGGTGCGCAGGTCTTCCATCACCGCTGCCGGAATCTTGCGGGCGGGGTCGAAGGCCTTGCAGGTGTAGCGGGTCGTGGCGATCTGGGCGATGTTCATCGGGCTTCCTTTTCTGAATATGCGTTTGATGCGTTGCGGCAGCCGCGCTGCCGGTTAAAATCCGGGTCCGCGCCGCTGCTTGCGGTCGTCCGACATTATCCCCCGAATCTCAGAGCGCATGACCGACTACTCCGCCGCCTCAATCCGTGTCCTGAAGGACCTCGAACCCGTCAAGGAACGTCCCGGGATGTACACCAGGACGACCTGCCCGACCCATATCGTGCAGGAAGTCATCGACAACGCCGCCGACGAGGCGCTGGCCGGTTTCGCCAAGAAGATTTCCGTCGCCATCCGCGCCGACGGCGTCATTGAAGTCAGCGACAACGGCCGCGGCATTCCAGTCGAGATTCACCCGGAGGAAGGCAGGCCGGCGGTCGAACTGGTCTTCTGCAAGCTGCACGCCGGCGGCAAGTTCAACAAGAAGGAATCGGGCAACGCCTACCGCTTCTCGGGCGGCCTGCACGGCGTCGGCGTTTCGGTGACCAACGCGCTGTCGATCCGGCTGGAAGTCGAGATCAAGCGCGGTGGCGGCATTCATCACATCGCCTTTGGCGCCGGCTTCGTGACCGAGCCCTTGAGCCGGATCGGCGACTGCGGCCAACGCAACACCGGCACCACGGTCCGCATTCAGCCTGATCCGAAGTATTTCGATTCGCCCAAGGTCAACCTCAGCCAACTGGAGCATCTGCTGCGCTCCAAGGCCGTGCTGATGCCGAATGTCACGGTCGAACTGGACATTGAGGGCCAGGACAAGAAGGTCTGGTGCTACGAGAACGGCATGGCCGACTACCTCAACGAAATGATGGTCGGCACGCCGGTAGCGCCGATTTTCGTTGGTGAAAAATACGTCGAGACTGCCAATGGCTTTGCCGTCGGCGAAGGTGCCACCTGGGCCCTGGCCTGGTTCGAGGAAGGCGGCGGCAAGCCGGAAAGCTACGTCAACCTGATCCCGACGCTGGACGGCGGCACCCATGAAGCCGGTTTGAAGGCGGGCGTCTTCGAGGCCATCAAGGCCTTCGCCGACCACCACGCCATCCTGCCGGCCAAGGTCAAGCTGGCGCAGGAAGACGTCTGCGGCAAGATGACCTACCTGCTCTCGGCCAAGGTGCTCGACCCGCAATTCCAGGGCCAGACCAAGGAAAAACTGACCAGCCGCGATGCCTACAAGCTGGTTTCTCAGATGGTGCGCGACCCCTTCGAGCTGTGGCTGAACAGCCATGCCGATTTCGGCAAAAAAATCGCCGAACTGGCCGTCAAGGCAGCGCAGAACCGGATGAAATCGACCCAGAAGATCGAAAAGAAGAAGTCTTCCGGCATCGCCACCCTGCCCGGCAAGCTGACCGACTGCGAATCCGACGATATTTTGCGCAACGAAATTTTCCTGGTTGAGGGCGACTCGGCCGGCGGTTCGGCCAAGCAGGGCCGCGACAAGGAAACCCAGGCCGTGCTGCCGCTGCGCGGCAAGGTGCTGAACACCTGGGAAGTCGAGCGCGACCAGTTGTTCAAGAACAACGAAGTGCACGACATTTCCGTGGCCGTCGGTGTTGACCCGCATGGTATCGAGCAGATCGACAGCGTCGATGTCACCGGCCTGCGCTATGGCCGCATCATCGTCATGTCCGATGCCGACGTCGATGGCTCGCACATTCAGGTGCTGCTGTTCACGCTCTTCCTCAAGCACTTCCCGGCCCTGGTCGAACGCGGCCACATCCACGTCGCCCAGCCGCCGCTGTTCCGCGTCGATGTCGAAGCCCGTGGCCACACGCGCAAGGTCTATTGCCTGGACGAAGCCGAGAAGGAACAGACGCTGACCAAGCTGCGTGACGAAGGCGTTTCGGAGAACAAGATCACCGTCTCCCGCTTCAAGGGCCTCGGCGAAATGAACCCGGACCAACTGTGGGAAACCACCCTCTGCCCGGACACCCGCCGCCTGGTGCCGTTCCAGGCCAGCCGCGAAACCATCAAGGAAATGGCCACCACCTTCACGCTGCTGATGGGCAAGGGCGAAGCCTCCTGCCGCCGGGCCTGGATGGAAAAGGACGGCGGACTGGTCGAGGCCGACGTCTAACCAAGAGCATGCAGGAAAGCATCACTCGCCACGAGTTTCACAGTGTTTTTCTGGCGAACGGCTACCTATTCAATGGCGGCTGGGTTCTCGTTGGCGCGATGCTGCTCTACGCCATTGGACTCCCAATCTATCTCTGCCCCATCGCGGCATTGCCGTACATTCTGAAATACCGCGCCCAACCGAGTTCAATAGAAATTGACAGGGATGCCGGCGAGATTCGTTTCGTTTACAGCAGGTTATGGCGCAGCGATGTCCGATCCTACTCAACCGCTCATTGGCGAAGGGTGCGTTCGTACATTACCCCGAGGAAATATCCGCAAAATGTCGTCGAGCTTCTACCTATTGACGACGATTTCGAAGGATTGCCCATCGCAAGCTTTGATCCCGCACGGGACGAATCAAAGTTTTTGTATCCAGCAGAAGCCATCGAGGCGCGCGATCTGCGCCAGCAGCTGGCGAATACCGGGCTGCTTGTTGACATAGGTTTCTCTCCCGCAGGAACACCCCGTCGCACGAAAAATATTCTCTGGTTCTAATCGACAATTTCTAGCTGAAACAGCTTGCAACACTTTCGGTCTGTGCAGAAATAGCTGACTTACATGTTTGCGCTTTAATCGTCTCCAGCGCGGAATATCCCGCCTTTACGATCAAGGAGTCGAACATGTTGAACAACAAGAAACTGCGTATTGCCGCCCTGGCCCTTGGCGCCAGCGCGGTGATGATCTCCGCCCCGAGCTTCGCCCAGCGTGGCGGCTGCATGGGTGATGGCCCGATGGGCGGCCGTTATGCCGAAGGCCACAACGCCGACCGCATGAAGATGCACCAGCAACGCCTGCACGACGCGCTGAAACTGACGCCGCAACAGGAAGCCGCCTGGAGCAAGTTCCAGGAATCGCACCCGTTTGCCGGCAGCGCCAAGCGTCCCGACCCGGTCGACATGGCCAAGCTGACCGCACCGGAGCGCGCCGAGAAGATGCTGGAACTGCAAAAGCAGCATCAGGATGCGATGGGCAAGCATGTCATCGCAATGAAGGATTTCTACGCCCAGCTAACACCTGAGCAGAAGAAGACCTTCGATGAGCAGACGCAGATGGGCAAGCGCGGCCAGCGTGGCGGAATGCGCAGCCCCGGCCCGCAAGGTCCGGCCACCCCGCCGCCGGCCAACTGAGCCCGTTTTCGCTACCTGACCCGAGGCCGGTGGTCATCCACCGGCCTTTTTACGTGTTGAAACCCGCACGCGCTGCTACGTATCGTTACGCCGCGCAACCTGGGTGGCAGGATAGAATCTCGCCTCCCCAACCTGAGCCCTCCTCCCTCCATCGTGTTTCGTTCAACCCGCCGCCAGCTCTCCACCAGCCTTGTTCTCGCCGCCAGCCTGATCGCCCTGTCCGGCTGCGCCGGTTTCGGCAGCAAGCCGACTCCCGCCCCCGCGCCGCAGGCCCAGAAGCAGAAAATCGGCCTTGCCCTCGGCGGTGGTGCGGCACGCGGTTTCGCCCATATCGGCGTGATCAAGATGCTCGAATCGCATGGCATCTATCCGGATTACGTAGTTGGCACCAGTGCCGGGGCCGTCGTCGGCTCGCTCTACGCGGCCGGCTACGATGCCTTCGCCATGCAAAAGATCGCCCAGCAGCTCGACGAAAAGATCTTCGCCGACTGGACGCTGGGTGGGCGCGGCCTGCTCAAGGGCGAAGCACTGCAGGACTTCATCAACCAGCACCTGAACAAGCGGCCGCTGGAAAAGCTGAACCGCCCATTCGCCACCGTCGCCACCGATCTCAACAGCGGCGAGCGTGTTGTCTTCCGGACCGGCGACAGCGGCATGGCTGTGCGTGCCTCGGCGGCGGTCCCCGGTGTTTTCCAGCCCACCCAGTTTCGCGGCAAAAGCTACGTCGATGGCGGGCTGACCAGCCCGATCCCGGTGCAGGCAGCGCGCGACATGGGCGCCGACATCGTCATTGCCGTCGATATTTCCTCCCGGCCGGAAGGCCAGCCGGTCGACAGCATGACCGCAATCATCTGGCAGACGACGACCATCATGGGTGGCGCGATCGGTGCCAATGAACTCAAAGGCGCCGACATCGTCATCCGCCCGAAGCTGCCTTACGTCAAGTCCTGGGACTTCACGGCCCGCAATGAAGCCATGCTCGAAGGCGAGCGTGCCGCGCAGGCCGCCCTGCCCGCCATCAAGCAGAAACTTGGGCGCTGACCAACTGCCGTCCCCAAAGCGTCACGAATTTCTGCCAGAATTCCATTTTTGCAACAGTCCAGCGGATTCACCATGACCTATAAAGTCTTTGTCGACGGCCAGGAAGGCACTACCGGCCTGCAGATCAACGAATACCTCGCCAAGCGCAGCGATGTCGTGCTGCTCAAGATCGATTCCGACAAGCGCAAGGATCTTGCCGAGCGCAAGCGCCTGATCAACGAATCCGACGTCACCTTCCTGTGCCTGCCGGACGACGCGGCCAAGGAATCGGTGTCGCTGGTCGATAACCCGAACACCTGCGTGATCGACGCCTCGACGGCGCACCGCGTCAATCCGGCGTGGACCTTCGGCCTGCCGGAACTGGCCAAGGACCAGCGCGCCAAGATCAAGGCCTCCAAGCGCATCGCCAACCCTGGCTGCCACGCCAGCGCCTTCATCCTGGCCCTGCGCCCGCTGGTTGAAGCCGGCCTGCTGCCTGGCGCCACGCAGATCGCTGCCAATTCCATCACCGGCTACTCTGGCGGTGGCAAATCGATGATCGCCGATTACCAAAAGGCCAGCGAAAGCCCGACCCAACTCAAGGCGCCGCGCCCCTACTCGCTCGCCCTGGCCCACAAGCATCTGCCGGAAATGCAGGCCTACACCGGCCTGACCGTCGCGCCGATCTTCCAGCCCATCGTCGGACCGTTCTACAAGGGCCTGGCCGTCACCGCCTATATTCACCCGCAGCAATTCACCCGCCCGGCCACGCCGGCTGAGGTGCAGAAGATCATCGCCGACTACTACGCCGGCGAGCCCTTCATCCGCGTGCTGCCGGTCGATCTCGACGCGACCACGGAAGGCGGCTTCTACAACGTCGAAGCCAACAATGACACCAACCGTGTCGATATCGCCGTTTTCGGCAACGAAGAGCGCATGCTGATCGTTGCTCGCCTCGACAACCTCGGCAAGGGTGCCTCCGGCGCCGCCGTGCAGGCCATGAACGTGCATCTGGGCGTCGAGGAAAGCCTCGGCTTGGTCTGACGCTTCCGCACGCTCTGCACAAAAAGCAAAAAGCCATATCCCGCGGGATATGGCTTTTTTATCTCAGCGGCAAACGGGGGATTAAACGCCCAACCACTCCAGCAATTTGCGCAGTCGGCTTTCTTCGGTAGCCATGAAGCCAGTGACACCAACCCGCTTCAGCACTTGGCTGCCGCTATCGGAGTTGCCCAGTTCCACCAGTGCTGCCTGCATCTTGGCGATCTGATCAACACTCACATCCTGCGACGCGACCAGCGGCATGTACGGCTGCGGCCTGGATTGATGGATGACGCGGTTGCCTGATTTGAGCCACTGGGCATACGCACCGGAGTACGACGCGATACCGCCGACATCGGAAATCCGGTTTTCGATCGAGAACGGAATGGCCCCTTGCTCACGAACATAGGTGACCGCCTCATTGTCGAGAATGATGCCCTGGTCGCGCAGTTCGGCCCGGCAGAAGCGCGTCATGTAGGCATTCTTCTCGGGTAACACGAAGCTCTTGCCCTTGAGGTCGGCAAGTTTCTTGACTGGCGAATCCTTGTGCACGATCAATATGCATTGCCCGTCCGGCCTGGCGGTGGCCACGAACTTGTAGTGGTAATCACGCAGACCGCGCGCCGGGTAATCGGACGGACGGGCCAGCACAAGATCGTACTGGTTATCCTTCATGCCCTTTTCGAGTGCTGAGAATTCGCGGACGAAGGCAACCTTGACTTCGCCGCCGATGGCACGACCAAGCACATCGGCCAAGGGCTGGTACTTGGCCCGGGCGGTATCGGCATCAATGCCACCGGAAGTACCTTCGCTGACTGCGAAGACCAGAGGCTTCCTGGCGGAATGCTGAGGCTCGGCGGCGAAAGCGCCAAGGGCCAGCGGAATGAGGCAAAGAGGGTAAAGTCGACGCATAGTATGAAACTCCTGGGGCTGAATCTATTAACAAAGCATCAGATTATTAAGTTCTGATTTGCCAATAAATAATAAGCCAAGCTACCAAAATATCGATGTCATATTTGTTGTTTTAACATAATTTTTACTCGTAAAAATGACTTTTATATTAAATTCAACAGCACTTACTAAGGATCGAGCTATTCCTTAAGCGGCAAGTAGCACCAGCCGCTTCCATACGTTCAGCATCAAGCATCGACAATCACCAACTACTTGCAAGCCGATACGATTCGGCCAACATTGTGGAGCCTCCATGAACTACGTCATCGGCCACATCACCGTCAAAGATGCTGCCAAATGGGATCGCTACCGCAGCCAGGTCCCCGCCACACTGGCACCATGGCAGGCCGAACTGGTCTTTCGCGGTGAAAAGCTGGCGGTCTTCGGTGGTACTCACAAACACACCGACACCGTCGTTATCCGCTTTCCAAACGCCGAAGCCGCTAACGGCTGGTTCAATTCGCCGGCCTATCAGGCCTTGATCCCGCTGCGCCTGGAAGCGGCCGACGTCGACCTGATCAGCTACGCGGCGACCTGATGGAAATGCCGCTGTCGCGTGGCGGTGGCATGATGTTGGCAACACGCATAGCAACAGGAGCACCGGCATGCCCAAGCAGCCAAATCCGACCCGCATCAGCCTGGCCCTGCAAGGTGGCGGCGCCCACGGTGCCTTTACCTGGGGCGTCCTTGACGCCCTGCTCGAACAGGGAAAATTCAGCTTCGACGGCGTCAGCGGCACCAGCGCCGGGGCGATGAATGCCGTCTGCCTGGCTCATGGCCTGATGAGCGGAGGCCCGGAAGGCGCTCGCCAGGCGCTTGAGCGCTTCTGGCTGGCGATTGCCGATTCAGCCTTGTTCCAGGCCAACGGCGATGGCACGGCCAGCCTGTCGCCAGCGCTGAAGATGATGCTGCAATGGACCAACCACCTGTCCCCGGAGCAACTCAATCCCTTCGACCTCAACCCGCTGCGCGACATCGTGGTCGCCCAGTTCGACTTCGCGCGCCTGCGCCAGTCCAGCCCGGTCAAGCTGTTCATTGCCGCCACCCATGCCAACTCGGGCAAGCTGCGCATTTTCAACAACCATGAACTATCGCCGGAAGCCCTGCTCGCTTCGGCCTGCCTGCCGACGATTCACCGCACCATCCATATCGACGACCAACCCTACTGGGATGGCGGCTACAGCGCCAACCCGGCGGTGTTTCCGCTGCTTTACCAGTGCGACACGCCGGACATCCTGCTCGTCCTGCTCACCCCGCTGCACTACAGCGAAACGCCAGAATCGGCCGACGAAATCCGCCTGCGCCTGCGCGAGCTGGCTTTCAACTCGACCTTCCTGCGCGAAATGCGGATGTTCGCCCACCTGCGCGAGCAGATAACCCCCAGCCGCCTGCCCGCCTGGCTGCTCGACCGCCTGCCGGGCACCGCCCTGGAACGACGCCTGGCCCGCCTGCGCTTCCACGCCATCAGCGCCGAGCACTTCCTGGGTGAACTTCCCGCCGACAGCAAACTCACCGTCAGCCGCCCCTTCTTCGAAAAACTCCGTGACGAAGGCCGGGCACACGCCAAACGCTGGCTGGCAGGCAATCGCAAGGATGTCGGCACAAGCTCGACACTTGATCTGGCCAAGCTTTTTTACTGATCGTACCCGCCGCCAAACGCCACAGTTTCCCGGTCATCTCTCAGCGCCCCGAACAAGCGGGTCAGGAGCGGCCTGGCATTCAGCTGACCGTTTCCACCTCGGCCATCAGCCAGTCGCAGAATGCGGCGACCGAAGGGCGTTTGGCAACGACCTGGCGCATGATCAGAAAATAGGCGTAAGGCGAAGGAACGCTCAGATTGAAGGGAATGATCAGTCGCCCCGCCGCAATATCGGCCTCGACGAGCGGCAGCAAGGCCAGCGCAACCCCCTGCCCATCCAGGGCGGCCTCGACCGCCAGCACGGCATTGGAGAAGCGCGGGCCTCGCTCGGCATCAATCCCGCTGACATTCGCCCGGCTCAGCCATTCCTGCCAGTTCGGCGGGCGCGGATCGTCGTGGATGGTTTCATCGTGGATCAGCACATGGCGCGCCAGATCATCCGGCGTATTCAGTGGCCGCTCGACCGTCGCCAGGCGCGGTGAGCACACCGGCACCCAGGCCGGCGCGAACAGCTGTCGCACATGAAAACCGGGGTAATCGCCGGTGCCGTAGCGAATCGCCAGCGACGTATCGGCCAGGCGCAGATCGAGTGGCTCATCGGCAATTGCTGACTCGCCGGGCCGGTCGACCGCATCGCTCTGGCTCGATAGACGCAATTTGACTTCCGGATGCTCGGCCGCGAAACGCGGCAGGCGAGGAACCAGCCAGCGCGTGGCGAAAGAAGGCGGCGCGATGACGGTCAGCACGCCTTCGCCCGGCAATCGCGTCGTCTCCAGCGCGGCGGCCAGGCACTCGAAACCCTCACGCAATTTCGGCAGCATCGCCTCGGCCTGCGAGGTCAGCGCCAGCGCCCGGGTCAGGCGGTGGAACAGGCTGAAACCGACGTATTCCTCCAGCGCCTTGATCTGCTGGCTGATGGCGGCCGGCGTGACGTGCAACTCTTCCGCCGCCTTCTTGAAGCTCAGATGGCGACTGGCGGCCTCGAAGGCGCGCAGAGCAGCAAGGGGAGGCAGGCGGTAGCTCATCGACGATTAAGTTTTTCTAAACCGCCGGATCATAATTTGTCGTTTGTTGCATCGCAAGCGATTCCCTATCTTTGCCATCCGGCTTATCAACAAGCCATCCCGCAAGTTAGTGAAAGGAAAGATCCCCGATGAAACGCTCCCTGCTCGTGGCCGCCCTGCTGGCCGTCGCCCTCTCGGCCTGTGCCAAAAAAGAAGAAACCACCATGCTGCCGCCGCCGGCAACCCCACCCAGCCTGCCGGCTGCAGCACCGACCACCCCGGCCGAAACACCCGCACCGGCGCCTGCTCCCGCGGCCGAACCGGCGGCTTCTGGCGAAGCGAAGCCAGCCAACTGATTGATAAGCCGAACGCAACGAATTAGTTTTTCTTACTCGTGGAGTAAAAATATCTCGTTCGTTCGACTAGCGTATTTTCTGTAGATTTGCGCACTGTCTCCTCCAGACCTTCATGCGCTTTGGATCTGGATTTGGCCCGCCACCGTGCGGGCTTTTTTTTGATCTGGTCGTGGAGACACATTCTCTTTCATCACGCTATTCAGGAGCCTTTCGTCATGGGTGGAGCATCCCGCGTCCTTAACACCGCTTTGCGCAGCAAGATCATGTCAGCCAGCGAGGCGGCCAGCCTCATTCCCTCGGGAGTCAATGTCGGCATGAGCGGTTTTACCGGTGCCGGTTACCCCAAGGAAGTGCCGACCGAACTGGCCAAGCGCATCATGGATGCCAACCTGCACGGCCGCAAATTCAAGATCGGCGTGTGGACCGGCGCGTCGACCGCCCCTGAGCTGGATGGCGCCCTGGCCATGGTCGATGGCGTCGAAATGCGCCTGCCCTACCAGTCCGACCCGACCTGCCGCAAGCGCATCAATGCCGGTGAGATGGAATACATCGACATCCATCTTTCCCACGTCGCGCAGTTTGTCTGGTTCGGCTTCCTCGGCAAGCTCGATGTCGCCGTGGTCGAAGTCTCCGGCATCCTGGAAGACGGGCGGCTGATTCCGTCGTCGTCCATCGGCAACAACAAGACCTGGCTGGACCAGGCCGACAAGATCATCCTCGAAGTCAATTCGTGGCAGAACCCTCTGCTGGAGGGGATGCACGACATTTACTACGGCACCAATCTGCCACCCCATCGCCAGCCCATTCCCCTGATTCGCACCGGCGACCGCATCGGCGAGCCGTATTTCAAGATCGATCCGAACAAGGTCATCGCGGTGGTTGAAACCAACAGCCCGGACCGTAACTCGGCGTTTTCGGCGCCGGACCAGAATTCGCGCAAGATCGCCGGCCATATCCTTGAGTTCCTCGAGCATGAGGTCAAGAAGGGCCGTCTGCCCAAAGACTTGCTGCCGCTGCAGTCCGGTGTCGGCAATATCGCCAACGCCGTGCTGGCCGGCCTCAACGATGGGCCGTTCGAGAACCTGACCGCCTATACCGAAGTGCTGCAGGACGGCATGCTGGAAATGATCAAGTCCGGCAAGCTCAGCATGGCCTCGGCCACCGCCTTTTCATTGTCGCCTTCGGCACTGACCGAGTTGAACGCCGATCTGGCCCGCTTCAAGGACAGCATCATCCTGCGCCCGCAGGAAATCTCGAACCACCCGGAAGTCATCCGTCGCCTGGGCGTGATCGCCATGAACGGCATGATCGAAGCCGACATCTACGGCAACGTCAATTCGACGCACGTGATGGGTACCCAGATCATGAACGGCATCGGCGGCTCCGGCGATTTCGCCCGTAATGCCTATATCTCGATCTTCATGACGCCATCGCAGGCCAAGAATGGCCAGATTTCCTGCATCGTGCCCATGGCTTCCCACGTCGATCACACCGAACATGACGTCCAGGTGCTGGTCACCGAACAAGGCCTGGCCGATCTGCGCGGCTTGTCACCCAAGCAGCGGGCCAAGGTGGTCATCGAAAACTGCGCCCACCCCAATTTCAAGCCGCAACTGATGGATTACTACAAGCGCTCGCTCAACCTGTCACCGGGCAAACAAACGCCCCATCTGCTCGACGAGGCACTCAGTTGGCACCTGAACTATCTGCGCAAAGGCAGCATGTGAACTAGGCGGAGCGAAGCGATTCGGCGTATCCGCGGGTAAACTGTCGGCAATGACTTCTGCCGACACCACCCGCCCGCGCATCCTCTCCGTCATCCCGCCGATGACGCAGTTGAACACGCCCTACCCGGCCACCGCCTACCTCACCGGCTTCCTGCGTTCGCGCGGTTTCCACGCCGAACAGACCGACCTGGCGCTGGCCCTGGTCCTTGAATTGCTGTCGCCGGCCGGCCTGCCCAAGCTCAAGGCGGCGGCGGAAGCCATCCCGGGCAAGAAGCGCTCGAATACGCTGAAGATTTTCCTCAACGAGTTCGAGCGCTACCAAGCCAGCATCGGCCCGGCCATTGCCTTGTTGCAGGGCCGTGACGGCTCGATCGCCCACCGCATCTGCTCCCGCGCCTTCCTGCCCGAAGGGCCGCGCTTCGCCTCGCTCGACAACTATGTCGACGAAGACGGCGGCGACCCACTGGCCTGGGCTTTCGGCTCGCTCGGCGTGCAGGACCGGGCGCGGCACCTCGCCACGCTGTACCTCAACGATCTGGCCGACGTGCTGCGCGAAGCGGTCGACACCCGCTTCGAGTTCGTCCGCTACGCCGAATCACTGGCCCAGAGCCAGGCCAGTTTCAACCCGCTGGCCACGGCATTGGCCGCGCCAAGAACACTGGTCGACGAAACGCTGGAAACGCTGACCCTGCAGACCATCGAGCACAGCCAGCCAAGCATCGTGCTGATTTCCGTCCCCTTCCCCGGCTCGGTCTATGCCGCCTTCCGCATCGCCCAGACGATCAAGGCCAGACACCCGAAGATCGTCACCGTACTCGGCGGCGGCTACGTCAATACCGAGTTGCGCGAACTGGCCGAACCCCGCGTCTTCGATTATTTCGACTACGTCACCCTCGACGATGGCGAAAAGCCGCTGCTCGCGCTGTTCGAGCACCTCGCCGGCCAGCGCCCGCGGCTCAACCTGGTGCGCACCTTCACCCGCGTCGACGGCGCCGTGCGCTACTTCAATTGCGGCGAAGTCGACATTCCCTTCGAGGAAGTCGGCACGCCGACCTGGGATGGCCTGCCGCTCGACCGCTACCTGTCGCTGCTCGACATGCTCAACCCCATGCACCGGCTGTGGTCGGACGGGCACTGGAACAAGCTCACCGTCGCCCACGGCTGCTACTGGAAGAAATGCAGCTTCTGCGACGTCAGCCTCGACTACATCGGCCGCTACGACGCCGCCAGCGCCAAAACGCTGGTCGACCGCATCGAACGCATCATTGACGAAACCGGCCACACCGGCTTCCATTTCGTCGACGAAGCCGCCCCGCCGAAAGCCCTGCGCGCCATGGCCGAAGAACTGCAGCGGCGCAACCTGGCCATTTCATGGTGGGGCAACATCCGCTTTGAAAAATCCTTCACGCCCGAACTCTGCCTGCAACTCGCCGACAGCGGCTGCATCGCCGTTTCCGGCGGCCTCGAAGTCGCCTCCGACCGCCTGCTCGAACTCATGAAGAAAGGTGTCTCGGTCGACCAGGTCGCCCGCGTCACCCGCGCCTTCACCGATGCCGGCGTCCTTGTCCACGCTTACCTGATGTACGGCTTCCCGACACAGGACTTAAATGATTCCGTTGATGCGCTCGAATACGTTAGGCAGTTGTTTGCTGAAGGTTGTATCCAGTCCGGTTTTTTCCACCGCTTCGCCTGTACTGTGCACTCCCCGATTGGTAAGAACCCCGAAGAATACGGCATTAAGCTGCAACCGCTACCGCCCGGCAAGTTCGCCAAGAACGACGTGCAGTTTATCGACCCGACCGGCGTCGACCATGATCGAATCGGCAAAGCGCTCAATAAGGCGCTGTACAACTACATGCACGGCATTTGCCTGGATGATGATGTTAGGGGCTGGTTTGACTTCAAGGTGCCCCGCCCCCGCGTCAGTCGAAATTACATTGCAAAGGCAATCGGCGCCCGTTACGACTGAGGTGCAGCAATGAAGGTCTACAGCTACATTCGGTTTAGCGACCCGAAACAGGCGGCCGGGGATAGCGTAAAGCGCCAAACGGCATACGCCGAAAAATGGGCAAAAGATCACGGCATGACGCTTGACGACTCTTTGACGTTACGCGATGCAGGGTTGTCCGCCTATCACCAAAAACACGTTACGCAGGGCGCGCTAGGCGCCTTCCTGGCGGCCATAGATGACGGCCGCGTACCTGCCGGTAGTGTGCTGGTTGTTGAGTCGTTCGATAGGCTTTCGCGTGCAAACTATAAGGCCGCGCTAAAGCAGTTAGATAGAATTATAGAAGCCGGCGTTCGCGTAGTAACGGCTAGTGATGACAAGGAATACAGTCGCGAATCTGTCGAAGCTGACCCCATGAGTTTTATTTACTCGGCATTGCTCATGGTGAAAGCAAACGAGGAAAGTGAACAAAAAAGTCAAAGGGTAAAAAAGGCAATCCGTAGTCGTTGTGAAGGTTGGGTTAACGGCGATTTTCGCGGACGAATCGTAAACGGCCGTGACCCGGGGTGGGTGCGATGGAACAAGGATGCAAACCGTTTTGAGCATGTCCCCGAGCGTGCGGAAGCAATGCGAAAAGCCATTTCGCTATTTCTTGGTGGTTACGGGCATGTCCGCATTTTTGCGGAGTTGGAAAAAACCGGTATGCGCGCTACCGGTGAAAAATCCGCCGGGTGGCTGTACAACCTAATCCGGCGCCCCGACATTATCGGCACCCGCCTATTGAATGCGGACGGGGGAGAATTCAGACTTGAAAACTACTACCCTCCTTTGGTTTCTGAGGATGAATATAACCGCGTGTTGGTTGCTTGCGCAGAGCGTTCACGCGCCCCGCGATCTGTAGGCGGAAAGTCGAAAATTGCCGGCTTGTTTACCGGTTTAGGTGTTGCGACTTGCGGCCGGTGTGGACGTGGTGTAGTCGCACGAAACCAGACACGAACGGTCAAGAAGGCGGACGGAACGCCGGCAATTGATAGGCGTTACGTTTGCGCACAGTGTGGCGATGAGAAGAAAAGCGCCAGCGTATCGGCTACGTACGTAGAACGCGCCCTGCTTAATTTCGTCGGCAATCAAGCTAACTTTGAAAGCCTGGTATCCGTTACCGACCGCACCGGCCCGTTGACAACGCAACTTGCAGAAGTCCGCGCCGCAATTGCCTCAAACACAAAGCGGATTAACGCGCTACTAGAAGCCTCCCTTACTGACGAGGGCATCCCACAAGCCGTATTACGAAAAATGCGCGCTATGGAGGCTGAAACGGCGATTCTAAAGGACAAAGAAACCAACCTGTCCGCCGAAATATCGGTCCTATCAAAAACGGTCGACATTGGCCTATTTGCGAAGTGGAACGCGATACGCGAACAAGTCCTAACAGACAATTACGCCTTTGATGCGCGCATGGCATGCCGGCAGTTGATACGCGACACCTTTGCAAAAGTTGGTTTTTTCTTTGGCCAACCTACCCCGTCCGGAGATAAGGGTTTTGGCCTAGTGCTTACTGCAAAAACAGGAGAAAGCCGAAAACTAACCATCGACCGGAAAACAGGCGATTTAGTGGGTTTGGAAATTGTCGACGCCGCCGGTGCGGTTACGTTTTCGGGTTCTTTTAAAACGGTTGAAAGCAATGAAGCCGTAACGGTAGTTAAGGCGATGGGAAAAGCGACTAAGTAGCTCCAAGCAACTTTAACCGTTACATTACATCCAAGCAGAAAATCACTGCGAGGCCGTGGTGGGCGAGATACCACCCGCGCAACATTACACCGGCGAACACTACCCGCCGGAGGTGTTGAGAACGCGACGCCGTATCCGGGGGGTGCCGGAAAGGTAGGGACTGCTTAACCGTGGACCCTTACCATGCAAACCCAAAGCACACCCGCGCCCGCCGCGCAACCCGCCAATCCCTTTACCAAGCCTGTTCTAACGTGGCGCGAGTTCTGGGGCGACCTGATTGGCCTTACGGAATCAACCGCCCGTACCCTCTCAAAAGGCCCAGACGCCCCGCCCTTCTTCACTCTCGGTAGGCGCCGCCTGATTAGGCTTGATGATGCTCTGGCCTGGATTGAGCGCATGTCGACTACCCGGCGATATGTCCCCAGGAAGAACAAGGGGGACACCACAAAATGACCACCCAAGAAAAAACCCCGCTGTGTGGGCGGGGCTTAAATACCGATTACAACAAAGAGAGTGCCCCCAGATTACCAGATGAGGTTAAGCCGGAACAGTCCTGCAAAGTGCCGTTTGTATCAGGGATTGGCCAGTACCACACAAACGAACCGGACAAGGAAAAGCGCAAGCCCTACCTATCTGTGACGCTGGCGGAAATCCGCGCCATGGTCGACGAACCGCCTTCTGTACCGAAGGCTCGAGGCCAATGGTTTATCCCGTCCACACTACCCCGGCGCAATGCTGCAGAGCAGGAACAACACGGTGAATACTGGATGTTATGGGCGGACCTGGACAGCAACCCACAACCTATAAATAGCGTTGGCACTATCGTTCATGAGCTTTTAGTAATGTACGATTTTGAGGCGTACACCTCACGATCGGCCAAAGAAGATTACCAAAAAGGCCGAATACTCATTCCCCTGGCACACCCCCTTTGTGGTGCGGATTGGCTGATCTGCCAGCAGTTGTTGAATAACAAACTGGAAGCTGTAGGCATTACCCCAGACCGTACAAATGAGCGCGCCGCCCAACTCTGCTACCTGCCGAACCGCGGGGAGTTCTACGCTAAGCAGTGCGCGCGGTTAGGCGATCTATTTGACCCCCTGGTTTCGTGGTCAGCAGAAATTGAATTAATACGCGAACAGGGCCAGCAACGAGGCAACACGCCGGCCAAGAAGAGACAACTATCCGATACCAACGACCCGCTAGTTTCGTACCTAGACGAACACGGTTGGATTCTGGATGTGAACCGGGATGGTCGGGTAGACGTTCGGTGCCCTTGGGAAAACCTGCACACCTCTGATTCTGGCGACAGTGCAACGAGTTACTTTCCCGCCGGAGTTGGCGGTTACGGTCAGGGGCACTTCCATTGTATGCACTCCCACTGCGACCACCGCACGGATCAGGACTTCAAGGAGGCTATCGGGTGGACGACGCATGGCATGGACGAGATTGAACCGCCCGCGGAATACAAGCCCCTCCCCGCCTTCAGCCGTGTCAAGGGCGGCCGGGACGATGGGAGGATTGAAACCACCCGCAATAACCTGTCCCTGGCGGTATCGCGTCCTGATATTTGCGGGCACGCACTACGCTTCGACACGTTCCTAGATTCAATGATGATCGGCGTCGACGGACGCTGGCGGGAATTTCAGGATGAAGACTATTACGCGATTGCTATGTACCTTGAGCAAGGTACGAACGGGTTTAAGCACATCCCGGCCGATATGTTGCGAGAGGCGGTCAAGTACACTTGCAAGAACCAGCAATTCGACACTGCGCAGGATTGGTTAAACGGCCTGGTATGGGACGGCGTAAAGCGTGTTGATTCCTTTCTTGTCCGCTATGTCGGTGCGGTCGACACGCCTTACACGGCCGCCGCTTCCCGGTATTTCTGGTCCGCCCTTGCCGGTCGAATTATCACCCCCGGCGTAAAGGCGGACATGGCGCTAATCGCCGTCGGTAGCCAAGGCGCGAAGAAGACCAGCCTGGTGCACGCCCTGGTCCCTGACGACCGTTTCGCGGGTGAGTTGGACCTATCCGACGAACGGGTGGAAATCGCTCGATCTATGCGCGGCAAGTTGGTTATGGAGTTAGGCGAGCTGTCCGGCTTTAGTAAGAAATCTGTTGAACACCTGAAGGCGTTTATCAGTCGGCAGAAGGAGGAATGGACTCCTAAGTTCAAGGAGTTCACGACCACGATGCACCGGCGTTGTATGTTTTTCGGGACGACTAATAGTGATGAGATATTGGTAGACGAAACAGGCAACCGCAGATGGCTACCCTTCAGGTCGACGGGTGCTAACCCGGTAGGCTTGGCCGCGGTACGCGATCAGCTATGGGCAGAAGGCGCGGCCCTGTATCGACAGCATGGGGTTATGTGGCAAGACGCCGAACACCTGGCCAGAGAGGTGCACGCGGAATTCACTGTTACCGATACATGGGACGACAGAGTGCACGAATGGTTGTACACGCCAGAGGAACCAATGGGCGACGGCCCCAAAGGCCCTATCCCTGCTTACAGTCGTTTCACCAATAGCGATGTACTGGAAGGCGCAGTGAATATCCCTACCAGCAAGCAGACCAAAGCACTGGAAGCACGGATAGGAAAAATACTTTCGCGTTTTGGTTTTGATCGAGTGCAGGAACGCATACCAAAGGCAGAGCGCGACAAGACTACAGGCAGTAGCAGGACGCACCGGACGTTCTACCGGCAAAGGGAAAAGTAACCGGTGTAATTGGGGCGTAATCAGTGGTGGTGGTTACGCCCCTTTCCCTTGTGCCGTGGTGCTTCCAGCCGTTTGTAATCATGTAATTTATATATTCTAGTATTAGTAACCAGAGGGATAACCACCACGGTACACAGTGTGCACAGCGTGTACGTGCACAGGGAGGATCAGGATTTTTTATTTCTACTGATTACGTGATTACAAACGGCTGTAAGCCTTGCAGCACAAGGAACAACGGAGTAATCAGCGGTTCACATTCTGTAATTACACCGATTACACGGACGACAAACAGGCGTTTTTACGCCCTTTCAGAATTCTACGAACTGTCGTTTTTTAGCCGATAGCGGCCCGCGAACACTGAAAAGGCGAAAAAATGACCGTAGAAAGCGGTCGGGGACCCTGTGGATAGCTGTGTACGGGCGGGTCCGCCGAGGCCCGGTAATCGGCAGTTTTCAGCAAAAATCGGTTTGATTTAGCGCCCGCTAAACAGGAAGTTTGCAGGAAATCTCGCTTAGTATTTTTTTAGGAAGTGTGCGCGAATAATCGGTAGGTCTTTTATTTTTTGGACCTACAAACATGCACTCCCACACCAAACCGGCCTGGCATATCGCCGCCGACATCAAATTAAAGCGCCTGGAATCTGAAACTAACCAAGCCCGCGAAACCGCACAGGCGATCTACGACGAACTTACCGACCTGACGCAGCAGCGCAACCGCCTGCAAGAACGCCTGCAGGCCCTAGACTCCGCTCCCAAACGCGGCGGCCCAATTACTGACCCCGACGCCCTGTTACGGCAGATCAACGAGCAGCGGGCCAGCATCAACGCTGAGCTTTCCGCACTGACGCAAGCCATTGACGACTGCAACAGCCGCCGGTCAGCCGCGCAGGCCGTATCTACTACCAAGGTTACGCAAGCCGAGCGCGCCAAGCGTGCATTGCACGCCACTGCCGGCGGCCGTCCTTTTGCCTCTTTGGGCTTGGGAGCGTGACATGGCAGCCAATCTCAAAACCATTCGTGCCCGCATCGCCGACCTAACGGCGGAAATCAAAGCGGTTGAAAAAAGCATCCCCCCGGCCGCCGACCTCGAAAACCAGTTGCGTGCCAGCCTTCAGGAACAGGCCGATTCAGTTAACACCCTGATCGAAAATTGCGCTTTCGCCCTTTCTACCGGTGACATGGGGCGCCTGTTCGTCGACCCGCGTGTACTCGCTCAAAAGGCCTTTGGCATGGCCCTGCATTCAGTCGGAATCGGGCCAATCGTTCAGGCTGCCAAGGACCGCGCCGCAGAACTCGACACCGGTCGCTTGCGCATGCCGACCAGCGAGAAGCGCAAGCGTTTGTCCGAACTCAAAGCCGCCCGATACCTGGCCGAACTTGACGAGCAGGAACTTATCGGCACGGAAGCGCAACGCCCCGACGTATCCGGCGCCGCCCTTTTGGGCATTCCGCTAGACGTGGTGGAAGCCTCCGACCTCTTGGAAGGGAAATGATAATGGCATTTTCTAGTGATTTCGTTCAAGTTGGCCGAATCGCCGATGCTATCGGCGTGCCTGCGGCCCTGACCCTTTGTGGCTTCTATGGGAAGTCCGGTCAAAGGTTGCCAATTCCATTAAAAGCAACCGCAGACCACGTGTTGAACAACCTAATCGGCATTGAGGCGTTTCAACGGTTGGTCGACGCCTTTGGCGGACAACCGCTACCGGTCCCCGAGGTGGATTTGGTCCCGCTACGCCGCGCCGGCATGGTCTACCGCCTCTCCCGTCGGTCGGTCCCGGTTTCCGATATTGCCCAGGCCGCCGGCATCAATCCCCGTACTGTCTCGCAAATTAAGGCACGCCTCCGCCTGGAAGGTTTCCCGGCTCTGGCTGACGACCTGGCCCCTACCGGAATAACTGAATCAGAAGGGGGCGAACTGTGAGCAAGCAAGATTTTCACTCTCTGGCGGATTTGGTGAGCAGGCACAAGGCCCGGTTAGTTGAACTGACCAAGGCAGAGGGCATTGTCGCCCCCGAGCATCGCCCAATTGTCCGCAACGTGGTTGCCACGGTTGATACGGTCCTGAAGTGCGCAACCGGAGCGATCAATCACCGTGATTATCAACTAACCATGATGTGCATCGCGTTCGCCCGTGGGGGTTTCAACTTGATTACCAACCTTATCACCTGCCCGAACGACCCACTAACAAAGCTCATGGCCGCAGACTTCAAGGACAAGGTGAACCCGAATGTCTGATTTCGATCTGATTCAACCGCCGGCGTATGAGGGTGCCAGCCGCGGCCGCCGCATGGCTGTTTGGCGTGCGACGAGTGCCGGCCCAAATACCACCGTTGGCTCCTCCCTGGACATTCTCCGCCGTCGGTCCCGTGACGCGGCCCGCAATTCAGCCACGGCAAACGCGCTTCTTACGAAGTGGGTTAGCGCCCTGGTCGGGTTTGGTATTTCTGCCCGCCCCGACGTTACCGACCCGGTACTTAAAGCCAAGTTGACCGACCTTTGGGCGGCATCTTGTCGGGTTTTTGATACGGATGGCGGTAATTTTGATTCTATGCAGCAGACGGCCGTTCGTGCCTGGCTGGAATCCGGTGAATGTCTGGTCCGCATCCGCCCGCGGAAAGCCTCCGACGGCCTGCCGGTACCTATGCAGTTGCAGTTACTTGAATCTGACATGCTGCCCTTGATGGACGCCGAAGTGTACCCCGGCATGCCGGCGGGAAACTACATTCGCCAAGGTATCGAATTCGACTACATCGGCCGCCGGGTTGCTTACTGGCTATGGAAACACCACCCCGGCGATAAGTCGTCCGCGAACGTGCAATTTAACGACCTTTCCCGCGTGCCCGCCGAATACGTATGTCATTTGTACGAACCGACCCGCCCCGGCCAGATTCGCGGGGTGCCAATCATGGCGCCTATTCTGGCCAAGCTGAAAAACATTGACGACTTCGACGACGCGGTACTCGAGCGTCAAAAGCTAGCCAACCTTTTTGTAACGTTCATTACCCGCCCGTTGCCTTCTGGTGCAAACGACCCGATGACGGGCCAAGCAGCCGAAGGGACAGCCGACGAGCCAATGTTAGGCATGGAACCGGGCACCTCCCAGGAATTGTTACCGGGTGAGGATGTCAAGTTTTCCGCACCTCCCGGCGCCGCGGCCGATTATGACGCTTACATGCGCCGTCAATTGCTTGCTCTGGCTACTGGCACGGGCCTGCCGTATGAGTACCTATCCGGCGATTTGAAGGACGTATCCGACCGTACGTTACGGGTGGCGACCAACGAATTCCGCCGGCTTTGTGACGCCAAGATTTGGGGCGTCCTGGTCCCGCGTTTGCTGGCCCCGATCCGTAACCAGTGGGCGATGTTCGCATTCATCGGCGGACAACTGACAGAGGAAGAAGCCGGCGCCGCCCTGTCCGTTATCTGGCAGCCCCAGGCGCATGCACCAATCCACCCGGTACAGGATTTGCAAGCCGTAATCATGGCCGCAGACGCCGGTTTGCGTAGTAGATCGTCCGCAATCTCCGCCGTGTTCGGCGACGACCCGGCGGCCGTCGACGCAGAGCGCGCCGCAGATAAGGAGCGTGCTGATTCTCTCGGCCTGCAGACCCCCGACGAGGCCAAGGCCGCCGCGGAGGTTGCCAAGCTGGAAGCAGAAGCAGCAGCAGCGGAAAAATCCGCCCAGGCATCGCAGCAACAGGCCCAGGCGGCCCGCGCCGCAGCGATTGAGGCCAAGGCGTCGGCGGACGCCCTGAAGGCCCAGAAAGCCACTACGGACGCCACGCGGGAACACGAAACAGCCGCAGCGGCTGACCGTGCGAAGGTGGCCCGACTGGAAACCCAAGCGGCCGAAATCGGACTGCGGGAACTGACCGGAGCAAAACGGAAATGAGCGCGCTTATCAGACAGGCGGTTCTGGCTAAACGCCAGTTGGCAGCAGAGACACAGGCCCGCGCAGCACGCGAACGCGAATTCTTAGCCAATGCCAAAGGAGACAAGGGCGACCCGGGGCCGAAAGGCCCTGCCGGCGACCCCGGCCCGAAAGGCGACAAGGGCGACCCAGGCCCCGCCGGCAAGGACGGGAAAGAAGGCGCCATCGTACTTATTCGCGGGGGTAGCGGGTCTGGTGTCGATCTGGCAAGCCTACTACCGGGGAACACCTCCACGGAACCTGTTGGAATCCCGGTACTGCAGGGCGGCAAGTGGGTGAACCTCCCGTGGTCCGCCTTCCTGGCCCTTGTCGGCACGACTGAGGCCGGGGATTACACCCGCCGGGACGACTTTGTCGGCGAAAGCATCATCTACCGTGGACAAGCCGCCCCTGGTTCGCTGGAAAGTGACCTGGTATGGAAGATCAAGCGAATTGAGTTCGCCCCTGACGGCGACGTTACGACGCTCTATGCCGTTGGAAACGCAAATTTCGTACATGCCTGGACCGACCGCGCGACCTTGGAATACTTATAGAGTTAGCGCGGAAAAAAGGCACAGAGAGAAATGTATCCCGCAAAAATTATAAGGGTTGCGAAACGGCTATCCGCGATTGCTTCAAAGGAGTTCCCTAACCTTGCCGAGTGTGATTTTCGGATAGCTATCGCGGCCGCCCTTTTTCAAGTGACGGCCGAAGATCGAATTCTAGAAACCCTGTTCGACGATGACCAAGGGGCTGACCTTGCATAGCGGTTAAATTCCGGCAATCCACGACCGACGGAATGTCGCTCTAATTCTCATGTCCATATTCAATGTACAAAGACTCGTAGCCTGTTGGAGTTGCATAGCGGATTTGCTTCTTGAGTTCTTCAATGACTTGATACTGACGCTGCTTGACCTTGTCGCAGGCTTGGGAACAGAAGCCGCAAGCGTCGCATATGAGAAAACCGCAACTTGAACAAATGTGCTGTTGACCGAAAAACAAGGGGGTTGCGCCGCATCTTGCTCGTATCGGATATTCTCTCCAACCTCCGCAATAAGCCATAAGAGTCATCCAGTTTCCGTCCTCCTTTAATCCCCTTAGGATCGATGGATGCGACAACAGAAATGTAGTAAAGCGGAGCTTTTTGCGCAATATCTCCGCTTGGCACTTTGCCAAGCAATCGATCAAGTTTGCCACGTAACATTGAGGATCATCTAGCCCGAGAGGTCGGTGATTTGTTTCTCGGTTCATGAACAGAAGACCTTTTAATGTGCTTTCTAGCTGACCGGCCTGATCTTGTCTCGATATCGATTCTATAAACAGACCTAACACCAAAATAAAGAGGGATGGCCTTGATATACCAACTGCATCTTCAACTGAGTACAGGTCAGCGATAATGCTCGCACTCCCTTCTTCTTGGATCATTTCCGCAACCAAGTTTCGATCTGGAGACAGAGCTAATAGCCATCCCGGAAATATTCCGCCAGTCACGCCAAGGTTTTTGAATTCTTTAAGCAAGGTAGGGATAGCATCAATCGCAACTGTGCGGGATCGGTAGTGTGCTGCCGGATAGTCGAAGACCCATCCTGGTTGATAATCAGGCTTCCAGATGCCATCCAGATTGAGAATGGCACCGAACCGCTCACGCGCCCAAACATATAAACGCCTAATTCTTGTAACGCTGACCTCTCCAAGAATCAGGCAACTGCTTGCAGTTTTGATTAGTTCATCCACCATCGTGTAATCGGACAATATTCCTACAATCGCAACCTCCACTCCCCTTGACGTCTTGAACGCTGGAACACAGTGCTGAACGTAGCTGTCAGGATTTGAAAAAGATCTTCGTGCGTTTTTTACATCTACTGGTTTGTCATCAACGAGGAGATCGAAATCTTTCCAGCGACTGTCAACTTTTCGAATTTGTGTGATCGAAACATCTTCAACTTTGTGTCCCAAAGAACAGTAGTAACTTTCCGCAGCATGTTCGGCAATACGAGCTGACAGTAGCCGGGCGGATTCGAAATCTCCCAATACCTCCCTCAAGTAATGGGCGTCCAGTTTGTCATGAGGCGGCAGTGGAGAGTTTGACCAAGCCAAGCACAGCTGGATATCATCGATCCCGTTTAGCTCGGCTATTACGTGGTTGGAAATAGCTCGTCTCTGGATGTTGGCATGTATCACCATAAGCCCGAATGCCGCTTTTACAGCCATTGGTATCCGACTAAGCGTTAGACTGGTCGAAAACTTACTTTTTACCAGAGCTTGCAATTCAAGCAGCTCATTCAAGTTTGCTTCGAGCTCGCGATATTTGTCTTTGGCTGACCAATCTGGTCGACCGTTGTTTGCGAGGGGTTTTCTCCCACCGTTGAGGTACTGCCGATATGGGGATTGATCTATCTGGCGCATAAGAGCCGCCGTTTTAGCTTCAATATGCAAAAGCCAGTCGCTGGGCTCAGAACTTGAAGTGATACCCCGAGCTAGAATTTTCTTGGCAAGGTTAGCATCCTCTTCCGATATCAATTTGAGCTTGGATGCGAGTTCGAGTGCATCAGTCAACTGGCATGTGGTTAGTCCAATTGCTCTACCTAAACCTAATTCTGTGGAGTACATGAATCTACCCCGTTAAGCCATGTTTGAATTGCTTTATGGGTGAGATAGACATATTTCGGCGTTGTCCCAGTAGTGACTATTACTGCCCCGCTTTGAGATTCTGTGACCGTCACTGTTCGGCTAAACATCGACTCCTCGGATTTTTGGGCGCCGGTAAGACCAACAGGGTATAACTCTACGGACGCGCGCTTATTCGCGGTATCCAAATCTGCTTGAATGTCGTATCCGTTACCTAATACCCCAATAACGCGATAGCAGGCCCGCATCTGCTTTGCGATAATTCGATAGGCATTTACGTATGGCACCTTCGTTTCTTGTGTGAAGGTGCGCTCACTTTCCTGCCCGCTTGGTATCTGAACACTGACACAAGCCGAAACAAGCCAAACTACGGCAAGAACAAATAGTCGTTTCATAACTTACCCTCAGTTCTTGCATGCAATTGCTTTAGAAATACTCTACCGAGAGCCTGGTTAGCGACTCTGGCGGCAATAGCGAACGCCGAAGCTATAGCAACAGAAACAGCAACCCCGCTCAAATGTTCTGTTGTGATCGTTTGGGAAAAACCAAACGGGAAAGCCTTGATAACGAACTGCACAAGGAACGACAGTAACAGTAGGAATGTACCGGCTATAAATTCGGATTTCTGCAGAAGCATTTCTTCCGCGATAGCCAACCCCTTGCCCCAATTTAATGCCGCTATTTTCTCAGCGCGCTCAATCCTGAAGTGGAAAATTCCAACGCAAAAGAACAGGCCACTAAACAGCCCAAGGCAAGACGCGGTAAGGTCAAGGATAGCAGAAAGTTCCATGGGCAGATTATGCCTCCGGTATCTCTTACCCACTAGGTTTACAGGTTGCTAATTAGTTAGCTCATAGTTATTTAGCCGCTAAATCCTGATATTTATTTGTAATAAATAATTGGATTTAGCGCCCCCCTTACCGCTAATCTGTTTCCACCCTTTCACCACCTGGAGAAACAGAAATGAATACCGCTAACCATCGTCCGCTAATTGCCCTGTTCGGTTTTGAATTTCTCAGGGCGCGCTACCTACGCCGTGCCCTGGCCAAAACCCTAAAGCGGGAACACCACTACCGGGAGGCTGCAGGGAAGTGCCGTGCCGAGATGGCAGACCTTGAACGCCGACTGGAACGCGCTGAACTGGCGGCCGCTTGCCGTGTTGCTTACAATCAGTACTAACCACCGTCGCAAAGATCAACTAACCCGCTTCGGCAGATTTATTTTTGCCTATCAAATCGGCGTGCATGTTCTTGGCGCATTGCGTCACACTGGTTGCGCCTGGCAGACGCCCGGTTCTGCAACGATAGAACTTCCGTCTGCCGTTGTTGATTCTCTGCCTGCGCGGCCATAGCACCAGCCAAATTATTGTTGTACACGTTACCCGGAGCCCGCAATACCGCATCGGCTTGCTGCATGAGGTAGGCAGCATCGTTATCGCAATCCGCCACGCGGGCAAGCGATTCGCCTTTCTCCCGATCAAATACTCGTGCCTTAACCCGTTCGTCGATATATTCCTTGTCCTTTTCTAATTTGCTCTTTTGCGCTTCGATCTGTGCCGGAGATGAGGCAGAGATGCTAGCCCGCGGTTGCTCGATCGTCGCTTTAGCGGGTGCTGCTGGCAGGCCATCTGAATACCTACCGGCGCCGGGGCACGGACGGTCTTGGTAGACAAAATTACCGTTGATTTTGCACTTAAATGTTTCCTGTCCGAAAACGGGAAATGCGATCAACGCAGCGCAAGCGATAAGAAAGGATTTAGTCATAACAAATCTTCGATGTGATTTACATACTCGGTGTGGTCTTTGACGGTGAGGCGCCGAGAGGGGGAAGTCCGTTAGTCGTCCAAAATCATCCCAACAAGGATAACGACGACAGCACCGACCGGCGTGAACGCTAATATCAACTCAAACATACCGGCGGCCTCCGCGTATTCAATGAAGGTAGCGTATAGACCGACCCATGAATAGTAAATATGCCAAAGGTAATATTTACGACAATTTCTTAGGAATACCGGTGTTGAAGTGCGCCATAGACGTTGCTCGCAATGGTTCGTCCGAAATGTGCAATTCTTCCCGCGTGCCCTCAACCGCCACCGCGTCGGGATGCTCGACCCGTATCATTTCCTCGGTGCAGCGGTGCCTAGTTACAAGGTACTTTTTCCGCGGTTCGTCCCAGTATTTCCAGCGATAGCGAATTTCGATTTTTGGCATGCCCGCCTCGACTTACTGTATTGATTTACAGTGTATCGCAAACAAAAAGAACAAGGCACCAGAAAATCTTTTGTTGTATATTAGTATCTTTACGGCTTCCCGACCCAGACCGTGCAGGACACCGTCGACGCCCTCGAATACGTTCGCCAGCTATTCGCTGAAAACTGCATCCAGTCCGGCTTCTTCCACCGCTTCGCCTGCACGGTGCATTCGCCCGTTGGCATGAACCCGAGCGAGTATGGCATCAAGCTGCAGCCCCTGCCCCCCGGCCAGTTCGCCAAGAACGACGTGCATTTCATCGACCCCACCGGCGTCGACCACGACCGTCTCGGCAAGGCGCTCAACAAGGCGCTCTACAACTACATGCACGGCATTTGCCTCGATCAGGATGTGCGTAGCTGGTTCGATGAAAAAGTGCCGCGCCCGACCGTGGCCCGGCACAAGATCTCGCGGGCGCTCTCGGTACCCAACTGAATTCCCCGGAAAGGGCAACCGCATGTTTCATCCATCCCGACTCGCCCTGGCCGCCATCGCCCTGCTTGCGTTCGGCGCATCGGCCGCCGATCCCCTGCCCGGCCTCAGCTTTTCGCATAACGACTGGCAAATCGTCTGCGACAACACGCGGACCTGCCGGGCGGCGGGCTACAGCGAGGATGGCGCGGAAAGGCGCGTTTCCGTCCTGCTCACCCGCGCTGCCGGGCCGGGCGAAGCGGTCAAGGGGCAACTGATGCTGGGCAGCTACGGCGAAGAGGACGAGGCCCTCTATGCCTCGCTACCCAAAAATATCAAGCTAACCCTGCGCATCGACGGGCGCCCAATCGGCCGGGTTACCGTTCCGCAAGATTCCCTGGTGGCCGACCTGCCACCCCAACAGGTCGCCGCGCTGCTCAAGGCCTTGCGCGGCAAAACGACCATCGAATGGGCTTCGGGCGACAATAGCTGGCCATTGTCCGGCGCGGGCGCCACCGCCGTGTTGTTGAAAATGGACGAATTCCAGGGGCGCCTCGGCACGCAAGGCGCCATCATTCGCAAGGGGGCGCAAGGCGAAGACGGCGTGCTGCCGCCCCTACCAGCCCAGGTTATCGTTGCGGCGCCCTTACCCAAAACATTACCGGAAGACGCCAAGCTGGCCAAAAGCAAAAGCCTGCGCAAAGCCTTGCGCGCCGCCATCGGCAAAGACGACGATTGCCCGGATTTCGATGACGAAACGCTGGCCACCGAGGGGTTCGCCATCATTCGCCTGAGCAGCACCCAATTGCTGGTCTCAGCCCGATGCTGGATGGGGGCCTACAACGTCGGCTACGGCTATTGGGTCATCAATGCCCAGCCGCCGATTCATCCCATGCTCGTCACCTACTCCGGTTCCGACTTCAGTGGCAGCGAAATTAGCTCTACCCAAAAGGGCCGGGGTCTGGGCGACTGCTGGTCGTCGGATAGCTGGACCTGGGACGGCAATCAGTTTGTGCAGACCGAGGCTTCCAGCACCGGCATGTGCCGGCTGATGGCGCCGGGCGGCGCTTGGTCCTTGCCGCAAATCGTGACCAAGGCTCGTTAGAGATGTTCAGGCGCCATATAAAATTACGGGAGTTAAAAGCATGCTGATCAACTGCGTCGCCTACGAGAACGGCTCGCGCCTGGCCGACATGGCGGTCGAGGAAATCAGTGACTATCTGGCCAAACCGGATTGCTTCGTCTGGGTGGCCCTGCGCGATGCGACAGCGCAAGAACTGGATCAGATGCAGGAGGAGTTCGGACTGCACGAACTGGCCGTCGAAGACGCCCGGCACGGTCACCAGCGACCGAAGATCGAGGAGTATGGCGATTCGGTGTTCGCCGTCATGCACCTGCTGGAAGAAGTCGATGGCGAATTCAATATCGGCGAGGTCAATGTCTTCGTCGGGCAGAACTACGTTCTGTCGGTGCGAAACCATAGTCAGCAGGGCTTTCTCGGGGTGCGCAATCGCTGCGAGCGGGATCCGCATTTGCTCGTTCATGGCGCTGGCTTTGTCCTCTATGCCCTGATGGACGCGGTCGTCGACCGCTACTTTCCGATCATGGACCGGCTGGAGTCGGAACTCGAAGAAATCGAGGGACAGATTTTCACCAAGGGCACCGCCCGCAGCAATATCGAGCGTCTTTACGACCTCAAACGCAAGATCACGCTCCTCAAACACGCTGTCGCGCCAATGATGGAGGCCACCGGCAAGCTTTCAGGTGGCCGCGGGCCGGCGGTCTGCGCCAATAGCCGCGACTATTTTCGCGACGTCTCTGACCACCTGGCGCGGATCAATGCTTCGCTCGACAACATCCGGGACACCATCGGCACGGCCATTCAGGTCAACCTGTCGATGGTGACCATCGAAGAAAGCGAAGTGAACAAGAAGCTGGCTGCCTGGGCCGGGATTTTTGCCGTTGCCACGGCGTTTGCCGGCATCTGGGGGATGAACTTCAAGGCGATGCCCGAGTTGCAATGGGAATTCGGTTACCCGATGGCGCTGTCCGTCATCAGCGTGACCTGTGTCGCGCTCTACGCCAAATTCAAACGCGTCGGCTGGTTATGAAGGGGAATTAACGGCCGGAGCGCCCTCTTGGCCCTGCAGCAACGCGCCGAGCACTGAAACGATTTCGGCAAACAGCGGCCGGGCCGAGACGTTTTCCTGCGCGCAGTCGGCCTGCAGGGATTTCAATTTTTCGACTTTTTTCCGGTTGACCGCGCCCCGAAGGAAGTCCCCTTGGGGGATGGAATCGGCATCAAGCGCCGAAAACGCCAGCAATTCTTCGAGCAAACACGCAAACGCCCGCACCTCGATGCGCTGCAGGGCCTTGGCGACGAGCGGATCGTCCGGCACGAAGGATGCTGCACCGAAGTCGCCGAGCAGCGCCAGCCCGTCGGCGCCATACAGGATATTGTGGCCATACAGATCGCCGTGCGTGATGCCCCGGGCGTGCAGATGTTCAGCCGCCGAAGCGATGCCATGGGCGATGCGGATGGCGGCATCGAGATCGAAACGAGACTCCGCCGGATAAACGTCGCGCGTACAGGAATCCAGGCTGGGCGGCCCGGCCAGGTTACGGAATTCGCTGCCGATCAGCGCCATGACCAGCCCGTGGGCGTCTTCCGGATGCGCCGCCAGCTGGCCGAGCAAGGGAATCAGGTTGGGGTGCGGCCCGGCCTGCAGGCAGGCGTTCATCTCATTGAGCGGCAGGCCGTCACTCGTCATCGCGCCCTTGAAAAGCTTGAGCGCAACCGGCTGCACGCCGCCCTGCGCCTGCCATTCGGCGAGGTGAATGACGCCGGAAGCGCCCTCGCCCAGCTGATGGCTGACCTGCAGGTCGTCCCAGTGGATGGGCGAAACGCCGGCTTGAACCGGCGCATCCTGACAAAACGGATTGCCGGCAAAAGCCAACCAGGAAAGACGTGGCAAGGACAGCAGCCATTCCGGCAAGGAAGTCAGGCGATTGGCGGCGATGCGCAGCAGTTCAAGCCCGGCGCAATGGGCCATCTCGGCCGGCAGCGCGCGCAACAGGTTGCCGGCCAGCATGAGCTTCTGCAAGCGCGCGCGGCGGCCGATCTCGGGAGGCAGTTCGGTAATCTGGTTAGCGGTCAGAATCAGCCAGCGCAGCCTGGCCGGCAACGCAGCCGCCGGCACCCGCCGAATCCGGTTCGCCTTGAAGCCGACCATTTCCAGTTCGGCACATTGCCCCAGCACCACCGGCAGTTCCGTAAACCGGTTGGCCGAACAAAACAGAATGCGCAGTTTATGCAGGCGAGGCAGATCGTCGGGCAAGGCCGAGAGCACGTTCCCCGACAAATCGAGAATTTCCAGCGTATCGGCCAACGCGAAAATCTCGCGCGGAAACTCGGCCAGGCCACAGGCCAGTTTAAGGCGCCGGCTTCCCGCCAGCTTGCCGGCGCGCAGGTCTTCAAGGGTGTTCAGTGGCATTCGGGAGATTCCGCCAGACGGGCGTGAGGAGGTGCTGCAGGATAACAAAAGATGGTGACAAATGAGTTGAGAGAAGCCGGGGCACCGGCCTAGCCGCCGACAGGCGGCCGCACTCGAAAAACAAGCTGCCACTCAACGAATGCCGGCAACGTTCTGTCCTCAGCGACCAACTCGCCCGCCAGGTCGAGAGCCGTCTGCCGTGTCAAGCCGGCCAAGAAAAGGCCCGCCACAGGAGCGGGCCTTCGCACTGCAGCCAGGTAAGGCGCTTACAGCAGTTCGGCCGGAATGTTGCCGCCGTTTTCGGCCAGTTTCTGCAACACGGTCTTGTGCAGCCACATGTTCATCTGCGCCGAATCGCCCATCTTTTCGGCCGGGCAGCCGAGTTCTGTCGCCAATTCTTTGCGAACCGCCAGGCTGCTGTCCAGACCCAGCAGTTTCAGCAGATCGACGATGGAAACCTTCCAGTTGAGCTTTTCGGCATGTGCGCTCGCCAAGGCCTCCAGCTTGGCGACCACATCCACCGCACTGATCGCCACGGGCGCTGCCGCAGCAGGCGGCTCAACGGCGGCAGGAGCTGCCTCGGCAGCCACTTCCTTCTTGTCATCGCCAAAACCCAGTTTGGCCATAATGTTGCTGAAAATTCCCATGCGACTTCTCCTGTATGGCTGATTGAAAAAATGCACGGCGAAGCAATTCCCGGGCAGCCTTTGATAGTAGAAGCATTCAAAGACCGCCTCGGTAAATTTATATGAAGCTTCTTTTACAATCGCCAACATTGCCCACCAGGCGCGCAGTGCAGCGAGGATTCCCAAGCGCTACCCCGCGATGGGACGGCCCGGCCCTAGCGGGTGTCGTAGCCGAGCAGCCGCTTTTCGAGAATCAGCCGGCCAACGCTGTCAGGAACGCAGTTCTGCCAGTCGTTGCGGCGATGTTGCAGTCCGGCCAGGACTTCGCGGGCGTCGATGCACAGGTGGCTATCATCGACCGGCTCAACGGCGAGCAGCTTGGTGTTTTCAACGAGGTGGGCGAGCAGGTGCGACAGGTTGGCCGGCACTTCGACATTGGCCAGCGTGATCAGCTTGGACCCCTGTTCGGCGCACAGGCGCACCGGATAGACATAAACGTGCGTGTTGTCCGGAAACAGTTTGCCGAACGCTTCGAGGATGCCGCCCTCCAGCGAATCGTAGAATTTTTCGTCGAACAGCACTTCAAACTCGCGCACCGAGAGCACGATACCGATCGGCTTTTGCGTGTAGCGCCGCAGATAGGCGCGCAGCCGGAAATAGCGGACGTAATCCGAAATCATCACCGTGTAGCCGAGCGAAGCGAGCAGATCGACCCGCGCCAGGAAATCGGCGCCATCGAGCCGGTCGCCCCGGAGCAACGAACTGACGGTCATTTCGGCCAGTGAAACGATTTCACTTTGATCGACCGCCGCCAGCTGGCTGAACTGCTTGAGGCCGGCGGAAATCATGTCGACGTCGATGCAGGTGACCGGCTTGAAATCACCGCGCATGACCATGACCGGCTTGCTGTGAAATAGATCGCCGGGCACGACGATATTGCCATCGGGATTGAAGACGACGGCCGGGGTCAGGCCGCTGCGGATCAGATGCAGGTTCATCAGCCGGTTTTCGATCTCTTCGAAATGCGGCCCGGAAAAATGGATCAGGTCGACTTCGATACGCTCCCTGCCCAGCCCGTCGGCCAGGCCTTCGATGATCCATTCGGGCTGCTCATGGTCGAAATAGGCGCCATGGATCAGATTGACGCCAAGAATGCCGAGAGCATCGACCTGATGGGCATTGTCATTGTCGAGCATGCGAACGTGCAGAATGACATCACTGGGCGCCGCGCCGGGGTGCAGTTGCAGGCGAATGCCGATCCAGCCGTGGCATTCGTTTTTTTGCTTGAAACTGCGCGCCGTGACGGTGGCCGCGTAGGCGAAGAAAGTCGTGTTCTTGGCGCGCAACGGGGTCAGGTGGTCGACCACCTGCCGGAATTCGGTATCCAGCATCTGCAGCAGGCGGTCACGGCTGACGTAGCGGTGCACGTGACCATAGATGTCGTCGCTGATTGCCATATCGTAGGCCGACATGGTCTTGGCGATCGTCCCTGCAGCCGCCCCGACCTTGAAGAAGCGGCGTGCCACCTCCTGGGCGGCGCCGATTTCGACGATGGAACCGTATTTGTAGGGGTCGAGATTGACCGCCAGGGCCTTCTGGTCGGTCGTCAGTGAGGTGTCGCGCTGGAACATGATGCCCTCTGATTCGGATGAGGTTCGTCGTCGGAAACAAGCTCCGAACTTGCCAATGGCCGACCGGGCGAAACTTCACTCGCTGCAGCATGCCGAATGGTTTCAGATAGCCTACTCGCCTCGGCAGGCCAAAGGAAGGGCTAGCCGCGCCGGATGAGCCACTTGCGCGCCTCTTCGGCCAAGCCGAGGAAAAGTGCAAAGGGCAAGGCGTAGAGGAAAACCACCGCCGGCAGCGGTGCCGTCCCAAACAGACTGTTGCCCCAGGGGGTGTAGAGGATGGCCAGCAACAGACCGACCTCGCTGGCCAGCCCGGCAAGCAGCCAGCGGTTCTCGAATAACGGAAAGTGCCAGGCCGGCAGCCGGGGATGGCGACAGACGAAGACATTGACCATCTGCGCCAGCACGATGGCCATCAGGCAGGCCGAAGTCGCTTGCAGGTAGCGCGGGTCACCCAGTGGCAGCATTTCGCCGTATTGCCAGCCAAAGCCATGCAGCACAAAGAAGAAGGTAGCCATGGCGCCGAGCGCTTCGAGCGGGCCGAGGAAAAAGTAAGCCCGGGCCAGCAGACCGCCGGAAAGCAGGCGTTCGCCACGCGGGCGCGGTGGGCGCTGCATGACGTCAGGCGAAGGCTTTTCCGCACCCAGCGCGAGGGCCGGCAGCATGTCGGTACCGAGGTCGACGGCGAGGATCTGGATCACCGTCAGCGGCAGCGGGATTCGGAACAACACAAAGGCCAGGTAGGGAATCAGCTCGGGAATGTTCGAGGTCAGGATGTAGGTGATGAATTTGCGGATATTTTCATAGACGGCCCGGCCCTCCTCGATGGCATTGACGATGGTGCCGAAATGGTCGTCGAGCAGCACGATATCCGCCGCCTCGCGTGCCACGTCGGTGCCGGAAAGGCCCATGGCGATGCCGATGTCGGCCATGCGCAGCGCCGGGGCGTCGTTCACGCCATCGCCGGTGACGGCAACGATCTCGCCCTTGGCCTGCAGGGCCTGGACGATGATCATTTTCTGCTCGGCGGTGACGCGCGCAAAGATGACCTCGGGCGCATCGAGGGCGATCTGCAGGCTGGCGGCGCTCATCTGGCGGACCTCGTCGCCGGTCATGACGCGTGGCGTCGTACTCCGGATCATGTCGATTTCGCGACCGACTGCCAGCGCCGTGCGCGGGTGATCGCCGGTGCACATGATGACGCGCAGGCCGGCGCTGTGGCAGCGACCAACGGCCTCATGAACGTCCGGCCGGGGCGGGTCTTCGAGGCCGATCAGGCCGCACAGGGCCATGCCCTCTTCGCTCGCAGTTTCGCCGGCCGCCAGCGGCTTCCAGGCACAGGCAATGACGCGCAGGCCGCGGCTGGCCAAGTCTTCGTGGGCTTGGCGGAAATTCTCGCGCGCTTCGGCATCCAGCGGCTTTACGGCATTGCCGGCCAGCCAGGTCGTGCACAGCGGCAACAGGTTTTCCGGGGCGCCCTTGCAGAGCAGCACGCCACTGCCATCCGGCTCGCGGCTATAGACCGACATGCGCCGCCGCTCGGCATCGAAGGCAATTTCGCCGGCAAATTGCCAGGGCATCGGCAGTTCGCCGGCAAACTGCCAGAGCGCGATTTCCATCGGGTCGCCATTGGGTTGGCCATCGGAAAATTTCAGACTCTGGCAATAGCGCGCCACGGCCCGCAGGTGCGGCTCGCGCGCCGCCGGCCAGCGCTCGGCCGCGAGGTGGTGGCGACCGCCGGCAAACCATTCGCGCACGGCCATCCGGTTCTGCGTCAGCGTGCCGGTCTTGTCGGTCAGGATCACCGTCGCGCAACCCATCGTCTCGACTGCCGGCAAATGGCGGACCAGCGCATTGCGTTTGGCCATGCGCTGGGTGGCCAGGGCCAGCGACAGCGTCACGGTCGGCAGCAGGCCTTCCGGCACGTTGGCGACAATGATGCCGATGGCGAACATCATGTTGGCCCAGAAAGGCAGGCCAATCGCCTGGCCGAGCAGGAAGAAGACGATTCCCAACCCGAGCGCCATCATCGCCACCAGCCGCGACACCCGGCGGATTTCGCCTTGCAGCGGCGACTCAGTGTCGCCAGTCGATTGCGTCAGATGGGCGATGCGGCCAAACTCGGTATGCATGCCGGTGGCGTAGACCACAGCACTGCCTTCCCCGGAGACGATCAGGGTTCCAGCCAGCAGCAGGCAATGGGCGGCCAGCGGGTCGAAAGCTGCCGCCTTCTCGGCAGCCTCACTACGCGCCTTCGGGTAGGTTTCGCCGGTCAGCGTCGATAAATTGACGCGCAAACCCCAGCTCTCGACCAATCGGCAGTCGGCCGGCACCTTGGCGCCTTCAATCAACAGCAAAAGGTCGCCCGGTACCAGTTGGTCAGCCGGAATATCCATCTCCCGCCCATCGCGGCGCACCTTGACGCTTTGTGGCAGGAGTTTTTCCAGCGCCGCCAACGCCTGTTCGGCGCGATAAGTCTGCCAGAAGGAAAAGCTGCCATTGACCAAGATGACGCCCAGAATGGCCAGCCCCAGCTCGAACATGCCCTCGCCCGGCTGCAGATAGGCGGCAGTGAAGGCCAGAATGGCGGCAAACCAGAGGATCAATGCGAAGAAATGGGTAAATTCACCGAGCAGACTGAGCCACCAAGGCGCACGCGCCACGGCTTCGACCCGGTTCGGGCCGAATTCGCTCAGGCGCCGCGCCGCCTCCTTACCGGCCAGGCCATCGGGACCACTATCGAGCGCGGCCAAGGCCTCGGCAGGCGACTGCCGGGCGATCTGCATGCCGGAGTGCTCCATGAACTGGCCTGAATCTATTGTTGCTATGGTTTAGTAATAGTCTTCCCATACCCGGCCGTCCAGCGAATTCCCGGTCTTTAAGCCGAAACCCTCGCCCGCGTGATAAATTCGCCGCCGACTTGACTCAGGATTCAGACGCTAGACCATGACCGACCAGCTCAACCTCTTCGACCCGAACGCCAAGGCAGCCGCCACCGAACCCGAGACGCCAGGCCTGCCTGCCACCGAAACACAGGAACTGGCACCCGGACTGCCACAGGAAACCGCTGCCGAGCCAGAGCAAGAACCAGCCTCGGCCTTGCCGCCTGATCTGCCGCCCTCGGCCTCCGGCCCTGCCAGCGACATTCCCTCACCGGCCGACTATGCCGCCCGCCGTTACCTCGAATACGCGATGAGCGTCGTCACCGGCCGCGCCCTGCCCTCGGCCGCCGACGGCCAGAAGCCGGTGCAGCGCCGCATTCTCTACGCCATGCACCGGATGGGCCTGTACAAGAGTCCGCGCCACGTCAAATCGGCGCGCGTCGTCGGTGACGTGATCGGTAAATACCATCCGCACGGCGACTCCTCGGTGTACGACGCCATGGTCCGCATGGCGCAGGACTGGAGCCTGCGTTACCCGATCGTCGATGGCCAGGGTAATTTCGGCTCGCGTGACGGCGACAACGCCGCGGCCATGCGCTACACCGAAGCCCGCCTGACGCCGATTGCCGAACTGCTGCTGGCCGAACTCGACGAAGGCACGGTCGACTGGAAGCCCAATTACGACGGCGCCAACGACGAACCGGCGCTGCTCCCGGCCCGTTTGCCCTTCGCGCTATTGAATGGTGCCTCCGGCATCGCCGTCGGTATGGCGACGGAAATTCCCGCGCACAATCTGCGCGAAGTGGCGAACGCGGCGGTCAATCTGATCAGGAATCCCCTTTTCAGCGAAGACGAAGTGCTGGCGATGATCCCCGGCCCGGATTACCCGGGTGGCGCGCAGATCATTTCTTCACCCGAGGAAATCGCCGCCACCTACCGCAGCGGTCGCGGCAGCCTGCGTGTCCGTGCCAAATGGAAGATCGAAAACCTGGCCCGCGGCCAGTGGAAACTGGTCATCACCGAACTGCCACCGGGCGTTTCAACAGCCACGGTGATGTCGGAAATCGAAGCCTGCTCCAACCCGGTCGCCAAGGAAAAGGCCGGCAAGAAGGTGTTCACGCCGGAACAGCTCAACCTCAAGGCAGCCTTCCTGTCGTCGATTTCGGAATCCGGCGTACGCGACGAATCGGGCAAGGAACACGCCGTACGCCTGGTCATCGAACCCGCCTCGTCGCGCCAGGGGCAGGATGATCTGGTCCGCATGCTGCTTGCCCATACCAGTCTCGAAACCAACGCTTCGATCAACCTGACCATCCTCGGTGTCAATGGCACGCCGCGCCAGGCCTCGCTGTACAGCATGATCGCCGAGTGGTGCCGCTTCCGGCTGGCCACTGTCGAGCGGCGCACCCGCCACCGCCTGACCGCCGCCGAAAAGCGCATCCACATCCTGGAAGGCCGTTTGGCGGTGCTGCTCGACATCGACAAGGTAATCAAGGTCATCCGGGAATCGGACGATCCCAAGGTCGATCTGATGGCCCACTTCAAGCTGTCGGAGATCCAGGCCGAAGATATTCTCGAAATCCGCCTGCGCCAGTTGGCAAGGCTGGAAGGCATCAAGATCGGTGAAGAACTGGCCAAGCTGCGCGAAGAAGCGGCCAGCCTGAACAAGTTGCTCGACTCCGAAGACGCCCTGCGCGCCTGCGTGGCAGCTGAAATCGAGGCCGATGCGAAGAAATACGGCGACGACCGCCGGACACTGATCGAAGCCGACGCCAAGGTCACCATGTCCGACGCCAAGACGGTGTCCATCGTCGATGAACCGACCACGCTGATCGTCTCCAAGCATGGCTGGCTGCGTTCGCGCACCGGGCACAACATCGACCCGACCCAGCTCACCTTCCGTTCCGGCGACAGCCTGCTCGCCTGCCTGCCCTGTCGGACTGTCGATTCGCTGATCATCCTCGACCACCTCGGGCGCGCCTACTCCATTTCCGCCGCCGACATTCCCGGCGGCAAGGGCGATGGCGTTCCGGCCACTTCGGTGATCGACTTCCAGGATGGCGGCAAGCTCTGCCTCGCCCTGTCCGTCTCACCCGACAAGTTCTATCTGGTTGCCGCCGACGGTGGCTACGGCTTCCGCTGCCAGGGCAGCGACTTCCTGTCGCGAGGCAAGGCTGGCAAGGCTTTCCTGACGCTGGGCGATGGCGAAGCACCAGCTATCTTCATGCCAGCCCCGACTAATGGCGAAATCGCCTGCGTCACCAAGGATGGCCGCGCACTGGTCTTCAACATCGAGGAAGTCCGTCTGCTGGCCAAGGGCCGTGGCCTGAAGCTGATCGACGCCGCCCCCGGCAAGACGGCGCTGGAAGAGATCATTCCGGTGGTCGATGGCGTGGCCGGCAAGCTGAAAGGCGAACGCCTCGAAATCTGCCGCGGCAACCGTGGCGGCAAGGGCAAGCCGATAAAGGCACCGCGCAAGTAAATATGCGGCGCCTCTTCAAAAGTAAAAACGGGGCCAGTCAGCCCCGTTTTTCATGCGTGTTCTGCCAGATCAGGCAGCCTTATCCGCTGCGTGCATTTCTTCGACCTGCTCGTGCTCCCACTCCTTGATCGTGTCGGAGACGAGGCGGGCTTTTTCGTGGGCGTCCGGCTGGTGGTGGTGCTCTTCCTGAAAAACCTCCAGCGCATCGTGAATCGCTTCAGCCTTGGTTGAGGCATGGGTATGAGGCATGGGAATTTCCTTTCCGTATCAGCAAAGAAAAAGCCCTTGACCAGGCAAGGGCTTTTTCAGTGGCCGCAGACTAGCTGCGGCTTTTATCCAGCATCTTTCGACGCTTAGGCAGCCTTCTTGCCAGCAGCCTTCGGGGCGGCAACAACGTTGGCGGCCTTCAGGGTAGCGCTGGTAGCAGCGGCAACGCTGGCTTCAGCAACTTCAGCAGCTTGCTTGGCAGCCTTGTTCAGACCTTCGTAGGCATCGTTGGCCGACTTGATGGCGGTCTTGACAGCAGCGACAGCCACTTCGGAACCAGCCGGAGCGGAAGCCAGAGCCTTTTCGACCAGGCCGGAAACCTTGGCGTTGGTTTCAGCAACGTGGGTTTCAACTTCCTTGGCGATCTTGTCCTTGGTTTCGGCAGCGATGGAGATCACGTTGCGCGAGTATTCCATGCCCTTTTCGATGGACGGGGAAGCCAGTTCCTTCTGGATGGCGACGAAGGACTGGACATCCTTGGCACCCAGCAGGGTGGTCAGGTTGGACAGGGAGGATTCGAAAACGGAACGGGCAGCGGCCAGGTTCAACAGGGCCAGACGCTCGATACCGTCAAAGGTGGTGTTGGCAAAGAACAGGGCAAAATTGACGCCGGACTTCGCGAAATCTTCGGGTTTGGTGAACATTGTGATTCTCCTGGGGTTGGGGTGATTTTTTTGCCGCACCATTTATGTTGCAGTGCAGCATGACTTCATTCTAACCGCAGTTCTTGAGTTGTCAACAATTTTTTGTGCACCGCACCATTCGCATCGGGCATGCCTGTGGCAAACACCACGAAGATCAGCAACCGTCCGGGTCCAGCCCCAGTCGCTTGACGATTCCGCTCATTGCCTCGGCCGCCCCGAGCGGCAAATAGTAGTCGACGGTATCGCTGAGCTTTGTTCGCGCCGGGTTGATTTCGACGGTCGGGATGCCACTCGCTGCAGCCAGCACGACCGGCTGGACGATATAGGGAAAGATACTGGAAGTGCCGATGCTGAAAACGATGTCGAAGCCCTCCTGAAAGGCTTCGATGAAACGATCCAGTTCATCCTCCGGCAAGGCCTCGCCAAAGAGTACGACCTTGGGGCGCAGCACGGCACCGCAAGCTGGGCACAGCGGTGGCACCTGACGGTCGCTCATGTCGGTGGCCGCTTCTTCGTGGTTGCAGGCCGTACACATCAATTCCTGCAGGTTGCCGTGAATCTCGACGATCTCATGGCTCCCGGCCGCGCGGTGCAGGCCGTCGACATTCTGGGTAAACACCATGACCCGGTCGAGATGGCGTTCGAGGCAGGCAATCGCCCGGTGCGCGGCATTCGGCTGCGCGCCACGGCAGTTTTCCTCAATCTGGATCAGGTATTTCCAGGTAATGTCCGGACGCATCGAGAATACTTCACCGGACAGCGCATCCTCGATGCACAGGCCCTCTTCGGTCGTTTCACTATCGTAGAGGCCACCGACACCGCGATAGGTCGGCAGGCCCGAGTCGGCCGAAATACCGGCGCCGGTAATGAACAAGGCGCTCCGCGCATGCCTTAGCTGCTCGGCCACGGCATCGAGCAGCGCATCGGTCGAGGCGGAATGGGACATCATCGGGGCTAGGGCTCAGGGATTACTGGATCAGGAATTTGGTGAACAAGACTTCCTTGACGCCGGTTTTCTCGGTTTCATCGATGACATGGTTGGACAGTTCGATGATTTCCTCGATCAAGGCCTTCTTGCCTTGCAGCGTCCGCAGATTGGCCGAGTCCTTGTCAGAGAGCATCAAAATGATCTTGTGCTGAATGCGCGGCTTGTTACTTGCCAGCAGATGCGCGGCCTCCGGTGAGGCTGCCTCGAAGATCAGGCCGAACTGCAGGTAGTTTTCCTTGCCAAGATTGACCGTGAAAACCATCGGTTCCGGCGCCCCGCCACCGCCGTGGTCACTGGCCAGGGCGGGCAAGGACGAGAATAGCGCCAAGGCCATCAGCAGGGTCGCCGCAAAGGCTTTCATCATCCGGGGAGCGACGTTCATATCAATCCTAACAATCCAGGTAGCAAATCAGGTGGTCATGGCCTTGCCGGGAGGCCCCGGGGCTTTATACCGCCGGAAAATGAAAAAAGCCACTGGGAAAAAGGCTCACTGGCTATTCATGTCAGCCGGAAACGGCTCATTTGTCCCACTACGTCCATCACGCCAAACACTGCGAGAACGCCAACGCGCGAGGGATGCGGCAATATGTCGCATCCCCTGCGCAGCCCAAAGTGGGTAGGATGGCGCAAACGCGTAAGGGAGAGCGCCATGAATCAGAAACCGAATACCCAGAACCAGCCAGAAATGGCTTCCTTGCTGCTTGGCGCCGGTTTTGCGCTGGCCTCGCTGATCATTCTGCCGGCCGTGGCCCAACGCGTCGGCCTCGGCTCGGCGGTGACCATCGCCCTGCGCGGTGCCTTGATGCGGGCTTCGAACCGTTTTTGATCTGACCGCTGGCGTAGCGGCATCATCACAGGCAGACTCCGCGTCTGCCTTTTGTTTTTCCGGAACATGAAAAAATATGCGTTGATCGGCGTGGCACTCGGCCTCGCCTTGTTGCTCGGCATTGCCTTGCTGATGCGAGGCGGTAGCGCTGGCCGCGACCCGAAACTGCCGGCCGGCGCCGATTTCGTGCTGCAATCGGCTGATGGCCCGGTCGATTCCAAAGCCCTGCGCGGCAAGGTGCTGCTGGTCTATTTCGGTTATGCCAACTGCCCGGACATCTGCCCGGCCTCGCTGGCCGCTGGCGGACAGGCATTGAAGGCCCTGAGCAGCGAAGAGCGTAGCCGGGTCAAGCTGATCATGATCTCGGTCGATCCCGAGCGCGATACGGTCAAGCATCTGAAGGAATACACCGCCTTCTTCCATCCGGAAATGATCGGCGTCACCGGCTCGGTCGAGGCGATTGCGGCACTGGCCAAGGCTTTTGGCGCCGGTTACATCAAGCAACCGAAGCGTGACGATGGCAGTTATGCCGTCGATCACACCACCTCGACCTACGTGGTGGGACCGGATGGCAAGCTGGCCAATGTTCTTGAGCTGGGTGCCCCGACCGACAAAATCGTTTCGACGGTCAGAAAACTGCTCTGATGCGCCCCTCTACCGTCGCTCTCGGTTTGATCGCCGCATTGGCCGCCGTCTGCCTTCTGATTTTTGGCCTGTTTTTCCGCTTGACCTTGGCAGACGAGCAAAAACTGACCAACAACCGGGCGCTGGTCGAGAAATTCGGCCTGACCGATCTGGCTTTGTTTACCGAAGCCCGCTACACCCGCCACCCGACCCAGGCCGACCTGCATTCGGCCTTGCAGGACCACCCCGGCGCCTTCGACCATTTCCCCAGCGGCTCGCTGCTGCCTCCCCCGGCTTTATTGACCCAATCCCATGCGAATCTGGCTGGAAAAACAACGTCACCTGATTGACTTCACGCTGGCCTCGCTGGCCCGGCGCAAGACGAAAAACATCGGCCTGCTCCTGGCCTACACACTGCTCGTTTTCGTGCTGGCCTCGCTGACGCTATTCACCCACGCCCTGCGCAGCGAAGCGACCTTCGTGCTGGCCGGCTCTCCGGAAGTGATCCTGCAACGCATGGTCGCCGGCCGGCATGACCTGATCCCACCCGGCTATCTCGACAAGATCGGCCGCATCCGTGGCGTGCAGAAGAAGGAAGGCCGGCTCTGGGGCTATTACTACGACCCGGTGCTGAACGCCAATTACACCTTCATGGCGCGCCCGGCCGACGAGGTGGCCGACGGCCACATCATGGTCGGCAACGCCCTGGCCCGCGAACGCGGCCTGGACAAGCACAACACCATTTCCTTCCGCTCCTATTCCGGCAAGCTGTTCACCTTCGAGGTGTCGGCCGTGCTGTCGCCTGATTCGGAGCTGCTGTCGGCCGACCTCGTGCTGCTGTCGGAAAACGATTTCCGCAGTTTCTTCGAGTACCCGGCCGGGCACTACACCGACATCGCGCTGTCGGTGGCCAATCCGCAGGAAGTGCGCACGGTGGCGGCCAAACTGTCGAGCGCCCTGCCCGATTCCCGCCCCATCCTGCGCGAGGAGGTCTTGCGCACCTACCAGAGCGTCTTCGACTGGCGTGAAGGCATAGTGCTGACGGTGCTGGCCGGGGCCATCCTCGCCTTCGCCATCCTCGCCTGGGAGAAGGCTTCCGGACTGTCGGCCGAGGAAAAGCGGGAAATCGGCATTCTCAAGGCCATCGGCTGGGAAACCGGCGACGTCATCCGCATGAAAACCTGGGAGGGCCTGCTCATTTCGCTGACCGCCTTCCTGCTCGGCTTCATCGCCGCCTACGTTCATGTCTTCCATTTCGGTGCGGCGATCTTCGAGCCGGTACTCAAGGGCTGGTCGGTGCTCTACCCGAAATTCACGCTGGTTCCGACTGTCGACGGCTTGCAGATCGCTACCCTGTTCTTTTTCACGGTGTTCCCCTACACGGCGGCGGTGCTGGTGCCGATCTGGCGGGCAGCGATCACCGATCCCGACGCGGTGATGCGATGATTGAACTCTCCAACATCAAGAAGGCTTTCAACCAGAACCAGCCCAACGAATACTGGGCGCTGCACGGCATCGACCTGACGATTGATGCCGGCAAGGTCACCGCCTTCCGCGGCCCGAGCGGTTCGGGCAAGACGACGCTGCTGACCATTGTCGGCTGCCTGAGCCGGCCGACCCACGGCCGGGTGCGTTTCAAGGGCGAAGACATTTCCGGTCTGCCCGAGCGTTTCCTGACCGACATCCGCCGCCAGAGCTTCGGCTTCATCTTTCAGCAATTCAATCTGATCAAGGGCCTGTCGGCGCTGGAAAACGTCATCCTGCCGGCCTTCCCGACCGGCCGACCACGGGCCGAACTGGTCGCGGCGGCTGAAAAAATCCTCGACCAACTCAAGCTCGGCCACCGGGCGCAAGCCAAGGTCGAATGGCTGTCTGGCGGCGAGCAGCAGCGCGTCGCCATCGCCCGCGCGCTGATCAACAATCCGGAAGTCATCATCGCCGACGAACCGACGGCCAACCTCGATACCGCGCTGTCCAAGGAATTCATGGCCATCCTCGAAGGCTTCACGGCGGCCGGCAAGACAGTGCTGCTGACCAGTCACGATCCGCTGGTCGTCGAATCGAGTGCCGTGCATCGCGTCGTCGGCATGCGCGACGGGCGTCTGGTCGAGGCCTGATGCTCTTTCAGCCTGCCATCATCGCGCTCCTGATGGCCGCCGGCGTGGCGGTGATCATGCTGCTCGCCGCCGTACCTTTCGCCGTGCAGGTCATCCGCCACTGGGACATCGCCAGCGGCTCGGAGCGGCAACTGGCGCTGGAGCGCCGCACTTACCTGTTCTCGACCCTGCTCGCTTTCGTCATGCTCGCCCAGTTGGCGGCGCTGCTGCTTTTTGTTTTCAACGCCGACCGGCTGTCGGTGATGTTCGTCGGCGCCATGTGCGCTGTCGGCACGCTCAACGTCAATGGCTACGGCTTTCCGTCGTTGATCACGCAGATGGCGGTCTTTTTCGTGGCTGCCATGTGGCTGGCCATCAACCATGTCGACACCCAGGCCCGCGATTACCCGCTGGTCCGCATCAAGTACGGCCTGCTGTTGCTGCTGCTGCCGCTACTGCTCACCAATTTCTGGCTGGAATTCCAGTATTTCTCGGCGCTCAAGGCCAACGTGATCACCTCCTGCTGCGGCAGCATGTTCTCGGAGGAATCGAAGACCATAGCGGCCGAAGCCTCCGGCCTCGAACCCCTGCCGGCCCTCTGGCTGTTCTATGGCGCGATGGCCGCCGCCATCGGTGTGGCGCTCTGGCACTGGCGGCGCGGTGGCCGGACCAGCGGCTATCTGCTCGCCCTGAGCAGCGCTGGCGGCTTCGTTGCTGCCATCACCGGCGTGCTCTCCTTCATTTCGCTCTACATCTACGAGCATCCACACCACCACTGCCCGTTCTGCATCCTGAAGCCGGAATACGACTACCAGGGCTACTGGCTCTACATTCCGCTCTTCGTCGCCACCGCTGCCGGGCTCGGAGCAGGCGCCATGCAGCCCTTCGCCCGGGTGCCCAGTCTGACCAAAGTCATCCCCGCCATCTCCAGCCGACTTTCCGGGCTGACCGCTGCCGGTTATATTCTGTTCACCGCACTGGCCACTTGGTTCGTGCTGACTTCCAACCTGATCCTGATCGAACACTGATGCGCATTTTTCTCCTGATCGCCACCCTGCTCCTGGCCGCCTGCGGCAAGGAAGCACCGAAGGCCAATATCAACATCGGCAGCATCGCGCCAACCTTCCAGGCCTTCCGGGTCGATGGCGGCGCCGAGCATTTTCCCGCGGCCTATTTCGGCAAGCCGCTGGTTGTCCGGTTCTGGGCCGACTGGTGCAAATACTGCGAAGGCGAAATGAAGGCCATCGAGACGGTCTATCAGGCCAACAAGGGCAAGCTGCAGGTGCTGGCCATCAATGCCGGGCAGGACAAAGCGACGATCAACACCTTCATCAGGAAAATCGGCGTCACCTACCCGGCCCTGCTCGATGAAAACTCGGCCATCGCCCGCAGCTACGGCGTGGTTGGCCTGCCGACCACCTTCTTCATCGACGGCAAGGGCATCGTCCGCGGCAAGATCGTTGGCGAGGCCGATGAAGCGACTTTCGCCCGCCATGTCCAGGAACTGCTGCAATGAGTGAAAACCGGGCCTGCGACCTGTGCAGTCTTGACGTTGGGCTCAAGCCCTTCGTGCTGAATACGCCGGAAAAGCAATACCAGTTCTGCTGCGAGGGCTGCCGGGGAATTTACGAGATGTTGCATGACATCAAGGACACCCCGGTTCAAAATGAGCAGAATCAATCGAACAAATCCTGAAAGGAAGCGCCATGATGACCGAAGAAATGATGAAACAGATGCCGCAGATGATGAGTCAGGCCGGCCACATGATGACCAAGCCGGTCGCCACCGGCGCCATGATGGCCGCCACCGGCTTTGCCGCCGGCAAGGGACTGATTGGCACTGCGCTGCTGCGCAACCCGCTGGCCTTGCTGGCAGTCGGCGCGGCCGGGGGTATCGCGGCCGGTTTCCTGCTCTTCAAGTACCAGAAGGAAATCGTCGATGGCCTGTCCAAGGCGAGCGGTATGGGCAAGGACTTTGCGCTGCACCAGAAGGAAAACCTCAACGACCTGATGGCCGAGGCCAAGGACAAGATCGACGGCACCCCGCCAGCGGCCGCGCCGACCAGCGAAACCCCGGCGGCCTGACGGAGGCACCATGACGCAAGCTGCCGAACTGGCACAACGTATCGTCGTTTTGCACCGTGAACCGGGCTATCTGCGCCTCGAACTGCCAGCCGAAATCTGCGGCGAGGCCGCCGTTGCCGCCATCGAACAGGGCATGAAAACCCTGGCCGGTTTGAGCAGTGCTGCGGTGGACCGGGGCTGGAAGCGGATTTCCATCCGCTACGATGCCCAGCAATGCAGCACGGCGCAGGTTGCCCGTCACCTGTTCAGCCTATTGCCCGGCCTGCCGCTTGGCGCAGAAGCAGAAAGTGTCGCCGCCGAGCCTGAAAATACCCCGTCCTTCAACCTGAACAACGGCATCCAACCGCTGCTCGACAAGGTCAAGGCGGCGATCATTCCGGCAGCACCGCCGCCGGAAGGTTCACTACAAGCCCGCTTTCAGCCGATGGTCGAAAGCGCGCTGACCGAGAAGGCGATCACCAATTTCTTCAACGACATCGTCGCCTTCTACTTGATCCGCGTCCACTGGGATCTGATCACCAAGCGCTGGCTGCAGAACCCCGTGGCCAACAGCAATGCCTGGTTGACGGTGTTCTATCTCGTCTTCCTGCTCGTTCGTTACCGTAAAACCAACGTCACCAAATGAAGCACTTCCGGATCGCACACCGCCTGAGCCGCCGCCTGCGCGTGCTGGCGCCCGCGCTCGAAAAGGAGCAGGAGCGCTGCTACATCCTGGAAATCCTGCTGCGCAAGCATCCGGCCATCCAGGAGGTGCGCATCGTCGCCGACATCGGTTCGCTGGTCGTCGAATACGACCCGGCGGCCTTGCCCGAAGAGCGGCTGCTGGCGACGCTGGATGCCGTGCTCGGCAACCTGATCGCCGCACCGAAAGCGGCACCCGTCGTTGCCGCGCCGGTCGATGGCCCGGTGCAGGAATGCTCGCTGGCCATCGAGGGCATGAGCTGCGCCTCCTGCGCCCTGCTCATCGAAATGAAGCTCAAGCGCGATCCACGGGTGCGCTACGCCTCGGTCAATTTCGCCGCCGAGACGGTGACGGTCAATGGCGTCATCGACCGCGAGGCGGTGTCGAAAGTCGTCAGCGCGCTGGGCTATTCGACGCGGCCGATGGACACGCTGGCGCAACGCCGGCTGATCGTCGAGCGTGAAAAGGAGCGCGTCGAGGAGGCCAAGAAGCGCTTCATCCAGGCCGCCATCCTGACCGTGCCGGTGATGATTTCCGGCATGGCCATGCACCGTTTGCCGGCGCTGCGTGTCATGGAATTCGCGCTGTCGTCGGCCATCCTGTTCGGCAGCAGCAACAGCATTTTCCGCAAGGCCTGGATGCTCGCCAAACAGGGCGAAGCCAACATGGACACGCTGATCGCCATCGGTGCCGGCGCCGCCTGGGCCTACAGCATTCCCGGCGTGTTGAAGATGCATCACCACGTCTATTTCGAGTCGGCCGCCGGCATCTGTACCTTCGTGCTGCTCGGCCGCTACATGGAGGAACGCGCCAAGGGTAAGGCCGGCGAGGCGATCCGCAAGCTGATCGAACTGCAGCCGGAGACGGCGCTGCGCATCGAGGCTGACGGCACTGAATTCGAAGTATCCATCGACGACGTGCAGATCGGCGACCGCCTGCGCGTGCGGGCCGGCGACAAGATTCCGACCGACGGCTGCGTGCTCGAAGGCTCTTCCTCGGTCGACGAAGCGATGATCACCGGCGAATCACTGCCGGTCGCCAAGACGGCTGGCGACAAGGTGATCGGCGGCTGCCTCAACGGCAATGGCAGCTTCGTCATGACGGTGACTGCCGTCGGCGGCGACACCGTGCTGTCTGGCATTGTCAAACTGGTCGATCAGGCGCAGGGCAGCAAGCTGCCGGTGCAGAAACTGGCCGACCGCATTTCGGCCCGCTTCGTGCCGGCCGTCGGCGGCATTGCCGCGTTGACCTTCGCCGGCTGGGCCATGGCCGGCGCCCCGGTGTCGGCCGCGCTGGCCCATTCGGTCGCCGTGCTGCTCATTGCCTGCCCCTGCGCCCTCGGGCTGGCCACGCCGACCGCGATCATGGTCGGCACCGGCCAGGCCGCCAAGCGCGGCATCTACATCCGCAACGGCGAGGCGCTGGAAACGGCGGCCAAGCTGACCACGGTCGTTTTCGACAAGACCGGCACGATCACCGAAGGCAAGCCGGTCGTCACGGACACCTTCATCCTGCCCGGCATGGGCGAGGCCCGGCTGGCCAGCCTGATTGGCGCCGCCGAAGCCGGTTCCGAACATTTCCTGGCGCGTGCCCTGGCCGACTGGAGCAAGCCGCGCCTGAAAGACACGCTGACTGCCGTTTCCTTTGCCGCTCATCCGGGACGTGGTGTGACCGCGCAGGTGGATGGTCTGGACATCATCATCGGCAACGCCGCGCTGCTCGACGAGATGGGCGTCGCTTACGCATCGCTCGCCGACGAAGCACACCGCCTGGCCGAACAGGGCAAGACCCCCGTCTTTGCTGCGGTGGATGGCTATCCGATAGCCATTTTCGCCATCGCCGACCAGCCTCGCCAAGGCGCCCGGGAAGCCATCGCCCTGCTCCACCGCCTCGGTCTGAAGACCGTGATGGCGACCGGCGATCTCGACGCCGTGGCCAGCCATGTCGCCCGTGAAGTCGGCATCGACCGCGTACTGGCCCGCTGCACCCCGGCCGACAAGCTGGAAGTCATTCGCCAGTTGCAGGAAGCCGGCGAAAAGGTCGGCATGATCGGCGACGGCATCAACGACGCGCCGGCCCTGGCCGCCGCCGACGTCGGTTTCGCCATTGGCGGCGGTGCCGACATCGCGGTCGAATCGGCCGACATCACGCTGGTTGGCGGCGATATCGCCCGCGTCGCAGCCGGTATCGACCTCTCACGGCGGACCATGGCGATCATCCGCCAGAACCTGTTCTGGGCGCTCGGCTACAACGTCATCGCCATCCCGGTCGCCGCCGCCGGCCGGCTCAACCCGATGATCGCCGCGGCTGCGATGGCCATGAGCTCGACCTCGGTCGTCGCCAATTCGCTGCGCCTGCAGCGTTGATAACAATCCACCTATTTTGCTTCGTGCTTCCACAACGACAGCGGCAAACAGCCGCGTCTTCACCCCCAATCAGAACCGATGGCCAATATCAATCGAACCCACACTTGTTCCGGTCGCAGCAACTGCTTTACCTGTTCCCTGCGCAGCACCATGGTCTGTGCCGATGTCAGCCTTGAAGACCTGCTCGCCTTCCATGTTCCCATCGACGAAATGGCCTTCGAGGCTGGCGCGACGATCTACAACATGGCCGATCATGCGAGTGCCGTTTACTGCGTCCGCCAGGGAGTCATCAAACTTCTCCGCTATGACGTCAGCGGCAACCAGCGCATCGTCCGCTTTCTGAAGAAGGGTGACGTCCTTGGTCTGGATTCCGTCTTTGCCGACGAGCAGCAGCACACGGCCATTGCCCTGACGGCAACCCAGCTTTGCCGGATTCCGATGAGTCACTTCAAGGACTTCATCAACAAGCACCCGGCCCTGCAGCTCCGCCTGCTTGAAAAAACCCAGGAAGCCTTGCGCGAAACGGACTCCTGGCTATCGGAACTGGTCAGCAATACCGTCCCGGCCAAAATCCGCCTCGCCCGCCTGCTGCTGCAGTTGCGCATTGGCGACAGCGACCGTGTTCATCGCCTGAGCCTGGCTGATTTCGGTGGCATCCTCGGCATCACCCCGGAAACGGTCAGTCGCCTGCTCACCGAGCTGGGCGATGCCGAAATCCTCGTCAAGGCCGGCAGTGGCCCGAACGGTCGCAACTACCGGGCTGACATTCCCGCTTTGACGGCCATCTCTCTTGATGCCGGGCGGGCCCGCCAGACGCCGAAGACCTACTGACCGCTGGCGCGCATGGCTTCAGGAAGCCATGCGCGCCTTGCGCAGCAAGCGTTCCCGATCATTGCCATAGCGCCGGACAACGCCAGCGGCCATTTCCTCCAGCGAAGCGCTGATCGCTGTGGCAAAGCCGGCAAGCTCACCACCGTAGAGCTGCCTGGCCTGCAATGCGGACTCCCGGCTGGCAAACGGCACTTTGCTGACGGCCGTCATCACGCCGCGCAAATCGCTGCCAATCAGATAAGTCGCCGAAGCCGCCTCGAATAATGGTTTCGGCTCGCCAGCCGCGCCAAAATCCGCGGCGTAGATGGCCTGAAAACCACGCCGCCGCTCCTGCACCATGCACTCCGCCGCGCAATGCACCGAACAGGTTCCCTGGACGTGATTGTCGGCGTAATGCAGCAGGTGTCGGGCGTAGTGGAACTTGCGTCTATCCATGTTGCAGATGACGCAGCGGGGATGCTTTTCCAGCTCGTCGGCCAAGATGTCCGAATCAATCTGGTCGTGGGCGATGGCCCAGCGGCTGACCGGAAGCATCAGGCCAGCCAGAATCAAGAAACGTCTGTTCATCGTTATCCCAAATCGGCCCGACCAGGTCGGGCCATCAAGCTTGCTCAGTAATTGGCTCGCAGCGTCAGCATGAAGCTGCGCGGCTCACCGTAGAAGTTATAGATATTGGTCGTGCCGACCGAGGCGTAGTACTTGCGGTCGAGCAGATTATTCACGTTCAAACTGAGCGAATAATGCTTGTCGATCTCGTAGGCGATACGACCATTGAAAACGGCATAGCCCGTATTGACCACCTCGTCGCGCCAACCGCGGGTACTCTGGGCCGCACTTTGAGCCAGCATACCCAGCCCCAGGCTGACCCGATCGAAAGCGCCATCGGCAAAGCGGTAATTGCTCCACACCTTGATCTGGTGGCGCGGCGAAAAGATCGAATAGCTCTTGCCTTGGTTACTGGCATCCTTGAGATAGCGCGTGTTCAGGTAGGTATAACCCGCCATCACATCCAGGCCACGCATGGGCTTGCCGCTGATTTCAGTTTCCCAGCCGCTACTTTCGACTTCCCCGGCGTTCAGGTAGTAAGTTCCGGTGGGGTCGCTCGGGTCGGCGTAAGCCCGATTTCTGTCACGGATATTGAACCAGGCAAGCGATGCGGCCAACTTGTTATCGAAGAACTCCCCCTTGGCGCCCACTTCATATTGCTGCCCAATTCGGGGGTCGAGCGTACTGCCATCCGCCTTTAGCTGCGTCTGCGGAACGAAGATGTCAGCATAGCTGGTGTAAAGGGTGATTTCCTTGGTGATATCGAACAACAAGCCGCCGTAAGGCGTGAACACGTTATTGGCTGTGGCTCCATCTTTCCAGTTCAGTCCGGTCGTGGATGGCGAAATACTGCGCGAGCGATTACTAAAAGTGGTGGTTCGTCCACCCCAAACCAGCGTCAGCGGATCGGCCAGACTAAAGCGTAGTTGTGAGTAAAAACCGCTTTGCTCCGTTTCGTTCTCCGAACCGCTGGTGTAGGCAATTGTTGGCTCGATGATTCCGCTCAAGTCGCCAAACAGGACATTACTGTAATTTGGCCCGCGACCACTGCGGCTCGTGTATTTGTAGGTTTCGCTGTTGTAGCCAATCAACAAATTGTGATTACGGCCGAATAGTTCAAAAGGCCCGTTGGCGAATAGATCAAGGCCATCACGGGTGTAATCGGAATCCCCCTGCATCGTGGCATAGCTAACTCGATTGGTGGACGTATTGACCGATGACGAGGTGTAGGCATATCTGTAGAACTGGTTCCAAGTACGATGATTTGCACTCAGCTTGGCCACCCATCTGTTGTCAAAACGATGTTCGACAGCGGCAGAAACCTCTTCCATCCGATAGCGTAATTTGCCCCAATCCGGCGCATTGAAGGTGTTACGCGACACGTCCAGCAATTTGTAATGCCCCAACGAATCCACCTGATTCGACGTTGGCAGGCCTGACCATGGGGCCTTGGCCTCGGCATCCTGAGCGGTCAGCGACAACGACAAGGTCGTTTGCCGGGTCAAGTCGAACTCCAGTGCTCCCATGGCCAACCATTTTTTGCTGTGCGTGTGATCGTAGAAGTAATCACGATCCTCCTCCGATACCACCATGCGCCCCCTGAGCGTTTTGGCTTCGTTGAGAGGGCCGGTCAAATCGGCATCAAATCGGTAGTTATCCCAAGACCCAGCACTGATTGCCGCCGAAAAACCAAACTTGTCCTTCGGCCGTTTCTTTACCAAATTCACCACCCCGCCCGGTTCGCCGACGCCACGCAACAGACCGGCAGGCCCACGCAACACCTCAATACGCTCGTACAAGGGCAAGTCGAACTGATGTGAAGGACTCATACCATTGTAGGAAGTCACCCCGTCGTACATCACCCCCAGGCCATAGCCCCGGGCCCAGTATTGGGAATTCAGCGTATCGTTGGCGACGACGTTGACGCCGGTAACCTGTTGGAGCGCTTCCGGCATAGTCACCAGTTTCTGATCCTCAATTTGCTCCTGGGTCAGTACGGAGACAGAGTTGGGAACCTCGCGCAGAGAAAGCGGTACCTTGCCAGCGACGGTTGCACGAGGGGCTGCATAACTGCGCTCGGCACTGGCCGTTACCACGACCTCCGGCAAATGCTGCACACCTTCGGCCGGCGACCGTTTCTTGATGGCGTAGGTCGCCTGGCCGGTCGATACGGCCTGAAAGCCGCTCCCCGAAAGCAGTTTGGCGAGCGCTTCGTCGGCCGAATAACTGCCGCGCAGCACCGACGCCTGCCTGCCCTTGAGCGCATCGGCATCGAACAGGATCTGAATACCGCCCTGTTTGGCCAGCGCAGTCAGGGCGCTGCCCAGCCCTTGGGCCGGCAGGTCGAACGATTTGCTCTGGGCGAAGGCGCTACCGGCCCAGATGGCCGATACGAGCAGCGCGAGGTGAAGCGGTCTTGGCATTGCGTGTTCCCCTGTTTTTCGTTGGTATTACTGCTTAAGACGAAAAAGTTCGGGGAACCCTGACATCGATACGCAAAAAAATCAGCGCTGGCGGATCAGCGTCTCTTCGCTCCGCTCGTCAAGGCGTAGCGGCAAGACAGCCACCAGCGCCTGCAACAGGCCCTTCCTGTCGCGCTGCTCGAACACACCGCTGACCCGATAACTGCCCAGGCGCGGATCGGCCAATGCCACCGGGCGAGCATGGTGGCGATTGATTTCCTCGACCACTTCGTCGAGCGGCGTCGCCTCGAAGACCCAGCGCCCCTCCCGCCAGGGTGGAATGGCATCGGCCGCCTTGGGTAATGGCAAGGCACTGTCGGCGGCAAGATAGTCCAGTTGCTGACCGGCATTCAGGCGCCGGGCTTGGCCGCCGGCATCCAGCGTCACCTCGACGATCCCCTCCTGCACCGAGACCCGGGCCGAATCGCGGCGGACGTTCAGGTTGAAGGTGGTCCCGATATCGCGCACCGTCGCGCCAGCCGCCCTGACTTCAAACGGGCGCAGGCTGCTCGCTACCCTGAACTGGACCTGGCCATGCAGCACAACCACCCGGCGGCGCCAGAGCGAGTAATCGATCAACAATTGGCTATCGGCATCGAGTTCGGCAATCGTGCCATCATCCAGCACCTGCTGGCGCATCTCAGCCACCTTCGTTTCGATGAGCCCTTCCGTGCGGAGCATGGACTGGAAGCCGGCCAGGACTGCCAGCGAAGACAGGAACAACGCGGCCAGCAGCGCAGCCTTACGCCGGTGCCGGTTACGATGGCTCAGGGTATCGAGCCCACCCCACAAACGCTGGATGGTCAGATATTCGTGCCGATGCACCTCGTTGGCATCCAGCCAGGCCTGGAAGTTTCCATGCGCCGCCTCGTCGCGACCGGACTCCCGCAGACGCAGGAACCAGCCGGCCGCCTCCTCCGCAATGCGGCGCTTGGCCGCCATTTCCGGGCTATCTGTTGTCATTCCGGCATGACCCGGAAACGCAGGAAAACCAGCGCCCGCACCAGATGTTTTTCGATAGCATTCACCGTCACGCCATACTCGCTTGCCAATGCCTTTTGCGAGAGGCCATCGAACTTGTGGCGGATAAACACTTCCCGGCACTTGGCTGGCAACTCGTCGATGGCCCGGCGCAGGCAATCGAGTTGCTGGCGGGCGATGGCGTAGCGCTCTGGCCCCGGTTCATCGGATGGCAAATCGCCGCAACTTTCCAGATCAATGGTCTGTGCTGACGACAAGCGATGCGAGCGCAGGTAGTCGATGGCCAGATTACCGGCGATGCGATAGAGAAAAGCGCGCGGATTGTCCACCGGAGCCGTTGGCGCAGCCACCAGATAGCGAACGAAGGTTTCATGCGCCAGCTCGGCAGCCACCTCGAAGCAGGCCAGCCGGCGCACCAGAAAACGACGCAGTTCACCGACATGCTCGATGTAAAGGGTCGTAATGGCGGATGACATGCAAGGGCTTGGGCTGGCTGAGGGATCGGCGCCGATTCTAGAGGCTTTCCCACGCCGAAGCGTGCGGCCAATTGCCGCAGGCTGCAACGCCCACCAGGCAAGCTGCGACACCATGTCGCATTCCCCTGGCATAACTTGCAATCTAGAATGCCTCGGCGTTTCAGAAATTGCCCGCTGCAAATGGGCATTCTCCCTTTGGCCCCGCCTCCCGGTGGGGATTTTTTTGCCTCATCCGTGCGAGACAAAGGCAGATGGCAAATCACATCCAGATCAAGGCCGACCCTCCTCTATTTGCTAGACTGGCCGGCCCCGCCTTCCGATTGCCCCGCTGAAACCCATGGACCACAGCCAGCACCACGCCATTGCCGAATTTTCCTACTGGCTCGCCTTCATGACCGGCCTGCTTGGCAGCGGCCACTGCCTGGGCATGTGCGGTGGTCTGGTTTCCGGGTTTTTCATGAAACTCGGTGCCAAGGGAATCTGGCCCTACCTGGCTTACCACGGAGCGCGGGTCGGCATTTATACCGTGGTCGGGCTGATCGCCGCGGCGATTGGTGCCGTGCTGGTGTCGACCGGCCAGTTCGGCAAATTGCAGGGCGTGCTGCAGATTGTCGCCGGCCTTGTCGTCATCCTGCTCGGCCTCGACCTGCTCGGTGTTTCGCCCTTCCGCAACCGCCTTGGCTTCGCGCCCGTCACCTGGCTACGCAAGCAATTCACGCTGGCGGTGCAGAAAGGTCCGGTCGTTGGTGCCCTGATCGGTGGCGCCATCAACGGCCTGATGCCGTGCTCGATGACGATGGCGATGGCCGTCAAGGCAACGACGGCGCCATCCGTTCTGGAAGGTGGCCTGCTGATGCTGGCTTTCGGGGCCGGCACCCTGCCCTCGATGCTGTCGGCCTCCTTCCTGTTCGGCAAGCTTGGGCCGAAACTGCGCGGCTGGCTGCTCAAAGGCGCCGCGCTGTTCGTCATTGCCCTGGGGGTATCGACGCTCTGGCAAGGCATCCGCTACTACGCAATCATGCGCAACCTGCTGGGCTGAGTGCGACACTATGTCGCAGGCGACCCGCATCACCGGCGGCTAATATTGAACAGCCAATAAAACACTTCAGGGAGAGCAAAATGAAACGCCGTGACCTTCTCAAACTATCCGCCCTGTCCGGCCTCGCCGCCGTATCAGCACAAGCCAGTGCAAGCACCGCCTGCGCTACCGACGGCACGCCGAACCAGTTCATTCCCAAGAAACCAGCCGACGCGAAACCGCTGGAAAACGAGTTCGAAAAATACCCGAAATGCCCGTATTGCGGCATGGATCGCAAGGAACACCACCGCGCCCGCATGCTGGTCCAGTACGCCGACGACCTGAGCGATGGCGTCTGCTCCATCCATTGTCTGTCGCTCAGCCTGGGCGTCAATATTGACCGCGAGCCGAAGAACATCTGGGGCCCGGATTACGGTTCCACCGTCGAACCGCGTCCGCTGACGCCGGTCGATGGCATGGTTTACCTGATCGGTGCCGATCTCAAGCACGCCATGACCAAGCGTTCGAAACATTCCTTCGCCTCGCTGAGCACCGCCAAGGAATTCCAGGCCAAGCATGGCGGCTCGCTGGGCAACTTCAATGACGCACTGCGCGAGTCCTACCTCGACATGGCTTCCGACGTCGGCATGATCCGCAAGAACCGCGAAGAACGCCGCAAGCGTGCCGCAGAAATGAAGAAGGGCTGATGAAACGCCGCGCCCTTCTCGGCCTCGGGCTGGCGTTCTGCGCCAGCCTGGCTTTTGCCCAGGCCGTGCCCAAACCCGGCGCCAAGGATCTTTGCCCGGTTTGCGGCATGCTGGTCTCCAAGTACCCGAACTGGGTGGCTGTCGTCACTTGGAAGGATGGCCACGCCCATTTCTTCGACGGCGCCAAGGACATGTTCAAGTTCCTCAACGACCTGAACAAGTTTGCCCCTGGCCACAGCAAGGAAAACATTGCCGGCATCTACGTCACCGATTTCTACAATCTGGAACGCATCGATGCGCGCAAAGCGCTGTTCGTCGTCGGCTCGGATGTTCTCGGCCCGATGGGCCATGAATTCGTGCCGCTGGCCAGCAAGCTAGACGCCGATGATTTCATGAAGGACCACAAGGGCAAGAAAATCCTGCCCTTCGAGCGGATCACGACCAGCATGGCCAACGGACTGGACAACGGTCGTTTCGAGTAAGGCCCGTACCGGCGGAGGCCTGGCCTCCGCGGCTACAGCCCTTGCGGCTCCAGACGCAGCCAGACGGTAAAACTGGCGCCCTGTTCGCGCCCGCTTTCAGCACTGATTTTTCCACCGTAACGTTCGACCAGTGCCTGACTGACCCACAGCCCCAGGCCATTGCCACCGGGCTTCTTGGCGGTGAAGAAGGGTTTGAACAGTTGCACCAGATCGGCGTCGCTGATGCCGGGTCCGGAATCGGTCACGATCAGGCGAATGCCGAGCGGCATGTCGGCCTGATCCCAGTCTTCGACGGCGATTTTCAGCACCCCGCCCGCCGGCATGGCCTGAATGGCATTGACGAAAAGGTTGATGATCACCTGCTGCAGTTCATTCTTGTTGCAGAGAATCCGCCGCGTCGAATCGACGTGCTGCTCGATGGCGATGTCGCCCTTGTTCAGCAAGTGGCGCACCAGCAGCAGGCAGTCCTGGATCAGTTGCCCGGTCTCGACCGGTTCGAGATAGCCGACATAATCCTGCGGCCGGGCGAACTGCAGCAGCTTGGCAACGATCAGGCGGACCCGCTGCACCTGATCGTGAATCAGCTTGATTTCCTTGGCGACCGGCTCGGCCTGCGGCCCAAGTACATCGCGCAGCACATCGAGGTTGCCCTGGATGACCGCAATCGGGTTGTTGATCTCATGCGCCACACCGGCCGTCAGCTGCCCAATGGCGGCCAGCTTTTCGTTCATCACCAGTTGCGATTGGGCCGCCTTCAGGTCCGCCACCGCCTGCTGGAGCTCTGCCGTGCGCTCGGCCACCTTGGCATCGAGCGATGCCCCCCAGCGTTTCAGCGAATCGGCCTGGGCCTGCAACTGGTCGAGCAGGCGGTCGAAATGTGCGGCGACCACGCCCAGCTCATCCTGACTTTCCACCTCGCCGACCCGGGCATCCGGGTTGCCGTGTTCGATGGCGTGCATCGTCGCGTGCATACGCTCGATCGGCTTGAACACCCGGCGCGCCGAAACCACAGCAAAGGCAGCGGCGACCAGCATGGCCAGCACAAACAGCCCGGCCACCGCGGCAAACGCCTGCAGACGGGCCGTCATGAACGGGCCTTCGAGAAAGCCGACATAGAGCATGCCGATCCGTCGCTGCTGACCATCGAGCAAGGGCTCATAAGCCGAGACATACCAGTCGCTGACGACAAAGGCCCGATCGAGCCAGGTCCGCCCCTGACCGATGACCGTATCGTGGACCACGGCCGAAACCCGGGTGCCGATTGCCCGCGTGTCACCGAACAGCCGGACATTGGTCGCAACCCGCACATCGTCGAGGAACAGGGTCGCCGTACCGGCGCTGCCGAAGGGCAAGGCGCCTTCCGGATAGACGATGGCGTTCATCTGATCGATGAAATCGAGGTTCTTGTTGAGCAGCACGCCGCCTTCGAGCACGCCGACCAGCCGACCGCCAGCGTCATAGACCGGGGCCGCCGAATGCACCACCAGACCGCGCGTTTCGACTTCCCGCTCATCCGGCCGGGCATTGGTGGTGGCCAGCAAGGGGGTTTTGGCCCGCGCCGCCAGCACCGGATTGATCGCGCTCAGTTGCTCGCTGGAAAACACCTCAGTCTCCGTCCCCGCCTTGCCTCCCAGCGCAGCGGCGACTACCGGCCACAAGCGGGCATCCTGCTGGCTGCGTTCGATGTCGAGAAAATGCAGAAAATCGAGCTTCTGATCCAGCTGGGTCGAGCCCAGCAACTTGGCCACCGTGGTCGCGCTGTTCTCTTTGCCCTGGCCAAGCGCCCGCGCCAGCCTTTCGGAATCCGCCAGGCTGGCGACCGAACGGCCTACGCCTTCCGCCACGCGCTCGAAATAGCCGTGAGCCGTGGCGAGATCGCTGCGCACCTTGGTGACCAGCAACTGGTCAAAATAATTGCCCCCCCAGTAAGCCAGGGCCAGCATGATCAGCGGCAGCACGACGCCGAGCGGCACCAGCGCCAGCAAAAGCAGGCGCGTGCGGATGGAACGCCGGTTCGGCGTGCTCAGAGCCCCCAGGCCTGACACTTGCGATCCATGGTCTTGCGGGAAATGCCGAGACGGCGGCTGGCTTCCGACTTGTTGCCGTCGCAGGCGGCGAGCACGGCGAGAATGTGGCGCTTCTCGACAGCCTCCAGCGTTTCGTCGCTGGTTGAGGCGACGTTGATGCCCATTTCCGGCTCCGGCCCGATGTCGAACCAGCCGAGAATCAGCGAACGCTCGACCAGATTGCGCAGCTCGCGGACATTGCCCGGCCAGTCGTAATCGGCCATCCGGGCCACGGTGCGGGGATCGAGGCCAAGCGGCGGCACGCCGAGGTTGGGCGTCAGCTGGGCCATGAAATGCTCGACCAGCAGCGGAATATCCTCCGGCCGGTCGCGCAGCGGCGGCAAGGTGACTTCCAGCACCTGCAGGCGGTAATAAAGATCCTGCCGGAAGCGCTGGGCGGCAACTTCGGTTTTCAGATCGCGGTTGGTTGCCGCGATGACCCGGACATCGACCGCCACCTCCTGCTCCGAGCCGACCGGCCTGATCCGGCGTTCTTCCAGCACGCGCAGCAGCTTGGCCTGGGCGGCCAGTGGCAATTCGGAAATTTCATCGAGGAACAGCGTGCCGCCCCGGGCGTAGTAGAACAGGCCTTCCCGATTCTGCTGCGCACCGGTGTAAGCCCCCTTGATGTGCCCGAACAGTTCGGACTCGATCAACTCGGCGGAAATGGCGGCGCAATTGACCGGCACGAAAGGCCCGGCCGCCCGCTGGCTCATCCGGTGCAGCGCCCGGGCAGCCACTTCCTTGCCGGTGCCGGATTCGCCGCTGAGCAGCACGGTCGCCGGTGTCGGCGCGATGCGTTTCAGGCGTTCGCAGACCTTGATCATCAGGTCGGACTGGCCGACCACCCCTTCGATATCCGCGGCATGCGTGCTGATTTCGCGGCGCAGCACGAAGTTTTCGCGGGCCAGCGTCGAACGCTCGAAGCAACGCTGGATGGCATTCAGGGCCAGGGCCAGTGAGAAAGGTTTTTGCAGCAGGTCGGCCGCCCCGGCGCGCAAGGCGTCGATGGCGGTATCGAGGTCGGCATAGGCGGTCATCAGCACCACATCACCGGCGTAGCCATCCTGGCGCAGCTCGTGCAGCCAATCAATCCCGGAACACCCCGGCAGTGCAATGTCGAGCACGATCAGGTCATAGCGGTTGCGGCTGAACAGGGGGCGCGCGGCTTCAACGCTGTCGGCGCAATCAACCAGGCCGCAACGCGTACTCAAAGCCCGCTGCAGGAAACTGAGCATTCCCGGTTCATCATCGACAATCAATACCGAATACTGCCGCCACGGCGCCTCGCGTTCGCCGACCAAGCTTTCTTCCATGTCTCCGCCAATAACTGTTTTCTGTTTTTGAACGTTAATTTTCGCATGCATTCCTGACGGCCGCGCCGGACAATTTGTCCATTCCCCCGGGACAAAATGACGCATATCCCGCCTGGCATGCGGCCCCGATCCATTGAATTCGCCTTTCTGGTTCTGGCCCCGCTTTTGCTAACGACAGAAACGGCTATCATGCCGCCTGCGGTCTGCGTACCGCATCGAATGGTTGGCGCTACGGCGCCTTGTAAGCTGCCGTGACATCCGCACGGCGGCGGTTGCTGGACAAAACGGAGTACAACATGAACTTTTCCACCTTGCGCCGTCTGGTGCTCAAGGGCGCGGTTGCCTGCGCCGCCATCGCTGCCATCCCCTCCTACGCTACCGACGCAGTCTTGCGCGTCTCGGCCATCCCCGATGAAGCGCCGACCGAACTGCAACGCAAGTTCGCCCCACTCGGCAAATACCTTGAAGCGCAGACCGGCATGAAGGTCGTCTTCACGCCGGTCTCCGACTACGCTGCCGTCGTCGAATCGCTGGCCACCAGGAAGATCGACCTCGCCTGGCTCGGCGGTTTCACCTTCGTCCAAGCCAAGATCCGCACCAACGGTACGGCCATCCCCATCGCCCAGCGCGAAGAGGATGCCAAGTTCACCTCCAAGTTCATCACGGCCGACCCAAGCATCAAGGCACTGGCCGATCTCAAGGGCAAGACTTTCGCCTTCGGTGCACCCTCGTCCACTTCGGGCAGCCTGATGCCGCGTTTCTTCCTGCAGCAGGCCGGCCTCAATCCGGAAAAGGACTTCAAGAACGTCGCCTTCTCCGGCGCGCATGATGCTACCGTCGCCTTCGTCGCCGCCGGCAAGGCTGAAGCAGGCGTCCTGAACGCCTCGGTCTGGGACAAGCTGGTCGAGGCCAAGAAGGTCGATACCGACAAAGTCCGCGTCTTTGCCACCACCCCGCCCTACTTCGACTACAACTGGACCGTGCGCGGCGATCTCGATCCGGTGATCATCAAGAAACTGACCGACGCCTTCCTCAAGCTCGACCCGACCAACCCGGAACACAAGGAAATCCTCGCCCTGCAACGTGCTGCCAAGTTCATTCCGACCAAAAAGGAAAACTACGACGGTATCGAAAAGGCAGCCCATTCGGCCGGTTTGCTAAAGTAAGCCGGGCATGAGTTTCAGGCTCAACGGCGTGGGGCTGACCCACGCCAATGGTTTTGTCGCGCTTCAGGGCGTCACCCTGCAGGCCAACAAGGGAGAGCGCATTGCCCTGATCGGCCCGTCCGGCGCCGGCAAGACCTCGCTGTTGTCGGTGCTCGGAACAGCACTGGCGCCGACCGTTGGCCTGGCCGAGGTCTTGGGGTTCGATCAAAACTTCCGGTCGACCACTGAGTTTTCCAAGCTGCGCTCCCGCATCGGCACCATCCATCAGTCGCCACCGATTCCTGGCCGGCAGCGCGTCGTCACAGCCGTGCTGGCCGGCAAGCTCGGCCAGTGGCCGGCCTGGAAGTCGCTTGCCTCGCTGCTCTACCCGCTCGACATCCCCGGCGCCCGGGCCGCGCTTGAGCGCGTCGATCTGGCCGACAAACTGTTCGCCCGCTGCGACCAGCTTTCCGGTGGCCAGTTGCAGCGCGTTGGCATCGCCCGCGTGCTTTACCAGCAGCCGGAACTGATCCTCGCCGACGAGCCGGTTTCCGCCCTCGACCCGACGCTGGCGCTGGCCACCATCAGCCTGCTCATCGCCGACGCCGAAGCACGCAGCGCGACGCTGGTCGCCAGCCTACATGCCGTCGATCTGGCCATCGGCAACTTTTCGCGCATCGTCGGCGTCAAGGCCGGACGGATTGCTTTCGACCTGCCGGCCGGCGAAGTCACCGTCCCGCTGCTGCACGACCTCTATGCCAGCGAAGGCGACGAGCTGCCGGTGCAGGCCCACGAGCCGCATTTTCTGTCGCAAAATGCCGCCAACGAAGTGGCCACCCGCGCCGCATGCTGTTAGCGTGGGTCGCATACCTAATAGGCGAGGTGAAATTAAGGGGGAGGGCTTTATGGCACAGAGAACATGCTGGATATGCGGTGCTCCAGCCTCAAGCAAAGAACATCGGCTAAAAAAGTCAGATATCCAGAGAGCTTATGGGCGTGGTCCATATCGTGGTGGCGATGGTCCCGTACATTTCCACTTAGGGAAATGGACTGAATTGCAGGGGCCAGATTCGAAGACATTAAAGTATGAAGCGTTCCTTTGTCATCAGTGCAATACAGCGACAACTCAGCCTTTCGACAAAGCATACGAAGAGTTCACTTCGTGGGTGCATGCCCACGAAGAAGAGGTTCTCAAATTCCGTCTGATAGATTTTGAAGATGTATATGGTTCGACATACCCAACTCGTCAGACCGATTTATATAAATATTTTGCAAAAAGCTTTGGATGCCGGTTAGCCGATGCGGGGGTGGATGTACCGCAAGACATTGTCGAATTGTTTCCGTTGGCAAATTTTAGAACCGCCCTCCGAATTACTTTCTCCGTGAATGAAGACGTTCTTCACTTCATGCCGAAAAGCTGGCGCGATGGTTATATAGGGAAAAGTGATTTTTCGTACTACGCGTCACCAGATGCGCCTCAGCAACATACGGGTTATGTATGGAGTGAATATTTCTCTTGGTTTACCACTCACTATTGGTACGACATATATCCATCGCCAAAGTTGGGCGCTACTTGGGTGGCCGATAGCCAATGCATCTATATTGGGAGCAACTTCCCCCTTACTGTTGAGCAAAGATCCGAGTACTCCAAATTGGGAGTCGGATCACAATTAGACAATTCGGTGAATGAATAGCACTCGTCGCGACCCCGCTGCCCGCTCGCGCCTGATCGGCGCGCTGGCCACGCTGGTCATCCTCTGGCCGCTGTTTCAGGCCGCCGAGGTCAAGCCGGGCATCCTGTTCGATTCGGGCAACCTCAAGGTCATCGGCAACTTCCTGGCTAGCTTCCTGCCGCCGGAAACCGGGACCGAATTCCTTGGCTATCTGGCCAAGGCAACACTGGAAACGCTGGCCATCGCGACGGCCGGCATGGCGTTGGCCCTCCTGATCGCCGTGCCGATGGGCTATCTGGCGACTGGCGCCGGGCGCGAACAGCCGACGCTGAACCCGATTACCCGCAGCCTGCTGACCATCCTGCGCGGCATTCCCGAACTGGTCTGGGCGCTCGTTTTCGTCCGCGTCTTCGGCCTCGGCTCGGCGGCCGGGGTGCTGGCACTGGGTCTGACCTACGGCGGCATGCTGGCCAAGGTTTATGCCGAAATCCTCGAATCGGTCGATGCTGCCCCGGCCAATGCCCTGCGCCACAACGGCGCCAGCCGACCGCTGGCCATGCTCTATGGGCTGATTCCGCAGGCCTCGAAAGAACTGGCTTCGTACACCGTGTATCGCTGGGAGTGCGCCATCCGCGCCTCGGTGGTCATGGGCTTCGTCGGCGCCGGCGGCCTCGGCCAGTTGATGGATCAGGCCATGAAGATGCTCAATGGCGGCGAAGCGGCGACCATCCTGCTCGCCTTCATGGTGCTCGTCTTTTCGGCCGATGGCCTTTCCGGCTGGCTGCGCCGGGCCATCGACACGCCGCCAGCCAGCCGCGTCTCGCCTTTCGGCTGGCGGAGCATCGGCACACTGGTCATGCTGATCGTCGCAATCGTCGCCAGTTTCCGCGGGCTCGACATCGGCTTCGGCGAGCTGTTTTCGGCCGAAGCCGCACGCTCCATCGGCGAATTCGTCGCCGGTTTCTTTCCGCCCGATCTTTCCGCCGACTGGCTGAGCAAAGTCGCCAAGGGCATCTGGGAAACGCTGGCCATCTCGGTGGTTGGCACCCTGCTCGCGGCCATTGCCGGCCTGCTGCTTGCCCTGCCCAAATGGCGCGCGCCGTTCAGTTTCCTGCTCAACACCCTGCGCTCGGTGCCGGAACTGGTCTGGGCGACGATCACCGCGCTGGCTGTCGGCCTCGGCCCCTTTGCCGGCGCACTGGCGCTGGCCCTGCACACGGCAGGCGTGCTCGGCCGCCTCTACGCCGAAGCGCTCGACAATGCGCCGCCCAACCCCGGCAATGCCCTGCGCCTGGCCGGCGCCCCGAGTGGCCTCGCCTTCCTCTACGGCACCTTGCCCGGCGCGGCGCCGCAACTGATCGCCTACACGCTTTACCGCTGGGAAATGAATATCCGGATGGCCGCCATCCTCGGCTTTGTCGGTGCCGGCGGCCTTGGCCAACTGCTCTATTTCGAACTTTCGCTGTTCCACCACGCGCAGGCCAGCACCGTGATCATCGCCATGCTGTTGCTTTCAATTGCTGTCGATCAGGCCAGTGCCTGGCTGCGCCGGCGGATGCGCTGACTGCTCGCCCGACCCGGCAGACCGGCGTATATTTCGCCCCTTGCCGCGACCGTCACCCGACGGCCCAACCTGCCTCCGCTCCACGACCATGCCGCTCCCGACTTTCGATCCCGCCGACTACCCGACCCAGCTTGCGACCAAGGTCGCCCATTTCGAGCAAAATTTCGCTCCCTTCGGCGTTGCGAATACGGCGGTGCATGCCTCCACACCGCTGCATTACCGGATGCGCGTCGAGTTCCGCATCTGGCACGAGGGCGATGCCCTCGACTACGCCATGTTCGATCCGGCCGACCCGAAACAGCCGATCGCCCTCGATACCTTCCCGCCGGCCGCCGAATCCATTTGCGCCCTGATGCCGCGCCTGCGCGACAAGCTGCAGGGCAGCGAAAGCCTGCGCCGCCGGCTGTTCCAGGCCGATTTCCTGGCCACGCTCAGTGGCGAAATGCTGGTCACGCTGATCTACCACCGCACGCTCGATGAAGCCTGGGAAGCTGCGGCTCGTGAAATAGCGGCAGAACTCGGCATCGGGCTGATCGGCCGCAGCCGGGGTCAGAAAATTGTCATCGACCGTGACTGGGTACTCGAAGGATTCGAGCTGAATGGCCGCCAGTTGCGCTACAAGCAGGTCGAAGGCAGCTTCACTCAGCCCAACGGCGGGGTCAATCGCCAGATGCTGGGCTGGGCCTGCCAGCAAGCCGCCGGCTTTGGCGGCAACCTGGTCGAGCTTTATTGTGGCAACGGCAATTTCACCATTGCCCTATCACCGCTGTTCGAGCGCGTGCTGGCTACCGAAGTCAGCAAGTCGTCGGTCCATGCCGCCCAGTACAACCTGGCCGCCAACCAGATCGAGAACGTCGCGCTGGTTCGCATGTCGAGCGAAGAGTTCAGCGATGCCCTGGCCGGCCGCGAAGAATTCCAGCGCCTAAAGGACATCGACCTCGAACCCTTCCGCCACGCCACCCTGTTCGTCGATCCGCCGCGCAGCGGGCTGGATGCCGTCACGCTGGAACTGGCCCGGGGTTTCGACCGCATCCTGTACATTTCCTGCAATCAGGAAACCCTGCGTGAAAACGTCATCGCGCTGCAGGATACCCACGAAATCAAGTCTTCAGCCGTCTTCGACCAGTTCCCCTACACCCACCATCTGGAATGCGGGCTGTTGCTGACGCGGCGATAGCGGTACGATCGGGCAATATGCCAAGCGCTGACTGATCGACTTAACCAGAACGAACCATGACGCCCCCTTCGCCGCAGCCCATCGACCAGAATGCTCCCGTGGACGAAGAGTCGAAGGCCAAGATCAGCTTTCTCTACAGCGTCTTCCTGCTTGCCGGCCTGGTCGCCTGCGTCATGGGCTTTGTTCGCTGGCAAAACAGCGTTCCGATGGGCATTGTCGATTTCGCCTTTGCCGGCTTCAACTTCGGGCTGCTGCTCTACTTGCGGCGCAACCCGCAAAAAATCGAACTCGTCAGCACGCTGTCCCTGTCGCTGTCGTTCATCCTTTTCCTGGCGATCTACCTGCTGGCGACGAACAACACGATGCGTCTGTCGCTGTTTTTCCTGCTTGCCGCCTCGGGCTTCTTTCTCAAGGGCCGGAAAATTGGCCGCCTGTGGCTGGGCGGCATCATTCTGGCCATCGTCGCCGTCCATGTCTCTGGTGTATTTGCGACCGGCTATTCAACACTCGATATTGCGACAACCTGCGTTTACCTGATCGCCCTCTTCTTCATTTTCGAGAACTATGAGTCGTTCAAGGAAAATGAGCGCGAACGCAAGCAGTCTGAAGAAAAAGCCCTCAAGGCCAAGGAAATCGCCGAAGCCGAGAATCTGGCCAAGAGCCGCTTCCTGACCACCATGTCGCACGAAATCCGGACGCCGATGAACGGCATCCTCGGCATGGCGCAGTTGATGTTGCTGTCCAATCTGACGCAGCAGGAGCAACACGATCACGCCCGGACCATTCTCAATTCCGGCCAGAGCCTGCTGACGCTGCTCAACGACATCCTCGACTTTTCCAAGATCGAAGCCGGCAAGCTGGATCTGACGCCGGCCATCTTTTCCCCCCGACAAATTGTCGAAGAGGCCGCCACCCTGTTTGCCGAATCGGCCAAGGCCAAAGGTCTCAGCATCGAAGCCCACTGGCGCGGCCCCACCGACCCGCGCTATCTGGCCGACCCGATGCGCCTGCGTCAGATGCTGGCCAATCTGGCCAACAATGCCATCAAATTCACCGCCAGCGGCTTTGTTCGCATCGAAGCAGCCGAAATCGAGCAGCAGGCCGACGAAAGCCTCCTCGAATTCTCTGTTTCTGATAGCGGCATCGGCATCGCGCCGGAAAAACTGCCGCTGCTGTTCAGGCCTTTCTCCCAGGCCGACAGTTCGACCACGCGCGAATATGGCGGCAGCGGCCTCGGTCTATCGATCGTCCACAATCTGGCCAACCTGATGGGCGGCGATGCCGGCGTCGACAGCGAACTCGGCAAGGGGTCGCGCTTCTGGTTCCGCATCCGGGCCCGCCACCTGGCCGACGGCGAGGAATGCCGCAAGACGGCGCGCACCGTCCCGCTTGAGGTGACGACAGAAACGGCCACTTTGGCAGGGGCTGTTCTGATCGTCGAGGACAATCCGGTCAACCGCAAGGTCGCCCAAGCCATGCTCGGCAAAATGGGCATCCACTGCAAGAGCGTCGACAACGGCCTGGAAGCGGTCGAAGCCATCACACGCGGAATGCGACCCAGTCTGGTGCTGATGGACTGCCAGATGCCGGTCATGGACGGTTTCGAAGCCACGACGCAAATCCGCCGTTGGGAAATGGCCAATGGCCAACCCCGCCTGCCGATTGTCGCCCTGACCGCCGGTGCCTTCGAAGAAGACCGCCAGAACTGCCTTGCCGCCGGCATGGATGATTTCCTGACCAAACCCATCAACATGGCAGACCTCTCCGCCACCATCAGCCGTCTGCTCGGCAAGCAAACCTCATAGGGTATTTCCATGCAATCCATCCTGATCATCATCCACGCCCCACCCTACGGCAGCGAACGCTGCCTGTCCGCACTGCGTCTGGCCACCGCCCTGGCTGGCCGCGACGACAAGCCGGAACTGAGCATTTTCCTGATGTCAGATGCGACGGTCGTCGGCCTGCCCAACCAGATCGACGGCGCTGGCAACGGCCTGCAGGGCATGGTCGAGCAACTGGTCGCCGCCGGCGTCACGATCAAGCTCTGCCGAACCTGTGCGCTGGCCCGGGGCCTGGGCGATTTGCCGCTGATTCCCGGCACCAGTATCGGCACCTTGCCCGAGCTGGCGGAATACACCCTGCAGGCCGACAAGGTCATCACCTTCTGATCATTGGCGAAGGCAGCGAAGCGGCGGCGGGTTAAACTCCCTCCTTTCAGCTTTTTACTGCCCGCCATGACCTTCTCTTCGCTCGGCCTCGCCGCCCCACTGCTCCAGGCCCTCGAAACGCTCGGCTACGAAACGCCGACACCGATCCAGGCCCAGGCCATTCCCGCCGTTCTCGCCGGACGCGACCTGATGGCGGCAGCGCAGACCGGCACCGGCAAGACCGCCGGCTTTGCCTTGCCCATCCTGCAGCGCCTGAGCGAAAGCGAAGACAAGGTGGCCAGCAATTCGATTCGCGTGCTGATCCTGGTGCCGACCCGCGAACTGGCCGAACAGGTCCATGCCAGTTTCCGCCAGTACGGCGAACATCTGGCCGTCAGCACCTATGCGGCCTACGGCGGCGTCAGCATCAACCCGCAGATGATGCGCCTGCGCCGCGGGGTCGATGTGCTGGTCGCCACGCCGGGCCGGCTGATCGACCTGTTCACCCAGAACGCCATCAAGTTCAAGCAGGTACAGACACTGGTCCTCGACGAGGCCGACCGCATGCTCGACCTCGGCTTCGCCCATGAACTCGATACCCTGTTCGCAGCCCTGCCCAAGAAGCGCCAGACACTGCTCTTCTCGGCCACCTTCTCCGACGAAATCCGCAGCCTGGCCAAAGGCCGCCTGCGCGACCCGCTGTCGATCGAAGTCGCGCCGCGCAACAGTACCGTCAAGGCGATCAAGCAATGGGTCGTGCCGGTCGACAAGAAGCGCAAGACCGAACTTTTCCTGTTCATGCGCAAGGACCGCAAGTGGGGCCAGGTGCTGGTCTTCGTCAAGACCCGGCGCGGCGCGGACGAACTGGTCGGACTGCTGCTGGCCAAGAAAATCAAGGCCGATGCCATTCACGGCGACAAGCCGCAACCGGCCCGCCTGCGCGCGCTGGAAAGCTTCAAGGCCGGCGAAGTGCAAATCCTCGTCGCCACCGACGTCGCCGCCCGCGGCCTGGACATCGACGACCTGCCACAGGTGGTCAATTTCGACCTGCCCATCGTCGCCGAGGACTACATCCACCGCATCGGCCGCACCGGCCGCGCTGGCGCCACCGGCCAGGCCATCTCGCTGGTCTGCGCCGACGAAGCCCCCCTGCTCGCCGCCATCGAGACGCTGATCAAGCAGACCCTGAGCCGCGAAGAGGAACCCGGCTTCGAGCCGGATCATCGCGTCCCATTGACGGGCGCCAGTGCCATTGCAGCCAAGAAACCGAAGAAGCCGAAAGTCGCCGGCGGCCGTGCCGGCAAGGGCGTGCCGGGTAACTGGGTCGGCTTCGATGAAGGCGGCGGAAAGCGCACTGGCGCTCGCCCCGGCGGCGCGCCACGAGCAGCCGCCAAAGGCGGCCCGAAAACAGGCAAACCACGCGCCCGCTGAACTGGCTGAAACAGGCTGCCAGAAACTGCCGGATACGCCAGGCAGCATTCCTCAAAACGCCCATCAATAGGCCGACTCGGCGTGCTGCAACGGCAAGGCCGAGCGGGACAATTTGTCCCACTCGGCCAGCAAATGGACAAAATGTCCCACCTCCCCAGCCAGGCCTGAATCCCCGATTCCTCAATGTTCAACGACTTAGCCTAAATGGCACGTTCATTGCACTGTCTTTCCACTGCGACATGGGGTCGCATGAGGAGGAAAGCTCAATGAACATGAATAGGCGGCAGTTCTTCAGGGTCTGCTCCGCCGGGCTAGGGGGGTCGTCCATCGCACTGATGGGATTCTCACCGACCGCAGCCCTCGCGGAAGTACGGACCTACAAACTCGCCCGCGCCACCGAAACACGGAACAATTGTCCGTACTGCTCGGTGTCCTGCGGCGTACTTATCTACTCGACCGGCGACAAATCCAAAAACGCACCGGGCAAGATCATCCATATCGAAGGTGACCCGGACGATCCGGTCAACCGTGGCAGCTTGTGCCCCAAGGGGGCCGGCCTGATGGACATGGTCAACAGCCCGACCCGCGTCAAGTTCCCGGAAGTGCGGGAAGCGGGCAGCAACGAGTGGAAGCGCATCTCCTGGCATGAGGCTTTCGAGCGCATCGCCAAGCACATGAAGACCGACCGCGACGCCAATTTCATTGCCAAGAACGCCGCTGGTACGACGGTCAATCGCTGGAACACCTTCGGTTTTCTGGCCAGTTCGTCGGCCAGCAACGAATCCGGTTTTATCACCCACAAGGTTCTGCGCAGTCTCGGTTCGGTCGCTTTCGACACCCAGGCCCGTATTTGACACGCTCCCACGGTGGCCAGTCTGGCTCCGAGTTTTGGGCGTGGTGCGATGACCAACCATTGGGTGGACATCAAGAATACCGATCTGGTTTTCGTCATGGGCGGCAACCCGGCCGAAGCGCACCCCTGCGGCTTCAAATGGGTGATCGAGGCGAAAAAGCAGCGTAAGGCCAAGCTGGTCGTGGTCGACCCGCGCTTTAACCGCACGGCATCCGTTGCTGATTTCTATGCACCGATTCGTCCAGGTTCCGACATCGCCTTTCTAAGCGGTGTCATCAATTACCTGTTATCGAACGACAAGATTCATCACGAATACGTCAAGCATTACACCAATGCCAGTTTCCTGATCGATGAGCGCTTTGGGCTGGAAGATGGCCTGTTCTCCGGCTACAACGCCGAAAAGCGGACTTACGACAAGGAATCCTGGAAATACCAGTTCGACAAGGACGGTTACGCCAAGGTCGACGAGACGCTTGAGGATCCGAACTGCGTATTCCAGGTCATGAAGAAGCACTACGCCCGCTATACGCCGGACGTTGTGGCCCGTATTACCGGGACGCCGAAGGAAGCCTTCCTCAAGGTCTGCGAGTACATCGCCGAGACGGCTGCGCCGAACAAGACGATGACCAACCTGTATGCGCTGGGCTGGACCGAACACTCGGTCGGCACCCAGAACATCCGCAGCATGGCGATCATTCAGCAGTTGCTCGGCAACATGGGCATGGCCGGCGGCGGCATCAACGCGCTGCGCGGGCACTCCAACGTCCAGGGCATTACCGACATGTGCCTGTACTCCGACGCATTGCCGGGCTACCTGGGCGCACCGCTCGATTCCGACCTTGACCGCAAGAGCTATCTGGAAAAGCGCACGCCGAAGGCGATGCGCCCGAACCAGATGAACTTTGGACAGAATTATCCGAAGTGGTGGACCAGCCTGATGAAGTCCTGGTACGGCAAGGAAGCAACGCCGGAAAACGATTTCTGCTACGACTGGCTGCCGAAGAAGGACATCTCCTACGACGTGCTCGCCATGTTCGACCGGATGTACCAGGGCAAGATGACCGGCTTCGTCTGTCAGGGCTTCAACCCGCTGGCTTCCGTCGCCAACAAGAAGAAAGTGGGCGACGCGCTGGCCAAGCTGAAGTACCTGGTCATCATGGATCCACTGATCACGGAAACCTCCGAATTCTGGAAGAACCACGGTGAGGTCAATCCGGCCGACCCGGCCACCATCCAGACCGAAGTGTTCCGCCTGCCGGTTTCCTTCTTTGCCGAAGAAGCAGGCACCTGCACCAACTCCGGCCGCGTCGTGCGCTGGCACTGGAAGGCGGTGGAAGGGCCGGGCGACTCGAAGAGCGACGCCGAAATCATGGCGCATCTCTACCAGACGCTGAAGGCGATGTACGCCAAGGATGGCGGTGCTTTCCCCGATCCTGTGCTCAAGCTGTCCTGGCCGTACCGGATCGCCAACGACCCGTCGCCGGAAGAGTTGCTGATGGAAATTTCCGGCAAGGCGCTGGCCGACCTTTACGATCCCAAGGATGCCACCAAGCTCCAGGTCAAGGGCGGCGATCAGCTGGCCAGCTTCGGCTTCCTGCGCGACGATGGCAGCACGGCCTGCGGCAACTGGATTTACAGCGGCTGCTGGTCGCAAGCCGGCAATCTGACCGCCCGACGTGACAGCAGCGACCCTTCCGGTCTCGGCCAGACCCTGAACTGGGGCTTCGCCTGGCCGGTCAACCGCCGCATCATCTACAACCGTGCTTCCTGCGACCTCGCCGGCAAACCCTGGGATCCGTCGCGGACGGTGATCAAGTGGCTGGGCGACAAGTGGGGCGGCAACGACGTGCCCGACATGCGCCCGGACGCCAAGCCGGAGGAAGGGGTGATGCCCTTCATCATGAATCCGGAAGGTGTCGCCCGTCTGTTCGCCCGCGATCTGGTGGTCGATGGTCCGCTGCCGGAACACTACGAGCCCTTCGAGTCGCCGCTCGACACCAACCCGATGCACCCGAAGAACGCCAAGGCCAAGAGCAACCCGGTCTCACGTGTTTTCAAGGGCGATCTCGAGGTGTTCGGCACGGCCAAGGACTTCCCGTACGTGGCGACGACCTACCGCCTGACCGAGCATTTCCACTTCTGGACGCAGCACAGCAAGATCAACGCGATCCTGCAACCGGAGCACTTCGTGGAAATCGGCGAGGAACTGGCCAAGGAAAAGGGAATTGTTGCTGGCGACAAGGTCAAGGTGCGCTCCAACCGGGGCTACATCAAGGCTGTGGCGGTGGTCACCAAGCGCATCAAGGCACTCGATGTCGATGGCCAGAAGGTGCACACCATCGGTATCCCGCTCAACTCCGGCTTCACCGGCCGGACGAAACCGGGTTTCCTGACCAACACCCTGACCCCTTCCGTGGGCGATGCCAATACCCACACGCCGGAATACAAGGCGTTCCTCGTCAACATCGAGAAAGCGTAAAGGAGAGCTGATATGGCACTGCAATCGCTAGACATCAAACAGCGCTCCGCGACCACGACACCGTCCACGCAAGTGCGGCAGACCGTCGAAATCGCCAAGCTGATCGACGTGTCCACCTGTATCGGCTGCAAGGCCTGTACCGCAGCCTGCATCGAGTGGAACGACATCCGCGGCGAGGTCGGCAACTGCGTCGGCATCTACGACAACCCGGTCGACCTGTCAGCCGATGCGTGGACGGTAATGCGTTTTACGGAGACGGAACAGAACGGCAAACTGGAGTGGCTGATCCGCAAGGACGGCTGCATGCACTGCGCCGACCCCGGTTGCCTGAAGGCCTGCCCGGCCCCGGGCGCCATCATCCAGTACAGCAACGGCATCGTGGATTTCCACCAGGAAAACTGCATCGGCTGCGGCTACTGCGTGACAGGTTGTCCGTTCAACGTGCCACGCATGTCTCAGAAGGACAGCAAGGCCTACAAGTGCACGCTGTGCTCCGACCGGGTGGCCGTCAACCAGGCTCCGGCCTGCGCCAAGGCCTGCCCGACCGGCGCCATTCAGTTCGGCACCAAGGAGGACATGAAGGACTACGCCGAGAAACGGATCGCCGATCTGAAGGAACGCGGTTACGACAAGGCCGGCCTTTATGACCCGGAAGGCGTTGGCGGCACGCACGTCATGTACGTGCTGCACCACGCCGACCAGCCGAACCTGTACGCCGGCCTGCCGGCAAATCCGTCGATCAGCCCGCTGGTCTCGTTGTGGAAGGGCTTCGCCAAGCCGCTCGCCACGCTGGCTCTGGCCGGTGTCGCACTGGGCAGCCTGTTCCATTACGTGACCAAGGGTCCGAACGAGGTCTCGAAAGAGATCGAAGACGAGATCGAGAAGGAGGATGCAAAATGATCCGCGATCCGAAAGACCTCAAGCGCTATGAGCCCAAGGAACGGGCCAATCACTGGGTGGTGGGCATCAGCTTCATCCTGCTCGCCCTCTCCGGTCTGGCCTTCTTCCATCCGGCGTTCTACCCGCTGACGCAGCTGTTCGGCGGCCCGACCTGGACACGCATCATTCACCCCTACCTCGGGGTGCTGATGGCCGTGTCCTTCTTGGCCCTCTTTTTCCGCTTCAAGCATCTGAACAAGATGACGCCGGCGGACAAGGAATGGCTGGCCAAGGCGAAAAACATGGTGGATGGCAACGACCACGACATGCCGGAACAGGGCAAGTACAACGGCGGCCAGAAAGTCATGTTCTGGGCCATGGCGATCTGCATGCTGTTGATGGCCGTTTCGGGCCTGCTCATCTGGCGCGCCTGGTTCGGCTTCGACATCACGCTCGTCCGCATGGGCGCCGTGGTGCATGCCGCCGCCGGCGCCGTGATGATCGGCCTGATCTTCGTCCACGTCTATGCTGCCATCTGGGTCAAGGGCACCATCCGCGCCATGTGGTACGGCACGGTGACCCGTGGCTGGGCCAAGCAGCATCACCGTGGCTGGTACCGTCAGGTGACCGGCAAGTAACAGCAACAAACTCCGTCACTCCCGCGCAGGAAATAGCTTTGGGGTGCCGGAATCAAGGATTTACCGTTTTACTTGCGTTCAGAGGGGCTCTGCGGGGAACATCCCGCATCCCCTTCTTTTTTCAAAAACAACTCCTGATAGCCCGCCGCAAGATGTCGCCAAGGGCAGAAAAAAGCCAAAACAACCATGCAGACCCAACCGATCGATTTCCATCCGCCGGCCGAAGAGGCAGCCCCTTATCTGCTACCGAATCCCGGTTCGATTTTTGCCGACCGCGCCGAGCGCTTTGCCGCACTGGCGAATGGCCACAGCCTCGGCGACTGGCTCCTGTTTCTCGGCAAACTCAGCCAGGCCCAGCATGAAATCCTGAAAGGCCTGCCGGCGCTGCCCCTCCCGGATGCCGCCAGCCTCGAACAGGCTCGTACCCACGGCATGCCACCACTCAATGCATCTTCCCTGGCCCGCCCTGCTGCCTGGCGCTTTGCGCTGCAGCAACTGGCTGCCCGTCTCGAAAACGATGCGCCGGAAGGCGGAAAAATGGCTCTCAAGGTGCTGTTTTCCACGTCAGACGCCGACCTTGAGAAACTGGCCGACATGCTGCTGGCCGGCGAACCCGATAACGAACATGCCACCCAGTTGCCCTTCGTCGCCGCTGCACTGCAAATCGTTTTCACGGCCCTGGCCAGCCAGCTCGATGCCAGCCAGCTTCAGCCACTCGACGTCCATGGTGTCTGCCCCTGCTGCGGCAGCCTGCCGGTCGCCAGCGTCGTCCGCCTCGGCGCCGCCATCAACAACCTGCGCTACCTGCATTGCAGCCTGTGCAATACCGAATGGAACGTCCCCCGCGCCACCTGCACTGCCTGCGATACCGACAAGGGCGTCGCATTGCATGAAGTCGAGGGCAGCAAGGGGGCCGTCCGCGCCGAGACCTGCGATTCCTGCAAGAGCTACCTGAAAATCGTCTATCAGGAAAAAGACCCGCGCGTCGATCCGGTCGCCGACGACCTCGCCACGCTGGCGCTTGACATGCTGGTCGATGAAGCCGGCTACGAACGCTCCGGCCCCAATTTGCTGCTGATCGGCGCCTATAGCGGCTAATCCAAGCACCACGTCATTCCCGCGCATGCGGGAATCCAGAAATTAACCGAGCCCCTTCGATCCAAGCCATTTTCTGCCCGGTCCGGGTGAAAGCCATGAACGAAAACAAACGTCTTCCCGCGGTCGACCGCGTCCTGCAGCAACTTCCCGAATTGATCGAAGTGCACGGCCGCCAGTTGGTGACAGCCTGCATCCGGGCCGAACTGGCTGCTGCCCGCGAAGGCCTGAAACACGGCCTGCCGCTGCCCGACGAAACCGCCCTGCTCGCTACCATCTGCCGCCGGGCCGACGATGCCGGCCGCGCCAACCTGCGCCCCGTCTTCAACCTGACCGGCACGGTGCTGCACACCAACCTTGGCCGCGCCCAGTTGGCAGAAGAAGCCATCGCCGCCATGGTCGACGCTGCCCGCTCCCCGTGTGCGCTGGAATACGACCTCGCCTCCGGCGGCCGGGGCGACCGCGACGATCTGGTCTCCGGCCTGCTCGCCGAGCTGATCGCCGGGGGCTCGCCCGACATCGCTGCCACCATCGTCAACAACAACGCTGCTGCCGTACTGCTGACGCTGAACGCGCTGGCACAGGGCAAGGAAGCCGTTGTCTCGCGCGGCGAACTGGTCGAGATCGGCGGCGCTTTCCGCATTCCCGACGTGATGCGCCGGGCGCAGGTCAAGCTGCACGAAATCGGCACAACCAACCGCACCCACGCCAAGGATTTCCAGGAAGCCATCGGCCCGAAAACTGCCCTGCTGATGAAGATCCACACCAGCAATTACGCCGTCACCGGATTCACGGCCGCCGTCGATGAAAAGGTGATTGCCGAAATCGCCCACGCCGCCAACCTGCCCTTCGTCATCGACCTCGGCAGTGGTACGCTGTGTGATTTCGCCGCCCACGGCCTGCCGGCCGAACCAACGCCGCAACAGGCACTGGCCGCTGGCGCCGACATCGTCACCTTCTCCGGCGACAAGCTGCTCGGCGGCCCGCAGGCCGGGCTGATCGTCGGCCGCAAGGATCTGATCGCCAAGATCAAAAAGAACCCGCTGAAGCGCGCCCTGCGTGTTGGCAAGACCACGCTGGCAGCACTGGAAGCGACGTTGCGCCTGTACCGCGATCCTGATCGCCTGGCCGAACGCCTGCCGACCTTGCGTCTGCTGACCCGACCAGTGGCGGAAATCACCGCGCTGGCCGAACGTGTGCTGCCAACAGCGCAAGCCGTCCTCGGCGAGTCGGCCACAGTCAGTATCCAACCGTGCAGCAGCCAGATCGGCAGTGGCGCCTTGCCAGTCGAGCGCCTCCCCTCGGCCGCACTGGTTTTCCGCCCCTCCACCAAAAAGCAGGGCAAGGCCTTGCTCGCCATCGAGGCTGCCTTCCGTGGCCTGCCAACGCCGGTGATCGGCTACATCCGAGACGATGCGTATCATCTCGACCTGCGCTGCCTGGAAGCGAAGGACGAAGCCCGTTTCGTCACCCAGTTGTCGCAACTGAAGTTTTGAAATTTTGAAAGCAGCCTTGCTGGGCGGTCTGCGTACCGCCTGCTGTTTTCTCCCGTGCCTGAAGAGGCACACCTGTAAATCCGGGCATCTCCGTGTCCGGGTGGTTTAGAAATGGAGAAAAAACCATGACCTTCAATCGCCGGCAATTCCTGGCGGCAGGCGCAGCGCTGGGGGCCACCACGGCCATCGCCCAGCCGACCAGCCCGCTGCCTTTCCTGATCAACATGCAGTCCGACCCGCTGCTACCCAAAGCCACCGGCAAGCGCGTCGTCATTTGCGGCGGTGGCTGGGGCGGCATCAGCGCCGCCAAGCACCTGAAGAAACTCGACCCAACGCTGGAAGTCGTCGTCCTCGAACGCAACCCGGTGTTCTTCTCGTGCCCGATGAGCAACAAGTGGCTGGTCGATGTCGTCGACGTGCAGTTCCTGACCTTCAGCTACCTCGAAGTCGCCCAGAAATACGATTACAAATTCATCCAGACTGAAGTCACCGCCTTCGAACGCGAGCGCAAACGCGTCATCACCGCCCAGGGCTGGCTGGACTACGACTACCTGATCATCGGCAGCGGCATCCGCTACAACTACGAAGCCTGGTTCGGCAATGACCGCAAGGCGGCGGAATACACCCGCGCCATGTTCCCGGCCGCCTACATCCCGAATGCCGAGCATTTCCGCCTCAAGCAGAGTATCCAGAACTTCAAGGGCGGCGATCTGGTCATGACCCTGCCGCCCCCGCCGCACCGCTGCCCGCCGTCGCCCTACGAGCGCGCCTGCCTGATTGCCGGCCTGTTCAAGGAGCGCAAGATCAAGGGGCGGATCACCATCCTCGACCCGAAACCAAGCCCGGCGCCGATCACCGGCGGCTTCCAGGAAGCCTTCGAGAACCTCTACAAGGACCAGATCACCTATGTGCCCAAGGCTGTGATCAAGGAAGTCGATCCCTTCAACAAGAAGATCAAGACGGCCGTCGGCGACTTTACTTTCGACCATTCCATCCTGATGGCCCCGCACCAGGCTGGCGACATGGCGTGGAAGGCCGGCGTCATCGGCAAGAACGAAGAAGGCAAGCCGACCGGCTGGGCGGGTGTCGATCCCTTCTTCCTGAACATGAAGGACGATCCGGACGTTTACGTGATCGGCGACTCGGTTGGCATGGTTTCGCCACAGTTCCGCTTCTACCCGAAGGCCGGCCACGTCGCCAACTACCAGGGCCGCATCGTCGCCAAATACATTGCCGAACGCGTCAAGGGCCGCGAACCGAAGTACGCGCTGCCCGATAACCTGTGCTTCATGATGGTCAATACCGCCCCGCGTGAAGACGTTGCAGTGCGCTTCAAGTACTACGTCAACGACAAGGGCATCATCATTCAGGATCAGGACGACGACAATCTGCGCCGCGACGAACTGGTCACCGAAGACTTCCAGTGGGCCGGGCGGATGTACGAGGACATGTTCGGCTAAACCCCATTTGCCCGACCCGGATAACGGGTCGGGCATGCCAAAATAGGCCTGTTTTCCAACCCGACCTCTGCCATGTCCCACTTCCTCTTCCTCAACGCCAGCACCCGCGAACCCGGCCATATCGGCAACACCGAAACCCTGGCCCGCCGTGCTGCTACCAGTTTGCCGGCCGGCACCGAGCAAACCTGGGTCAAGCTGGCCGACCTGGAGCTGCCGCCCTTCGTCGACTTGCGCCACACCTCGGGCACCTATCCGATGCCGATGGCGGATGCCAAGTCCATGCTCGACGCCACGCTGGCCGCCACCGACCTCGTTTTTGTCTCGCCCGTCTACTGGTTCTCCATCCCGTCGCCGCTGAAAACCTACCTCGACCACTGGAGTGCCTGGCTGCGCGTTCCCGGACCCGAGTTCAAGGAAAAAATGGCCGGCAAGCGCCTGTGGGTCATCGCCACCAGCGGCAACCGCGAAAAAGCCCAGCCGATGCTCGACAGCTACCGCCTGTGCGCCGAGTTTCTCGGCATGCAATGGCAGGAACCGCTGTGGGGCAAGGGTGGCGCGCCGGATGCCGTGCTCGCCGATGGCGACGCGATGGCAGCGGCTACCAGCTATTTTTCGGGCCGCTCTGCCTAGATGCAGGTCGAACGCCTTTTCCTCAGCTCCGCCCGCGGCGAAGCCCAGCGGGAATGCCAGCAAATCGAATTGCTGGCAGGACACGGCGTTGTCGGTGATCGCCACTTCGCCAAGACGGACTGGGCGGGCCAGCAATTGACGCTGGTCGAAGCCGAGGAAATCGAGCGTTTCTGCGCCCATACCGGTCGCACCAACGATCTGGCGATCACCCGCCGCAATGTCGTGACCCGCGGCATCCGGCTGAACGAACTAGTCGGCCGTCAGTTCCACCTCGGCACCTGCCTGCTGGTCGGCGTCGAAACCTGCGAACCCTGCCGCACGCTGGGCCAGCGTCTGGCCAACGAAGCCTTGTCAGCGCCCGAGGTCGTCAAATACTGGGTCGGTCGCGGCGGGCTGCGCGCCAATGTGCTCAGCTCCGGCCTGCTGGCTTGCGGGGATGCGCTGACACTCGTTGAAGCCGGGGAAATGGCCGCATGATCATCGGCACCGCTGGCCACATCGACCACGGTAAGACCACGCTGGTCAAAGCCCTGACCGGGGTCGACTGCGACCGCCTGAAAGAAGAGAAGGCCCGCGGCATTACCGTCGACCTCGGCTACGCCTACACGCCCAGCCTTGGTTTCATCGACGTCCCCGGCCACGAAAAGCTGATCCACAACATGCTGGCCGGCGCCACCGGCATCGACTTCGCGCTACTCGTCATCGCCGCCGACGATGGCCCGATGCCGCAAACCCGCGAGCATCTCGAAATTATCGAACTGCTCGGCATCAAGCGCGGGGCTGTGGCGCTGACCAAGATCGACATGGTTTCGGCCGAACGCCAGCAACAGGCACTCTCCGAAATCACCGAACTGCTCGCCCGAACCGCTCTGGCCAACGCCCCGATCTTCCCGGTCGCCGCCCTCAGCGGCGCAGGCATCGCCGAATTGCGCGCCCATCTCGAAGAACAAGCCTTGCTCCCCTCGCTCGCAAGCGGGAGAGTGGCCGGGGGAGAGGGCAGCAATTTCCGCCTCGCCATCGACCGCTGCTTCACCCTCTCCGGCGCCGGCACCGTGGTCACCGGCACTGCCTTCGCCGGCAGCGTCAAGGCCGGCGACCAGCTAGTGCTCTCGCCGCCCAACAAGCCGGTGCGTGTGCGCAGCCTGCGCGTCCAGGACGCCCCGGCCGAATCCGGCCATGCCGGGCAACGCATCGCCCTGGCGCTATCCGGCATCGAAAAAGCCGAAGTCGAACGCGGCATGTGGATCGTCGCCCCGGTGCTGCATGCCCCGGTCCGCCGATTCGATGCAAAAATCCGCGTCCTCTCCGGACAACCCGCGCTGAAGCACTGGACGCAGGTACATCTGCACCTCGGCGCCGAAGACGTCCCGGCCCGCATCGCCCTGCTCGGTGCGACCGAAATCGTCCCCGGCAGCGAACACTGGGCACAGATCACGCTCGACCGCGAAATCGGCACCCTGGCCGGTGACCGCTTCATCCTGCGCGATGCCTCGGCTCGCCACACCATCGGCGGCGGCCAGGTACTCGATATCTTCCCGCCCAGCCGCAAGAAAGGCAGCCCGGAACGCCTCGCCATGCTCGCCGCGCTGGCTGACGACAATCCTGCCATCGCGCTGCAACTCGCCACCGAACAACAAGCCGCCGGCGTCGAACTCGACACTTATGCGCTCAATCGCAATCTAGATCCGGCCACACTGCAAACCATCGCGGACCAACTGAATCTGAAGCGGGTCGGCAATACTGCCTTCTCGCCCAATCACTGGCTGGCCCTCGAAGAAAAGCTCCTCGTCGCGCTGGCCGCCGAACACGAACGCGCCCCGGACATGCCCGGTGTCGAACGCGACCGCCTGCGCCGCCTGACGCTGCCCACCCTCTCCCGCCCCGCTTTCGATACCCTGCTGGCCGAACCGCTGGCCGACGGCCGCATCGCCCAGACCAACGCCTGGCTGCACCTGCCCGAACATCGCGTGCAGATGGCCGCCAGCGACCGCGACCTGTGGCAAACGCTGAAGCCGCTGCTCGAGGCCGAACCCTATGGCCCACCGCGCGTTCGCGACATCGCCAAGGCCACAGGTATCGGCGAAGACACCGTCCGCGCCCTGTTCAAGCGTGTCGCCCGCATCGGCGAAGCCTACCCGGTAGCGCACGACCACTACTTCACCGCCAGCGCCGTCGCCGCCCTCGCCCGCTACGTCGCCACGCTCAATGCCGAACACGGTTTCGCCCGGGCCGCCAACCTGCGCGACCAGATCGGCGGCGGCCGCAAAGTCGCCATCCACATCCTCGAATTCTTCGACCGCATCGGCTACACTCGCCGGGTGCGCGACACCCACGTGCTGCGTGGCTCGCCGGAGCAATTCGGTTCATGAAAAACGGAAGAGATCGTTCCCCGGTGGGACGGCCGGTCTTCAAAACCGGCAGGACCTGTCAAACAGGTTTGGGTAGGTTCGACTCCTGCTCTCTTCCGCCAAATTTCGCTGTCTGTCCGCCCGTGCCCATGGCGCTATCGCCTCGCCGTGCAGAAGCACTGCCTTCGGCTCTGCTTCGAGGCACGAACGAACAGCCCGCGAAATTTCTACGGTAATCCGCGCATGGCCCATACCCCGTTCTCCGGCAACATCCCCGACGACCGCCTCTACTGCCCCCGCTACGACATGTGGGTGCAGCCCGGCGACAACGGCGAAGTCCTGATCGGCGCCACCAGCTTCGGCATTTTCCTGGCCGGCGAAATCATCGCCTTCACCGCCAAGCCCAAAGGTGCCGAAGTCGAACTCGGGCGTGGCATGGGCACCGTCGAATGCCGCAAGACCGTACTCGCCGTCCACGCGCCGATTTCCTTCGTTCTGCTCGAAGGCAACGAAACTGCCGAAGAGCGCCCTCCCCTGATCAACAAGGCGCCCTACGGCGCCGGCTGGATGGCCCGTGCCAAGCCAATCAACTGGCCGGAAGACTCGGCCACGCTGGTCGATGCCAAGGCCTACCGCGCCCACATCCTGAAAATCGAACCCGAGGCCAGTTTCGATGAGCAGCAATAACCCGCCCGCCCCGGAAAACCTAGCCTTCCTGATCTGGGCCGCCACCCCGGACCACCCGGAACTGATCACCACTCCGCTCATCCATGCCCTCGCCGCCCGCGCCCTCGACTGCCAGGTCGAAATCCACTTCGCCGGCCCCGCCGCCCGCTGGCTGGTCGAAGGCATCGCCGCCAACAGCTATGCCACCCCAACCCGCGAAAAACCCATCCTCGCCTTCCTGCGCGAACTCGCCGCCGAAGACGTCCAGCTGCTCATCTGCAGCATGGCCAGAGAAGCCTGGGTCAAACCCGACGAAAAACTGATCCCCGAATGCCACGGAGCCGTCGGTGCAACCGCCTTTGTTGCAAGAACACTGGAGCCATCCTGGCGAACGGCAGTTTATTGAATAACCGGCAGTGCTAATAGGAAAAGCCACCAATCGGTGGCTTTTCCTATTACGCCTATCCCGCCCCAAAGCAGTTGAACCAAAGAGCCAGAGTCATGCAAATCAAATCCGTAATATCAGCACAGAACCCAAGCCGAATTACCGTGCGTTAGGGGGCGTTGGTGATGTCACTGACGATGACGGAGAAAGAGGTGTCGGGGCGGGTGATGTAGGAGGAGGACTGGAGTAATCAGGAAGGATTGCAGGGCCTGGAGCAGCAGCTCTTTCTCGCGCATTTTCAGCCGCTTGCCTTGCTGTGTAAGCCTTTTGCCTATCAAGCTCTTGCTTGGCAGCGGCGGGGTCACTATCGGATTCACTAGGGCTAATTCTTTCAATCACCGCGCCCTTGGCACAAGGGATGTCCGAATAGACAGTTTCTCCAGATGATGTGTGACAGGTAAACACATCTGCGTAGGATACGTTGGCACAGAGTAGCAATACAGAAAATATACCGTAGCGCATAGAAACCTCCTTTACGCGACCAATCTACGCCCCAAAGATTACTGCCACAAGAGCTCTAAATGTATTTCCGTAACAAACAAGCACGGAAACTGATCCATTAAGAACAGATTGATGAGAGAAGCCTAAATTCACCCCCAGAAAACAAAAAAGCCACCTCGAAGGTGGCTTTTGCATGTTTTTAACTGGTGCGCCCGGAGCGATTCGAACGCCCGACCCCTTGGTTCGTAGTTGATCTATCGCTTATAACCTGTTGTTTTTATTGAAACCATAGGGCCGCCTTGTTCCCCATACAACACTGTTTCTCCCTGTTTTTCCCCCTTGAGTCCCCAAAAAGTCCCCAAGACAAATGACTCAGATGGTTTAGGTTTGTTCGACGTCTGCCCATACGCGAGAGCGTGCCCCCGAGATGGCGCCAGCGGGCAGACGTTGAATAAACCTCCAGGGAGGAAACCGCGGGATGCTGCGAGGTGATTGGGTAGGCGACGGCCTATGGGGTTTTGATCTGGCCCACGAGTGCTGAATTGGCCGTAGGCAGGCAGGTCGATCTGTCGCCGATGCGGTGATCCACGCCTATGTCGAGGAGCAAGGTCACGGGTACCCGTCCTCGGAGCAGCAAATTCCGGCGATATAGCCACAAGCAGCAACAGGCTGTCTGCGGCACCGGCAATCCGGATGCCGACCAGGGCACTTCACGAAGAAACTGCCGGTGGCGCATCATGGCGGTGCGCGGATTGGTTGCCGGCGCATGATGATTTCAACAACACGCAGGGTGGCGCCGCAGCATTTGCAGACGAAGTTGGGCACTGGCGTGACAGCGGCTTGATTCATGACCGGCTCAGGCGGGAACGTGTTCAGCAAATGCCTCGCCCTGGCTAGATTCTCCCGTCGCCCGACGTTGGCCAGCAGCCCATAGTGGCGGATACGGTGAAAGCCAGTGGGCAGCACATGCAGCAGGAAGCGGCGCATGAACTCTGCCGGCGCAAGTGTCATCGTCTTGTGCCGGGTACGTCCTTTGACCCGGTAATCCTTCCAGCGGAAGGTCACGCCCGTTTCGTCCATGGCCATCAGCCGTCGGTTCGCGATCGCCACGCGGTGTGTATAGCGCGACAGGTAGGCCAGCACGGCCTCGGGACCCGCGAATGGCCGCTTGGCATAGACCACCCACTCGCACTTCCGTTGCGCTACCAACCAACGCTTGAATGTACCGGTATCGGTCAGGGGCTCGTGCTCGCCAAAGAACTGGAGTTGCCCTGAGTGATGAAGCCTCTCCAGTTCCTCGATAAAGCGCCGACGGAACAATCGGGAGAGGACGCGCACGGGCAGGAAGAACCCATGGCGGCAAGCTATCCAGCGTTCCCCGTCCCGGGAAATGCCGCCGCCAGGTACGATGCCATGGACGTGCGGATGGTGCGTCAGCGCCGAACCCCAGGTATGCAGCACCAGCGTTGCGCCGATTTGCGCGCCCAGATGTTTGGGATCGATCGCGATGGTCAGCAGTGTTTCCGCCGCCACCTCGAACAGAAGGCGGTAGATCGCGGCCTTGTTGGTGTAGGCGATGGCACTGATCGGTTCGGGCAGGGTAAAGACGAGGTGGTAATACTCAACAGGCAGCAGGTCGGCCTGTCGGGCATCCAACCATTTCTGCGCGGCACGTGCCTGACACTTCGGGCAATGTCGGTTACGACAGGAGTTATAGCTGATCTCCTCGTGGTTGCAGGCATCGCAGTGAAGCGCATGCCCTCCCAGCGCCGCAGTACGGCACTGTTCGATGGCCGACATGACCTTGAGCTGACCGAGGCTCAGGTGTCCTGCCTGCTGTTTGCGCCAGGCGGGACCGTGGGTGCGGAAGATGTCGGCGACCTCCAGGGCAGGCCGCCCCATGGCGGCGCTACGCCGTGTTCAGCCTTTCCAGCGGACTGACGACCTCGCGCAGGATGTCGGTGGCGACCTGAGCATACAGGGCTGTCGTTTCCAGTTTCTTGTGGCCGAGCAGTACCTGGATCAAGCGGATGTCGACCTTCTGCTCGAGCAGGTGGGTAGCGAAGGCATGGCGCAGGGAGTGCATCGAAATACGTTTGTCGATGCCGGCCTCGTCGGCGGCTGCATGGATGGCACGGTTGAGTTGCCGAGTGCTGAGATGGTCCACCGGGTCCAGGCCTGGAAATAGCCAGCCACCGTCCAACATCTTGCCTTGGGCACGGGCGACGCGCCACCAGACGCGCAGGCGTTCGAGGAGAACCGGCGACAGCAAGGCGTAGCGGTCCTTCTGTCCTTTGCCTTGTTCGACCCGTAGGGTCATACGCTGGCTGTCAATGTCACTGACCTTCAGGTGGACCACTTCATTGACCCGCAACCCGGTCGCATAGGCCAGGGCCAGGGCGGTTTGGTGTTTCAGGTTGCCGGCGGCGGCAATCAAGCGTTTTACCTCGTCGGGACTCAAGATATCCGGTAGCTTGCGCGGCAGATGGACCGGTTTCATCTTGGCCATCGCCTCCGGGCGGTCCAGGGTGACGCCGAAGAAGAACTTCAACCCGCAGATCGCAGCGTTCAGCGACGCTGGCGAAGTTCCGTGGTCAACCAGATGCAACTGGTAATTTCGTAGTTCCTCAACGCTGGCTGTCTCGGGAGATCGACCAAGGTACTTGGCAAATTGCCGGACTGCGCGAACGTACTGGTATTGCGTCTTCTCGCCAAACTTGCGCATCCGCATGTCTTCGATCATGCGCTGGCGTAACGGGCTGATACTCGGATTCCGGGTTTCCATGGCTGGCTCCTGTCAGAACGAGGCGGGAATGCCTCATTTCCAACATCGGCAATTGCCAGCACGATACGAACCCCTTGCCTACCAGTGCTGCGCGCTACGGTTGAGCACGGACCCTACCGCGCGAGCGGTTTAGTCCCAGGGCACGTAGCTGACATAACCCCCATGAACCTTGGCAACCTTTCTCCTACCGACCTCCATCTATTCCTTGAACTTTCGGAAGCGTTTCTCAGTGAGGCCGAAGAAGCCAAGAGAATACTTTCCAATAGGAAGGAAGACTTTTTTGCTCCAGACTGCAAAAAACCTGTCTGGTGCCATCTCTATGAGTTACCTATGCGGGAACATGCCTTCCAAGGAGCGGGATTTCTCGGTGGCGAAATTGCTATCCAGCGTCTTGCTAGTTCGAAAAATCAAATAATTGAAGCCTGCGCTTTGGTGAAAGAAGCAGACGCGGAAATTGATGCCTGGAACCCCACCCCGGAGGAAAAAGAAGAACTCCGTTTAATCCTGGCCTCCATATATGCCCTGACGTTTTCGCTGACGAATTCATTTCGCGCCTTAATGACCTTTGGCCTCTATCTGAATGATTTGATAGCCATCGTCCGCAAGGGAGGATCTGAAGCCGAGAAGGCCCTGCTTTCGGCCGTCAAGATTGATCCTACGGTTATTGGTTGTCCGTCTGCCATTGCCTATATCAGCCAGCGAACCTTACTCGGGGACACGAAGTTTCTCGGCAAACTGAGCTCGGCCATGAAGGGCAAACTTTCCGACGCCGAAAAAAATCACTTTGAAACGGTTCGCCTCGTTCTCCAGGTCTTGCATGAGAGCGGGGCAAAGCGTTTGAGTGGCCCCGATCTCTATCAGCTTTTTGTGCTCGAATTAGAACTCGTTGAAGGTGATGAGCACAGCAATTCCGATACTGGAAACGTCGAGAACAATCTCCGGCAATTTGCCTATCAATTCATGAAGAAGAAGGCTGTTAGCCAACCTGCTTGATTCCGGCTAACAGTGGCAGGGGCGTCCGATCTATTTAATTCGTATCCGTTCCAGGGCGCAATTGCATACCTGGCAATCCGAAAGGAAACGGATATGTCTCAGAAGCTCAATCCTGGCCGCGATGGCCTAGGTTCGCAACCCAGCCAGCAATCGACCGCCACTTCACGCAGCCCCGCTCGCACCGCGCGCGACGCGCGGGCGGACGGGGACCGTGAAGCGGCGGAACCTGCCTTTATGGGTGCGCCCACTAGTAACACAGCACCCTATAACTGCAATGATGGCTATTTCAAGGCGCTGCGCTGGGGGGTTGATAGCCTTTATCTCTCCTATCCTGGCGAACTCTCCCGAGAGTCAGATGCAAACCTCAAGGCATTAAAGCTTCTCGCCCAATCCACAGACCCCGGAGAGGTTGCCAAGGCCCAGCTAGCACTCGGGAATCATGTTTTTGAGGTGAAAGAGAAAGGAGCCTCCCTCTTCCCGTACATCATCGAGGATGGCGCGTTTCGGATTCAGCTCTCCCGACCTGGCCACAAGGCCCCCATGGCTTACGTCAAGGTGTCGGCGGTCTTCCTGGCTCATGTCGGCCCCGTTGAAGCCGAGAAGCAGCTTTATGAACTGCTGGGGCAGTTGGGGGAAATCAAGGAATCGGCCAATGTGAGCCGAATCGATCTGTTCGTCGATTTCCAGACCTCGGTGAATATGGAAAGCTGGGATCGTCATGCCTGGGTGACTCGGGCCTCCTCGATCAATGCCTATGCTGTTTCCGGCAACTTCTCGGGGTGGTCGGTTGGCCTGGGTGGCATTGTCTCGGCGCGCCTCTATAACAAGCTCCTGGAGATCGTGGTCAGCGGCAAGGATTGGATTCTTCCCTTGTGGCAGAAAGGCGGTTGGGAGAGTGGCGTGGTCTGGCGTCTGGAGTTTGAACTGAAACGGGAAGTCCTGACCCAGAAAGGCCTCTCCAAGCTCTACCAGGTGCTTAATCACCTTAATGGCTTGTGGAGCTATGCGACAACGGAATGGCTACGCCTGACGCTGCCGAGCGAGGATGATCAGACTCGTTCCCGATGGACAACGCATCCGCTTTGGGACTTGCTCTCCTCCGTCGATTGGGAAGGTAATGGCGGCCCGCTTTCCAAGCGCTTCAGCCCGACTCGCAGCCCCAAGGATGAGCGGCTGTTTCAGATGGCGTGCAGCGTGATCTTCTCCTTCATGGCCAAGCATGGCTTCGATGCCGGGCAACTCTACGAGGCTAACGAGGATTTGATTGCCAAGCTGCACGACTACATCGAGCAGAAGGCTTACGACCAGGGCTTGCCATTCGATCAGTACGTTTCAGAGAAATTGGCCCTGAAGCATCGTCAATACAACACAGCAATTAATGATCCCGAGTTGGAAGCGATACTGAAGGCCAAGGAAATTGCCGATCAGGCCAGAGCCTACCGGAAAGAAAGCGATGGATAAGCGCGGCTTCAATTGCCAGGAGGCCCTGCATTACCTCGGTATCAAGCGCCGGGCCTTCGATAAATACTTCCGCCCTCTGCTCAGTCCGATTCGCTTGGGAACGTCTGTCGTTTTTGACCGAATTGACCTGGATCGCGTATTGGAAGAACATAAATCCCGGAACGGGCGGCCCGTGGAGAAAGGAGTTTATTCATGGGCCGAACACAATCCGGCATCTACCAAGACCCGCAAGGCTTCTGGTGGATTGATAAGGTCTTCAAAGGCACTCGACTTCGAAACCGTTTTGAACGTTTTGAGGAAGCGGAATCCTGGCTGATTCTCCAACTGGAGCAGCTAAGGCAAAAGCATCTCTTCGGCATTCGCCAGAAACGGACATTTGATGAGGCTGCCGCGAAGTATCTGCTCGATCACCGGGAGAAGGTATCGCTGCAAACGGATATCTATCTGCTGGAAAAGTTGGTGCCGTTAATTGGCAAGCTCACGCTCGATCAGATTCACGATCAGACGTTGGCGGCTTATGTGAAGCAGCGCAAGGATGATGGACGGTCTCACAAGACGATCAATCTCGGCCTCGGGATTGTTCGCCGGATTCTCAACCTGGCCGCGCGGAGTTGGCGCGATGAGGATGGGAAAACCTGGCTGGAGACCCCTCCCCTCATCACCATGCTGCCGCTCATTGGCTTTCAGCGTGAGCCTCGTCCGATTACCTGGGCCGAGCAGCGGCGTTTGTTGCCGTACTTGGCAGACCATCTAGCACAGATGGCTTTGTTCGATCTGAACACAGAGGTGGCGCCGCAAATCTGGACATCCGGTTAAGTGAAATCTCTGCTTCAATGGGCGATGGAAATCGCCTGCCAAGGAGCAGAAGCAATGAGAAGACCCCGTCGTAACCACACAGCCGCCTTCAAGGCCAAGGTGGCGATTGCCGCCCTCAAGGGCGATGAGACGCTGGCCGCGTTAGCGGAGAAGTTTGACATTCATCCGAATCAAATTACGCAATGGAAGACACAACTGCTGGAGAATGCCTCTGGCGTGTTCGCCACGGCAGCCGAGAAGCAGGGAGCCGCGCCCGACCTGAAGGACTTGCATGCAAAGATCGGCCAGCAGGCGCTGGAGATTGATTTTTTGGCCGGCGCGCTCGGTCGCATCGGCGATGCGAGCGCAAAACGATGATCGACAAGGCCCACGATCTACCGGTCGTCAGGCAAGCCCAGTTGCTCGAACTCTCCCGCTCCTCAGTTTATTACCAGGTGCAGCCGACGTCCGAGAGCGATCTGAAGCTGATGCGACGGATTGATGAACTCCATCTGGAACATCCCTTTGCCGGGGCGCGGATGCTGCGCGACATGCTCAAGCTGGAAGGCCATGAGATCGGCCGCAAACATGTCAGCACGCTGATGAGAAAGCTGGATATCCAGGCACTCTACCGCAAGGCCAACACCAGTCGGCGCAATCAGGCGCACCGCATCTATCCGTACCTGCTGCGCGATCTGACGATTGAGCGTCCGAACCAGGTATGGGCCATGGATACGACCTACATCCCGATGCGCCGGGGCTTCGTCTATCTGAGCGCGGTGCTCGACTGGGCAACCCGCCGGGTGCTGGCCTGGCGCCTGTCGAACAGCCTGACGGCAGATCCCTGTGTGGATGCCCTGGAAGAAGCCATCATGAAGTACGGCCGGCCGGAAATCATGAATACCGATCAGGGGAGCCAATTTACCAGCTCAGCCTTTATTGGCTTGCTTCAGGAGCACAGCATTCAGGTCAGCATGGATGGCAAAGGCTGCTGGCGGGACAACGTCTTCGTCGAGCGTCTCTGGAAATCGGTCAAGTACGAGGAGATTTACCTGCACGGCTACGACACCGTTTCCGAGGTTCGGCAGGCGCTCGCCCGCTATTTCGATTTCTACAATCGCCGTCGTCCGCATTCCACGCTTGACGGGAAAACCCCGGATACGGCTTACTTCACCCCGCCGCTGCTCGCCGCAGCAGCTTAACCCGCAGAGCGTTCACTTAAGAAAACCGAATTTCTGTCCAACTGCGCGGGGCCACCTCTCACAGGAGCGCGGGATGAGGTGGTCTGTGGTTTGAGGTGGGAATGGGAAATTTACATTCCCGAACTGGAACGGTCAGTGTTCGACGTTCCCAGGGAGAATGTGAAAGGTAGAAAACGTAGTCGTGTTTTGGTTTGTAATTCGGTGGCCCAAAGCATCATCGAGGAGCAACGAGGCAGACATGCCGAGTATGTCTTTACCTATCAGGGGCACAGGATTGAGACCGTTAGCAATAGTGGGTGGCAGCGTGGGAGAGCAAAGGCGGGATTTCCCGATCTTCATTTCCATGATCTGCGGCACACCGTTGGAATGCGTTTGCGTGAGGCAGGGATAAGGGAAGAAACGATTGCTGACATTCTTTGGCACACGCGCCGAGGCATGACTGCTCATTACTCGGTCGCTCAGATCGAGGAGCTAGTTGATGCCCTAGAGCGGATCACCGATGAACGTAGCCGGACAAACCGAAGCCTGGAGATGATTCGCAGGGAACAGATTGGGGAGCGCATTCCCCATTTTCTCCCCCACGGAAAGCAAAAAGGCCAATCAGAGATTGGCCTAAACGCTTGATACTTCTTGTTTTTTTGGTGCGCCCGGAGCGATTCGAACGCCCGACCCCTTGGTTCGTAGCCAAGTACTCTATCCAGCTGAGCTACGGGCGCACTGCTAAAAACAACTGACCAAACTATTGATTGGTCTTATTTCTGAATGGTGCGCCCGGAGCGATTCGAACGCCCGACCCCTTGGTTCGTAGCCAAGTACTCTATCCAGCTGAGCTACGGGCGCACTGTCAGAGCGGCGCATTATACGGACCCAGGCGTAGAATGCAAGGGTTTTCAGGAAAAAAGCGATGTCTACTGTCTCCGTCCGAATGCCGAAGTACCCCGAATGCTGGTCAAGTTGCGGTTCGTGTGCGAGCGGCAATGTGTTCATTCTCGAACTTTTGGTCAAGGTCGGCGATACCGTGGAACGGGACGACAATATCCTGGTGCTTGAAACCGGCAAGGTGGCGCTGGATATTCCCAGCCCCTACGCTGGCCGGGTGCTGGAAATTCATGTCATAGAGGGCGATACGGTCGATGAAGGCGCGCTACTGGTAACGCTGGAATCAGCCTGAGCCAGCCCTGAAGCCGGCCTGCTTCGCCCCCGCCCTTCACTTTGGGGCGTCGACCTCCATGCCGTTGCGTACTTCGCGAACTCCCCGGATGCCACTGGCCAGATCGAGCGCTCGCCGCAGGGCATGCTCGTCAGGAACGGAGCCGGCCACCGTAACGACGGCAGCTTTTGAAAACACCCGCAATCTGGATCCGGTGAGCCCGACGTCGCTCCGCAAAAGGGTTTCGACCTTGTCGGTGAGCGTGGCATCGAGCGCTTCGTTGTTGGCAACCATGGCCGCCAGGACTTGCGGATCATCGGTGGCAAAGGCCGAGAGCCCGAGACCGACAAAGGTTGCGCCGGCAACAAGGCTGGCAACAAAGAAGTTACGTATGAGCATGGCAGATCCCCTTTTCGATGGTTTGCACCAATCATTGCGAAGTTCGTGCCAGGTCTTAATTTGCAATTAGAATCAACAAATTACGGAAAACGAATGCAAAATACGCAGACTCATTTAGTCGGGTGACAGCGACAGTTTTTTCGTCAATTGGACTTTTGCGGTGGGCGCCGGTACCGGATCAACGTTCGGCCATCGCCTCGCTGTCGCTACGGAACATGGCCGGGGTCAGGTCATGCTTTTGCAGCAGGCGATAGAACTCGGTGCGGTTGCGCTCGGCAATGCGCGCCGCATCGGCGACGTTGCCGTCGGTCAACTTGAGTAGTTGGACGAGGTAGTTGCGCTCGAAACGCTGCTTGGCGTCGGCGTAGGTCAAGGCATCCATGGCCGGCACGCGCAGGGCACGCTGGACCAGCGTCAGCGGAATCAAGGGCGTCGAGGTCAGCGCACAGCTTTGTTCGACGACATTGAACAGTTGCCGGACATTGCCCGGCCAGGCGGCGGTGGCCAATGCCTCCAGCGCCTCCGGGGCGAAGCCATTGACCTGCTTGCCGTATTTGCCGGCGAGCAGTTGGACGAAATGCGAGGCGAGCAGCGGAATGTCCTCTCGCCGCTCATCGAGACGCGGCAGGGTCAGGGAGACGACATCGAGGCGGTAATAGAGATCCTCGCGGAACTGCCCTTGCGCCATGGCGGCATCGAGATCGCGATGGGTGGCCGAGAGCAGTCGGACATCCACCGGCTCGGCCTTGGTCGTACCGACCGGCCGGACGACGCGCTCCTGCAACACTCGCAGCAGCTTGACCTGCAAGGCCAGCGGCATGTCGCCGATTTCGTCGAGAAACAGCGTGCCGCCATTGGCCGCCTGAAACAGGCCGACGCGGTTGGTTGCGGCGCCGGTAAAGGCCCCCTTGGCGTGGCCGAATAATTCCGACTCGAGCAACTGCTCGGGAATGGCGCCGCAATTGATGGCAATAAACGGCCCCTTGGCGCGCGGACTGGCCCGGTGGATGGCTCGCGCCAGCACTTCCTTTCCGGAGCCGCTTTCGCCGCGGATCAGCACGCTGGCGTCCGAGGCGGCAATCATGCGGGCTTCGGCCATCAACTCGGCCATGCGGCTGCTGCGGAAGATAACGCCGGCCATCCAGGCATTGTCGCCCTCGGGGGTGGCTGGTGGCAGCTCGCCGATGTGAGGCGTCGGCGCCGAGAGTTGCAGGGCGCGATCAATCTTTTCGAGCAGGATCTGGCTGTCGAAAGGCTTGGTCAGATAGCCAAACACCCCGCGGGAGGTGGCATCGACAGCGTCAGGAATGTTGCCGTGCGCCGTCAGCAGAATGACCGGCAAGGTCGGCCGCGTGCGGCGGATTTCTTCGAACAGCGCGAGCCCATCCTGGCCGGGCAGACGAACATCGCTGACAACGAGCCGTGGCGGATCGACAGCGATCTGGGCCAGCGCCTGCTCGGCCGAGCCGACAGCGGAAACCCTGAACCCCCTCGCCCGCAGGCGCATGGTCAGCAGACGGAGGATGTCCTCATCGTCATCGACCACCAGCACATGGGCGCCAACCGCCTTCGTCGGCGCCGCCATCATCGCTTGACTCCTTCAGGCCGGGTCGTCCGCGAGCGTGGTGTCAGTGTCCGTTCGATATCGGCCAGGCTGTCGAGCTTTTCCTGGAGTTCGGTCGCCTTGCGCTGGCTATCTTTCATTTGCTGCCCCTGCTTGTCGAACTGGCTTTCCAGCCTGGCGCGCTCGATGTAGTTGTCGGAAAGCAAGCGGGCCAGCGGATGGAATTGCACCGCTGCCGGATCGCTGGATTTGAGCACGCTATCGAGCATGGCGAGCGCCTTGCCCAGATCCTGCTGTACGCGAGGATGGCCAAGCAGCATGGCCATCCTGACCTGGGTATAGGGCGTCTGTGGCACGGCATTGAGCACCATGCGCTCGCGGCCAAGTTCCGCCGCCGTCATTTTGCTCAGGCCGTGGTTGTAGGTGAGCGCCGCTTCGGGCGTCGTTTCATCAACGCGAACCGGCTTTTTGACAACCGGCGCGGTGGTGGTACAGCCGGCAATCGCCAGCGCGAGGAAAAGGACTGCCAACAGCTTGGAGAAAGACATTTTGCTATTACTGCTCATCAGGTATTTCCACACAAAAATGGGCGCCCGCTGCTTGCGGGAGGAGATAGACCGCACCGCCCATGGCCCGAACCAGTTCGCGCACGATGGACAGGCCAACACCGCTGCCCTGGCGCGGTGCGGGTGCCTCGCGCTGGCCTTGAACGAAGGGATCGAAGATACGCTGCCGGTCTTCATCGGCAATACCCGGCCCCTGGTCGATGCATTCAAAACGCCAGAGACCATCGGTATGGGAGGCACGCAGGCGAACCTCGCCGCCTTCCGGGCTGAAATCGATGGCATTCGATAACAGGTTATCGAGAACGACCGTCATTTTCTCGGCATCGAGCATGGCCTGCTCTTCCGGGGCTTCGACAACAATATTCAACTGCCGTGACTGACTGTGCAGTTCCCGGCGCTGCGCCACCGAGGCCAATAGCTTGCGTGGCCTGACCGATGCGATCTGCAGACGACGGGCCTCGAAGGCCGCCGCGTTCAGAGTCAGCAGGCTTTCAATCTGCTCCTGCAAGCCACGGACATTATGCTGAAGAATTTCGACCACCTCGCGCTGGCCAGACGCCAGCGGCCCCGGCACCTCTTCACGGAGCAGCGAAATGCCCTCCTTCAGAGCCGTCAATGGCGTTTTCAATTCGTGCGAGACATGGCGCAAGGCCCGCTCGCGATCCGATTCCAGCTCAGCCAGACGTTGCCGCAGCCAATCGAGCCGTTTGCCCAATTGCCGCAAGTCGGCCGGGCCACCGACCTTGACCGCTTCGTCAAAGCGGCTGGCGCCGAGCCGGATGATCGCCTGCTCAAGGTGGCGCACCGGTCGTACCAGCCACCAGCCAATGGCCAGCGCCACCAGCAAGGCACCGAGCAAGGCCAGGCCAATCCGCCCGCCAAGGCGCAGGCGATTGGCCTCAAGGTCGTCCAGTGATTTCCGGTTCTGCGCCTCGATCCAGCGCTGCCCGCCCTGCTTCAGCAAGTCGTTCAATTCAGCCATGCGGGCCAGCAGCGGGATGATCTCGGCCTGCGGAATGTTCTGTTCCAGGCCACTGCGCAGCGCCTCGGCGACCATGCGCCAGCCGCCCAGCAAGGGAAGCAGCGGCTCGGCGGCCATGCCATCAAGCCGATCGATCACGGCCAGCGATTGGGTCAGATGTTCATCGAAGCGTTGGCGAAATACCGGGTTATCCAGCACCAGATACTGACGCGCACTGCGCTCGATATCGACCGTGCGCTCCCCCAGCTCCTGAATGGCCGCCGTCAGCTGGATGGCCTGCTCGCTGCCGCGGCGGCTTTGTTCGACCAGCCGTTCGACTACCAGCCAGCTTTGCACCGCAGCGCCACCAAGCAGCAAAACGATCAGTGCAAAGCCAAGCAGCATGCCCTGGCGAAAGGAAATTCGATTCATTCGCGTACTGATTTGGAAAACCCCAGTTTAAACCGCATCGACCATTCCTCTTATTGAACGACACATCGTCACGGATTCCGAAAAATAGCGATTTTTGAAAAATTATCCATAAAAAACAAACAACTGGAAACATGTCGCATTTTCACGACAGCTATTCCTTATAGCCTAGTCACGTTTCCGGGTATTGCCAAATAAACCTGTCGCCGTTTCACGACACAGGCCGCATTGGTTTCAATATTCCGGTTTAAATATTTTTATTAACACATTGTTTAAATTAACGTTTATTTAGATGGCACGCTTATCGCAATGGACTCCCGGACACTAAGTCATCGCAAACCTCAAAACGGGAGCTTCCATGTTCAACAAACCCAGCATCACCAATCGCAATGACACCATCACCCGCAAGGAGGTCAATAGCATTCTGGGCTCAAGCGCTGCCAACCTGAAACCAGTCACCGAAGCACCGACACCAGCGCCGGCTGCAACGCCAGCCCCCACCGAAAAACCGGAGACCACCAACGCCTCCGAAAACGTCATGGGTGCCCGCCTGATCGTTGGCCCGGACGTCAAGCTCAAGGGTGCCGAGATTCTCGATTGCGACACGCTGGTCGTCGAGGGCCGCGTCGAAGCCACCATGGATAGCCGGGTGATCCGCATCGCCGACAAGGGTTCTTTTTCCGGCAAGGTCAGCATCGACATCGCAGAAATTCATGGCACTTTTGACGGCGAACTGACCGCCCGTTCCCAGTTGATCATTCACGCCACCGGCCGGGTCAGCGGCAAGATTCGCTACGGCAAGCTGGTGATCGATGAAGGCGGCGAATTGTGCGGCGACATCAATGCACTTTCTGCCGAAAAGCCAGGCCAGTTCCACCACCGCGAGGAACCGGCACTTGCCCTCAGCGCTGTTGCTGGTTGATTACATTTTAGGCAGACCATAAAATGCAATCCATGCATCATGCAGCACCTCCGAAATTCACTCCCCCGCAAAGTCACTTGGGCGCTCACTTACTGCCTGATTTAAGTGACTTTGACACCGGCACGGGCACGGATTCCGCTTCCCAGGAACTAATAATCGCTCCGGCTGTAACCTATCAGCAGCATCGGGCCTGTAGCGCCCTGGTTCGCCGCATGTATTCCTGGCGCGGCTATCGCCTCTCCCCGCCCCGCCAACAACTTGGCGACCCAAACCACGTCACGCTCGGCGCCTGGCTGAACCGTGATCTGGTGGCAACCCTGACCGCTTCGCGTGATTCCGGCGCCGGCTTGCTGGCCGATACGCTCTACGGCCATGAGATAGCCGGGCTGCGCAAACCGGCCAAGGTGATCTGCGAAGTGACTCGCCTGGCAGTCGATCTCGATTGCCACGACCCGGAATTGCTGCAGTCACTCTTCAAGGCCGCCTATCAATACGCCAGGGCCGTCTTTGGCGGCACCGATGTCGTCATCGAGGTCAACCCTCGGCACGCCGGCTATTACCGTCGGCAGCTCGGCTTTACCCAGGTCGGATCACTCCGCACCTGCCCGCGCGTCGAAGCCCCTGCCATCCTGCTGCACCGCACGCTCGGCAACCTTCACTTCTAGTTTTCTCGCTCAACTCAAACCAACAATGGCCAGCCCCCGGCATCCGGGAGGCTGGTCATTTGCATTGAAGCCCCGTAGACTTCGCGCATCGAAAAAACTCACTCATAAAGACAGGCAAGCGAATGGCTCAATATGTAATGTCGATGCTTCGGGTCAGCAAGATCGTCCCGCCCAAACGTCAGATCATCAAGGATATTTCCCTCTCCTTTTTCCCCGGCGCCAAGATTGGCCTGCTCGGCCTGAACGGTTCCGGCAAATCGACCGTGCTGAAAATCATGGCCGGCGTGGACAAGGAATACGACGGCGAAGTGCAACACCTAGCCGGGGTATCCATCGGCTACCTGCCGCAGGAACCGCAGCTCGACCCAGCCAAGACGGTACGCGAGGAAGTCGAATCGGCCCTTGGTGAAGTCATGCAGGCGCAGGCCAAGCTGGACGAGGTCTATGCCGCCTACGCCGATCCGGAAGCCGATTTCGATAAGCTGGCCGAAGAACAGGCCCGCCTGGAAGCGATCATCGCCACCGCCGGCTCGGATACTCAAGCCCAGATGGAACTGGCCGCCGACGCCCTGCGCCTGCCGCCCTGGGATGCCGTAATCGGCGTGCTCTCCGGCGGTGAAAAGCGCCGCGTTGCGCTGTGCAAACTGCTGCTCGCAAAGCCCGACATGCTCCTGCTCGACGAACCGACCAACCACCTTGACGCCGAATCGGTCGAATGGCTGGAACAGTTCCTCGTCCGCTTCCCGGGCACCGTCGTCGCCGTCACCCACGACCGTTACTTCCTCGACAACGCCGCCGAGTGGATTCTCGAACTCGACCGTGGCCACGGCATTCCGTACAAGGGCAACTACTCTTCCTGGCTCGAGCAGAAGGAAGCCCGCCTGGAAACCGAAAACAAGCAGATCGACGCCCACATGAAGGCGATGAAGCAGGAACTGGAATGGGTCCGCTCTAATCCGAAGGCGCGTCAGGCCAAAAGCAAGTCCCGTCTGGCCCGCTTTGAGGAAATGTCCAGCCAGGAATACCAGAAGCGCAACGAAACGCAGGAAATCTTCATTCCGGTCGGCGAACGCCTGGGCGACAAGGTCATCGAGTTCAACGGCGTGACCAAATCCTTCGGCGACAAGCTGCTGATGGACAACGTCAGCTTCAATATTCCGGCTGGTGCCATCGTCGGCATCATCGGCCCGAACGGTGCCGGTAAATCGACCCTGTTCAAGATGATCACCGGCCAGCAACAGCCGGACTCCGGCGAAGTCGTCGTCGGCCCGACGGTCAAGATGGCTTACGTCGATCAGTCGCGCGATTGCCTGGACGGCACCAAGACCGTTTTCGAAGAACTGGCCCAAGGCAGCGACATCCTGCAGATCGGCAAGTTCGAGATGCCGTCGCGTGCCTACATCGGCCGCTTCAATTTCAAGGGTGCGGATCAAGGCAAGCAGGTCGGCAATCTGTCTGGTGGCGAACGCGGTCGCCTGCACCTGGCCAAGACGCTGATGGCGGGCGGCAATGTGCTGCTGCTCGACGAACCGTCCAACGACCTTGACGTCGAAACGCTGCGCGCCCTGGAAGATGCGCTGCTCGAATTCGCCGGCTGTGCGATGGTCATCTCACACGACCGCTGGTTCCTCGACCGGATCTGTACGCACATCCTGGCCGCCGAAGGCGATTCGCAGTGGAACTTCTTCACCGGCAACTATCAGGAATACGAAGAGGACAAACGCCGTCGCCTGGGTGAAGAAGGCGCCAAGCCGAAGCGGATTCGCTACAAGCCGATCACCCGCTGATTTTGACCATTTGCCATGTCCTTACTTACTGAGCTTGCAGGTCTCGCCGAATTGGAGACCATGAGCGATTACAAGGTCAAGAACCCTCACCAGGGCTGGGCCGTACTAAGCATGTTCGGGCCCACCTCGGAGACCGATGTCGGCGGATTCTGGAAGTTTCAGAGAGGATGTGACGAAGGCGAAACTATTGAGCGCTTCTTGAAACGGTATCAGGGACGCGTGGAACTGGCGCTCATCTCGGCAGAAGAAGTGGGCCTGGAATACATGGGGAACCCGGTGCTGGGAAAGAACGTCCTGGTCGTGCGCCCCGTTCCTCGCGTTTGATGCCATAGCCCAAGCAGGAGTTTGAATGAGCACGGTTGTTATGGCGTTTACCCGATTTGGCACTTGGTCGCTGACCGGCCAAGGCCAACCATAGCCTTCATGCAAAACGGGCGCCATTTCGGCGCCCGTTCTTCTTTCGTGCCTCGCCAATGCGAGGCTCAAAACCGGTGTGTGTGGATTTTAGTGCTTCAGGCTGGCTGAGAAAACTGCCTTGCTCTTTTCGGAAAACTGGAATTCGTTAAACGCACGAGTAATTTCTGCTTCGTTACGGCCTTCGGAATGATCTTCAAAGCAGATTCCGATGGTCTTGCCGTTGGCTGCCAGGGTCTGGAAGGCAAAACGCCAGCGTTGTGCTTCAGCCAAACGCTCGCGCAGTTCGACTTCGTTGGAAATTGTAATACCGGCTTTCTTCAGGGAATCCAGAAACTGCTCGAAGGATTCATTGCTCAGACTGCCCATTTCTCACTCTCCGTTTGTTTGCGGTGTTTGATCACCATGAGCCTAATAACGACCCGACTTTGATTCGGTTGACACAATTTCAACAGAAGTTTGAATGCGATAATTGCGCCCCATGAAGAAGCCCAATACCGCCCCCGCCATCCCGGAAATCCGTCCCGGCCAGTCCCTTGAACTGCTCAAGGAACTGCACATCCTGACCCGCGATGGAAAGCTCAACCAAGACACGCGGCGCAAGCTCAAGCAGGTCTACCACCTCTATCAATTCATCGAACCACTGCTGGATGGCGCCGAGACCTTAGTCGACCACGGGGCCGGCAAGTCCTACCTCGGATTCATCCTCTACGATCTCTATTTCAAGGACCGTGCCAGCGGCGAGATTGTCGGTATCGAAACCCGCGCCGAACTGGTCGAGAAATCGCGCGAACTGGCCGCCCGGCTTGGCTTTCCGCGGATGCGCTTCATGGCCTGCACGGTCGAGGATTCGCTCTCGTCCAGCGAACTGCCAGAGACCGTCGATGTCGTGACAGCGCTACACGCCTGCAACACGGCCACTGATGACGCGATCCGCTTCGCCCTCACCCGTAATGCTCGCCACATCGTCCTAGTTCCTTGCTGCCAGGCCGAAGTCGCCGCCACGATGCGTGCCAAAAAGAATGAATCGCTAGGCAAGACGCCACTGTCGGAACTTTGGCGACACCCCATCCATACCCGCGAACTGGGCAGCCACCTGACCAACGTGCTGCGCTGCCTGCTGCTGGAGTCGCATGGCTACGACGTGACGGTGACCGAACTGGTCGGCTGGGAACATTCAATGAAGAATGAACTGATCATCGCCAGCAAGCGCGGCAATCCCCGCAAGAATGCCCGCGAACGGGCTGAAGCCATCCTGCGCGAGTTCAATATTGAAGAACTTGCCCCGCGTTTTACGTACTAAGGCGCCATGACCCGAACTCAACACCCGCTCGAACTCCTCGCCCCGGCCAAGAATGCCGATTTCGGCATTGAAGCCATCAAGCATGGCGCCGATGCCGTCTATATTGGCGGCCCAGCTTTCGGTGCCCGCTATGGCGCTGGCAACGATGTCGCCGAAATCAAACGCCTCTGTGATTTCGCCCACCGCTACCGTGCCAAGGTCTTCGTTGCGCTGAACACCATCCTGCACGACAACGAACTTGAAGACAGCCGGCAACTGGCCTGGCAGCTTTACGAAGCCGGTGCCGATGCGCTGATCATCCAGGACATGGGCCTGCTCGAAATGGATCTGCCGCCGATCCAGTTGCATGCCAGCACGCAGACCGACAACCGCAATCCGGCCAAAGTGAAGTTCCTTGAGGACGCCGGCTTTTCGCAAGTGGTCCTGGCCCGAGAAATGTCGATCCAGGAAGTCCAGTCGGTCGCCCGCGAAACCACCCTCTCCCTCGAATATTTCGTGCATGGTGCGCTGTGCGTCGCCTTCAGCGGCCAGTGCTACATCAGCCAGGCCCATACCGGGCGCAGTGCCAACCGCGGCGAATGCTCGCAGGCCTGCCGCCTCCCTTATACACTGGTCGACGACAAGGGCAAAACGATCACCGAAAACCAGCACCTGCTGTCGATGAAGGACAACAACCAGACCGACAACATGCTGGAACTGGCCCGTGCTGGCGTCAGTTCGTTCAAGATTGAGGGGCGCCTGAAAGACCTCTCCTACGTCAAGAACATCACGGCGCATTACCGCACCCTGCTCGACGAGATCATCGCCAACAACCCCGAATTCACCCGCGCCTCCAGCGGCCGCAGCACCTATACCTTCACGCCGCAGCCGGAAAAAACCTTCAACCGTGGCTATACCGACTATTTCGCCGGTGGCCGCCAGGATGACATCGGCGCCTTCGACTCACCCGCCTTTGTCGGCGAGTTGATTGGTGAAGTGGCCGATATCGGTGACGGCTGGTTCATCGTCAATGCCGACCAGGAATTCCACAACGGCGATGGCGTCTGCTTCTACGACGCCAATGGCGACGTGCTCGGCATGCGCATCAACCGGGCCGAAGGCAAGAAACTGTTTCCGGCCGAGATGCCGGAGGAACTGACCGAAGGCGCGACCCTGTTCCGCAACCGCGATCAGGAATTTGAACGGGCGCTGGAAAAGGAATCGGCCGACCGCCGCATTTCGGTCAAGCCCGTATTCTCGGAAACCGCCAATGGCTTCCGCCTGACCCTGACCGACGACGATGGCGTAACCGCGACGGCCGATCTGCAAAAAAACGAGAAGATCGGCCACGAAATTGCCCAGAACCCCGAACAATCGCAAGCGAAGTTGAAGGAAAACCTCGGCAAGTTTGGCAACACCATGTTCGTCGCCGAGCCAGTCGAACTGCAACTATCGCAGGCGTGGTTCCTGCCGGTCAGCGCCATCAACGCCCTGCGCCGCGAGGCCACTGAAAAGCTCGAAGCCGCCCGCCTGGCCAGCCACCCGCGCCCGCCGCGCGCTGAGCCGGCCGCCAACCCGGTGCCTTATCCGCAGGACGAACTGACCTACCTCGGCAATGTCTTCAACGCCAAGGCTCGCCAGTTCTACGAAAAACACGGCGTCAAACTGATCGAGGAAGCCTACGAGGCCGGCAACGAAAAAGGCATGGTCTCGCTGATGATCACCCGCCACTGCCTGCGCTACAGCTTCAATCTGTGCCCGAAGGAAGTGAAGCACCTGAAGCCGGACCCGATGACGCTGATCAACGGCAACGAAAAGCTGATCTTGAAATTCGACTGCAAGGCCTGCGAGATGCACGTCGTCGGCAAGATGAAGAAAGGTGTGAAGCTCAACCTGGGCACCATTCGTCCGGCATAATACCGGCATGAAGCCACTGCCCTGCCCGTCCTGCCAGCAGACCATGACCAAGCATCGCCTGGAGCGCTTGCATCATGGCGAAGTGATTCTCGACCTCTGCTTTCAGTGCCAGGGCATCTGGTTCGACGAGTTCGAGAGCGTCCAGATCACCCCGGGTGGCATCATCGAATTTTTCAAACTGCTGCAAGAACATCAGGACGATCCACGTACGCCGCTGGGCGAGCCGCTGAAGTGCCCGCGCTGCCACGAACGCCTGCTGCACGGGCTGGATGTCGCCAAACACGGTGGTCAATTCAATTACCACCGCTGCCTGCAGAAGCACGGTCGTTTCACGACCTTCGCCCAGTTCATGATCGAAAAAGGCTTTGTCAGGCAACTGAGCGGGAGCGAAATTGAAACGCTGGCGGCGAAAGTTGGCACTATTCGCTGCAACGGTTGCGGCGCCCCGGTCGATATCCGGAAGGACCATGCCTGTAGCCACTGCCGCGCCCCGATCGCCATTCTTGATTCGACAGCCGTCGAGCAGGCACTGGCCCGTTTCCAGCACGCAGAAGTCCGGCGCACGACGCGCGATGTCGAAGCCCTCGGCGACGCCATCGTTATGCGAGAGCGCGAAAAATCACGCTACCGCCGGATGAAACAAGAACCCGAAAATGCCGGCATTATCGATGTCATCGATCTGCTTTCAGCCGGTATCGAACTGGTCTGGGCCGTCATCAAACGCTGAGCAACCCCGGCGCCGGTTATTCTCCACCAACCGCCGGACGAACAGGCAAATCTCGCCCGATCAGATACTGCCATTCCCCCGGCAGCGCTATCGGGTGCCACCAGGCATCCGCCGTATTTTTCCGGCTCGTGTTTCGGGCATGAATGGCGCACAGACAAAGGCCGGCATCGCGATGGTCGTGCACGGCATGCGCCTCGGCCGCCCAGACAAACAGGTTGTCCTCGCCCACAGTCAGGTCGGCAAAGCGGTTTTTCTGCCAGTAGCCCCGCCGGTAGGCCAATGTCGCACCGCAAACCCACGGGCGATCACGGTTCTCGTAGCGGTACTCCCAGCATCGGGCTGTCGATGGTTCGTAAAAGTGCACCCGGCTCGATCCCGATACCTGGCATTCCGGGCTGGCAAAGGCAGCCAGCTGGCGTGCAAGGCGATCAGGCGCCTGCCAGTCATCGTCATCCCAATGAACCAATATTTCTCCCCGCGCCGCCTCACAGGCCAGATTGCGCTTCTCCCCCAGGCTGAGCCCGGCGCGGCAATCGATGACGCGGATATCGGGATTAGCCGCCACCAGTTCAGCAGGCAGCGCCTCTTCGCTGACAATGACCAGTTCGGCATCCGGCCGCTGCTGGGCGCGAAACATGGCGATGGCCCGCGGCAACAGAGGCTGGCGTAAAAACGTCGGCATCAGGCACGAAACGACAATCCCGTTGCTCACGTCACCTGCTCTCCCCCGCTGACTCGGGCTATTTCTTCAATCTGTCGAGCGGCTGGAAATCGGTTGAGTCCGGCGGCGAGCTGACTCGCAGATCGCGAGGCGGCTTCAATCTGATCGTGTTCAAATCCGGCGGAAGCTTGCCACCCCGCGCCTGCTCGACGGTATCGGTGCGCGCAGCATCATCCTTGGGCTGTTCCTGTTTTTTCATTCGGCCATCCTTTCACCGGAAATAGAATTTCCATTCGCCTATTTTGCCGCCAACATGCGGCCAATAATCATTCCGGCCCCAAAAAGCAAAAAGGCAAGCCGCAGCCTGCCTTTTCATCGCCCAAAACGCGCTCGTTACTGAACGCGAATCTCGACCCGGCGCCCTTCCTCGGCGCTGCCACTGCCCACCGTGGTTTCCGGCTTGCGCATCTTGATGCGGTCCATCGCAACACCGCCGGCCACCAGCGCATCGCGAACCGACATGGCGCGCTGCTTGGCCAGTTCAGCATTCCTGGCTGGATCGCCAGAAGGATCATGGAAGCCGGAGAGCAGCACGATGGCCTGCGCATTGGCAGCCAGCGCTTCCAGCGTCTTGGCGACTACGCCCTTGTCGGCCTCATCAAGCGCCGCAGCGCCAACGGCGAAATAAACCTTGGCCAGCGCTTCGCCCACCGGCGCGATTTCAGCCTGCTCGGCAACCGGTGCCGCAACCGGCTTGTAACCCTTGCCGGCGCTGGCGCCATAAACCACAGCAACCACTGCCAGCACAATACCCGCCAGAACCCCAACGATTACCGCTGTCGATTCGTCATCATCATTTGCCGCCATAGTCACCTCGCAAAAAAGAAGTCAGTCGGAAGGAAAAATTATTCCAACATTCTATGCCGATTCGGGTGCCTGCAGAACTTTCGGCTTCAACTCGACGTGGCCCTGCTCGCCGCCCAGCCAGATTGTTCCATCCTGAATCGTGCACTGCAGCCGCATGCCGCGCTCAGCCAGGCCGGCCAGGGCTTTGCTGTCCTCGACACTCAGCGCCAGCACGCGCAGGTTCTTCTGGCCGGACACCTTGCACTGCGTTTGTTGCCACCAGATTTCAGCCGTCCGGCCACCGTAGCTCAGCACCATGACGTGGCGCGCCCGATTGCAGGCGCGGCGGATCAGCTTTTCATCGGGAAGGCCGACATCGATCCAGCGTTCGATGCTGCCGGTGGCGTCCAGATCCTGCAAATCCCCTTCATCGTCGGTGGCCGACAAGCCACGCCCGAAGGTCAGTGTTTCCGAAGCATTAAGCGCGAAGGCCAGCAGACGGACCATCATGCGTTCGTCGGTTTCCGACGGGTGCCGGGCAATCGTCAGCGAGTAGTCGCCAAAGTGCGAACGGTCGAGGTCGGCGAGCTGCAATTCGGCCTTGAAGATGGTGGATTTGAGCGCCATGCCGGTTCCCGTAAAAAGCGCGGATTATCCCATGACGCATTCCCCAAAGCAGACTACGATTATTACTAGCCACTCTTCAGGAGACCCCGCCATGAGCCCACTGCGCATCCTTCCCCTGTTGCTCGCCGGCCTCTTCGCCATTCCGGCCGACGCCGCCGATGCCCCGCGCCGGAAATCCGGGCTGTGGGAAATGAAAACCCAGATGGCCGGCATGCCCTCGCAAGGCCCGATGCAGATGTGCGTCGATCAGGCCAGCGACAACGTGATGCAGGAACGCGCCAAGGAAAAAGTCAATTGCCCGGTCATGGATGTCAGCCGCGGCGCCGGCAAGGTCACCATCCATGCCGTCTGCAAGCATGAGGGCGTGACCAGCACCAGCGACTCAGTCATCACCGGCGATTTCGACTCGGCCTACCGCAACGACATGGTGGTTCGCTACGATCCTCCCCAGCACGGCATGAAGGAAATGAAGATGGTTCAGGAAGCCCGCTGGCTCGGCCCCTGCAAGGCCGGCCAGAAGCCGGGCGACGTGATCATGCCGGGCATGCAGAAATTCAACATGCAGGAAATGATGAACGATCCGCAGGTGCGCGAAATGATGAAGCGCCAGCAAAAGCAGTAAGGCTCCCCATATAATCAGCGTTTTCTTATGAACGAGACCACCATGCGCCGCCTACTCCTCGCCTGCCTCCTTGCCGCCAGCCAGTTCGCCCACGCAGAAGTGATCGACATCGACAACGCCCAGCTCGAAAAGCTCACCAAAAGCGGCGTTCCGGTCATCGACATCCGCCTGCAATCCGAATGGGAAGAAACCGGCATCGTCGCCGGCAGCAAGCTGCTGACCTTCTTTGACGCACAAGGAAAATACGATGCCGCCGGCTGGCTCGAAAAGGTCAAGCCCATCGCCAAGCCCAACGAACCGGTCATCGTTATCTGCCGCACCGGCAACCGCACCAAGCCGGTCAGCCAGTTCCTGTCGCAACAGGCCGGCTACGCCACGGTTTACAACGTCAAGGCCGGCATCAAGGGCTGGATCGGTGCTGGCGGCCCGGTTGCCCCGGCCGCCCAAACCATCGCCTCCTGCAAGGCCGCGAAAACTTGCTGAGCCAGGCCGTCGACCGCAAACGCTGCGCCAGTTGCGAGCGCTGGAGCGGTTGGCGCCAACCCGGCACCGAGCCGGGCACCGTGATCATCGAATCTGAAACCTCGGAAGGCCTCTGCATCGGCGGCGGCTGGGACAACTCCGAACGCCGCGCCCGCTCGGCCTGCGGGCATTGGCGGATCTGGCCGGTGCTGGAGCAGGCGGCACCGTAGCGGAGAATTCAGCTTTCCACGGTCAACCGGAAAAAATGGCGAAAATCCAAATGTTGCCGAGGCTTTAGCAAAAAAAATCCAGCTGACCTCAATTAAACCGTGGGCTGTTCCCAATTGTGCGATAGTGAAATCGTCCTCGATAGCCCGGCCACTCAAGCGTACTGATAAAATTGCCCCCATTCCCCGGTCATGAAATTCGGGCATAGCAATCTTGATATAGAGGTAAGGCAGTGGCATTCGGAAAGCGCGAAAATAACTATTGGGAACCTGTCTATCAACCGGAAAAAAACGAACCATCAACCGAGTTTGATTGGGGCATTGAGCATAACAAAGGGCCTACTGCACTGGTTTGTACAGCTACCAAGCTCTTGGAAATAATTGGTGATCAAAAATCCTTCCATATTCCCGGCATCGTTTTTTCAAACTGTGATTTTTCAGGCGATTTCCGCGGCCCTCGAATTACTTTCAAGGATTGCAAATTTCAACTATGCGACTTCGGCCGAACCAAATGGGTCGGCGTAAAGTTCTCAAAATGCTTGTTCGAAAGAACATCCCTTAGCACATCAACTTTTGAAGCCTGTGACTTCTTGGACTGCTCTTGGATTGATGTTGGATTGTCATCCCTCGAGATGCATATGTCAGACTGCGTGATATCTAACCCAGAAAACTTTATTGATTCCGCATACACCAACACTGACGAAGCTACGCTATCGCAACTGAGCAAAAGCGTTAGTTATCAGAAATATCGGCTAGAAAAAACGAAAATGAAAATAGCCAGAAATTTGATGACAAATCTTCAGTCTGTAGGTGAAGACGAGGCATTTTACGAATCGGTGATGACTTACACCAACCAGGTTATCAAATCGAAGATATCGCAGGACTCATATACCTTATGCCACGATAGAAGCTCCAAACTCTTAGTCTTAATTGCACTATTTCGCTTACCTGCTCTCTATTTAGAGCAAGGAATGGTTTTATTATCGGGTAGATTTAATGGGTGGGGAGGAAAGCTTGGCAGATGTTTCTTGCTAGGTCTAGCGATAGTTATTTTCTTCGGTTGGTACTATTGGCTTATAGGCGCTCTGGAAAGAAATATCCCAGAAGGATGCTTGGCGGCATTGGAAATAACGCTACTAGTTGGATTTACAAAATTCTCGACCGCCACATCTGATTTCATAGTTCAACTTGCATTCTCGATGAATATGTTACTGGGCATCTGGTGGTACGCCGTATTTGTGCCAACATTAATTAATCGACTGAGCCGAGTAAGATAATGTCAGCTGATTGTTTGATCTTATACGGAAGCTGCGCACGAGGTGACCAAAAGCCAGGTTCAGATGTCGATATGCTGGCAATCACGAATGAACGCCGGTATCGAATGATTGTGAAAAACAATGTTAACCTTGCTTGCTACCCCAAGAAACTAATCTTCGGAATAGCAAGGTCCGGCGAGCTCTTTGCCCTTCATTTGGTAAAAGAAGGTGTCCCAATTTTTGATCCAATGGGAATTTTTGATGAATTAAAACGAGAGTTCAACCTAAAAAGTTCCTATCAAAAAGAGTTATCAAATGCCGTAGATCTTGGCTGGTATCTAGTTAATTTCCACAGAAACATAGGAAACAAAACATTAATTAATCGGCGCATTACATGGTGCGTGCGTACGATTCTCATTGCCGAAGCTGCATCTCAAGGAAAATTTATTTTCTCAACAGATTCGTTGGTTAATTTCTCTAACAACGCTCGGGTTATAGATTTAATCTCCGTAAAGGATAGTCAGTCGTTTAGCTCGAAGCGCATAAATGAATTTGAGGCGTTCTTAAGAAGCAAAGCAATCCTTCCAGAATGGTTGTCAAAATCAAATAAGGAAGACGCTGTTCGAGAGCATTTTTTATTGACAAAAAATACTGTCGGTTTGAAAACGCTTACCTCATTTAAATTTGAAGACGAAGGCTTTCATTCATATTTTTGAACAATAGGGTTCAGCCCCCTATTGTTGGTTATCGCAGGCGATGCGCCTAGTTCGGTTAGCGAAACACCCGGCAAGCGTATTCGGTCCGGGCCTCGATACGGCCAAACAGCGGGCCGAGATCCTGGCTCCAGTCGATTCCCAGTTTTTCGCAGGCGGCGGCTGACATGTTGGCGACCATGTTTCCGTCACGACCGGTCAGATCCAGCGCGTTGGAGAGCACTTCCGCCACATGGGTAATAGCGACCAGGCTTTCACCAAGGCCTTGGTCGGGATCATGGTGGAAGTAGATCGCATCAATGACCGATTGCGGAAGACCCCAGTGGGTCGCCAGCAAGCGTCCGATGTGGCAGTGGTCTACGCCGAAGTAGCGCTGCTCGATTTCGTTGATACTCTCGGTGCCGCTACTGGCCGCGGAGCGCACCATCTGGAATTCGAGGGGGTGGAAATGCGCCATCCAGAGTTGCCCGATGTCGTGCAGCAAGCCGGCAACCAGCGCGTAGTCTGAAGGCTGATGGGTGAAGCGGCCGACTTCCAGTGCGCAGATGCCGACGGCCACGCTGTGCTCCCAGAAATACGAGGCCATGCGGCAGCCATGCGCGAATTCGGCCAGACTGACGGCCAGCGTGATTTCGCGGATTTTTTGCAGGCCGATCAGCGAAACGGCCTTGCGAACGTCGCGCACATCGGAGCCTGAGTGCCCCGCCATTGCCGCCGAATTAGCAATCGACAGCACGCGGGCGGTGATCACCGGGTCACGCTCGACATGATGAACCAGCGCTCCAAGCGTTGCGCCATCATCGTCCAGCGTGGCGAGTATTTCGGTCACCACCCGCGGAAAGGCTGGGCGGTCTCAAACATCAAGTGCAACACCGGTTGGGATGTTGGCATTTTGCTTTACGCAATCTTCGAAGAAGACAGCCGCCGGTGTTCTAAAACCCAGGGTGGCACGGGGTCTGGTGTTCAGGCT